>NZ_CP017674.1:1403396-2105094 GCF_001792815.1 Microbacterium sp. BH-3-3-3 | reverse complement strand
ACGAAGGTCCACCCGCGGCGCGGGTTGTCCCACGAGAGGTGCGAGCCGAGGACGCCGTTGCGACCGTCGAGGTTCGTCGTGGATTCCTTGCAGTGCACGTGGAAGATGTGATCGGCGAAGTCGAGCACGAACGCGACCGAGTCGAGCTGCTGCCAGACGAAGTGCGACGGGTCGAAGTTGAAGCCGAAGCTCGGGCGGTGGCCGATGGCCTCGAGGGTCTTCTTCGCGGTCCAGTAGTCGTAGGCGATCTCGGAGGGGTGCACCTCGAGCGCGAAGCGCACGCCGACCTCTTCGAACACGTCGAGGATCGGATGCCACCGCGCGGCGAAGTCCTCGTAGCCGCGCTCGATCATGGCGTCGGAGGCGGGCGGGAACATCGCCACGTACTTCCAGATGCTCGACCCGGTGAAGCCGGTGACCGTCGTGACCCCGAGCTTCGCGGCGAACCGTGCCGTGTTCTTGAGGTCTTCCGCCGCCCGCTGCCGCACTCCCTCGGCGTCCCCGTCGCCCCAGACGCGGGAAGGCACGATGTCGTGGTGCCGCTCGTCGATGGGATCGTCGCAGACGGCCTGGCCGACGAGGTGGTTGGAGATCGTCCAGACCTTCAGGCCGTTCTTCTCGAGGATGTCGAGGCGCGACTGCACGTAGTCGGCATCGTCCCAGCGCGAGACGTCGATGTGGTCGCCCCAGCAGGCGATCTCGAGGCCGTCGTAGCCCCACTCGCCCGCCAGGCGGGCGACCTCTTCGAAGGGCAGGTCGGCCCACTGGCCGGTGAACAGGGTGATCGGGCGGGCCATGGCGGCGGTCCTTTCAGAGAGCGGGAACGGGCGAGCCGACGCGCGTCCACGCGGAGTCGGCGGCACTGCTGCGCTCGACGGCGTCGAGCACGCGCTGCACGCGCAGGCCGTCGTCGAACGAGGGGTGGGGGTCGGTGCCGGCGGCGATCGCCTCGACGAGGTCGACGACCTGGTGGCTGAAGCCGTGCTCGTAGCCGAGCATGTGGCCGGCGGGCCACCACGCCGAGACGTAGGGGTGCTGCGGCTCGGTGACGAGCACCTGGGTGAAGCCCTGGCGCCCCTCGGGGGCGGTGCGGTCGTAGAACCGCAGGCTGTTGAGGTCTTCGAGGTCGAACGCGAGCGCGCCGCGATCACCCGACACCTCGATGGTCAGGGCGTTCTTGCGCCCGGTCGCGAAGCGCGTCGCCTCGAACGAGACGAGTGCGCCGTTCGTGAGGCGTCCGGTGAAGAGGGCGACGTCGTCGACGGTGACGGCGCCTCTCTCGATGCCCGCCGCCCCCTTCGACAGTCCCATCGACCCGTCGGTGGGCAGGGGCCGTTCGGCCACGATCGTGTCGATCGTGCCCGAGACCCTCTCCACCCCGAGGTCGGTCACGAACTGCGTCATGTCGATGATGTGCGCGCCGATGTCGCCGAGCGCCCCGGAGCCGGCGTGCTCCTTCTGCAGACGCCAGGCGAGCGGCGTCTCGGGGTCGACGAGCCAGTCCTGGCGGTATGCCGCGCGCACCTGCTGCACGGTGCCGACGGCTCCCTCGGCGATCATGTCGCGCAGCAGCGTGACGGCGGGAACCCGGCGGTAGGTGAAGCCCACCATCGACCGGATGCCACGAGCCCGGGCGCGCCCGGCCGCCTCGGCCATCGCTTCGGCTTCGGCCACGGTGTTGGCCAGCGGCTTCTCGCAGAGCACGTGCTTACCGGCCTCGAGGGCGGCGATCGCGATCTCGGCGTGGGATTCCCCGGGCGTGACGATGTCGACGATGTCGATGTCGTCGCGCGCGATGACCTCGCGCCAGTCGGTGGCCGACTCGGCCCAGCCCCATTTCGCGGCGGCCGAGGCCACGGCATCCGCGTTGCGTCCGACGACCACGGTCATCTCGACCGCGCGCGGCAGGTCGAACATGCGCGGCGCCTGGCGCCACCCGACGGAGTGGGCGGCGCCCATGAAGCCGTAGCCGATCATGGCCACGCGGAGGGGCTGGGCGTTCGTCATGCCAGGACCAGTTCGCGCTCGACCGGGACGCGGTTGGTGACGTAGCGGCCGGGGCCGCCGTCGGCGCCCGGCATGATCTGCATGTAGAGCAGACGCATGGTCAGGACGACCTCGACGGTGACGGTCTCGCCCGCCGCCGGCGGGGTGTCGAGGTGGATGAGCACGTCGGGGCGGTCGGCGACGAACCAGAGAGTCTCGGACTGCTCGGGCAGTTCTTCGATCCGATATTCGCGGCCCTCGAGCGAGAAGCGCAGGTCGTCGGCGGCGACGGCGACGCCGTTCACCGTGACGCCGACGTTGTCGACGGCCGACAGCCAGAGGCTGCGGTACCAGGGCAGCTGCACCGAGACGGCGAGGCCGTCGTCGGTGCGTCGGACGTCTTTCTCGGCGAAGAGGGAGTTGTGGGTGGCCATGGTGTCTCCTAGGCGAACGTGTCGGTGAAGCTCGCGTGCGCGACGGGCGGCGCCGGCTCGAGCTTCTGCGTGGTCTCGGGGCTGTAGGGGTGGTTGGTGTCGCGCACCGGCTCATCGGCCGGCGGCATGAACACGGGCTTGCCGTCGTCGCCGAAGTACATGAGGTCGAGGTCGAACGCGCCCTGGTTCTTCAGGCCGAAGCTGACCCAGTTCTCTTCGAAGGGGGCGCGGGCGAGCTCGTAGCAGCGGAAGGTCCAGAACTTCCACTCGCCGTCCTGTTTGCGGAAGTCGATGGCGTACTTGCACCACACCCAGTGCGCCCAGACCTTCTTGCCGAGCACCTCGGTGGGCGAGTACATGTCGGGGAACGCTTCGGCGACCGTCGGGTCGGTCAGGCCCGACTCGGTGCCCGCCATCATCCAGACGCCCTTGGCGGTCTCGCCGTCGGCGGCCACCTCGATGACCGGGGTGTTCGTCGAGTGCAGGATGAGCTTGCCCTCGGGGTGCGGGCGTCCGCGGTGGTAGTCGGTGACGCTCTGCCAGGTCGTGTACTGGCCGGCGTTCGTGTACCGCGCCCGAATGCCCTCGGTGCCCTCCTTCACCCAGAGCGGGATGATCTGCTCGTCCTCGAACGCGTTGTGCAGGTACATGTACCGGTTGAACAGGTTCTCGACCTGCCCGCGGTCCTCGGCGCGCTGCGCCAGGGCGTGGGCGGCCACGACCTGGTCGCGCAGGCGTGCGACCTCGGCGATCAGATCGGCGACGGATGCTTCGGTGGCGGTGTTCGACATGCTCACTCCTTCGTGTGCGCGACGGTTCAGGCGGGCTGATGCGCGGCCGACTGCTCCGCGACGGTGTCTTCGATGGCCGTGCGCATGAGCGTGTGCTGCTTCTTGACGAGGTCGATCGGGTCGCTCTCGCCGAGGTCGCTGAACGCGTGGCCTTCCCACTCGCTCGAGAGGTAGCCCTCGTACCCGCCGAGCACGAACTGCTTCACGATGCGCGGGATGTCCATGGCCGGCTCTTCGCCGTCGGCGCCGATGTCGTAGAACTTCGCGTGCACGTGGAAGATCTGCGGCATGATGTCGAGCCACTCCTCCGGAGCGACGAGACCGTGCATGTTGAAGGCCAGACGCGTGAAGGGTCCGAAGCGCAGGAAGTCGACGCCCTCGCCCGAGAGGTAGTCCTCGAACTTCTGGTTGCGCACGTGCATGGGCGTGGGCTCGTGCCAGATCTCGTCCATGACCGAGAAGTGCTTCTCGTCCATGCCCATCTGCCCGAGGGTGCGCAGTAGCGTCGGCGACAGCGAGTGCATGGTCGACGAGAAGTCGGCGGTGAAGCCGAGGCGGTCCGACTGCAGCTCCTCGTACATCTCGCGCATCTCGAGCACCTTCGGGTCGTTGGGCCCCGACGGTGCGTGGATCTCGTACCCGAGCTTCTGGTCGTACTTCTCGGCGAGGGGGAGCAGGCTCCGCAGCAGCTCCTTGCCGTGCGAGCGGATGACGATCTTCTTGAAGCCGAGGGTGTGCGCGGCCTTCAGCTGACGGGCGAGGAAGTCGTGCTCCTCGTCGAGCGTCATGTCGCGGCTCTTGCGGCGGCCCATGTCGAGGTTCGTCCCGACGGCGCTGGCTTCGAGGCCGTACTTCTCGAGCGAGTCGAACCAGAGCTTCACGAAGTCGGCGTCGACGTCGGGGTACGAGCGCAGCAGCTGCGCGAAGTTGAACTCGACGCCCGGGCCGATGCCCTGGTCGTGCACCTCTTTGATGAGGGTCTCGGGGGTGTACTGCCCCGCGGCGAACTCGCTGGTCATCGAGTAGAGCGTGGTGCCGAGCTTGATGCCGGTTCCGGCGATGCCGTCACTCATGTGAGGGGTCCTTTCAGATGCGCACGTGCGTGCGCGAAGTCGGGTGCGCGCGGGGGCGCGGAGAGGAGATGCGCGAGGGTGCGCGAAGGGAGGGGTCAGGCACGTACGGCGTGCGAGAGGTGCGCGTCGAGGGCGCGGCGTGCCTCGGCGGCATCCGTGATCATGCGCGAACCGGCCGCTTCGGCCGCCGCCCGCTGCACGAGCTGCTCGCCCCGGATGATCTCGAACGGGCTCTGCCAGTGGTTCCAGTGCCAGCCCTCGTACTCGCTCGAGACGGCGCCGCTGTATCCGTTGTCCACCAGCAGGGTGATGAGGTCGGCGACGGGCACCGAGGGTTCCTGGCCGTTCTCGTCGATGCCGAAGAACTTGCCGTGCACGTGCTTCACCCACGGCATGATCTCGAGCCAGTCGTCGACGCGCGCCGGGCCGAAGAGCCCGGTGCCGTTGATGCCGAAGTCGATGCCGAGGTCGGGGCGGCCGTACTGGTGGCCGAGTCCGATGAAGCGGCCGAAGCGCTGGCCGTGCTCGGCCTGGTCGGCCGGCGGGCCCTGCTCGTAGTACTCGTCCCACAGGGCGACGACGGCTGAGAGCAGCTCCTCCGAGGCCCCGCGGCGGCGGTACGCCTCGATGAGCGAGGGGGCGAAGCCGCTGACCGTGGCACCCCAGTCCATCGTGAAGCCGAGGAAGGGCGACCCGACCTTCTCGTAGCGGTCGCGGAGCGCGAGGATGCGCGGGTGCGAGGCGTACTGGTCGGCGTGCACCTCGAGGGCGAGCGTGACGCCGTACTCCTCGGCGATGGGGGCGAGGGCCTCCATCGAGTCGGGGGTGATCGAGATCTGCACGCGGGCGATGGGGA
The DNA here is from genome assembly GCF_001792815.1 of Microbacterium sp. BH-3-3-3. Taxonomy (NCBI): domain Bacteria; kingdom Bacillati; phylum Actinomycetota; class Actinomycetes; order Micrococcales; family Microbacteriaceae; genus Microbacterium; species Microbacterium sp. BH-3-3-3. The sequence continues at coordinate 2,099,954 of NZ_CP017674.1, read as the reverse complement.
AGCCGAGCTTCGCTGCCGCCGCGATCTGCTTGCGCATGTAGGCGAGGAGCTCGTCCTGGTTCATGAGCGCGTCGGGCCGCAGGCCGATGTCGGCGTTGACCGCGAGCGAGGTGCGCACGAGCCCCACCTCGTCGATGAGGTCGTTGAAGCGGCCGGCGAACCGGTCGTCGATCTCGGGGAAGCCGCGGAAGCTCGAGAAGCCGATGATCTCCAGTCCCGGACCGAAGCCTTCGGCCGCGGTCTTGCGGATCAGCTGGTCGAGGTCGTACTCGCGGCCGTGGAAGGCGCGGGTGAAGCTGTAGAGGGTGACGCCCTGGATGGGGGTGCCCTTCTGCTGAGCGGTCATGCGCGGGCCTCCTCGACCTGGCGAGCGGTCATCGTCTTGGTGTCGTGCTCCTCGATGTGGAGCACCTGGTCGTCGGCGATGATGATGTAGGGGATGTAGAGCTCGAGATCGACGCGCACCTCGTGCTCTCCGGCATCCGCGGGGACATCCCCCGACAGCACGGCGGAGTCGGTGGGGAACCACCACTGCTCGGTGTTCGTCTTCATCTCGGCGAAGGTGAACTCCTCGCCGTTCATGCTCCACCGCAGGGAGTCGGCGGGCGCCTCGACGCCATCGACGGTCAGTGTGGCTCCCGAGATGCAGGATGCCGGCAGCGCCCGGTACCAGGGCAGGCGCACCTCCACCGACGCGCGCCCGTTCCGGGCGGTGAGCGTCCCCTGCTCGATGATGCGATCCGGGATCACGATGACCTCCTCGTCGGTGCGACCGAAGCCGCAGACCTCTTTGTCTTGATTTCTACATTCTAATGTCTGTTTCCTGCATAAGCAAGGAAATCAGGTGAGGGATGCCGCGATCTTCCGCGCTCCGCGCACCGCCAACGCCACCGAGGTGAGCGTCGGATTGCACGCCGTCGACGTCGGGATGACGCCGTTTCCCGCCACGAAGAGCCCCGGCATGCCCCACACCTGACTGTCGGTGTCGCACACGCTCGTGCCGTCGTCGGCGACGCCCATCCGCGTCGACCCCTGGTAGTGCAGCGACGATCCGGGGGGCAGCGTGAACGGTCGGCTGTCGAGGGGATCGCCGACGGCCTCACCCAGGCGCACGATCTCGCGCCGCGCCCGCTCGATGACCTCGTGGTCGCGGGCGGTGAGCCGGTAGTGGATGCGCGGGGCCGGCATCCCGTAGCCGTCGACGTGCGCGTCGTCGAACGCCACCCGGTCGTCGGCCTGCAGGTCCTTCGCGCAGAACAACCCCAACCCCACGATCGAGCCCGGCACGACCGGATCGTCTTCGGCGAGGGGAATCGGCGAGGCGTCGAGCTGCATGATCTGCCCGTGGAAGGGCGAGCCGTCGATGAAGGGCACCCAGCTGACACCGCTGTACTCGGCGAGTCCCGTGGCGGGCGCGTCGGCGCCCAGCGGCGGCATGTCGCGTAGGCGGGCCGCGAAGACGATCTGCGCCTGGTCGTTGAGGTAGCGGCCGAGGGCGTCGGGACGCACGCCCGAGGCCCACAGCAGCTGCGGCGAGCGGAGGGCGTCGGCGGCGACCACGACGAATCGCGCCGCGACCTCGTGCTCCTCACCCGAACGCAGGTCGCGCACGACCACGCCCGCCGCCCGCCCCGCCGTCACCACGACCGAGGTCACGAGCGACTCGTCGATCAGCGTGAACCCGGGGTTCTCGCGCGTGACGTCGCCGAGCACCACGTCGGACCCCGACCACACCAGGCGGCCGTCGTCGCGGCGATGCGCGGCCAGCGGCATCCGCTGCACTCTCGTGGCCTCCACGCGGCCCTCGTCGACCGCCGCGGAGAGGCGCTCGCGCACGATCGCGCCGAAGGGTGCCCCATCGAACGCGTCGGTACGCACCCCGAGCAGCCGCTCGCCCTCGGTGAGCAGCTCGTCGAGGTCGGGCAGGAAGCCGATGCGCTCGCTGTCGTTCGGGCGCGGGCAGGCGCCCGTCCAGTGCGCCGACATGCCGCCGACGTTGCTCGACATCGCCGCGACCGGCATGCCGTCCTCACCGTCGAACGCGTAGCCGTCGTCGAGCAGGTAGGTTCCGGGCCGTGCGCCGCGCACCCCGGCCTTCGCCGCGCCGGGGTTGGCGACCTTGGCTCCGCGCTCCCCCGGGCCCTCCGACGCCGCCTGCGCGCGGGCGCGCTCCGCGGGGTCGGCGATGTTCTTCACGTGCGCACCGGGAGGGTTCGACACGGTCGGACCGACCTCGAACATCGCGATGGTCGCACCCGGCGCCCGCTCCGACAGGATCCGCGCGTACGCGGCTCCCGTCGGACCGCTGCCGACGATGACGACGTCGACCGAACCGGGGTACTGCCGGGCGCTCATGCCGAGCGCGCGATCTCGACGACGTGGGCGACCGAGGCCTCCGACGCGGTGGTCGGGTAGTACTCCAGGCCCACCGGGCCGTCGTAACCGCTGGCGCGGAGCAGCCCGAAACGCTCGGTCCAGTCGAGCTCGCCGGTGCCGGGCTCGCCGCGGCCGGGAGCGTCGGCGAGCTGCACGTAGTGCACGAGGTCGCCGGCGTTCTCGAGCTCGGCCCGCATGTCCTCGCCCTCAACGGCCGAGTGGTAGATGTCGTACAGCACGCCGAAGTGCGGCGAAGCGACGCCGCGGGCGACGTACACGGCCTCCGAGGTGCGGTCCAGCAGCGACCCCGGGTGGTCGACGCGCACGTTCACCGGCTCGAGTACCAGGCCGATGCCCGATCCGTCGATCTGGGCGATGGCCTTCTGGTAGATCTCGACGAGCTTGTCGAGCTGCACCTGGCGCTTCCACCCGCCGAAGCCGGTTCCGCTTCCCACGACCATGCGCGGGCAGCCCAGGTCGCGGGCGATCTCGACGCCCTCGTCGAGCTTGCGGAAGAACTCGGAGTGGTCCCACGGCGGGATCATGAACTGCGTGCGGGGCTCGGCGAGCTGAGCGGTCAGCTGCACACCGGTCTCTTCGAGCGCGGCCTTCAACGCCGGCAGGTCCTTGGGGGTCGAGGGGGCGTCGACACCGGTCGGACCCCACATCTCCACGGCGTCGAAGCCCGCCGCCGCCGCCGCGCGCACGCGGTCGTGGTAGTCGCCGGCCTCGGTGAAGAGGAGCTCGATGTTGGGGGCGAGTTGGTACACGGGGTGTCCTTTCGGGGGGCGCGGGCGCGACGATCGACGGATGCCGCGCTCCGCGGCATCCCTGTGGGCGGGCTCAGCCCGCGAGGAGAAGGCGTCAGCCCTTCAAGCCGCCGGCGAAGCCCTGGATGAAGCGCTTCTGGGCGAAGAGGTAGAAGGCGAGGATCGGGATCATCGAGACGATGACGATCGCGAAGATCTGGTTCCAGGCCGAGACCAGCGAACCGATGTAGTAGTACATGGCGACCGGCAGGGTCTGGTTCGCCGATCCCCCGAGGAAGATCAGCGAGGTGAAGAAGTCGTTCCACACGATGAGGCCGGCGAGGATCGCCACCGTTCCGGTCGCGGGCGACATCAGCGGAAGCACGACCTGGAAGAAGATCTGCGTGCGGCTCGCGCCGTCGATGGTCGCGGCCTCCTCGTACTCGGTGCCGAGGCCGCGGAAGAACCCTGCGTAGAGGAAGATCGCGAGCGGCAGCAGCATGCCGCTGTAGAGCAGGATCATCCCCCACACCGAACCGGTCAGGCCGATCGAGCGCGCCCCGATGTACAGCGGGACCGTCCCCAGTTGCGTGGGCAGGATGATCGCGACGAGGAACAGGTAGTAGACGCCGCGGCTCCAGCGCCGCGTGCTGCGAGCGATCACGTAGCCGGTGAGCGAGCCCAGCAACACCATGAGGAAGATGCTGCCGGCCGTGATGATCACGCTGTTGAGCAGGCCCTGGATGACGTTCGCGTTGCCGGTGGCCGTGAGGACCTTGGCGAAGTTGCCGAAGTCCGGGGCCGAGGGCGGGGCGAGCGTCGACGACGTGATGACCTCGCGGTCGGACTTCAGCGCCGTGGTGACGAGGAAGTAGAACGGCAGGAGGAAGACCAGGGCGACCAGCCAGAAGCCGACCTCGCGCAACGCGGTGAGCTTGGTGTAGCGGAACATGTCAGTTCTCCTCGGGGCGCTCGGCGGTGGCGCGCTGCTGGATGACGGCGAAGACGAGGATGATCACGGTCAGCAGCAGCGCCAGGGCGGCGCCGTAGCCGAAGTTGCCCAGGGCGAACGACTGCTTGTAGACCTGCGTGGCCAGATTCTCGGTGGCCCCGGCAGGTCCGCCGCCGGTGAGGGCCATGATCTGATCGAACACGCGCAGACCGTTGACGAGACCGAGCGTGGTCGCGATGGCGACCGCCGGGCGGATGGAGGGCAGCGTGATGTGCCAGAAGCGCTGCCAGACGGTGGTGCCGTCGATGGCCGCCGCCTCTTCGATCTCGACCGGCACGGCCGCCAGTCCCGCCATGTAGATCACCATGGCGAAGCCGATGTTCTGCCACACCAGCACGACCAGGACGGTCCAGATCGCCCAGGTGGGGTCGGCGATCCAGGCGCGGGCGACGGAGTCGAGCCCCGCTCCCCGCAGGATCACGTTCAGCGGGCCGTTGAAGTCGAAGATGAACTTCCAGATGTACGAGGTGGCGAGGGGGCTGAGCACCACCGGCATGAAGAAGAGCGTGCGCAGGATGTACCGCGACTTGAGTCCGCGGTTCAGACCCACCGCGATGCCCAGCCCGAGGATGTTGCTGATGATGACCGAGCCGAAGGCCAGGAACAGGGTGTTCCCGAGGGCGCCGATCTTGGTCGGGTCCTGGAAGATCCGCACGAAGTTGTCGAGCCCGACGATCTCGAAGGCCCCGATCCCCGTCCAATTCGTGAAGGCGAAGAAGCCGCCGATCCCCGTGGCGAGGTAATGGATGCCGAGGACGAAGACGATGCCGGGCAGTGCCCACCACCAGTAGCCGAACTTCAGCTGACCCGACCGGCGGGGCGGGGGGACGCGGCGACCGCGCCCCCCGCGCCGGGGAAGGACCACGCGCTCGGTCTCGGTAGCGACCTGTTGTCCGCTTCGGAGTGTTGTGCTCATGTCCTTCTCGTCATCGTCTCGTCGTCGGCATCCAACGGGCTCACTCGCCCCAGGCGTTGTCCATGTTCTGCAGCACCTGATCGATCTGCGTCTGACCGGTCAGCAGGCCCTGGACGCCCACCTGCAGCGCCTCGTACACGGCCGGGTTGGGCCACACGTTGTTGGGGAGTGTCGTGTAGGACCCCTCCGCGAGGATGTCGACGACCGGGGAGTAGATGGTGTCGCTGAGGTCGAGGTTCTTGTACTCCGAGATCGGCAGCAGGCCCGACACCTCGTAGTACTTCTCCTGCGCTTCGGGCGTGGACAGCCACTCGACGAAGGCCGCCGCGGCATCCTTCTTCTCGGACTTCGCGTTGATCGAGATCGTGTAGTTCGAGCTGGCGAGCACGAACGGCTTCTCTCCCTTGGCGGCCGGGAACGGCTGCACCTTGAAGTTCGCCTCGGCGGGGGCCGCCGACGCGATCTCGACCGCGGAGCCCGACGGGATGAAGCTGCCGATCGAGGTGCCCTGCGCGAGTCCGTTGGTGATGGCGTCGAAGCCGCCGCCCTCGGCACCGGGCTGGAAGCATCCGCGGTCCTTCAGGTCGATGATCGTCTGCAGCGCGTCCTTCCATCCGGTGCTCTCGGCGAAGGTCGTGTCGCCCGCGGCACGCTCGGCGTTGAAGTCGGGTTCGACCTCGTAGACGCGCGTGGCGGCGATGCCCTGCGCGGTCAGACCGGCGTTGGGGCCGGCCGCACCGGCGAGCGCGAGCATGGACTTCCCCTGCCCGGAGAGCGTCTCGCACTCCGCGTAGAACTGGTCCATCGTGGTCGGCCACTCGTCGATGCCGTTCTGGGCGGCGGTGCCCATGCTCGCGACGACGGCGCCGATGGTGAAGTCCATGGGCTGGCCGTAGGTCTTGCCGTCGATCTCGAACAGCGGTTCGCTGCCGGAGGGGACGAGCGAGGTGGCGGTGTCGCCCAGCGGCTCGAGGAAGCCGGCCTCGGCGAGGGGGACGAGACCGCGGGCGTCACCCGAGCCGGGGGTCGTCTGCACGACGTCGGAGGCGTTACCGGCCTGGAACTGCGTGCGGATGGTCTCGCCGTACTTGTCGTTCGGGGTGGGGTTGGTGGTGATGGTGATGTCGGGGTTCGCCTCCATGTACGCCTTCGCGAGCGCCTCGTAGGGGCTCTCGAGGTTGTTCGAGGTGGCGAAGGTGAAGGTGAACGAGTCGGCGTTCCCGTCGCCCGAGCCCGAGCCGGAGCCGGAGCAGCCGGCGAGAACGAGGGCGGCGGTGGCGGGAACAACGAGAAGACCTGCGATGCGCGTGAGGCGACGTTGCTGAGTCATGACAGCCTTTCTGACGACGTTGTCGGCGGACCCTTCGATGGGAGCACCTGTGCTGTGTGTCCCAGTATCAGTGGGATGCGCCGAAAACGCACATAAGTCTTCGCGATGCGGCGCATAAGGCGATGAGGCCGCGACCGCATCGCCGTCAGGCATGAGCTCTGGCCCCGCATAGACGCCATTGATACAGTGCAGGGACAGCTCCCCAGCGAAGGATCACGACGTGGTGACCGATCATGCAACGCTCTCGCGCCTCGACCTGAACCTCTTGGTCGCGCTCGACGCCCTCCTCACGGAGCGCAGTGTCACCCGCGCCGCCGAACGGCTGCACCTGAGCCAACCGGCCCTCAGCGCCTCGCTGTCGCGCCTGCGCACCCACTTCGACGACCAGATCCTGGCCCGCCGCGGCAACACGTACGAGCTGACCCCGTTCGCCGTGCGCCTCACCGAGCACACGACCACGGCACTCGAGGCCGCGCGGCGGGTGTTCGAGAGCCAGGCATCGTGGTCGCCCGCGGAGTCCACCCGCGAATTCTCGATCTACGGATCGGACTACGGCTTCGTCACCGTCGGCACGATCGTCTCGCAGCTCGCCGCCGAACAGGCCCCCGGCGTGCGGTTCCGCTACATGCTGCACAACCCCGGCATCGTCGAGGACGCAGCGAACCGCTTACGTTCGGCCGACGCCATGGTCATCCCGCACGGCCCCGTCTCGGGCCTGCCGTATCTCGATCTCTGGCAGGACGATTGGCTCGCCGTCGTCGCCGACGACAACGACGACGTGAGCGATGTCCTGACGATGCAGAACCTCGCCGACATGCCGTGGGTGCTCACGTTCCAGTCGCGATCGGCCTTCACCTCGGCCGCCCGCCAGGTGCAGCAGCTCGGCGTCGAGCCGCACATCGAGGTGGTGCTCGAGAGCTTCCTGTCGGTCGGCCACTTCGTCAGCGGCACCCGCCGGGTCGGCCTGGTGCAGTCGGCCCTCGCCCCGCACCTGCTGCGCATCGGCGGGATCCGCGTCGTCCCCCTGCCGTTCGCGGCGACGCCTCTCGTGAGCGCGCTCTGGTGGCATCCCTCGCACACGCGCGACCCCGAACACGAGTGGATGCGCGGCCTGTTCACCGAAGCGGGCCGCGTCATCGCCGCCGGCCACGCGCCCGCGTAGCCGACGCCCGATCGCGCGGCGGGGTCGCCCCCACGGTCGGGGTGCGGCGAGCCCCCACGCGCGCCGCACCCCGCGGTGCCGTCAGACGGCCGCCGTCACCGCCCTCATCGACGCGCGGATGAGGTCGTGCTGGCGCCGCACGAGCAGCAGCGGGTCGACCTCGCCCAGTTCGGCGAAGGCATGACCCTCCCACTCGCTCGACCAGAAGCCGCGGTAGCCGCCCTCGACGAACACGCGCACGAGCTCGGGGTAGTCGATCGCGGGCTCCTGGCCCTGCTCGTCGATGTCGTAGAACTTCGCGTGCACGTGCAGGATCTGCGGCATGATGTCGACCCACTCGCGCGGATCGACGTGCCCGTGCATGTTGAAGGCCAGGTGCGCGAACGACCCCAGGCGACCGGGGTCGAAGTCGCGGCCGCGGAGGTAGCCGAGGAACTCCTGCTGACGCTCGCGCATCGCGGCATCGGTCGCCCAGATCTCCTGCAGCTTCGCCACCGCCTCGTCGTCGAGACCGGCGCGGCGCACGGCGCGCAGCAGCGTCGGCGACATCGCGTGCATGGTCGACGAGAAGTCGGCGACGAAGCCGAGCAGGGGCGAGTCGAGCTCGGCGTAGGTCTCGCGCACGCGCAGGATCGGCTCGGCGTGGGGCCCCATGGGCGCGTGGATCTCGTACGCGAGCTTCAGCTCGAGCTCCTCGGCGATGGGCAGCAGCCGGCGCAGCAGCGCGGGCTGGGCGCTCTGGATGCGCACGAGCGGGAAGCCGAGCTTCTTCGCGCCCTCGAACATGAGCTTCGAGAACGCGAACTCCTCGTCGGGGGTCATGTCGCGATCGCGGCGACGACCCATGTCGAGGTTCGCGCCGAACGAGCTCGCGACGAAGCCGTGCCGGTCGAACGCCGCCCGCCACGTCCGCGCGAAGTCGTCGCCGACCACGGGGTACGTCGGCACCATCTGGGATGCCACGATCTCGATGCCGGGACCGATCCCCAGCTCCGCGACCCGGTCGAGCAGACCGTCGAAGTCGAAGTACCCCGCGCGGAACTCGGCGCTGGCCGAGTACAGGGTCAGGCCCAGCTGGAACGGGTCGTCGTCGCTCGCCGGGGGCGGCGGCGTCACATCCGACACGAGCGCGGGGATCCCGGCATCCGCGTCGACGACGGTGAGCGTCTTCACGTCGTGCACGACGTTCGGCACGTACATCCCGGGCCCGCCGTCCTGGCCGGGCGCGATCTGCATGTACGGCAGGCGCAGCTCGCCGTGCAGTACGACGTCGTGGGTCTCGCCGAGCGCGACCGGGTCGGCGCGGCGGGCGATCAGCAGCGGGTGCTCCTGCAGGAACCAAAGCCGTTCGCTCTGCTCGGGCAGCTCGTCGAGCCCGAAGACGGTGTCGCCGAACGCCACGCGGAGGTCGTCGGCATCCACCCGCTCGCCATCGACGGTGAGGTCGAGCGAGGTCACCGACGAGAGCCAGAGGCTGCGGTACCAGGGGATGGTCAAGCGCAGCGCGAACCCGTCAGGGTGCGTGCGCAGGCTGTCGTCGTGAATCAGTCCGTTCGGCATGGGGTGTCCTTAGATCCGGTCGGCGATCTGCCGCATGAGCGAGTGCTGGCGGCGCACCTGCTCGATCGAACGCCAGGGCTCCCGCACCCCCTCGTATTCGCTGGAGAGGTACCCGGTGTAGCCGGCGTCCTTGAGTGCCTTCAGCACGGGTTCCCACGGGATCTGCTGGTCGTCGAGCTGCTCATCGATGTCGTGGAACTTCGCCTGGATGAACACCACGTTCTCGATCACGTCGAACACGTCGGCGGGGTCGACGTGGATGCCGTCGAGGAACGCCGGGCGTTGGCCGGGCAGCTCGCCGGGTCCGAGCGGGATCGGTCGGTCCTGGAAGATGCCGGTGTCGAGCAGCAGGCCGAAGTGCTTCGTGCCGGTGCGGCGGATGAGGGCGATGTAGTCGTCGACGACCTCGTGCTTGATGGGGGTCGGCGAGTGGATCTCGGGGCAGATGATGACGTCGAGCTCCTCGGCCAGCGGCAGTGACGCTTCGACGACCTCGGTCCAGATGGGGTGCGGGATCAGGTCGCTCGACACGACGCCGATCTTGGGCCGCACGAACCGGAAGCCCAGGCGCTGGGCGAGCCGCAGGTCGCGCTGCAGCGCCGCCGCGCCCTCGTCCACCGTCATGTCGCGGGCGTTCGGGCCGCTGGAGTGCAGCCGCGTGTCGATCCAGGAACCGAGGTTGGTGGGCTCGAGGCCGTACCTCTCGAGCAGGGCGAACCACTCGTCGACCCACTCGTCGGAGGGGTGCGGGTAGTTCGGCACGTGCGCTTCGCCGAGGATCTCGACGCCGGTGGCCCCCAGGTCGGCGATCGAGGCGAGGGCGGTCTCGAGGTCCATGACCGTGCCGTAGTCGCCCATGTAGCTGTAGAGCGAGACGCCGTAGCGGAAGGGGGCGCCGGATGCCTCGGGCGCCAGCGTGACGTGCTTGGTCACCCGGTAGCGGCTCGGCTGGTGCTCGAGCGGAATGTACGAGGCGCGCAGGCGCAGATCGATCGAGAGCTCGTGCACGCCGTCGGGGAGACCGCCGGGCAGCGGGACGGTGATGATCGCGGCGTCTTCGAGGGGCCAGCGCACCCCGTCGCCGTCCCACAGTTCGGCCAGCGTGTACTGCCGACCCTGCAGGGTCCACAGCGGTACCTCGGATGCCACGTCGACCAGCCCCGGAATGCTCACGCCGATCCCGTCGATCAGTGACGCCGCCATGCCGCGGTACGACGGCATCCGGACGCGGAACTGGAAGCCGGTGATCTCGTCACCCTCGCGGACGTTTCGGAATCCGACGGACTGGATGAGGTCTCTTTCGAGAAGCATCGTCGCTCACTCTCTGTGGGGTGACTTCGACGCTACCCGCCTTATGCTTTATTCCGACATAAGCTGTTGTGATGCGGCGCATCACGATCGCGAGGCCCGTGACGCGAGCCCACCGACACGTCACCCCAGGTGCGCGTAGTCCGGCAGGTCGATGGCGTCGGCCGGCGGCGTGAAGAGTCCCCCCGTGAGACGCTTCGCGAGGGGAGTGGATGCCACCCGCAGCGCGGTCCGGAACGCCCCCACGCCGACCCGCGAGGTCGGATTGGCCAGCCGCGGCGTCCCCGGGGGCAGGTTCTGCGCCTGCGCGACGTAGGGACGCATCAGGCGCTCGTACCCGCCGAACGCGTCGCGGTGGTCGACATGGGCGGCCAGTTCGCCCGCCAGCACGTACGCACCCACGAGGGCGAGGCTCGTCCCCATTCCGCTGACCGGTGAGGCGCAGTACGCGGCGTCGCCCACGAGCGCGACCCGACCACTCGACCAGCGGGGAGCCCGCACCTGACCGATCGCGTCGGTGTACAGCTCGTCGGCGCGGTCGAAGGCGTCGAGCACGCGTTCCGCCTCCCAGCCGGCGTCGGCGAAGACGTCGCGCAGGCGGCGGCGCTGGGCGTCCACATCTCCGCGCTCGCTCCTCGGGCGCGCACGATCGGTGACCACCGACAGCGTCGCGCGGATCGTGCCGTGCGGGTCGGGGCGCAGCGTGATCGACCGGCCGCCCGGCGCGGAGTACCAGCGCCACCATTCGTCGTCTTCGGCGGTGCGCGGGATCGTCCCGTACGTCGTCTCGAGCCCCAGCGAGCGGATCCGCGGCTCCTCGCCGAAGACGAGCCCGCGGGTTCGCGAGCCGATTCCGTCGGCGGCCACGACGAGGGCGAAAGTCTCCTCGGGCGCTCGCTCGAAGCGCACCGTGACACCGTCGGCATCCTGCTCCAGCCCGGTGACCCGGTCGCCGAAGCGGTACTCCGTGCGTCCGGTCGTGCGTTCCACGAGCAGTTCCGCGAGGTCGCCGCGCAGGATCTCGAGCTCGGCGGTGGCGCCGTCGGAGTCGCCGCGGCCGGCCGGGAACTCCGCGACCGTGCGTCCGTCGCCGTCGACGAACCGCGTGCCGACCTCGCCCGTGGTCGCCGCCCGCACGTCGGACTCCAGGTCCATCCGCCGCACCACCTCACGTCCGGCTCCGCGCACGTCGACGTTCTGCCCGCCGGTGCGCAGCGCGTCGGCGCGTTCGACGATCACCGTCTCGTAGCCGTATCGGTTCAGCCAGTACGCGAGCGCCGGGCCGGCGATGCTCGCCCCGCAGATCAGCACGCGTCGGTCGGAGGTCGCCGCCATTCTTCACCCGTTCCGTTGATAATCAATGAGATTGGCAATCTACACGACTATCCTGGACGAGTGGACCCGCTCGACGACCCTCCCGCTGCGCACGACGACCGCCGTGAGCGCGAGCGTGCGCGCCGAAGCGACGCCCCGCTGGGCGACGACGATCTGCGGGCGCGCGTGCAGCGCGTCGCCCTGCGCCAGCAGCAGTTCGAGAAGCACGTCGCCGCCGCCCTCGCCGTCGACGCACCCGGGCTCGAGGTGATGGACCACCTCATCTCGACGGGACCCGCCACCCCCACCGAGTTGGCCCGACGCCTCGGCGTCTCGACCGCCGCGATGACGCTGGTGCTGCACCGCCTCGAGAACGCCGGGCACATCCGCCGCGAACGCCACCCCCACGACGGCCGCAAGCTCGTGGTCACCCCCGTCGACGGCTCACGCGACAGGGCGCGCGAGCTCGTCACGCCCCTCATCGAGGGCGTCGAGACGGTGGTGCAGGCCATGGACGCCGCGGAGCGCGCAACCGTGCAGCGCTTCCTCGACCGGCTGATCGACGCCTACGACGACGCCCTCGATCACTCCGGCGCGTGAGTCGCGTCTTCGGCGAAGACCTGCGACGCGATGCGGAACGCCGTGTTCGCGGCCGGCACGCCCGAGTAGATCGCCGCCTGCAGAATGACCTCGCGGATCTCGTCGATCGTCAGGCCGTTGCGCAGCGCCGCCCTCAGGTGCATCGCGAGCTCCTCGTGGTGTCCGTGCGCGATGAGCGAACTGAGCACCGCGATCGAGCGCGACCGGCGGTCCAGACCCGGACGCGACCAGATGTCGCCCCACGCGACGCGCGTGATGAAGTCCTGCCAGTCGGCGGTGAGGTCGGTCGTCGCCGCGGTCGCGCGGTCGACGTGCGCGTCCGAGAGCACCGCGCGGCGCACGGCCATCCCCTGGTCGTGGCGTTCCTGGTCGGTGGGCATCAGGCGGCCTTTCGAGAGGCGGAGGCGAAGAACGAGCGCAGCAGGGCGGCCACGGCCTCGGGTTGCTCGGCAGCGGGCAGGTGCCCGGCGCCGTCGATGCGCTCGACCCGACCGTTGCCCACGCCCGCGGCGATCTCGACGGCCTTGGCCTCGGGGGCGACGGCGTCGAACGCCCCCCACGCGGCGAGCACGGGCACGTCGATCCGACCGAGATCCGCGCGCACGTCGTACGCGGCGAGCGCTTCGCAGCAGCGGGCGTAGCTGTCGTCGTCGGCGTCCTGCAGCGCGTGCAGCAGCCGGCCGGTCAGCTCGGGGCGCCGCGCGATCGAGTCGGGGGCGAACCAGCGCTGGGCCGAGGCGACGATGAGGCTCGACGTACTCTGCGCTCGCGCTTGCGCGGCGCGCTCGGCCCAGGCGCCGGGGTCGCCGAGCTGGGCTCCGGATGCCACGATTGCGGCGGCGCGAAGACGATCGCCGTGCCGCAGCGCGAGCTCGAGTCCGGTGGCTCCCCCGAGCGAGACGCCGGCGTAGAAGAAGGTGTCGTCGGGTACGGCCGCGGCCACGGCATCCGCGAGGTCGGCGACCGTGAACGCCTCGCGCGCGACGGGCCCCGTGCCGTGGCCGGGGAGGTCCCACGCGGCGACGCGGTAGTCGTCGGCGAGCAGCGGCACGACGTCGTCCCAGAGGATGGTCGAGGTGCCGAGCGACGGCCCCAGCACCAGGAGCGGCGCGTCGGGCGGGCCGACCAACTCGGTCAGCGACACCGCACTCATTCGTCCACCCCGTGTTCGTCCAAGCTGTGTTCGTCCAGCCTGTGTTCGTCCACCCCGTGTTCGTCCAGCCCGTGTTCGTCCGGCCCGTGTTCATCCCGGCCGTGTTCGTGTGCGCCCGATGCCGCGCGTTCTGCGCGGCCGCCGCCTGCCTCGCGGTCAGCCCCGCCCCGCGCCAGCCGCGGAGCCAGGCCGACGTACGCCGACGGGTCGAGCACGGCGTCCACGTCGAGTCCCGCCGCCTCGGGCAGCGCGCGCAGGCGCTCCGCCAGGTCGCCGTCGCCGGCGAGCAGCTCGGCGAACCGCGCCGCGCCGATGAGCGGCACGAGCACTCCGCGCAGGCGCTCGCTCACGAGTCGCCCGCCGGTCAGCCCGGCGTTGCGCCGCGCTACCGGCACGTCGACCCGCAGGTGAGACGCGAGCGATGCCGCGTGCCGCGTCGCCCCCAGCGCCAGACGCAGCAGTTCGCGCATAGTCGGCCACTCGGCGTGCCAGGCGCCGTCGGGGCGTTCGTCGACGGCGAGGGAGGCCGCGAGGTGCAGCGTCGCCCCCAGCTGCGGAGCGCGCAGGGCGGCGGAGCGGATCAGCACCGCCTCGGCGGGGTTCTGCTTCTGCGGCATGGCTGACGATCCGCCGCCCACGCCCTCCGACACCTCGCCGATCTCGGTGCGACTGAGGGTCGCGACGTCGGCGGCCAGCTTGCCGAGCGCGTCCAGAACCTGCACCAGGGCATCGCCGAGCTCGGTGATCGGCCAGCGGGTGACGTGCCAGGGAGCATCGGGGGCGTCGAGGCCGGCGGCCCGGGCGAACGCCGCGGGCAGCGCCGCCGCGTTCTCGTACGAGCCCGTGATCTCGACGAACGAGGCCAGGGTGCCGCCGGCGCCGGCGAGCTGCGCGGGGTACGCGAGCGCATCGATGCGCGCGAGCGCCCGCTCGATGCCCCGCGCCCACGTCGCGGCCCGAGCGCCGACCGTCGTGGGAACGGCGTGCTGGGTGAGGGTGCGGGCGGCCGCGACGTCATCGGCGTGCGTGACGGCGAGCTCCCGGGCCCGCTCCCCCGCGATGCGCAGCGACGAGCGCACCTGCTCCATGGCGCTGCGCGCGACGATCATCAGCGCGGTGTCGAGGATGTCCTGGCTGGTGGCGCCGCGGTGGATCCACGACCGGCAGTCGGCCGGCACCTGTTCCTTGAGCATGCCGACGAGCGGGATCACGGGGTTCCCCCCGGCGACCGACGCCGCGACCAGCGCGCCGACATCGACATTGCGCGCGGGGAGATTCCGCGCGGGCGAGCCGCCCCTCTCGTCGAGCCCGAAGACGTGGTCGACCTCGACCGCCACCTGCCGCGGCGCGACGCCGAGGTCGGCGTAGGCCGCGACCAGAGCGCACTCCGCGCGAACGAGCGCGTCCAGCACGAACCCGTCCGACACGAGCAGGTCGTGCCCCACCGTCACCGGCGAGAGCAATCCGACGTCGACCACCGTGGGGGGCTCAGAAGGCAAGGAAGACCGTCTCATTCTCGCCCTGCAGCCGGATGTCGTGCCGCAGGCCGCCGTCGGCGGTGCGCGTCGCGACGACAGTAGCGCGCTCCTGCGGCGTCAGAGAGGTCAGCAGCGGGTCGACGGCGAGCGCGGCGTCATCACCGGGCACGTAGATGCGGGTGTGCAGCTTGTCGGGCAGCCCCCGCGCGAACACGATCGCCGCGTAGAAGGCGGCGCGGCCCCCGATGCCACCGGGCTCGCGGGTCCAGAACTCGAAGTGCCCCTCGTCGTCGGTGAACGCGCGGCCGAAGCCGGTGAAGGTGTGGTCGTCGCGGCGCAACGCGCCCCGCGCCCGCGGCACCGAGCCGTCGGCATCCGCCCCGAAGATCTCGATGAGCGCATCGGGGATGGGTGCCCCCGCGCCATCGAGGATCGTGCCGCCGAGCACGATCGCGCCGGGCGAGTGCGGGAAGGCGACCTGGTGCTGCTTCGGGAACTCCAGGCCGTAGGCGAAGAACGGCCCCACGGTCTGGCCGGGGGTGGCGCGGTGGGTCTTGGCGGGGACGGCGCTCATCACTCGTCGCCTTCCTGCTCGAAGTAGGTCGCATCGGCGCCGTCGACGACGATGTCGAAGCGGTACCCCGTCGCCCATTCGGGCGAGGTGAGGTCGTGGTCGTAGACGCCCACCAGGGCGTCGCGGTCCTTCTGCCGGTGGATGCTGTTGTAGATCGGGTCGAGCGCGAACAGCGGGTCGCCGGGGAAGTACATCTGCGTGACGAGCCGCTGGGTGAACGACGAGCCGAACACCGAGAAGTGGATGTGGGCCGGCCGCCAGGCGTTGCGGTGGTTCTTCCACGGGTAGGGGCCGGGCTTGATCGTGGTGAAGCGGTACTCGCCGTTCTCGTTCGTGACCGCGCGGCCCGCGCCGGTGAAGTTCGGGTCGAGCGGGGCAGGGTGCTGGTCGCGCTGGTGGATGTAACGCCCGGCCGAATTGGCCTGCCAGATCTCGATGAGCTGGTTCGCCACCGGCCGGCCCCACGAATCGAGCAGGCGCCCCTGCACGCTCATGCGCTCACCCAGCGGTTCCCCGGCATGCTGCAGCGTGAGGTCGGACTCGATCGCGGCGACGTCGCGCTGCCCGAAGGCGGGCGAGAACAGCTCGATCGTCTCGGGGTCGACGAGCCGGGGATTCTTGGTCGGATGCCGCAACACGCTCGAGCGGTACGCGGGGAAGTCGTGCGCGGTCGCGCCGAGGCGCTCACCGGCGGCATCGAGCGCGTCGAGTTCGGCGTGACGGGCGCGGATCTCGTCGACGATCTGACTCTGCGTCGCCTGATCGGGGGCGGCGAGCAGCGTCTCGGGGGCGGCAGCGGGGTGCGACATGGGGTCTCCTTCGACACGTCCATCGTCCGGCACCGGCCACCGAGGCGCCAGAGCGTTCCCGCTGAATGGGAGTCATGGCATCCTGAGCCCATGGCGAACTCCTCCTCGGGCGACTCGGTCACCGACCGGCTCGTGCGCATCCTCGAGACCTTCACCCCCACGCGCACCGCCCAGACGACGGCCGACATCGGTCGTCGCGCCGACCTGCCGAGCTCGTCCGCGCACCGGATCGTGAACGAACTCGTGGATGCCGGACTCCTCGAGCGCGACGACGAGCGCCGCGTGCGCGTGGGCATGCGACTCTGGGAGCTGGCGACGCGGTCATCGCACGCGCTGCGCCTGCGGCAGGCCGCCCTGCCGTACATGGAGCGCGTGCAGCAGAGGGTGCGCGAGCACACGCAGCTCGCGATCCTCGAGCACGACGAGGCCCTGTTCCTCGAGCGTTTGAGCGCGCCCGACTCCGGCGCCAACATCACCCGCGTCGCCGGCCGCCTGCCGGTGCACGCGTCGTCGTCGGGGCTGGCACTGCTGGCCTTCGCTCCGCGCGACCTGCAGGAACGCGTGCTGGCGGGCCCCCTCGAGGCGGTGACCCCCGAGACGATCGTCGATCCGGCCGCGCTCCGCCGCACGCTCGCCGAGATCCGCACCCTGGGGCGGGTGGTCGCCCCGGGATACGTCGACGCGGTGTCGACCGGCGTCGCCGTGCCCGTGCGCGACGAGACCGGGGCCGTGATCGCAGCGCTGTCGGTGGTGCTCCCCCGCGATGCCGAGACGCAGTTCGCGCTCGTCGAGCTGCACCGCGCCGCCCGCGACACGGAGCGCGCGTTGGGCTATCGCCGCTGACGGCCGCGCGCGAGCGCGCGCTGCTCTGCCGCGTCCCGATGAATGGGAGAGTGCGGGTGGGCGGGCGGGGGTGAGGGACACCATCGACTCAGCACCGTCGAAGGAGACGCCCATGAACCCCACCGTCCGCACCCGTGTCGCCATCGTCGGCGCCGGCCCCGCGGGGCTGTTGCTCTCGCACCTGCTGGCCCAGTCCGGCATCGAGTCGATCGTCATCGACCAGCGCTCCCGCGACGAGATCGAGAGCACCATCCGCGCCGGCATCCTCGAGCAGGGCACGGTCGAACTGCTCGACACGATCGGTCCCGCCTCGCGCGCCCGCACCGTCGGGAACCGCCACGACGGGATCGAGCTGCGCTTCGAGGGCGAGGGGCACCGCATCGACTTCGCCGACACCGTCGGTCGCGCCGTCTGGCTGTACCCGCAGCACGAGGTACTCAAAGATCTGATCGCCGCGCGCCTCGAGGCCGGTCAAGACCTGCGCTTCGGCGTCACGGCCGAGCGCATCGACGACGCCGACACCGACCGGCCCCGCGTGATCGCGACCGATGCCGAGGGCGCCCCGTTCGAGATCGAGGCGGACTTCGTCGTCGGCTCCGACGGCTCCCGCAGCGTCGCCCGCGCGAGCGTCACCGGCTCGAGCCAGGGCGGCTACTTCCGCGAGTACCCGTTCGCCTGGTTCGGCATCCTGTGCGAGGCGCCGCCCAGCAGCGAGGAGCTGATCTACAGCAACTCCCCCGACGGTTTCGCGCTCGTCAGCCAGCGCTCCGACACCGTGCAGCGCATGTATTTCCAGTGCGACCCGCACACCGACACCGCGGCGTACTCCGAGGAGCAGCTGTGGGACGAGCTGCAGAAGCGCGTTCCCGGAACGACGCTGAAGCAGGGCCCGATCTTCCAGCGCGACGTGCTGCGCTTCCGCAGTTTCGTGGCGCACGAGCTGCGTCGCGGCCGCGTCGCCCTCGTCGGCGATGCCGCCCATACCGTGCCGCCCACGGGCGCGAAGGGCATGAACCTCGCGATCGCCGACGTGCGCCTGCTCGCCGCCGCCCTCGGGGCCCTGCTGGTCGACCGCGACGCGCGCCTGCTCGACGCGTACCCCGAGACCGCGAGCCGCCGCATCTGGAAGGCCCAGCACTTCTCGTGGTGGATGACGAGCCTGCTGCACGTGGCTCCGGATGCCACCGACTTCGACCGCCGCCGCCAGCTCGGCGAGCTGCGCACCGTCGTGGAATCGGAGCACGGCCGCGCCTACCTGGCCGAGGCGTACTGCGGCTGGCCGTTCGACGCCTGAGCCCCCTCTCGACTCGGCGCTCACCCCCCCCTACAAGCCTGTTGAGTGCCCAGAACACGCCGCCCCACGCCGCCCCGATGCGGCGTGTCCTGGACACTCAACGCCGGGGTGGCGGCGAGAGGGGGCACGACCGAAGAGGGCGCGCGCGCCCGGAGGGGCGGGCTCAGCGCTTCGGGAAGGGACTCGGAACCAGGGGCACCGCGCCGGTGTGGCCCTCGCGCTCGGCGGCGAGCTCGGCGATGCGTTTGCGGCACGCGAACCAGCCGATCGTGATGAGGATGCTCGCCCCGATCGCCACGAGCAGCGTGGCGGGTGAGTCGATGAACACCAGCACCATCACCACCGCGAGGAACACGAGCGTGAGATAGCCCGTGTAGGGCGCCCAGAACAGCCGGAACGCCGGTCGCACGAGCTCCCCGCGGTCGGTCAGGCGCTTGAACTTCATCTGGCAGACGATGATGGTCGCCCAGGTGACCAGGATGCCGACGGCCGCGACGTTCAGGACGGTCTCGAAGGCATCGCTGGGGTTGACGTAGTTGATCACGACGCCCAGCAGCGCGACGACCGCGGTGATCGCGATCCCGCCGTAGGGGACGCCGGCCTTGTTCATGCGCGCCGCGAACTTCGGGGCCGAGCCCGCGACCGCCATCGAACGCAGGATGCGGCCGGTGGAGTAGAGCCCCGCATTCAGCGACGACAGCGCCGCGGTCAGCACGACGAGGTTCATGATGACGTCGACCCCGGGCACCCCGATCGACGCGAAGAACGTCACGAAGGGGCTCTCGTCCTTGGAGTACGCCGTGTACGGCAGCAGGAGCGAGAGCAGCAGCACCGAGCCGACGTAGAAGATCGCGACGCGGAAGATGACCGAGTTGATCGCGCGCGGCATGATCTTCTCGGGGTTCTTCGTCTCGCCGGCGGCGGTGCCCACGAGCTCGATCGAGGCATAGGCGAACACCACGCCCTGCATCAGGATGATCGCGGGCAGGATGCCGTTGGGGAAGAACCCGCCGTTGTCGGCGATGAGCGAGAAGCCGACGGGGGCGCCGGTGGGGGTGCCGAAGACGACGAAGTAGATGCCCACCAGCAGGAACGCGACGAGGGCGGTGACCTTGATGAGCGCGAACCAGAACTCCAGCTCGCCGAACACCTTCACCGACACGAGGTTGACGGCGAGCACCGTCACCAGGGCGGCCAGGGCCCACACCCACTGCGGGACCGCGGCGATCCACGGCACGTACTTGCCGAAGAAGTTCATGTACAGCGCAGCCGCGGTGATGTCGACCATCGTCGTCGTCGCCCAGTTGATCCAGTAGAACCAGCCCGAGACGAACGCGGCCTTCTCACCGAAGAACTCGCGGGCGTACGAGACGAACGACCCCGACGTGGGCCGGTGCAGCACCAGTTCGCCGAGCGCGCGCAGGATGAAGAACGCGAACAGGCCGCACACCGCGTACGAGATGACGATGGCGGGCCCGGCCTGGGCCAGGCGTCCGCCCGCACCGAGGAAGAGGCCGGTGCCGATGGCGCCACCGATGGCGATCATCTGCACCTGACGCCCGGTGAGCCGCTTGTGGTAGCCGGCGTCCTCGAGCTGCACGGTCGACGTGGGGGTCGGCTCGACGGCATCGCCGGAGCGCGGGGTGGAGTCGTTCACCTCCCCATCATTCGATTCACGCAGCGTCTGTCCAGGAAGCGCGCCGCGTGCCGCGGCATCCCGAGCTCACGGATGCCGCGGGCTCAGAGCCACTTCTTCCACTTGAACGTCAGCCACAGACCCGCCGAGACGGCCACCATCAGCAGTAACGCGAGCGGGTAGCCGTACTGCCACTCGAGCTCGGGCATGTTCTTGAAGTTCATGCCGTAGATCGCGCCGATGAGCGAGGGGCCGAACAGGATCGCCGCCCAGCCCGAGATCTTCTTCACCTGCTCGTTCTGCTCGAGCGAGGTCTCGGTCTGGCGCTGGGTGACCAGGGTGGCGTTCACCGTGAGGGCGTTGTCGAGGATGGCGCGCAGCGCCGTGAGCTTGTCGCACTGGCGCAGCACGTGGTCGAGCACGTCGCGCAGTGATCGCTGCAGCTCGATGTCGACGCCGTACTTCTCGGATCCGCGCAGCAGCGCCTCGAGCATGTCGCGCAGGGGTTCGGTCGCGCGCTGGAAGTGGATCACCTCGCGGGCGAGCTCGTAGATGCGCTGGGTCAGTTCGGCGCCGCCCGCCCCGAACAGCTGGTCCTCGATCTCGTCGACGTCGTTCTGCAGGCCCCGCGCCACGGGGTCGTACTGGTCGACCACCTCGTCGAGGATCGCGTAGAGCACCGCTTCGGGGCCTCGCGCCAGCAGGTCGGGCTGCTTCTCGAGGCGGTGGCGCACGTGCGCGAGGTCGGGGACCTCGGCGTGACGCACCGTCACGACGTAATCGGGCCCGATGAACACGTGCAGCTCGCCGAATTCGATCGTCTCGGTCGCGTCGATGTAGCGCGCCGGGCGCAGCACGGCGAAGAGATTGCCGCCGTACCGCTCGAGCTTCGCGCGCTGGTGGCCGGTCAGGGCGTCTTCGACGGCGAGGGGGTGCAGCGAGAACTCGGCGGCGACCCGCTCGAGCTCTTCGGGCGAGGGCCGCAGCAGGCCGATCCAGGCCATCCCGCCGTGGGCTTCCATGTACTCGAAGGTCTGGTCGAGACTCGAGGGGTTCTCGATGCGGTGACCGCCGACGTACACGGCGCTGTCGATGATGGGCATGGTTCCGTTCTACCCCCGCCAGGTGTCCGTGGGGTGACAGCGAGTCCTGCGCGGGCCGAGCGGGTTCAGCGCCGCGCGCGCCCCTTGTTCGCCACCTGCATCGACCCGGCGATCGTCAGCACGATACCCATGGCCGCGGCGAGGACGTTGTTGGCGACGCTCGCACCCGACGAGATGTCGACGATGGCCAGCACGAGGTTGACCACCCCCGCGACGATCATGAGCCAACCGACGAAGGAGAGGAGTTTGAGGCGATCCACGGGTGAACCATAGCGTGAAAAGAACGACCCCGGTCGCTCTTTCTCCGGGTCCTTCCGCTACGGTTCGCGAGCGAGATCCGCCCGACGGCGCGCAGGCGCCGTGCTCACGACCGGGCCGGGCGTGGCATCCCTCAGCCGAGGGGCTCGCCGAGCGCTGCGGCGGCATCGAGTCCCGGATGCCGTGCCCCGGCCGCGCGTCGTGTCGCCGCCCGCACGGCGCCGATGCTGGCCGCGATGACGAGCCCGATGCCGACGAGCTCGAGCCACGAGAGGTGCTGCCCGAGCAGGAGGAACCCGGCGATCGACGCCGTCGCCGGCCCCAGGCTCATCAGGATCGCGAACGCCGAGGCGGGGAGCCGCCTGAGCGCGATGAGCTCCAGCGCGTAGGGGATGGTCGACGACAGGAGGGCCACCGCCGCTCCCACCGCGAGCAGATCGATGCGCAGCAGCGCGGACCCCGCCTGCCACACCCCGAACGGCAGGGCGATCACGGCGCCGACCGTCATGGCGAGGGCGAGACCGTCGAGGCGGGGGAACTCCCGGCCGACGCGCGCCGACGCGAGGATGTACAGCGCCCAGCTCACCGCGGCCCCCAGGGCGAAGACGACTCCGAGCGCGTCGAGGCGGTCCCACCCGCCCGCACCGAGCGCCACCACCCCGGCCAGGGCGAGCCCGGCCCACAGCCACCGGGCCAGGCCCGCCGAGGTGAGGATCGACAGGGTCAGCGGGCCGAGCACCTCGATCGTGACGGTGACGCCGAGCGGCAGCCGCTCCAGCGCCAGGTAGAACAGCCCGTTCATGCTCGCGAGGACGACGCCGAAGCCGACGACCGAGCGCCACGCCGCCGCGTGGTGCCCCCGCAGGCGAGGCCGCGCGATGAGCAGCAGCAGGACGGCCGAGAACAGCAGGCGCAGCATGACGATGCCGAGCGGTCCGGTCTGCGGGAAGAGCATGACCGCGAACGAGGCGCCCACCTCTTGGCAGGCCAGGCCCACCAGCACGAGCGACGCGGCCGACCCTTGGCCGCCGCGAGCGATCATCGCGGGGTCACGCGGCGGGCTGCGGGCAGATGGCGTTGGCCAGGATGCCGTCGCGCATCTGCTGCGAGGTCCACGGCAGGCCCGCCTCGGGGGCGGTCTGCCCCTGCGCCGCGGGCGCCTTCGACGCGATGGCCGCCAGCTCCCACGCCAACCACGCCGACGTCATCTTGTTGCCGCCGGAGTTGTTCAGCACCACGGCGATCGACATGCCCGTGCGGGGGTCGGCGAACGCGCCGACCATGTAGCCCGGCATCCATCCGTACTGTCCGATGAGCGACCCGGCCTGGAAGGCTCCCCCCGACGCCGTGAACCACGTCGGCTGGTCGCCCCCGACGGGGACGGGCGAGGCGAAACGGTCGTCGCCATCGGGGAGCAGGGCACCCGAGGCGAGGGCCTGGGCGTAGTGCCCCAGGTCGGTGATGTCGGTCACGGCACCCGCGGCGGCACCCCCGTAGCTCGCCGACATCTCGGTGAACTCGCGCGGGTCGGTGCAGTTCCATACGCCCTCGGGGCTGGGCTGCGACCAGTAGCCCTGCAGCGACGACGCGGCGGGGTTCGCGGGGGCCGAGGACGGCAGCGCGGTCGCGTCGAGACCGAGCGGCTCGGCGACCCGCTCCGAGATGACCTGCGCGAGCGACTCGCCCGTGGCCCGCTCGACCGCGAGGCCCGCCAGCAGGTAGTTCGTGGCGGAGTCGCCGAACGAGGCGCCCGGGGCGTTCAGGCGGGGGCTCGCGATGCCGTAGGCCATGAGCTCGCGCGGGTTCCACGCGCGGTCGGGGTTGTTGAGCACCATGCCCTCGAGCACCGAGGTGTACGACGCGAGTCCCGAGGTGCCGTCGCACAGCTGACGCAGCGTGATGTCCTCGTACCCGGGCAGGTTGCTGACCCACTGCGTGATCGGGTCGCTGAGGCTCAGCGTCCCGTCGGCGGCAAGTCGGTACACGGCGTCGCAGGTCATGGCGCCGGTCACGTCGGCCGCGCGGAAAGTCAGGTCGGTGGTGACCTCGGCGCCGCCGGGGCCCTGCGTTCCCAAGCCCGACACCCAGGTGCCGCTCCAGGGCGCCCAGACGCCCACGATGGCGCCCGTCGAACCCGTGGCGGCCATCGCGGTGGTGACGGCGTCCTGCAGCTCCGAGACGGTGGCCTCGGGAAGGGGGGCGTCGACCTGCGCGGGAACGTCGAGGGCCACCGACGCCTGAGGCGTGCAGCCACTCAGAACCACGGCGAGCGCGCTGGCGCCCGCGATCGCGATGGCCGCGGAACGACGCCATCCCCGCATGTGTTACCCCCAGGAATCCGAGCGCGGCGAAGCGCCCGCTCGAAAGATTCAAACACACGCCGCCTGAACGTCACCGCCCCTTGCATCCTGGACTCGTCACGTCTGCATCACATCTGGGGGCGGCCGCGGGGCGGATGCCGCGAACTCCGTCGAAATCAGGGGTTAGGCCAGCCTAACTCTTTGCGTATGATGACGTCATGAACGCCGTCATCCCGTTCTCCACCGCGCTGCGCGAACGTTCCAGCAGTGCGCACTCCACGAACGAGTGCGACGGGTTCATGACCGAGCTGCTCACCGGCAGCGGCACCCGCGACGACTACGTCGCCCTCGTCGCCCAGCACTGGTTCATCTACTCGGCCCTCGAAGAGTCGGCGGTCGCTCTGCGGCGCGACCCCGTGGCATCGGTGTTCCTCAGCGACAAGCTCACGCGCCTCCCCGCCCTCGAAGCCGACCTCGCGTTCCTGCTGGGTCCGACGTGGCGCGAGAGCGTCACGCCGCTGCCCACCACGCAGGCGTACGTCTCGCGCATCCGGCGCGTGGCGGCCACCTGGCCCGGCGGTTTCGTCGCGCACCACTACACGCGGTACCTGGGCGACCTGTCGGGCGGGCTCTTCATCGGCCGGCTCATGCAGCGCCGCTTCGGGTTCGACACCAACGGCATCGGCTTCTTCCTCTTCGGCGACATCGCCGACCCGAAGGCGTTCAAGAACGTCTACCGCGAGCAGCTCGACGCCGCCCCCTGGGACGACGACGAGAAGGAGCGCGTCATCGCCGAGGTGCTCGTCGCCTACCGCTTCAACACCGAGCTGTTCGCCGACCTCGCGCGCGCGAAGGCGGCTCAGGTCGCCTGAGCCGCCGCCTGTTGGCGGCCGAGCCACGCCTGCTTCATGAAGCGGCGCACGTCTTCGTCGACCCGGATGTCGCTGGGCCGGAGCGGGCGCGTCAGGTACAGGCCGTCGATCGAGGTGAGACGGCTGAGCGCGACGTAGGTCTGCCCGGGGGCGAAGGCGCCGGCGCCGAGGTCGACGACGGCGCGGTCGTAGGTCTTGCCCTGCGACTTGTGGATCGTCACGGCCCACGCCAACCGCAGCGGGAACTGCGTGAACTCCGCGACGATCTCGCGCGAGAGGTTCTTCGTGCCCGGGTCGTAGGCGTAGCGGTACCTCTCCCAGACCGCGGGCTCCACGTCGTGCTCGGTGCCGTCGACCTCGACGCGCACGCTGTCGCCCGCGATGCGCGTGACGGTGCCGATCGTGCCGTTGACCCAGCGCGGCGCCTCGCCGAACTGCGCCCCGTCGTTGCGCAGGAACATCACCTGCGCGCCGACCTTGAGCGTCAGCTCCATCTCGGCGGGGTAGTTCGCCTCGCCGCGGCCGAAGTCGCCCGAGATCTCGGCGGCCGCCGTCTGCGTGCGCCCGATGAGCTCGTCGAGGTGGCGCCGGTTGATCGTGTTCACCCGGTCGTTGCGGGTGGCGAGCGTGATGATCGGGTGCTCGCCGTCGGCGGGGTGAGGAGGGGTGCGCGCCCCGGCGGTGTTGAGCACCTCGGCCATCTCGGCCGTCACCCGTCCGTAGCGCACCGCGTTGAGCAGAGTCTTGAACCCGGGGTCGGACTGCCGGTGGATCTCGACGAGCTCGTTGACGTGCAGTTCGGCGCCGTGCCGGCCGATGTCGATGAGACCGTCGCTGGCCGACTCCCCCGACCACACCTTGGCGTCGAAGAACCAGAACGAGCGGTAGTGGTCGTCGATGTAGCGCGCCTCGTCGCCGCGCGGCGGCACCGGGGCGAGCTGGTACGGGTCTCCGAACATCACGACCTGCGTGCCGCCGAACGGCTCGGCGCGACGACCCCGGGCCTGACGCAGGGAGCGGTCGATGGCATCCATCAGGTCGGCGTTGACCATCGAGATCTCGTCGATCACCAGGGTGTCGATCGCGTTGAGGATCTTGCGGGTGGCGTCGTTCTGGTCGATGTCGCCGTTCGCGATGAGACCGATGGGCAGGCGGAACAGCGAGTGGATCGTCTGGCCCTCGACGTTCAGGGCCGCGACCCCCGTCGGTGCGCACACGGCGATCTGCTTCTTCGTGTTCCACGCCAGGTGCTGCAGCAGCGTCGACTTGCCCGTACCCGCCCGGCCCGTGACGAACACGTGCTCACGGGTGTCCTCGATCAGCCGGAACAGCGCCTGCTGTTCGGCGGAGAGGGGCGGCGTGGTCACCGGTTCATGCTAGTTCGCACCGCCGTCGCCGGGCGGCGGGGTGTGGACGCGTCGTCGGACCGGGAGCGGGCAGGCGTCTCGCACGACGGCTCGGTGCGCACCAGCAGCCAGCGCGCCTCGCCCGAGAGCACGTCGGCGACGTGGCTGCGGAACCGCGGGCACTCGGTGATGTCATGCGCGCGGCAGCGCAGGGCGTGCTCGGTCATCGCGCGGGCCTGGGCGATGTCGGCCGCGCGCCGATCGAGCTCGGCCACGTGCTCCTCGAGCACCCGGTGGCGGTCGGGCGCGTCCTCGTCGAGCAGCACCTGGATCTGCTCGAGCGAGAGCCCCGCGGCCTTGTTGCGCAGGATCACCGCGATGCGCACGCTGTCGCCCTCGTCGAAGCGCCGACGCCCCGCGGCATCCCGACCCGGGCGCAGCAGCCCCTCGTCTTCCCAGTAGCGCAGCACGTGCGTCTCGAGCCCGAATCGCGCCGCTGCCTCGCCGATCGACTCCCCGCTTGACTTCATGTCGACATGAAGTCACACCATGGACGAGAACGCAAGCGGAAGGAACCCTCATGTACGACGCGATCATCATCGGCGGCGGCCCCGCCGGACTGCAGGCCGCCCTCACCCTGGGTCGAATGCACCGACGCACCCTGCTGCTCGACTCCGGCGCGTACCGCAACGCCACCGTGAGCCACGCCCACAACCTGCTCACCAACGACGGCCGCGACCCTGCGGAGCTGCGTCGACTCGGTCGTGCCGAGATCGGCGCGTACGCGACGGTCGAGATCCGGGATGCCGTCGCCTCCACCGTGGCGCAACAGGGCGACGAACTGACGGTCACCGTCGACGACGAGCCCCTGCGCGCGCACGCGGTGATCCTCGCCACCGGCGTGACCGACGATCTCCCCGCGATCCCCGGCCTCGCCGAGCAGTGGGGCGACCGCATCGCCAACTGCCCCTTCTGCCACGGCCACGAGTTCGCCGGTCGTCCCGTCGCGGTCGTGAACGCCTCGCCGCACGCGGCGGTGCTGGCCCGCATGCTCGAGCCCGTGGCATCCGAGGTGCACGTGGTCGACCCGGCACGCGTCGAACGGGTCGACGGCACGGCCGACGGGCTCCGTCTGCTGCTCGACGAGGGCGGGCACCTCGACGTGGCCGGCGCGTTCATCGCTCCCACCTGGCGCCCGAGCGCCCCCTTCGCCGCCCAGCTCGATCTCGCCGTGACCGAGGCGGGGGCCGTGCGCACCGACGCCTTCGGGCGCACCAGCATGCCCGGTGTCTACGCGGTCGGAGACCACGCGCAGGCCGAGCACCTGCCCGGGCCGATGTTCTCGCTCGCCGCGGCCATCGCCGCGGGGCAGCTGGCCGCGGTCGCCGTCGTGCACTCGCTCGTCGCCGACTGAGACGCGCGACGCGGGCGCCACTCCGCCCCTCCCGGTGCGCCCGCGTGACGCCGCGGGGCGGCGCGCGGCATCTGCGCAGGTGGGCTTCTTAGACTGGGGGCGTGGACAACGCCGGCGGGGGCCCCGCGACGCCCAGGGGCGTCACCGGCGCGCGCCCGCGCGGGCGGTTCGAGATCCCGGCGATCATCGTCATCGGCATCCTGCTGCTCGCCGCCCTGGGCGGGGGAGCCGCATCGCTGTACCGGGAGTTCTACAGTCCCCGGGCCTTCGTCATGCACTACCTCGAGCTGCTGCACGACCGCCGCGCGGCCGAGGCGCTCGCCGTTCCGGGTGTCGCCGTCGACTCCGCCGATCTCGAGGCCGCGGGCCTTCCGGCGACCGCGTCCGAGGCGCTGCTGAGGCCCGAGGCACTCACCCCGTTGATGGATGCCGCGATCGTCGACGAATCCGTCGAGGGAGACGTCACCCGCCTGACCGTGTCGTACACGGCGGGCGGGTACGCCGGCACCACCACGCTGTCGGTGCAGCGCGACGGCGGGTCGAGCCTGCTGCCCCGCTGGCGGTTCGCCCGGAGCCCGCTCGCCGTGATGGACCTGTCGGTGCAGGGGTCGATGCGCTTCTCGGTCAACGGCTTCGAGGTCGACAAGCGCCAGGTGTCGATCGAGGGGGCCGACACCGATCCCGCGGCCGAGGTGCCGCTGCTCGTCTTCTCTCCCGGGCTGTACTCGGTCGCCGTCGACACGGCGATCTCGGCGACCCCCGGGGTGGCCGTGCTCGCCGATGCGCCCCTGGCCGGCATCCCGATCGACGTGCAGGCCGAACCGACCGAGGAGTTCATCGCGGTCGTGCAGCAGCGCGTCGAGGACTTCCTCTCGTCGTGCGCCGAGCAGACGGTGCTGCAGCCCACCGGGTGCCCGTTCGGGTTCACCGTGCGCAACCGCATCGACGGCGCCCCCGCATGGTCGATCGTCGAGCAGCCCGTCGTCACGGTGGTGCCCGACGGCGCCGGCTGGCGCATTCCGTCGGCCAAGGCGGTCGCGCACATCCGCGTCGACATCCGCTCGATCTTCGACGGCAGCGTGCGCTCGGTCGAAGAGGACGTGCCCTTCCGCGTCGACGGCGCGATCACGGTGCTGCCCGACGGCACCGCCTCGATCCTCGTGGGCGGGCAGTCCGACTGAGCGGGATCAGCCGCGCTGGCGTGCGGCGACGCGGGCGTCGCGCTCGGCCATGCGCGCCAGCTCTTCGTTGTACGCGTCGAGTTCGAGGTCTCCGACCCGGTCGACGTGCCGATCGCGGCGCTTCTGCTGCCGTTCGTCGCTGCGGCTCCACTGGATCGCGACGGTGATCGCCAGGATGAGCGTCGGGATCTCGCCCACCGACCAGGCCACGCCACCGCCGACGTACTGATCCTGCAGGGGTGTCGCCCCCCAGGTGCGCCCCATCGCGCCGAACCACTCGGCGACCATGAGGCCGGAGTTCATCATGATCGCGATGCCGAAGAACGCGTGCATCGCCATGATCGCGATGAGCACCAGCAGACGCATCGGATAGGGCAGGCGGTAGGGCACCGGATCGATGCCCACGAGGCTCAGCACGAAGAGGTACCCCGTGACGAGGAAGTGAGCGACCATCCAGATGTGGCCGACGTGGTCGTACAGCGACCACCGGAAGAGGTCGGTGTAGTAGAACGCCCACAGCGAGCCGATGAACAGCCCCGCCGCGACGTACGGGTTGGTGAGCACCTTCGCGACCGGGTTGTGCACCGCCCAGAGGATCCACTCGCGTCCACCGCGGGTGCCGTCGTCGCGTTTGCGGATGGCCCGCGCGGCCAGCGTCACCGGCGCCCCCGTCACGAGCAGCAGGGGGATCGCCATCGACAGCAGCATGTGGCCGATCATGTGCATGCTGAACAGGTAGTCCTGGTACACGTTGATCGGTCCCGAGGTGACCCAGAACACCCCCAGCATGCCCAGGGTCCACATCACGGTGCGGTGGATGGGCCAGGCGTCGCCGCGGCGGTGCAGGCGCCAGACGCCGGCCAGGTAGAAGAACAGGGCGAAGGCGACGACGAACGCCCACAGCAGGTCGACGTCCCACGCGGTGAACCAGCGCTCGAGGGTGAGCTCGGGCGGCAGCGGCGAACCGGTGAGCACCTCGGCCGGGGTCTGACCGACCAGCGGCGCCTCGACGGGCGGGGCGGTGCGCGCCAGCGCGGCGGCCGCACCGCTGGCGACACCCATGAAGACCAGTTCGAGCGTGAGGATGCCCCAGAACCGCCGCGAACCGGGCTCGTCGGCCATGCGTGAGATGAGGCGGCGGCGGTACCACGCGCCGAGGACGCCCATCGCGAGGAGTGCGGCGACCTTGACCAGCACCAGGAAGCCGTAGGTCGAGAAGAGGTTCGACACGTCGAGCAGAGTGATCGAGGCGCGGACGGTGCCCGAGACGGCCACGACGACGAAGGCCACCAGCGCGATCGACGAGTAGCGCAGCAGCACCGACTGCAGCTGCCGGCGCGACATCGCCGGGCGCACGACCACGAGCAGGACGAGACCGCCCAGCCACACGGCCGCGGCGATGATGTGCAGGACGAGCGAGATCACCGCGGCGTTGTGGCTGGCCTCGGTGCCCGCGTGCCCCTGCGTCCCCATCGGGATGAGCGATGCCAGAGCCAGGATCGCGACGAACAGGGTGGGGATCCACGACCGCACGGCGAAGGTCAGCACGGTCAGCACGGCACCGGCGATGGTCGTGATGAGCCACGCCTGACCCAGCGGACTCTCGACCAGGAAACGGCCGAGCTGCTGACCGAAGACGGCGTCGAGGGTGGGCTTGGCGTTCAGGACGTTCAGGAAGGTCAGGTACCCGGTGGTGGCGGCGGCGATGGTGAAGACCGCCGCGCCGATCGACGCGGTGTCGAGGGCGATCTCGAACGGCCGCTCCCCCGCGGGCAGGGCGAACAGCGCCAGCACGAGGGAGCCGACCAGGGTGGCCGCCGAGAGGTTGACCAGCACGGTCGCGATCGGGAGCCCCCACCGCACGACCGGACCGGGGTCGGCGAGCTGCACCTCGGCGGCTCCGCCGCCGTACGCCAGTCCCGCCACGACGGCGATCAGCGAGACCGCGATCAGGATGACGGGTCCCGCGACGCGGAGAAGGCGGGGATTCACCCCTCCAGACTACGTCGCGTACACACAGCACAGGGGGGATGCCGATGGCATCCCCCCTGTGAAGGTTCGAGGTCGTCTTACTTGACGGCGGCCTTCAGCTTCGAGCCCGCGGTGACCTTGACGCGCTTGCCGGCGGGGATGGCGATCTCTTCGCCCGTCTGCGGGTTGCGGCCCGTGCGAGCCGACGTGGCGACCTGCTCGAAGGCGATCCAGCCGGGGATCGAGACCTTGCTGCCCTTGGCGACCGCCTCGGAAACGGTGGAGAAGAGGGAGTCGAGCACGCCCGACACGGCGGACTGGCTCTGGCCGGTCGCGCTGGCGATGCTCGCGACGAGCTCGGTCTTGGTGATGGACTTGTCGGCCATGTGGTGTGTCCTCCAGGCGGCGACGAGCGCCGTCTCTCGTTACTCGGACGAGGAGGAATCCTCCTCGGTGGTCGGGAGACCGCCTCGACAGTATCAACCGAACCGCGGAAATACGCGGATTTTGACGGATTTCGTCCCTTTCGCCGGGGGTGTGTCGCGGGCTCGGGGATTTCGCGGGCCGGTGGCGGCGCACGGGTCGGCCCGTGGACGACCTCATCCTTCGAGCTCTCGGCAGGGCTCAGGTCTCCGGGCGGGTGAATCGCGAGGCGCAGGCGGGCGAAGTCCGGCGGCTTCACCCCGCGGTTGATGCGACGCTCGAATTCACCTGGAAAATAGTGAAATTCGTACCCCTATGATGTGCCTACGAGAACGGGCTCCGGTTCGTGCCCGACGAACCGCCCCCGTTCGATCGGCCCGAATGTGGAGGGTCCATGCCCCGTAGCCGCACCTCGATCGATGCGCGAGCCGCCCAGCACGCGGCCGTCGTCTCCACCGTCATTCGCCTCGCCCCCGGGCACGGACCCCCGCACCAGCGGCATCTGTCGCTCCTCGCCGCCGCCGCCGCTCCGCCCGTCCCGCCGACGTGGACCGACCCCGCCGCCCGAGCGGTGATCGCCCTCTTCGCCGCGCGTGCACGCCGCGACAACCTCACCGACGGTGCGGCCTTGGTCCGCCGCTACTTCGAGGGGGTGAGACTCACCCGCCCCGCCGAGTTGGCCGACGGCACACGCTCCCAGCTCCACGCGAGCGTCGGCGAGTACTGCAACGCCGTCGGGTGGCCGCAGATGG
Organism: Microbacterium sp. BH-3-3-3; assembly: GCF_001792815.1. Taxonomy (NCBI): domain Bacteria; kingdom Bacillati; phylum Actinomycetota; class Actinomycetes; order Micrococcales; family Microbacteriaceae; genus Microbacterium; species Microbacterium sp. BH-3-3-3. The sequence continues at coordinate 2,068,220 of NZ_CP017674.1, read as the reverse complement.
GCGCCCGTTTCGGGGCCGAAGCCCTGCTCTTCGCCGACACCGAGGCGCTGCGCTACCGTGCGCTCACCGTCGTCGCGCTCGGCCAGGCGCTCAACGGTGAGTACGAATCCGCCCGGGTGTCTCTCGCGAACGCGCGAGAGGTGTTCGCCGCGCAGGGCTGGGCACGGGCGGACACCGCGTACGTCGAGTTTCTGGCGGAGACGCTCATCGCCTCCGCCCACCTCCAGGTCGACCGCCTGCATGCCGTGTCGGCCGCGATGACAGCCGCTCAGCCCGACGACCCGTACTGGGCGCATTCGGCACGATCCGTCGAGGCGATGGCCCAGATGCTGCGCGGCGACATGGACGGTGGCCTGGCGGCGATCCAGACCCTGCTGTCAGAGGAGGGCGCACGGCACAGCCACACGATGACGCGGCATTTCCTCGTCTGCATGCGCTCCGACATGCTCGTCGCACAGGGTCGTTCCACCGAGGCCTTGGCGACGCTCGCGCCGTACGAGAACCCGGACGGACACGGCATCTGCTTCTCGATGCAGCGCGCGGCGAGCCTGCTCCACCTGGGCCGCGAGCGGGAGCTCCTCGCCGAGACCGAAGCCTGCGTGGCGACCGGGGCCGACCATTGCCTTCGCACGCTCACCCCGCTTCTGCTGCGCAGGGCGCTGGCGCATCGGCGACTCGGCGAGCGGGACCGCGCAACCGCCAGCACCGAGGCGGCGATGGTTCTGCTGCTGCGCACGGGCACCTCGGGGACCCCCTTCGTCATGCTTCCCCACGGCGAGACCCGCGATCTCATCGCCGCCGTCATGCTCGAGCGTCCGGAGTTCCGCGACGCGATGCCGTGCGTGTTCGACGCCCTGGCGGTCGTCACCGCACCCGACCTCCCGGCACCCCGCTTCGGCCTGCTCGCAGGGCTGACCCCGACGGAGCGCACCCTGACGCACCGATTGACCACATCGCTCAGCATCGCGGGCATCGCCGAGGAACGCGGGGTCTCGGTGAACACGGTGAAGAGTCAGGTGCGATCGGTCTACGCCAAGTTGGGGGTACGCGGCCGGTACGAAGCCGTCGAGGCGCTGACGCGCTCGGCGAACGCGCAACCCGCCTGCGGTCGGACCGCCGATGGCTGATCCCGGCGAGGCGATCAGGCGGGCACATCCCCTGAACGTCGAGCCGCACGACACGCTTCGAGCGGCCGCGCTCCTCACCGCGAGTCGACTGCTTCCCGGCTCCGGTGTGCCCGAACCCCGCCACCTCGCCCTGCTCGCCGAGACGGAGGCCTTCGACCCCCCGCGACGATGGACCGATGACAGTGCACGGATCCTCTCCGCCCTCCTCGTCGCTCGCGCACGCCGCGACGCCCTGGGCGACGGCATCGCGCTGATCGCGCGCTACTTCGACGGCACGCATCTGAACCGCCCCGCCGGGCTGTCGCCCGGCGCCCGGTCGGAGCTGCTCTCCAGCGTGGGCGAATACCTCTGCGCGGTCGGGTCCCCCCAGTCGGGTGTCCGCTTCGGGGAAGAAGCACAGCTCTTCGCCGACACCGACGCCCTGCGCTATCGCGCTCTCGCGGTGAGCAGCTTCGGCCTCGCCCTGAACGGAGAGAACGAGCGCGCGGCGCCCACGGTGCGCGCGGCCACGGATCTCTTCGTCGAGGCCGGATGGGACCCCCGCGAGGGCTCCTTCCTGATCCTGCTCGCCGACTGCCTGGTCTCGGCGGCACGCATGGACCACGACAGGCTGTCCGCGATCAGCGGGGAGCTCGCCGCCCTCGCCCCCGACGACCCCTACCTCGACTACGCCTCGCTTGCCACCGAGGTCATGTGCCGCCTCATCCGGCGGGAGTTCGCCGACGGCATCGCGGCGAGCTGGCAGTTGCTGCACGGCAGCCGGCGGCACAGCAGCCAACGGGTGGTCCGCCATCTGCTGATGTGCATCCGCTCCGACCTCTTCCTGGCGCACGATCAGCCCGCCGACGGGCTCGCGGTGGTGGCCACGGCGCTCAGCCCCGACGGCCACGGCACGTGCTTCGCGACGCAGCGCGCCATCGCGCTGCTGCTGCTGGGCCGCGAGCGCGAGGCGCTCCTCGAGACCGACGCGTGCGCCGCCTCGGAAGACGACCACTGCCTGCGCACCCTCCCGCGGTTGATGCTGCTGCGTGCGATCGCCTTCCGGCGCATCGGTCAGGAGCGACGCGCCCGCCAGAGCATGGCATCCGCGCTGATGCTGATCTCGCGCACCGGAAGCTCGCGGACGCCCTTCATCATGATCCCCGCCGCCGAATGCGCCGATCTCGTCGAAGCCGCGGCCGAGGATCATCCCGAACTCGCGGGCACGGCGGCATCGATCCGCGACGCCCTGCTCCAGCTCGCCGCGCGCCCCCACGCCGTGCCGCCCGCCCGCGACGTACCCGGGCTCACCCCCACGGAGCACGCCCTGGCCGCGCTGCTGGCCACCGGTTCGAGCCTCGCCCAGATCGCCCGCGAGCGAGGCGTCTCGGTGAACACGGTCAAGAGCCAGGTGCGATCCATCTACGTCAAGCTCGGCGTCAGCACCCGGGCCCAGGCGGTCGCGCACCTGAGCGCGGACGCCTGAGAACGCCGAAGGGCGGGGATCCCTTTCGGAACCCCCGCCCTCGGCGCGTGTGTCTGGTGCTTACCAGCTCGACTTGGTCACACCGGGCAGTTCGCCACGGTGGGCCATGTCACGGAAGCGGACGCGCGAGACGCCGAACTTCGTGAGGACGCCACGGGGGCGGCCGTCGATGACGTCGCGGCTGCGCACGCGGGCGGGCGAGGCGTTGCGGGGGAGCTTCTGCAGCCCCACGCGGGCGGCCTCGCGGGCCTCGTCGGTGGCGGTCGGGTCGACCAGGGTCTTCTTCAGCTCGGCGCGCTTCGTCGCCCAGCGCTCGACGACGACCTTGCGCTGCTCGTTGCGCGCGATCTTGCTCTTCTTGGCCATGTGCTTAGCGCTCCTCTCGGAAGTCGACGTGCTTGCGGACCACGGGGTCGTACTTCTTGAGCACGATGCGGTCGGGGTTGTTGCGGCGGTTCTTGCGCGTCACGTAGGTGTACCCCGTGCCGGCGGTCGAACGCAGCTTGATGATGGGACGTACGTCCTGAGCCTTCTTCGCCATTACAGCTTCACGCCCTTCGCCTGCAGGTCACGAACGACGGACTCGATGCCGCGTGCGTCGATGACCTTGATGCCCTTCGCCGAAACGTTGAGCTTGATGTTGCGACCCAGCGACGGAACGAAGTAGGTCTTCTTCTGCACGTTCGGGTCGAAGCGGCGCTTCGTCCGGCGGTGCGAGTGCGAGATGTTGTGACCGAAGCCGGGAACCGCTCCAGTCACCTGGCACACTGCTGCCATGGTGATGTCTCCTTCTGTACCGTGACACCGGACGGTGCCACCCAAGATCCCTTGTCTGCACCCCGTTCGAGCACGACACGAGGCCGCGGTCGAGAATCGGGGAGCGAACTGCGTGCTGGAGTGCGCGCAGACAAGGGGTCAGTCTAGCACGGCCCTGACCCGGACCCCCGGACCGGTCGACGGGACCGGCCTCAGCCACCCGCCGCCTCGGCGGCGCCCCGCCCCCACCGGAACGCCGACACCGTGGCATCCCCCTCGATCCAGAACCGCCACGGGAACGCCGCGGTTCCCGCGACCCCCGCCACCCCCACGCGCGGCCCCGTCGCGACGTCGCGTACCGGTGTCTCGGGCAGCAGCAGACGCGCCCGCGCGCCCGCCTGCTCGACCCCGGTGATCGCGTCGACGCCGTCGTGCACCGGATGCCGCAGCCCGACCGCGTCGCCGAGTCGCCCGGGTCCGCGCGCGAGGTCGCGGGCGGAGCGCACCGCCCCGCGCCGTTCGAGTCGGCGCCGCTCCGCCACGTCGGCCCCCTCGACGACCTCGCCGCCGCGCAGCAGCACACCGCCGGCCACCCCGTCGGGTGCGCAGACGACGTTGACGCACGAATGGATGCCGTGACTCAGATACACGTAGAGGTGCCCCGGCTCGCCCCACATCGTGGCGTTGCGCGCGGTCGGCCCCATGCGGGCGTGCGAGCCCGGGTCGGGCTGCTCGCCGGTTCCGCGACCGTGGTACGCCTCGACCTCCGTGACGCGCAGCACGACGCGCTCCCCGCCGACGACGGTCTCGAGCCGCGCGCCGAGCAGACGCGGCGCGACCTCGACCGGCAGGGCCGAGAGGTCATCCCGCATCGCGGGGCGGCTCACTGCGGGGGCACCTGGCACCACGACAGGTCGAAGCCCTGCAGCGCGACGAGCTCCTGGCCCGTGTCGACCTCGACGAGATGCGTCTGCAGTTTCTCGGGCAGCGGCAGCTGGTAGCGGTCGAACGGGTTGTCGACGGCGCGAGGGGCCACGAGCACGGCCGCGTACCGACCGCTCGGCGAGACGCAGGTCTGCAGCACCGTGTCGGAGCCCGGCACCTCGAGCAGCGATCGCACGGCACCGTCGGTGTCGACGTGCGCCACGGTCGTCGAGCGCGACACCCCGTCGGCGCTGATGTCGGCGAACGAGCGGATGGTCCCCGCTCCGGCGCCCGGCACGGGGGTCGCCCGCCCCGCCAAGCCCGGGGGGTCGACCGGTTGCACGAGCGGCTGCTCGGATCCGTCGGTCAGGTTGATCTCGCGGATGCCCTCGACCCGCTCGACGATCGCCACCGACGACCCGCGGGCGATGCCGTCGATCGACACCGCGCTGCCCAGCGGAGCGGCGTTGCCGCCCTGCGCGTCGGTGAGCAGCAGGCGCGAATCGAAGGTGAGCACGAGCATGCTGTCGGTGTCGGGCACGAAGCGCCAATCGGCGATGCGCACGTCGCCGCCGTTCAGGCCCACCTCGGTGGGGGCGGCGTCGTCGGCCGCAGACGCCGTGAACAGGCGGCTCTCACGTCCGCCGGCGGCGCCCAGATCGGCATCCGAGAAGGTGAAGCCGATGCGCTCTCCTCGATCGGCCGACTGCAGGTTCGACACGAAGCCGGGTCCGGGCAGGGCGATGTCGCGCGGATTGCCCCCGTCGGAGTCGGTCACGATGACGCGGGCCGTGTCGCCGTCGCGCACCGAGATGACCAGGTGGTTCGCCGTCGCGCGGAAGTCCTCGATGTGCGCGTTGACGAAGACCGGCAGCCCCGCCTCGCCCTGCAGGTCGGTGCGGAAGATCGTGTCGCCCTCGGGGGTGCCGCGCTGCATGAGGTAGGCCTGCAGCGGCGGTGTGCGGAAGGTCTCGGTGAGGGTCGACGCCGGCCCCGCGCCGAGGCCGCTGACGCCGTTGACGGTGATGCGGTAGTCGGTGTCGTCGCGCAGCGGCAGCGTGAAGCGCACCCCGACGCTCCGTCCGGCGGTGTCGACCGTGAACGGCGTCGCCGGCTCGACCTGCACCTGCGAGGGGTCGACGGTCTCGAGGGACTGCGTCGTGGTGAGGATGACCCGGGATCCGGATGCCGCGACGGCGGCGGTCGGGTCGACCTGCACGTCGGTGACACGCGGGCCCTGCGCCACGGCGACGACGCCGCCCACACCGCCCACCAGCGCCAGCGCCCCGAGCACGGTGGCGAACGCGACGAGGAAGCCGCGCCCGCGTCGGCGGCGGGCGCGGGTACGGCGGGAGTCGCCGCCGCGGCGCGACTCAGTACTCATACGGATCCGTCGGCTCGTCGATCGAGGCGACCTGCTCGGCGTGCACCTCGAGCTTGCCGTCACCGCTGGAGCGCACCGTTCCCGTGACCGTGACCCACTGCCCGGTCGAGGGCGCATCGCCGGTCGCAGCGATGGGCAGGCGCGCGGTCTGCGCGTCGATGACGCAGTGCGTGATGACCAGGCGCGTGAGATCGAAGCTCGCGCCGTCGCCGCCGGGGGTGATGAACCCGGTGAGGGTGACCGGCTTGCCGTCGAAGGTCTCGGGGTTGGTCGCGTGGGCGAAGACCGCCGACCAATCGCCGACGCCGAACGTCGAGGTGTCGCCGGAGGCCGCCAGGGTGATCACGTCGGATCCGGCGAACAGCGGCGGAGCCCCCACGTCGCGCGACACGGCGAGCTCGGTCGAGAGCGAGGCGGCCGGGGTCAGCAGCACCGCGATGACGGCGCCCGAGGCGAGCACGCCCCCGGCGAAGGCCGCGACGCCCCCGGGGGTGAGCCGCGGACGCGCGGCGAGATGGTCGTGCGCGGCCCGGTCGTGGGCGTCGGTCGGATCGGAGTGCTCGTGGTCGGCGTGCGCGAAGGCCTCGCGGCGAGCCGAGGCCGCCGCGGGTGCGTGCCCGTGCTCGTGATCGTGCCCGTGGTCGGCTTCCGCGCCGAGGGGCAGGGCGAACGAGGCGACCGCCCCGATCAGCGCGACGACCGACATCCCGACCGCGAACCACGCCGAATCGGGGTTGATGTACAGCGACATGCGGCCCGTGACCCAGAGGGTGATCGTGGTGATCGACAGGCAGGCCGTCAGGCCCACCCCGAGCCAGCGCGTGGCGAGGGCACTCGTTCTAGACAAGGAGGTTCACCACCGTTCCGAGGGCGAAGGCGAACAGCACGACCACGACGGTCATCCCCACCAGCACGCGGGTGCTGAACGTGGTGCGCAGCAGCGCCATCATCTTGAGATCGATGATCGGGCCGACCACGAGGAAGGCCACGAGCGATCCGGGCGTGAACGTCGAGGCGAACGACAGGGCGAAGAACGCGTCGACGTTCGAGCAGAGCGAGACCACGATGGCCAGCAGCATCATCGCGGCGATCGACAGGGCCGGGTCGGACCCGATCGCCAGCAGCGCGCTGCGCGGAATGAGCACCTGCACCGCGCCCGCGATCAGAGACCCGATGATCAGCGCCGGCATGACCGACCGCAGCTCGACGACGAGCTGGGCGAGCGTCCGGCGCCCGCGGCCGCCGCGCTCCTGCACGACGATCTCGCAGGTTTCGAGGAACCGCTCGGTGAGCAGCTTGTCGGGATTGGGATGCCGGCTGTACAGCCAGCCGAGCAGATTGGCGACCAGGAACCCGCCGATCAGGCGCGCCACCAGGATGCCGTCGCTGAAGCCGAAGGCCGCGTGCGTGCTGATGATGACGATGGGGTTCACGATGGGCGCGGCGACGAGGAAGGTCAGGGTGTCGGAGACCCCGAAGCCGCGCATGAGGAGCCCGCGGGCGAACGGCACGTTGCCGCACTCGCAGACCGGGATGAACATGCCCAACAGCGACAGCACGGCTCGGCGCGCCCACGGCGCGCGCGGCATCCATCGCTCTATCGCCCCCGGCGGCACCCACACCTGCACGATGATCGACAGCACGACGCCGAGGATCACGAACGGCAGCGACTCGATGAGCACGCTGAGGGCGAGGGTCAGCCCGTCCTGCGCGCGGGTGGGGAGCGGCTGCGAGAAGAACGTGGGCGCGAACGCGTCGACGAGGAACAGCGCCGAGACCACGACGACACCCAGTCCGAGCGCGACCAGCGTCCGCGACGCGCCGGTGCGCGCGGGCGTGGACGCGGCGGTGCGACTAGTCGTCGCCACGCTCGCGAGCCCGCGCCTGGGCGCAGGCGGTGCAGATGCCGAAGATGTCGACCACGTGCTCGGCCTCGGTGAAGCCGTGCTGCGCGGCGGTGCGCTGCGCCCACTCCTCGACGTCGGTGGCGGCGATCTCGACCGTGACGCCGCACGAGCGGCAGATCAGGTGGTGATGGTGACCGCGGGTCTCGCAGGCGCGGAAGAGGTTCTCGCCCTCGGGGCTCTGCAGGGAGTCGGCGTCACCCTTGGCGGCTAGGCCCGCGAGCGTGCGGTACACCGTGGCCAGGCCGATGCCGGTGTTCTCGTCGCGCAGCGTGGCGTGCAGCGCCTGCGCGCTGACGAAGCCGCCCGCCCCGGACAGGGCTTCGCGCACGCGTTCGCGCTGCCACGTATTGCGCTGGACCATGGCGGCGAGTCTATCGAGGGGATCGGTGAATCGGCTGGGCGCGTTACAGGGCGCGGGTGGTGCGATCGCGCCGCGCGCCGATGACGCGGCAGACCAGGTAGATCAGGAACGAGATCGTCGTGATGTACGGGCTGACGGGCAGCGTGCCCGCGACCGCGAGCAGCACGCCGCCCACCGCCGAGACGAAGCCGAACAGCGCGGCCAGCACGGGCACCGACAGCGGACCCGACGCCACCCGCATCGCCGCCGCCGCCGGCGTGACCAGCAGTGCCATCACGAGCAGCGCACCGATGATGTGCACCGCGACCGCGACGATCAGGCCCAGCAGCAGCATGAACGCCAGCGACACCGCCGTGGTGGGCACGCCCCGCGCGGCGGCGGACTGCGGGTCGAGCGAATCGAAGCGCAGGGGGCGCCAGATGAACAGCAGCGCGAGCAGCACGAACAGCCCGATGACCACCAGCCAGCCGAGCTGCGCGCTCTGCACCGACACGATCTGGCCGGTGAGCAGGCTGAACCGCGTGGAACTGCGGCCGTTGTACAGCGACAGGCAAAGGATGCCGACACCCAGACCGAACGGCATGAGCACGCCGATGATCGAGTTGCGGTCGCGGGCCCGGGCGCCGAGCAGGCCGATCAGCGCCGCCGCGATGAGCGAGCCGACGATCGAGCCGGTCACCACGTCGACGCCGATGAGCAGCGCCACCGCGGCGCCCGCGAACGACAGTTCGCTGATGCCGTGCACGGCGAAGGCCATGTCGCGCTGCATCACGAACACGCCGATGAGCCCGCCCACGAGGCCGAGGACGGCCCCGGCGTAGACGGAGTTCTGCACCAGCTCGAGGATGGCGCCGTACTGGCTCACCCCGCCGAAGAGGGCGTTGCCGACGTCGGACCAGTTCATGCGTCGTCCTCGTCGTGGTGGTGGTGGGCCTCGTCGGCATCCGGGGCTCCGACGACGATGAGCTGATCACCGGCGCGCACCACGTACACCGGAGCCCCGTAGAGGGCGGTGAGGGTCTCGGTCGTGAGCACCTCGTCGGGGGTGCCCAGGGTGAAGCGTCCGTGGGCGATGTAGAGGATGCGGTCGACGCGCGAGAGCACGGGGTTGATGTCGTGGGTGACCAGCAGCACGGCGGCGTCGCGCTCGCGGCGATGCCGGTCGATGAGACGCACGACCGCCTGCTGGTTCGCGAGGTCGAGGCTGGTCAGCGGCTCGTCGCACAGCAGCAGTGCGGGATCGTCGGCGAGGGCCTGGCCCACGCGCAGCCGCTGCTGCTCACCCCCCGAGAGCAGTCCCACCGGACGATCGCCGAACTCGGAGGCCCCGACGGCCTCGAGCAGCCCGTCGATGCGCGCGCGGTCCTTCTTTCGCGACAGCGGCAGGCCCAGGCGGTGGCCGTCGACGCCCAGGCCGATGATGTCGCGACCGCGCAGCGGCGTCTCCCGCGGCAGAGGGCGCTGCTGGGGGATGTACCCGATGCGGCGGTTGCCGGCGCGACGCACCGGCGTTCCGAGCGCCTCGACGGTCCCGGCGCTCAGGCGCTCGAGGCCGAGGATGGCGCGCAGCAGCGTGGTCTTGCCCGAACCGCTGGGTCCGAGCACCGCGACGAGCTCGCCGGGCTCGACCTCGAGGTCGAGTCCGGACCACAGCTCGCGGCCGCCCCGCTCGAGGGCGGCGCCGCGGATGCGCAGCGGTGCGGCGGCGCTCACGCCGCCAGCGCGTCGGACAGGGCCGTGATGTTGCTCTGCATCCACGAGAGGTAAGTCTGTCCCTCGGGGAGCGTTTCGGTGAACTCGACCACCGGGATGTTCTTGGCCTTGGCCTCGTCCTCGACCTGCGTGACCTCGGCGCCGCCGGTCTGCGGGTTCACGATCATGACCGAGATCTGCCCCGAATCCAGCAGCTGCAGCGACTCCAGCAGGGTCGCGGGCGGCACGTCCTGGCCCTCTTCGACCGACTCGCTGAACTCGTTCGGGGTGGCGTTGGTCAGGCCCGCGGCCGTCGTCAGGTACAGCGGGACCGGCTCGGTCACGAAGATCTTCGCTCCGGCATCCGTCGCCTCGATCTGGCCGAGGGAGTCCTCGAGACCGGCGATCTCCTTCGTGAACGCTTCCGCGTTGGCGGTGAAGGCGGCGGCGTGGTCGGGCGCCAGCTGGCCGAGCTCGGTGGCGATCGCCGCGGTGAGGTCTTCGACCGTGTGCGGGTCGTACCAGACGTGCTCGTTGAAGCCCTCGATGTGGTCGTGTCCGTCGTCGTCGGCGTGGTCGTGGTCGTCGGCGCTCTCGCTCGGAGCCGGGCTCGCCTCGTCGGCGTGGGCCTCGTCGTGCGACGCCGCCCCCGGGTAGTCGTGGTTGTACTCGACGGCCGTGAGGACCGGGGCGGTCGAGCCGCTGGCCTGCACGAGGCCCTCCATGAAGGCGTCGTAGCCCGCACCGTTCTCGATGACGAGACCGGCGTTCTTCAGCGTCAGCTGGTCTTGCGCGCTCGCCTCGTACTCGTGCGGGTCCTGCGTGGGCGAGGTGATGATCGAGGTCACGTCGACGAAGTCGCCGCCGATCGCCTCGGCGATCGAGCCGTACACGTCGGTGGATGCCACGACGCTGACCTTTCCGGCTGAATCGGCGGAGGAGGCCGCGGGGGAACCGCCGGCGCAACCGGCGAGCGCGAGAACGGAGACGGCCCCGAGGGCGACGGGGGCGAGGATGCGACGGGTCATACCGACACCGTATCGCTCGTGATAATCGTTCTCAAACTCAGTACGCGTCGCATACGACTCTCCCAGGGAGGGACCCTCAGACATCCCGTGCCGATCTGTCCCGCAGTCGGCGACGAGCTCGCCGCTTTGTCAGCGGCGCGAGACGCGCGCGCGGCCTTTACTGGGGGCATGACCGACACCGACCTCCCCGTCATCACGCACTGGATCGACGGCGCCGCCGCCACGTCCGCCGGCGGACGCACCGCCCCCGTCTACAACCCGGCGACCGGTGCCGTGCGGGCCCACGTCGCCCTCGCCGACGAGGCCGACGTCGCCGCCGCCGTCGCCTCGGCCGGACGCGGGTTCGTCGCGTGGAGCGCGTTCTCGATCGCCAAGCGCCAGAGCGTGCTGTTCGCCTTCCGCGAGCTGCTCAACGCCCGCAAGGGCGAGCTGGCCGAGATCATCACCGCCGAGCACGGCAAGGTGCACTCCGATGCCATGGGCGAGATCCTCCGCGGCCAGGAGGTCGTGGAACTGGCCACCGGCTTCCCCCACCTGCTCAAGGGGGCGTACTCCGAGAACGCCTCGAACGGCATCGACGTGTACTCGCTGAAGCAGCCGCTCGGGGTGGTGGGCGTCATCAGCCCCTTCAACTTCCCGGCGATGGTGCCGATGTGGTTCTTCCCGATCGCCCTCGCCGCCGGGAACGCCGTGATCGTCAAGCCCAGCGAGAAGGATCCCTCGGCATCCCTCTGGCTCGCACAGCTGTGGAAAGAGGCAGGCCTGCCCGAGGGCGCCTTCACCGTGCTGCAGGGCGACAAGGTCGCCGTCGACGGACTGCTGAACGCCCCCGAGGTGCAGTCCATCTCGTTCGTGGGGTCGACCCCCATCGCGCAGTACATCTACGAGACCGCCTCGAGGAACGGCAAGCGCGTGCAGGCCCTGGGCGGCGCGAAGAACCACATGCTCGTGCTTCCCGATGCCGACCTCGACCTCGTCGCCGACCAGGCCGTGAACGCCGGGTTCGGGGCGGCCGGAGAACGCTGCATGGCCATCTCGGTCGTGCTGGCCGTCGAACCCGTCGCCGACGCGCTGATCGCCAAGGTCACCGAGCGCATCGCGAAGCTGCGCATCGGAAACGGCGCCGCCGCCGACGAGCCCGACATGGGACCCCTGATCAGCGAGGCCCACCGCGACAAGGTGTCGTCGTACGTCGACATCGCCGAAGCAGACGGGGCGAGGGTCGTCGTCGACGGCCGCGGCTACGTGGTCGACGGCCACGAGGACGGCTTCTTCTTCGGTCCGACGCTGCTCGACGCGGTGCCCACCAGCTCACGCGCCTACACCGAGGAGATCTTCGGCCCCGTGCTGTCGGTCGTGCGCGTGCAGACCTACGACGAGGGGCTCGCGCTCATCAACAGCGGCGAGTTCGGCAACGGCACGGCCATCTTCACCAACGACGGGGGAGCGGCCCGCCGCTTCCAGAGCGAGGTGCAGGTGGGCATGATCGGCATCAACGTGCCCATCCCCGTGCCCGTGGCGTACCACTCGTTCGGCGGCTGGAAGAAGTCGCTCTTCGGCGACGCGAAGGCCTACGGCGTGCACGGCTTCGACTTCTTCACGCGCGAGAAGGCCGTCACGAGCCGCTGGCTCGACCCCGCCACCCACGGCGGCATCGACCTGGGCTTCCCGCAGAACACCTGACGCCGCGGCCCTCTCGCGTGAGGTGCCGATATTTGTCGCTTCCCCCTCGGTGGGGGCGACAAGATCGGGCACCTCACGCGGGTCCTACTCGGGGTCGGCGAACTCCAGGGCGGCCCACAGCTCGGCCCGTGCCGCGAACGACGACAGGTCGAGCTGGAGGAGCTGCTCGAGGTGGGCCATGCGCGCGCGCAGCGTATGACGGTGGATGCCGAGCCCCCGCGCCGCGGGATCCCAGGCGCCATTGGCCTCCAGCCACGCCCGCGCCGACGCCCGCAGCCGCTCGCGCTCTTCGACCGGCAGCGCCTCCAGCGGCTGCAGCACGGTGCGCGCGAGCACGGAGCCCCCTCGCTCGCGGAGCGCCTCGACCAGACCCCGACCGGCGAGCTCCGCGTACGCCCGCAGGTGCCCGGGGGCGGCGTCGCGCGCGGCCTGTTCCGCGTGTCGCAGGGTCGACGCGAGCGCCTCGCCCGCGCCGTGCCGCGCGGTGCCGACCGCGAGGCCGCGCCGCTCGGCCAGCGCAGCGAGCGCGTCGCCCGCCCCCTCGGCGAGCAGCACGATCACGTCGTCGCCCCGCTCGGCCGAGAACAGGCGCTGCGGGTCGCTCGAGACCAGATCGAGCTCGTCGAGCAGCCCGGGGACCGCGGCCGCGTCGCGGACCACCCCGACCAGGTGGGGAGCCGCGGGAAGACCCCCGAGCGACGACGCGGCGACGCGGCGCGCCGTGTCTTCCTGCCCCGCGACGAGCATGTCGACCACACCCGCGCGCACCCCCCTCATCGACGTCTGCAGGTTCCTCTGCTGCTCGAGCGCGATGCTCGCCAGGGCGACGACCGTGGCCACCAGGTCTCGACCGGCCGGATCGAGCGGCTCCGGACCGCCGACGGCGAGCACCCCGCGCAGGCGGGAGCTCTGCCCGATCGTCTGCAGCAGCGCGCCGTTCGCCGACGGGATGACGAGGCTCGCCGCCGTGCGCCGTTCGAGCAGTCGCCGCACTTCGCGCCCGACCTCGCCCTCGACGTCGTCGGGGGCCGATCGCAGCCCGGGCAGCGCCAGACGCCCGCCGACCGCGTCGTACAGGTCGACCCACGCACCGAGCAGGCGCGACAGCGTGTGCAGGATCTCGCGCAGACCGTCGTCGCGTACCGCCGCCCGTGCCACGGCCCGCTGCGCGTCGAGCAGCCATGAGAAGCGGGCAGCGCGCTCAGCGGCGAGAATGTCGGCGACGAAGCGGATGATGCCGATGAAGGGCGCCCGCCCGGCGATCTCCACGATCGGAAGCCCCGCCGCCTCCCCCGCACGCACGACGGCAGCGGGAACGCGCGCGTGGATGATGTCGGTCGCGAAGCCGACCCCCACCACTCCGTGCGCACGCAGGCGGCGACAGTACGCGGCCACCGTCTCGGCATCCGGATCGTCCGAGAACTGGGCGCCGTTGGTCAGCAGCAGGTTCCCCGACTCGAGCCACGGGGTGGGGTCGAGCAGGTCGGAGCTGTGCACCCACGACAGGGGCAGATCGAGCGCGTCGTCGTCGAGCCCCGTCAGGGAGCGCACGGGGAACGAGCCGTCGTCGAGGAGGACGCGAAGGGTGGCGGGCATGGGGGGCCAAACTGTCGATCGTTCCCCGACATTACCGACAAAACGGCGCTGCCGACGCGTGCCCCCGGCGTCGCACACTGGGGGCATGGCCACTACCCTCACGACGACCCGAAACGCCGAGATCAGCGAGCGCGACCGCTCGAGCGTCTTCCATTCGTGGTCCGCTCAGCGCACCCTCGCTCCGCTCCCCCTCGCCGGAGGCTCGGGCGTCGAGGTGTGGGATGCCGACGGCCGCCGCTACCTCGACTTCTCGAGCATGCTGGTCAACGTCAACATTGGCCATCAGCACCCCCGCGTCGTCGCGGCGATCCAGGAGCAGGCGGCGCAGCTGACCACCGTCGCCCCCGCGCACGCGAACGAGATGCGCGCGCACGCCGCCGAGCTCGTGCTCGAGCGCGCCCCCGAGGGTTTCTCGAAGGTGTTCTTCACCAACGGCGGTGCCGATGCCAACGAGAACGCCATCCGCATGGCGCGGCTGACCACCGGCCGCGACAAGATCGTGTCGCACTACCGCTCGTACCACGGCAACACCGGGGCGGCCATCGTCGCCACCGGCGACTGGCGACGGATGCCGAACGAGTACTCGCGCGGTCACGTGCACGTCTTCGGTCCCTACCTCTACCGCTCCGAGTTCTGGGCCGAGACGCCCGAGCAGGAGTGCGAGCGGGCACTGCGCCACCTCGAGCGCACGGTCCAGGCCGAGGGGCCCGACACCATCGCGGCGTTCCTGTTCGAGACGATCCCCGGCACCGCTGGCATCCTGGTTCCCCCGCCCGGATACCTCGCCGGGGTCCGCGAGATCGCCGATCGCTACGGCATCCTGCTCATCCTCGACGAGGTCATGGCCGGCTTCGCGCGCGCGGGCGAGTGGTTCGCCTTCGACGCCTTCGACGTGCGACCCGACCTGATCACCTTCGCCAAGGGCGTGAACTCCGGCTACGTGCCGGTGGGCGGTGTCGTCATCTCGGATGCCGTGGCCCAGACCTTCGAGGACCGCGTCTTCCCCGGCGGGCTCACGTACTCCGGACACCCGCTGGCGGCAGCGTCCATCGTCGCGGCCCAGCAGGCCATGGCCGACGAGGGCGTGATCGAGAACGCGCGACGCATCGGCGACGAGCTCATCGGCCCGCGCCTGCGCACTCTGGCCGAGGAGTCACCGCTGGTCGGCGAGGTCCGTGGTCTCGGAGTGTTCTGGGCCGTCGAGCTCGTCGCCGACCGGGTCACCCGCGAGCCGCTCGCCGCCGCGCGCATCGGCGCGATCAAGGCCGCGATGCTCGAGAAGGGCGTGCTCGGCTTCTTCGCCGAGAACCGCGTGCACGTCGTTCCCCCCGCCGTCATCGGCGATGCCGACGCCCACCGCGGCCTCGACGTGCTGGCCGAGGTGCTGAAGGCCGAGGGCGCGCGCGGCTGACGCCGCGCCCCTCGGGGTTGAGTGTCCAGGACACGCCGCGGTCGCCGGTCCGGCACGGCGTGTCTCGGACACTCAACGCCTCCGCGCCCTCGCGTCACCGCGCCGCGCCCGAACCCTTTGAGTGTCCAGAACACGCCGCACGCACAAGGCCGAAGCGGCGTGTCTTGGACGCTCAACGTCTCCGCACCGCCGCGTCACCGCGCCGCGCCGCCCTCACGTTGACTGTCCAGAACACGCCGCACTCACAAGGCCGAAGCGGCGTGTGTTGGACGCTCAACGGGGTGGGGGATGCCGCGACCACGCGGCGCGTCGAGCAACGCGGAGGCCAGCGCGCCCGACCGCCACTCAGCGCCCGCGGGCTCGTCGCCGCGTTCGCCAGGCCTTCCACGCTCCGGTCGACCACAGGGCCCAGATCACCAGCAGAGGCTGGAAGAGCAGACGGATGCCGCGGGCCAGGTCGGTGTCGAGGCCGAACGCGTCGGTGCCCCGGACGAACTGCTCGATGTTGCCGGGGAAGATCGCGACGAAGAAGGCCGCGACGATCCAGCCGACTGCCACGCGGCGGCGGCGGAGGACGAGGAGAGCGAGTCCGAGCGCGATCTCGACGACCCCGGATGCCACCACCGTGACGTCGATCGGGAGCGGAAGCCACGACGGAACCTGAGCGACGAACTCGTCGCGCGCGAACGAGAGGTGCGCGGTGCCGGTGAACACGAGCGCGGCACCGAGCAGCCAGCGGGCGAGGGTGCGGGGGAGGCTCATCCTCCGAGGGTAGGCGGGATCGCCGTCATGACCCGGCGGCCCCGGGGTCGTCGCCCTCCGTCGAGTGTCCAAGACACGCCGTGTGCAGGGGCCCACCACCGGCGTGTCTTGGACACTCGAGGAGCTCGGTGCGCGGCTGCGCGTTGCGACGGCCGCCGGCGCCCGAGGTTGCGACGGCCGCCGGCGCCCGAGGAGGAGTCAGCGCCGCAGGATCCTCTGCGCGAGCGCGTTGCCGATCAGCTGCCCCGCCTGCACGATCACGACGATGATCGCGACCGTCACCCACGTCGCTTGCGCGTTGAACTGCTGGTAGCCGTAGATGATGGCGAAGTTTCCGAGCCCGCCGCCGCCGATGTAGCCCGCCATCGCCGACATGTCGACGACCGCGATGAACATGAACGTGTACCCGAGGATCAGCGGTGCGAGCGCCTCGGGGATCACGACGCCGAACAGCACCCCGATCCGCCGGGCGCCGACCGCGCGGGCCGCCTCCACGGTGCCGGGGTCGACGGCGACGAGGTTCTGCTCCACCACGCGGGCGATCACGACCGTCGCCATGATCGTGATGGGCACGATCGCGGCATCCGTCCCCAGGGTCGTTCCCGTCACCGCACGCGTGACCGGGGCCACGGCGGTGAGGAAGATGATGAACGGAATGGGGCGGATCAGGTTGATCACGAGGTTCGCGATCGCGAAGACCACGCGGTTGGCGAACAGGTTGCCCGGACGCGTGGCGTACAGCAGTGCGCCGATGACCAGCCCCGCGATGCCCGCGATGAGCAGCGACACGGCGACCATGTAGACCGTCTCGCCGATCGACTGCAGCAGAACCGGGGTCAGGGTCTCCCACTTCACGAGCGCACCTCCCGCGCGGGCAGGACGACGTCGGTGTGCGCGCGCAGCTCCGCCACCACGGCGTCGAGATCGTCGCTGTGCACGCGGTAGGTGAGCGTGCCCAGCTGCCGACCGAGCACGTCGGTCACCCCGCCGTAGACGACCGAGTGACGGGCGTCGTGGCGGTGGAACACGTTCGAGACGTCTTCGCTCGAGAACTCGTTCACCTCGACGCTGACCAGGTCTCCCCCGCCCGCGGCGAGCGCGGCCAGCGCCTCGCCCGACGGCACGCCCTGGGTCACCGCGGCGACGAACCGCTTCGTGAGGTCGGCGCGCGGGTGCGCGAACACGCGGTACGTGTCGCCGCTGTCGACGACGCGGCCGCCGTCCATGACGATCACCTGGTCGCACAGCTCGTGCACGATCGAGATCTGGTGGGTGATGACGACGATCGTGATGCCGAGGCGCCGGTTGATCTCGCGCAGCAGGTCGAGCACCTCGGCCGTGGTCTGCGGGTCGAGGGCGCTGGTCGCCTCGTCGGCGAGCAGGATGCGCGGGTCGGTGGCGATCGCCCGGGCGATGCCGACGCGCTGCTTCTGCCCGCCCGACAGGCGCCGGGGGTACTGCTTCGCCTTGTCGCCGATGCCGACGAAGTCGAGCAGCTCAGCGACCCGCTTGTCGCGGTCGGCTCTCTTCCACCCGGCCACCTTCAGCGGATAGGCGACGTTGGCCGCGACGGTGCGCGAGGTGAACAGGTTGAACTGCTGGAAGATCATGCCCACGCGGCGCCGCAGGTCGCGCAGCTTCGCCTCAGATGCCGCCCCCACGTCGACGCCGAGCACCTCCACGGTGCCCGACGTCGGCTGCTCGAGTCCGTTCAGCAGCCGCACGAGGGTCGACTTGCCGGCGCCGGAGTACCCGATCACCCCGACGATCGACCCCTCCTCCACGCTCAGCGACACGTCGTCGACGGCCGTGGTGGTGGAGCGGCGATCGGTGCGGAAGCTCTTCGAGACGCCCCGCAGCTCGATGACCGCGGTCATCCGTTCTGGGCCTTGAGTGCGTCTTCGAGGCTGGCCAGTTCGTCCTGCAGCTGGGCGGCGGTCCAGTCCGCCTTGAACTGCAGGTTGCCCTGATTGAGCTCGGTGACCGCCGCCTCGACCTCGGTGCTGTGATGCGCCGTGACGAGCTTCTCCCAGCGGGGGTCGTCCTTCTTGTCGTCGCGCGTGACGAAGGCGTTGATGTACGGCGCGAGCTGCGGGTTGTTCAGGTCTTCCTTGAAGATGATGAGCTCGTCGCCGAGCCCGCCCTTCTGCGCCTGCGTGTTGTTCACGATCGCGGCCTGGGCGCTGCCGTCCTTCAGCGCCGTGACGGTCTGGTTCGTGTCGACGGGCAGCAGCTCGACCTTGGTCGTGACGATGTCGGCCGGCGTCGAGAGGGCGCTGCCGCCGTCCTTCAGGGTGAGGAGCCCCGCCGTCTGCAGGTTGAGCAGACCGCGGGCGAGGTTGGTGGGGTTGTTGGGGATCGCGACCTTGGCGCCCTCGGGCAGGTCCTTCACATCGGTGTACTGCTCGGAGTACAGCGCGAGCGGGTAGACCGCGGTGGCCCCCACCGGCACGAGGGTGCCGTTGTTCTCGACGTTGAACTGCGACAGGTAGATGAGGTGCTGGAAGAGGTTCACGTCGAGCTCGCCGTCCTGCACGCCCTGGTTGAGCTGCACGCCGTCGTTGATCGTGCGCACCTCGAGGTCGATGCCCTCTTCGGCGAGCTTCTGCTTCAGCACCGTCCAGTGCGCCTCGGTGCCGTCATCGGCGCCGAGGACGATGCGCGAGGAGTCGTCGCCGGATGCCGCACCCCCGGCGCACCCGGTGAGGGCGAAGAGCAGGGCTGCGGTGGAGGCGCCGAGGATCGTGGCCAGGCGTGCGGTGCGGCGTGAAGTCATGGGTCCACGTCATCACGCGCGCCGGGGATGCCGAAGTCGAGGCGTTACGCGTGGTCACGGGGTGTCATGCGGGGTAACGGATTGGGCGGATGCCGAGTGCTCGGCGATGATCGCGCGGCCCGGGGTGCCACGACCGACGGATAGCCTCGAGAGTGATGTCACGGGATGAGAACGCGCGAAGAAATCTGTCCCGGATGCCACGACAGGGCGTCGTCGTGGCCGTCCTCGCCCTCGCGGGCCTGTGCTCGTCGTTCATGTTCACCCTGGTGGTGCCCATCCAGTCGCAGCTGCCCCAGCTGCTGGATGCGTCGCGCGACGACACCGCCTGGGTCGTGACCTCGACGCTGCTCGCCGCGGCCGTCACCACCCCGATCGCCGGCCGCCTCGGCGACATGTACGGCAAGCGGCGCATCGTGCTCGTGCTGCTGGCGGTGATGATGCTGGGCTCGGTGATCGCCGCCCTGTCGACCGGCATCATCGGCATGATCATCGGGCGCGCCCTGCAGGGGGCCGTCGTGGGCGTGGTGCCGCTGGGCATCTCGATCCTGCGTGACGTGCTGCACGAGAACCGCGTCGACAGCGCGATCGCGC
Source organism: Microbacterium sp. BH-3-3-3 (assembly GCF_001792815.1). Taxonomy (NCBI): domain Bacteria; kingdom Bacillati; phylum Actinomycetota; class Actinomycetes; order Micrococcales; family Microbacteriaceae; genus Microbacterium; species Microbacterium sp. BH-3-3-3. Next base: position 2,048,757 of record NZ_CP017674.1, on the reverse strand, counting down.
TCATGAGCGCCACGCTCGGCGTGGGTGGCGCCCTCGGACTGCCGATCAGCGCCCTGGTGGCCGAGAACACCGACTGGCACTGGTTGTTCTGGATCGCCGGCGGCCTCGGCGCCGTCGTCTTCGTGCTGACGCTCTGGATCGTGCCGGTGAGCGTGCTCCGCACCGCCGGACGCTTCGACTACCTGGGTGCCGCGGGTCTCGCGGTCGGCCTGATCGGCGTGCTCCTCGCCGTGTCGCGGGGGAACACGTGGGGCTGGACCTCGCCCGTCACCCTCGCCCTCGCGATCGGCGGTGTCGCGGTGCTGCTGCTGTGGGGCTGGTACGAGCTGCGCATCGACTCCCCGCTGCTCGACCTGCGCGTCGCCGCCCGCCGCCCAGTCCTGCTCACGAACCTCGCCTCGGTCGCGATGGGCTTCGCCCTGTTCACCTCGAACGTCGCCTACCCGCAGATGCTCGAGCTGCCGATCGCGACCGGCGTGGGTCTCGGCCTGTCGCTTCTCGCGGCGAGCCTGGTCGTCATGCCCTCGGGGCTCGTGATGATGGTGCTCTCGCCGATCTCCGGCGCCCTCGCGCGCACGATCGGCCCGCGCGTGCTGCTGGTCGCCGGAGCGATCTCGCTCATCGTGGCCTACGGCTTCAGCCTCACGTTCTCGAGCGAGGTCTGGCACTTCGTCGTCGCCAACATCCTCATCGGCTTCGGGATCGGCTTCGGCTACGCCGCGATGCCGATGCTCATCATGCGCGCGGTCCCGCCGAGCGAGACGGGCGCCTCGAACGGCCTCAACGCCCTGGCCCGCTCCCTCGGCACGAGCACCTCCGCCGCGATCGTCGGCGTGGTGCTCGCGACACTCTCGACCGGTGAGGGTGACACCCGCGTGCCGACGGCCGACGCCTTCCAGGTGTCGTTCCTGCTCGGCATCGGCGCGGCCGTCATCGCGCTGGTCCTGGCGCTGCTGATCCCGAAGCGGAGCGCACCCGCCCCCGAGCGGGCGTCACTCCCGGAGTGACCCCGCCGACCTGAACCGCTCCCCGCTCAGTCCAGCAGCAGCGCCGGCTCCTCGAGCACGGATGCCACATCGGCGATGAACCGCGAGATCCCGTCGCCGTCGACCACGCGGTGATCGAACGACCCCGACACGGTGGTCACCCAGCGCGGGCGCACCTCGCCGTCGACGACCCACGGCTTCTGGCGGATCGCGCCCAGGGCGATGATGCCGGCCTCACCCGGGTTGATGATCGGGGTACCGGCATCCACCCCGAAGACGCCGATGTTCGTGATCGTGAACGTTCCGCCGGTCTGGTCGGCCGGGCTCGTCTTGCCCTCGCGCGCGGTGAGGGTGAGGTGCTCGAGCGCCTTGGCCAGCTCGCGCGTGTTCATCGCCTGCGCGTCCTTGATGTTGGGCACGAGCAGGCCGCGCGGGGTGGCGGCGGCGATGCCGAGGTTGACGTAGTGACGCACGCTGATCTGCGCGCCGTCCTCGGTGTCGACCCAGGCGGCGTTGATCATCGGGGTGCGGCGCAGGGCCCAGATCACGGCGCGCGCCATGATCAGCAGCGGCGAGATCTTCACGTCGGCGAAGTCGGCCGAGGCCTTGAGCCGCTTGACGAACTCCATGGTGCGCGAGGCGTCGACGTCGACCCACACCGAGACGTGCGGGGCCGAGTACGCGCTCGAGGTCATCGCGTTGGCGGTGGCCTTGCGCACGCCGCGCACCGGGATCGACTCCTCGCGGGCGTCGGCGACCGGCGCCGGGGCGGCGGGGGCGGGCACGGGGATCGTCTCTTCGCGCACGGCGCCCCACGCCGGCGTCTCGATGTTGCGGAAGACGCTGGCCTGGTCGGCGTGCTTCACGACGTCGTCGCGGGTCACTTCGCCCGCGGGACCGCTGGGCGTGACGGCCGACAGGTCGACCCCGAGGTCGCGCGCGAGCTTGCGGATCGGGGGCTTGGCGACCACACCGACGGATGCCTTGACCGGACGCTCCGCGGGTGCGCGACGCCGCGACGACACCGCTCCGCCCGTGCCGTAACCGACCAATACGGCACCGCCGGCGTCGTCGGGCTCGGGCACCGTGGTGGGGGCCGCGGGGGCCGGGGGCGCGGCATCCGCGGAGCCGATGGTGATGATCGGAACGCCCACCTCGACGGTGGCGCCCTCGACGGCGAGGAGTTCTCCGACCGTGCCCGAGAAGGGCGAGGGCAGCTCGACGAGCGACTTGGCGGTCTCGATCTCGACGATCACGTCGTTGACCTCGACGGTGTCGCCCGGGGCGACGCGCCACTGCACGATCTCGGCCTCGGTGAGGCCTTCTCCGACGTCGGGGAGAACGAAGGTCTGCTCGGTCACGGTGTGTCCTTTGCTCGGGAGCCAGCTTGTCACCGGCGACGCCGCAACGGAATGCTCCGGCGGGCGGGAGGGCAGCGGGTCAGTAGGCGAGAGACCGGTCGACGGCCTCGAGGATGCGGTCGGCGTCGGGCAGGTACGTGCCCTCGAGCTTCGCGGGAGGGAACGGCACGTCGAAGCCCGACACCCGCAGCACGGGGGCCTCGAGGGCGAAGAACGCCCGCTCCATGACGGTGGCCGCGATCTCGGAACCGAGCGAGGTGAAGCCCGGTGCCTCCTGCGCGTAGACCATGCGTCCGGTGCGGCGCACCGAGTCGAGCAGCGGGCCGTAGTCGACCGGCGAGAGCGACCGCAGGTCGATGACCTCGCAGCTCGTGCCCTCGCTCTCGGCGAGCGCGGCCGCCTGCAGCAGGGTGGTGACCATGGCGCCGTGACCGACGAGGGTGACGTCGGTCCCGCGGCGCACGATGCGGCTGGCGTGCAGCGGCAGCGCGGGGGCCTCGGTGTCGACCTCGCCCTTCTGCCAGTACTTCGCCTTGGGCTCGAGGAAGATGACGGGGTCGAGCGAGGCGATGGCCTGCTGCATCATCCAGTACGCGTCGTTGGCGTTCGAGGGGCTGACGACCCGCAGGCCCGGGGTGTGCGTGAAGTACGCCTCGGGGCTCTCCTGGTGGTGCTCGACCGCGCCGATGTGTCCGCCGTAGGGAATGCGGATGACGACGGGCATGCGCACGCCGCCCTCGTGGCGGTTCGTGATCTTCGCCAGCTGCGAGGTGATCTGGTCGAACGCGGGAAAGACGAAGCCGTCGAACTGGATCTCGAGCACGGGCTTGAACCCGCCCATCGCGAGGCCGATCGCGGTTCCGACGATGCCCGACTCGGCCAGGGGCGAGTCGATGACGCGGCGCGGTCCGAAGTCCTTCTGCAGCCCCTCGGTGACGCGGAAGACGCCGCCGAGCGGCCCGATGTCCTCGCCCATGAGCAGCACGCGGTCGTCGGTCTCGAGCGCGCGGCGCAGGCCCGCGTTCAGGGCCCGGCTGATCGGCAGGTTCTCGGTCACTTCGCGCCCCCGTCCATCGACGTCTCGTAGTCGTCGAGCCAGCGCTGCTCCGACTCGATGAGCGCGTGCGCCTCGGAGTAGACGCTCTCGAACATGTGCACCCGGGGCAGGCCGCCGAGCTCGTTCGTGCGGGTGCGCACGTCGTCGGCGAGCGCCCGGCCCTCGGCATCCGCGTCGTCGAAGAACTGCTGCGAGGCGCCGCGACCCTCGAGGAAAGCGCGCATGCGGACGATCGGGTCGCGCCGGCCCCACGACTGCTCCTCGTCGGAGGTGCGGTACTTGGTGGGGTCGTCGCTCGTGGTGTGCGCGCCCATGCGGTAGGTCATCGCCTCGATCGCGCGGGGTCCGCCACCGGCCCGGGCCTCGTCGAGGGCGAGCTTCGACACGGCGTAGCTGGCGAGGACGTCGTTGCCGTCGACCTGCAGGCTCGGGATGCCGTACCCCTCGCCGCGCTTGTACAGCGGCGAGCGCGACTGGGTGGCGACGGGCACCGAGATGGCCCACTGGTTGTTCTGCAGGAAGAAGACCTCGGGGGTCTGGAAGCTCGCGGCGAAGACCATCGCCTCGTGCACGTCGCCCTGGCTGGAGGCACCGTCGCCGTAGTAGACGATGACGGCCTCATCGCGCTCGGGGTCGCCGGTGCCGCTCTTGCCGTCGAAGACCAGGCCCATCGCCAGGCCCGTGGCGTGCAGCGTCTGCGCGCCGAGCACGAGCGTGTAGATGTGCGTGTTGCCGTTCTTCGGGTCGGTCGGGTCCCACCCGCCGTGGGTGAGTCCGCGCATGAGCCGGATGATGTCGAGCGGGTCGACGCCGCGGATGCGGGTGACCACGTGCTCGCGGTACGAGGGGAACAGGTGGTCCTGGGCCCGCGCGGCGCGGGCGGAGCCGACCTGCGCGGCCTCTTGACCGAACGAGGGGGGCCACAGGGCGAGCTGCCCTTGACGCTGCAGGTTGGTCGCCTGCACGTCGAAGGCGCGGATCGAGACCATGTCGCGGTAGAACGTCTCGAGTTCGGCGTCGGTCAGCGCGTCGATGAGCGGCAGATAGCGCTCGGCTGCGGGCGTGGGGGCCAGCGAACCGTCGGCGGCGAGAACGCGCACGAGAGCGGGGTCATCGAGCGGGGTCATGCTCCCACGCTAATGCTCGCCTTATGCCGAGGACCGCATGAGGTGCACAACGGATGCCGCGATTCGGGGTTCGATACCGACAAACGCCGCACCCGGTCAGCGCGGAGCGACCGAGGCCGCGGCCTCGACGATGCGGTCGAGGGACTCCTCTTCACCGATCGAGATGCGCACGCCGTCGCCCGCGAAGGGACGCACGACCAAACCCGCCTCTTCGAACGCCGCGGCGACCTCGACCGCCCGCTCCCCCGCGGGAAGCCACACGAAATTGCCCTGGGCGTCGGGCACCGGCCAGCCCGCCTCGCGCAGACGCGCGACGAGACCGTCGCGGCGCTGGGCGATGACGGTGACGCGCTCGAGCAGTTCCGACTCGGCGCGCAGGCTCGCGAGCGCGGCCTCTTCGGCGGCGGCCGTCACCGACAGGGGTATGGCCGTGCTGCGCGCGGCGTCGAGCACGCGCGTGTGGCCGATGGCGTATCCGACGCGCAGGCCCGCCAGACCGTAGGCCTTGCTGAAGGTGCGCAGCACCACGATGTTGGGGCGGGCGATGATCGCGCGCACGCGATCGCCCTCGACCGACGCGGGATCGGTGACGAACTCGGCGTAGGCCTCGTCGAGCACGATGAGCACGTCGGCGGGCACGGAGTCGACGAAGACGGCGAACTCGTCGTGGGTGACGGTGGGGCCCGTCGGGTTGTTCGGGCTGCACACGATGATCAGGCGCGTGCGGTCGGTGACCGCGGCGGCCATCGCGGGCAGGTCGTGACGGAAGTCCGCGGTGAGCGGCACCGGCACGCTCGTCGCCCCGGCGACCGCGACCAGAGACGGGTAGGCCTCGAACGAGCGCCACGCGTACACGACCTCGTCGCCGGGACCCGAGGTCGCCAGCAGCAGCTGCGCGAGCAGCGACACGCTGCCGGCACCGACGTGCACGTCGTCGGGCGAGACGCCGTGGCGTGCGGCGAGACGTTCGCGCAGGCGGGCGGCCGTGGCATCCGGATACCGGTTGATGCCGGTCGCCCCCTGGATCGCCTCGAGCACCCCGGGGAGCGGGTCGAACGGGTTCTCGTTGCTCGAGAGCTTGAACGCGTCGGGGCTGGCCTGACGCCCCTGGCGGTACGCCGGCAGCGCGGCGATCTCGGGGCGGATACGGGGCAGAACCGGCTCGTCACTCACCCCGCGAGCCTAACCGCGAGGCCCCCGCACGCGTCAGTCCCTTCTTTCGACGGCTTCTCCACAGCCCACGGCGCGAGATTCGTCCCGGGCGCAGCGCCCCGTCCGTGCCAAGGTGGAGGCATGCGCTTCGTCGTTCGCGTGGCCGTCAACGCCTTCGCCATCTGGATCGTCACCCTGCTGCCCGCCCTGCAGGTGCGACTCATTCCGTTCGCGCCGGGCGAGGGCCTGCAGGTCGCCCTCACCGTGCTGGTGGTCGGACTGATCTTCGCGCTCGTGAACACCCTCATCGGCACGGTGGTGAAGTTCGTCGCGATCCCGCTCTACATCCTCACGCTCGGACTCATCTCGCTCGTCATCAACGGATTCCTGCTGTGGCTGACGGCCGTCATCACCGAGAACTGGGACTGGGGCCTGCGTACCGGCGAGTTCTGGCTCACCGCCGTCGCGGCCCTGCTCATCGGCATCATCAACGCTGTCCTCGGCGGGCTGCTGCGCCCGCGCAAAGAAGAGCGCTCACGCCGCTGATGCGCGAAAAGCGCTTCCCCGCCATGATGGGGGGATGACCGCGAGTGCCGACGCGCCCTTCCGCGTCGTGTTCGTGTGCAGCGGCAACATCTGCCGCTCCCCCATGGCCGACGTGGTGTTCCGCCGTCTCGCGGAAATCTCGGGGCTCTCGTCACGCGTGGCCTCCAGCTCGGCCGGTACCGGCGACTGGCACGTGGGCGAGCGCGCCGACCACCGCACCCTCGCGGTCCTCGACCGCCACGGCTACGACGGCTCGTCGCACCGCGCGCGGCAGTTCCAGTACGCCGACTTCGAGCACAACGACCTGGTCGTGGCGCTCGACCGCAGCCACGAGCGCGTGCTGCGCGGCTGGGCGCACGACGACGACGCGGCCGACAAGATCGCGCTGCTGCAGTCGTTCCTCCCCGATGCCGACACCCTCGACGTGCCCGACCCGTACTACGCCGGGGCCCCGATGTTCGACGAGGTGCTCGGTATGATCGAACGCGCAAGCCGAGCCCTGTTCCGACAGCTCGAGCCCGCCATCCGTACCGCGGGCTGACCCGTTCGCGCGATCCCCGGGAGACCCGTGTCCTCTCTGCCTCCGCAGCCCCTCAGCCCCCTCGACGGCCGCTACTTCGCCACCGTCGCAGAACTCGGCGACTACCTGTCGGAAGCGGGACTGAACCGCGCCCGCGTCGAGGTCGAGGTCGAGTGGCTGCTCGCCCTGACCGACCGTTCGCTGTTCGGCACCTCGCCCGTGTCCGACGCCGACCGCACGCGTCTGCGGGCCCTGTATGAGGAGTTCGGCGCCGACGAGATCGCCTGGCTCAAAGAGAAAGAAGCCGTCACCCGCCACGACGTGAAGGCCGTCGAGTACCTCGTGCGCGACCGGCTCGACACTCTCGGGCTGACGGCGCTCGCCGAGCTGACGCACTTCGCGTGCACCAGCGAAGACATCAACTCCACCGCCTACGCCCTCACCGTGCAGCGCGCGGTCGAGCGCGTGTGGCTGCCGAAGCTCCGGTCGGTCACCGCCGCCCTCGCCGAGCTCGCCGTCGAGCACCGCGATGCGGCCATGCTCTCGCGCACCCACGGCCAGCCCGCCACGCCCACCACCATGGGCAAAGAGATCGGCGTCTTCGCGTGGCGCCTCGAGCGCGTCATCCGCCAGCTCGACGCCGGGGAGTACCTCGCCAAGTTCTCGGGCGCCACCGGCACCTGGTCGGCGCACGTCGCCGCCGAGCCCGACGTCGACTGGCCCGAGCTCACGCGCACGTTCATCGAGTCGCTCGGCCTGGGCTTCAACCCGGTCACGACGCAGATCGAATCGCACGACTGGCAGGTCGAGCTGTACGACCGCGCGCGGCACGCGGGCGGCATCCTGCACAACCTCGCCACCGACATCTGGACCTACATCTCGCTCGGCTACTTCACGCAGATCCCGGTCGCCGGCGCCACGGGGTCGTCGACCATGCCGCACAAGATCAACCCGATCCGCTTCGAGAACGCCGAGGCGAACCTCGAGATCGCCGGCGGACTGTTCGGCACCCTGGCATCCACCCTCGTCACCAGCCGCCTGCAGCGCGACCTCACCGACTCGACCACCCAGCGCAACATCGGCGTCGCCTTCGGCCACTCGCTGCTCGCGCTCGACAACCTGCAGCGCGGGCTCACCGAGATCTCGCTCGCCGAGAAGGTGCTGCTGGCCGACCTCGACGTGAACTGGGAGGTGCTCGCCGAGGCCATTCAGACCGTGGTGCGCGCCGAGATCGCCGCGGGTCGCTCGCGCATCACCGACCCGTACGCCCTGCTCAAAGACCTCACGCGCGGTCGCCGCGTGGGCGGCGCCGAGCTGGCGGAGTTCGTGCGCGGCCTCGACATCGGCGACGCCGCGAAAGAGCGCCTGCTCGCGCTCACGCCCGCCGCGTATGCGGGGCTGGCGTCGAAGGTGGTCGACGCGCTGTAGGGCGGGGCCGCCGCGGGGGCAGCCCACGGCGCGAGCCGACGTCCGCGCTCCCGCTCCGACCTCGGAGCCATGTGCCGAACTCCTGAGAAAAAGGGGCGCCTCTGCCTCCGAGACGGGGGGAACGGCGCGAGCAGGCGATTTCTCAGGAGTTCGGCTCGCCCCGAAGAGCCGCCTCCCCACCCCCGCCGACCGTCCGACGCCCACCCCCGTCGGTCGGCCCGTCGACAACCGCTGCCCTCGACGCGTGCCGAACTCCGGAGAGATTGACGGCGTGGGCGGATCGGCCCCGATTTCTCGCGGGTCTCGGCTCGACGGCCACGATTTCTCAGGAGTTCGGCACACCGCCCATCCCGTGACACACCGCCACGCGGCGACCCCGGCGACGCGCAGAAGCCGCGGACGGAAGAATGGATGCCATGCGCGCGATGATCATGGATGCCCTGGCCGAGCCGCTCGAGGTGCGCGAGGTCGACGCCCCGACAGCCCCGGCGGGCGGCGTCGTGGTCGAGGTGCACGCGACCGGCCTGTGCAAGAGCGACTGGCACGCCTGGGTCGGCCACGACGACGTGTCGCTGCCGCACGTTCCCGGTCATGAGCTGGCCGGTCTGATCGTCGAGGTGGGCGACGGCGTCCAGCGCTGGAGCGTCGGCGACCGCGTGACCGTGCCGTTCGTGATGGGCTGCGGCGCGTGCGAGTGGTGCCTCGGCGGCAACGCGCAGGTGTGCCCCGACCAGCAGCAGCCCGGCTTCACGCAGTGGGGATCCTTCGCGGAGCGGGTGGTGCTGCGTGCGGCCGACACGAACGTCGTGCGCATTCCCGACGGCGTCTCGTTCGAGGCGGCCGCGGCCCTCGGGTGCCGCTTCGCCACGGCGTACCGCGCGCTCACCGGCCGCGCGCGCGTGACGGCCGGGGAGTGGATCACCGTGGTCGGTGCGGGCGGGGTCGGACTCAGCGCGGTGATGATCGGCGTCGCCCTCGGCGCGCGCGTGATCGCCGTCGATCGCACTCCCGCCGCCCTCGACGCGGCACGGCGCCTCGGCGCGGAGCACGCCCTCGTCGCCGACGGCTCTGACATCGCCGCGGCGGTGCACGAGCTCACCGGCGGAGGAAGCCACGTCTCGGTCGACGCGGTCGGCAGCGCGCAGACGGCCCGCGACGCGGTGCTGAGCCTGCGGCGCCGCGGACGCCACGTGCAGATCGGCCTGCTGCCCACGACCGACGGCATGACGTCGATGCCGATGGCCCGCGTGATCGCATGGGAACTTGACCTGCTCGGCAGCCACGGCATGGCCGCGGTCGACTACCCCGAGATGCTCTCGCTCATCGAGAGCGGCGCCCTGCGCCCGCACGACCTCATCGAGCGCGTCATCGGCCTCGGCGAAGCCGCGACGCTGCTGCCGGGCATGGACTCCGCGTCACCGGCGGGTATGACGATGATCGACCCGCGTCGGGCCTGAGCGCGGGGGCGGCACGCGCCCAGCGTCACGGTCGGTGCGCGCCGAGGTCGGTGCGGGGCCGAAGCCGACGCACGGCTGGCGCGCTCCGGGGGCCGGAATCCGGCCGGGATCGGTGCTCGGCGGAGGAGATGTGGCCGAGGGCGTACAGAATTCGGCGCTGAGCCCTCCGCTCGTCCCAGGCCCTCCGCTCGTCACCGCGCGGCGCGATGCGGTCGGCGTCAGGCCTTGGGTGCGGTGGTGTCGCCGTCGGGTCCGTCTGCGGCGCTCCGGGTCGGTCGCTTCGCGTCCGTGGGGTCGGTGGACGCCGGCTCGCTGGTCGGCGCTGCCGCCGGAGTCGCCGCCGCCGGAGTCGGTGCCGCAGGGGTCGGTGCCGCAGGGGTCGCCGCGGTCGCGCCGGTGGGCGCGGCATCCTGATCATCCGTCGGCAGCAGCAGCGGACGATCGATCGTCGCGGTGACCTTCGAGGGGTCGACCATGAGCAGCATCAGCGCCACGCTCACGAGCGTGACGATGAACGTCGCTCCCGCGGCCACCGCCGCCACGACGAGGGCGCGCTGGATCTCTTCGGCGGGCCGGGTCTGGAAGAACCCCATCGACATGAGCGTGACGAAGCCTGCGAACAGAGCGGCGACGAAGGCGAGGCCCAGAAGCTGAACGGGCTTCATCAGGTCGCGGCGGGTGGGCTTGTCGGTCATGACGCGGCCTCTTCCGAAGGTAGGGCCGGAGCGGCCTCGGGGCGGCGGGGTGAGAAGCCCGCGATGGCCAGGAACACGGCGACGACCGCCGCGTATCCGCCGAAGAGTCCCACGGCGATGGTGATTCCGGTGAGGGTGAACGAGCCCGCCCCGGCGATGCTGTAGTCGAGCGTGTACTGCTGGAACGGCAGCAGCAGCGCGGCGCCGAGAACCAGGCTCAGGATGCCGATGAGCACCCCGTCGCGCACACCGTCGGTGCGGCCGGCGCGGCGATCGCGCCGTGCCCCCAGCAGTTCGATGAGCCCGGTGAGCAGAGCCCACGCGATGACGACGCCGAAGAAGAATCCCGTGGTGCGCCACGCGGGCACGCTGCTCGCCAGGCCCGCGAGGATCGAGACGACCGCGAGCAGTACGGGCGTCGCGCGCTCGGTGCGGGGGAACACGAGCCAGGCCGACAGCGCGAAGACGAGGCCCGTGGCGAGCGCGAAGCCGCTGAACACGCCGAGCCCGAGGGGCGCCGAGTGATCCGGCGAGAACGTCACCATGACGGCGGCAAGAGCCGCGAAAAGGGCGCGCGCGAGTTGCACGTGGCGCAGGTCGAACGAGCGCACAGAGGAAGGAGTGGTCACGGAGAGTCCCGGAGAGGCGGAGTCGATGGCATCCAGTCTATTCCTCGGCACCTGTGCGGACCTCGGGGCCGCTCGACGTCGAGACGCCCGGGCCCCACGGGTCCCTGCCACGGTCGACGCCGACGGGAACCTCGTCTCGGCTCGGTCATCGAGCGCTACGAGGCGACCGGGCCCGCGAATCGTCCTCGCGACCGACCCGGATACCTCCCCCGACGGACGACCCACCCGCCCCCTCTCGCTGGAATGGAAACATGACTTCCTCCCCCGTCCTCACCGCCACCGGCCTCGTCAAGCGCTACGGAGAGCTGCGCGCCCTCGACGACGTGTCGCTGACCATCCGCGGCGGCGAGTCCGTCGCCGTCATGGGCGCTTCGGGCTCGGGCAAGACGACGCTGCTGCACTGCCTCGCGGCCGTGATCGCCCCCGACTCCGGCTCCGTCGTACTCAGCGCCCCCGGCGTCGAAGCCCGCGAACTCGTCGGACTCGGCGAGGGCGAGCGCGCCCGCGTGCGCCGCGAGTCGCTGGGCTTCGTCTTCCAGGAGCACCTGCTGCTGCCCGAGCTCACCGCCGTCGAGAACGCCGCCCTGCCGCTGCTGCTGAAGGGCCTGCGCCGTCCGGATGCCGAACGTCATGCCGCCGGCTGGCTCGCCGCCCTGGGACTCGCCGGAATGGAGGACCGCCGCATCGGCCAGCTCTCGGGCGGCCAAGCGCAGCGCGTGGCGATCGCCCGCGCGCAGGTCACGGGTGCCCCGGTGGTCTTCGCCGACGAGCCCACGGGCGCGCTCGACTCGACGACCTCGGCCGAGGTGCTGACCGCGCTGCTGCACGCGACGACCGGGCAGGGGCGCACGCTCGTGATGGTCACGCACGACGCCGACGTGGCCCGCCGCTGCTCGCGGATCGTGCAGGTACGCGACGGGCGCATCGTCGCGGACTCGGCGACGGAGGCCACGGCGCCGGGCGCCGGTTCCGCCACCGCGACGCTTCCGGGTGCCGCATCGCTCTCGACGGGTCTCGACCGATGAGCGCCGTCGTCCCCCTCACCCGCCTGCTGTCGCGTCCCGCCCGGCAGGGTCGCGCGGCGATCGCCCTGCCCGTCGTGGCGTTCGCCGTCACCACCGCGTTGCTGCTGGTGGTCGCCGGGGGCGCGCGCATGTTCCTCGTCGACCCGCGCACGGCGGACGAGGGCGGCTTCTACGGCATCCTGGCCGTGCTCGCCCTGGTGCTGCTGGCCGTCCCCCTCGTCACGCTGGGAGCCGCGGCCGCGCGCCTGACCAGCCGCCGGCGCAACGACCGTCTCGCGACCCTGCGGCTGCTCGGCGCGAGCGGACGTGAGCTGTGGTCGCTGACGGTGCTCGAGGCGACGGTCATCGCCGCGGCAGGAGCCGTCGCCGGTGTCGTCCTCTACGGTGCGCTTCTGCCGCTGGTGGGTCTGCTGCCGTTCTTCGGCGGGCCCGTGGGCATCGCCGCCGTCGCCGTCGACCCGCTGCTCGGCGCCGCCGTGCTCACCGCGGTCGTGCTGATCGGCGCGGTGAGCGCGGCGGCGAGCCTGCGCCGCGTGACCGTGACCCCGCTGGGGGTGCGCACCCGCAGCGAGGCCCCGCCGAAGAAGACTGCGGCGTTCGTCACCGGCGGCATCCTGATCGTGGGCGTCGTGGCGCTGGTGTCGAACTTCAGCGTCGTGGGCGAGCTGGTCGGTCCCGCCGTGAGCGTCGCCGTGCTGCTCGCCCTGTTCGCGGGAGCGCTGGGTCTGCTCAATCTCATCGGCGCCCCGATCATCGCCGCCCGCGGGCGCGCGATGGCCCGCCGCGCCCGCACTGCCGCCCAGCTCGTCGCGGGCCGCGAGCTCGCCGCGCACGCCGGCCCCGCGTGGCGCCGGGTGTCGGGCATGGCCCTCGTGTCGTTCATCGCCGTCGTCGCGGGCTCCGGTCTGGCGATCGCCGACGTCGCGTCCGAGGCCGGGCCCCTCATGGCCGACATCCGCACCGGGGTGCTCGTCACCCTCGGCATCGCCTTCGTGCTGCTCGCCTGCGCGGTCGGCGTCACCCAGGCGGCGTCGGTACTCGAGGAGCGCGAGCTGATCGTGGGGCTCGACCGCCTCGGCATCCCCGATGCCGAGCTCCGCCGCGCCCGCCGCCTGACGGTGATGGTGCCGCTGCGCTGGGCCGCCGTCGGAGGCGCGTCCCTCGGCCTGATGCTGGCCGCGCCCGTCGTCGGGATCAGCCTGCTCGTCGCCCCGCTCGCGGTGCTGACGATCGTGCTCACCTTCGCCGCCGGGTTCGCCCTGGTCGCCGCCGCCCTGGCGTCGACGCGGCCGATCGTGAATGGGATCCGCCGCAGCGCGGCGTGACGGGGGGGGGTGCGGGCGGGCGCAGTGCAGCTGCGGGGGCGCGCGGGTGGGGCTGCGGCGGCGTGGGTCGTGAGCGTATCGGCGCGAGCGGCTCGTTCGCACCTCGCCCACACGCCGTCGAGTGTCCAAGACACTCCGCACCCACCCCACGCGCAGCGGCATGTCCTGGACACTCGACGATCCTTCCCGCGCCCGGGTGAGTGCTACCGTGCCGGAGTGATCCCGGATGCCACTCCCCCGCGCCGTATCCACGTCTCGGCCGCGGTCATCACCGACGCCGATGGCCGCTTGCTCGTCGTGCGCAAGGCCGGCACGACGGCGTTCATGCAGCCCGGCGGCAAGCCCGACCCCGGCGAGACGCCGGCCGAGACGCTCGCCCGCGAGCTGGCTGAAGAGATCGGCGTGCGCGTCTCGCCCGACACGCTCGAGCCGCTCGGCTCCTTCACCGCGAGCGCCGCGAACGAGCCGGGCTTCGAGGTCGTGGCCGAGGTGTTCCGCGTCGACATCGGCGACCAGCAGCCGGTCCCGGATGCCGAGATCGCCGAACTCCGCTGGGTCACCGCCGCAACGGCATCCGGGCTCGAGATCGCCCCCCTCGCCCGCGAGTTCTTCCTGCCCGCCTGAGCGCCCGCGCGCGGTCCAACCGCCGTTGAGTGTCCAAGACGCGCCGCAGAGCCTCGCGCCCGCACGGCGTGTCCTGGACACTCAACACCGGGGCACGGCGCGACAGCGCAGCGCGGCGCACCAACAACGCGCGCGACGCGACAGCGTCACACCCCCGCGGGCGGTCCAACCACCGTTCAGTGTCCAAGACACGCCGCAAAGCCGCCCGCCCGCACGGCGTGTTCCGGACACTCAACACCGCGCACCGCCGCACAGCACCCCGCCAGCACGGCGTGTCCTGCACACTCACGCGCGCGGAACGCGACCCGCGGCCGACCTCACCACGAGCTCTTGCGGTAATCCTTCAAGAAGATGCCGAACAGGTCCTCGCCGGCCTCGCCGCGCACGATCGGGTCGTACACACGGGCGGCGCCGTCGACGAGGTCGAGCGGGGCGTGGAAGCCCTCCTCGGCGAGTCGCACCTTGGTGAAGTGCGGGCGCTCGTCGGTGATCCAGCCGGTGTCGACGGCCGTCATGAGGATGCGGTCGCTCTCGAACATCTCGCGCGCGCTCGTGCGGGTGAGCATGTTCAGCGCGGCCTTGGCCATGTTGGTGTGCGGGTGGCCGGGGCCCTTGTATCCGCGGCCGAACACGCCCTCCATCGCCGAGACGTTGACGATGTACTTGCGCTCAGCGGTCGAGGCGGCCATGGCCGGGCGCAGGCGGCTGACGAGCAGGAACGGCGCGGTCATGTTGGCCAGCTGCACCTCGAGCATCTCGAGCGGCTCGACCTGGTCGACGTGCTGCGTCCAGCTGTTGATGCGGTCCTCGTCGGGCACGAGGCCGCCCGCGTCGATCGCGGTGCCCGCGGCCAGACGGTCGAGCGACGAGGAGCCCGCGGCCATCGCCTCGGCGGTGAGCTCGTCGGCGGTGCGGGCGGCGGCCGCGAGGATCGGATGCGACGACACCGACTGCGCGAGCGCGAGCGGGTGGGCATCGTTGGTGTGGCCGAAGGTGAGCAGCTCGGGCAGCGGGCCATCGGGAAGCGGTGCCAGTTCGGCATCCACCAGGGGTTTGTATGCCCCCGGCGAGCGCCGCACGGTCTGCGCGGCGTTGTTGATGAGGATGTCGAGCGGACCCGCGGATGCCACGGACTCGGCGAGTCCGATCACCTGGGCGGGGTCGCGCAGGTCGATGCCGACGACCTTGAGCCGGTGGATCCAGTCGGCGCTGTCGGGCAGCGACGAGAAGCGCCGCACCGCATCGCGCGGGAAGCGCGTGGTGATGGTCGTGTGCGCGCCGTCGCGCAGCAGGCGCAGCGCGATGTACATGCCGATCTTCGCGCGACCGCCGGTGAGCAGCGCGCGCTTGCCGGTGAGGTCGGTGCGGGCGTCGCGCTTGGCGTGGCTCATGGCCGCGCAGTCGGGGCAGAGCTGGTGGTAGAACGCGTCGACGAGGGTGTAGTCCTCTTTGCAGATGTAGCAGGCGCGCGCCTTGATCAGCTCGCCCGCGAACGGTGTGGTCGCGCGGGTCGCCAGCGGAATGCCGCGCGTCTCGTCGTCGATGCGGTCGGCGGCCCCCGTCGCGGTCGCGGCCACGACCGCGCGGTCGGCATCGGCGATGCGCTGACGCTTCTCACGGCGCGACTGGCGCTTGACGTCTTTGTAGAGCTTTCCGGTCTGGCGGCGCAGGGCGATGTACGCGGGGTCTTCGGGGTCGAGGGATGCGGCGGCGTCAATGACGCGCAGCGCGATCTCGAGCTCGGTCGGATCGATGGATGCCGCGGCCCCGGCGTCGAGGGCCGAGTCGGTCGCCACGTCGCGCGGCACGTCGCGGGGCGCGTCGTGAGGGGCGTCGAGGTCGGGGTTCGAGGGCGTTTCGGGCACAGGGAAGTGTACCGAGGCGTTGCTGAACGGCGAATGGGCCGGATGCGGCAGCGGAACGGATCAGCCTGTTCCGGTGGCGCGCCCGTTCCGGTGACGCGGCTAGGGCTTCCCGCCGTCGATCCACCGCGTGTGCGCCTTCAGCGCGGCGAGCACGGCGAGGCGCACCACCACGTACAGCGCTGCGCCGACCACCACGAGACCGAGGCCCCAGGTGAGCAACAGGATGAGCAGGTGGGCACCGCCGACGGCCGAGAACATCCGGCGATGCTACCGGCGGGCGTCGGCCGTCGCCAGGGTCGCGGTCGAGCGAGCCGTCGCGCGTGCCCGATCGCGGCGCAGCAGCCACCGCTGCGCGGGGACCTCGACCGCCTTGTGCAGCACCCACGCGATCGCCAGGGCGATTCCGAACGCGGCGAGCGCGAGCAGCACCGCGCGCCGCCACGGCAGCTGCGGATGCCCGTCGGGCCAGGCCGACGACACCGACGCGATCACGAGCAGGTGCACGAGGTAGAACGCGAACGAGATGCGACCGAGTTCCTGCCAGAGCGGCCGGGCCAGGAACGTCGAGTTCGACCGGGCGTCGGCGTCGGCGAGCGAGGCGACGAGCAGGGCGAAGAAGCCGACGGTCGCGGCGAGGCCGGGGTGCACGTCGGTGCCGGGAAGGGTCGGGGCCTCTGACAGCGCGTATCCGGCGAGGGCGAGCGGCACCGCGAGCGCGAGGCGCACGGGACGCCAGTCGCTGTTCTTCATCAGCAACGCCAGACTCACGCCGATGACGAACTCGGGCATACGCAGCAGCGGTGTCGATGCGGCCGACAGGGGCACGGGCGACACCGCGGCGATCTGGGGCATGAGGGCCACGAGGACCAGGGATGCCACGACCACCACCACGAGGGTGCGGTTCGACGCGCGCACGAGGGGGCGGATCAGGAACGGGAAGCTCAGGTAGAAGAACGCCTCGCACACCAGCGACCAGCTCGCGGGGTTGCCCGCCTGCCACCAGTCGGGCACCCAGCCGTTGACGAGGAGGACGTTGGCGACGACGGGCGCCGCGCCATCGGCGCGGATCTCGGGCACCAGTGTCGCCGCGGCGACCAGCGCGAGCCCGACGCCGACGAGGTGCAGGGGATAGACGCGGGCGAAACGGTGCCACCAGAACGACCGCGCCGACTGCTGCGGCTTGTAGCCCCACGCCAGCACGAAGCCCGAGAGGATGAAGAACAGCGTCACCCCGGTCTTGCCGGCCTCGAACAGCACGCCCCAGACGACCCCGGCGTTCCCGCCGAAGTACTCGACCGCCATGATGTGGTGGCCGAAGATCAGCATCGCGGTCGCCCAGCGCAGCCCCGTGAGCGACGGCAGGGTGCGCACGTGCGAGAGGGGGCCGGGGGCGGCCTCGGCCGCGGCGCGCTGCACGGTCGGCGCGGAGGCGGTCATCGTGCTGATGGTCATCGCCTCCGTCTCGTGTTCGATCGCGACCCCACGCTCTCGACGACACCAGAGGAGTCGACCTGAGCACGTGCAGTCGCGCAGACCGGATGAGACGGTACTCCCCCGCCTTGAGGAGATGCCTGAAAAGGTCGGGGCTTGACGGGGGGACCCCTCCCTTCCTCCCCTCCCTCGCACGCAGTACCCATCCGATTCACGCACTCCTCCGAACACTGATCGGCGGCCCGTCGCTCCGAAGGCCGCGCACTCGCACCGGAGGACACATGCTCGAGACGACCACGCCTGCCTTGGCCCGCCTGGATGCGTTCGCCAACGTGACCGACCTGCTCGCGCGTCGAGCGGCCGAGGCTCCCGAGCACGTGGCCTTCGAGGTGCCCACCGACGACGCCTCGTCGTGGCGCTCGGTGACGACCGCCGCGTTCCTCGACGACGTGCGCAGTCTCGCCAAGGGAATGATGGGTGCCGGCCTCACCGCGGGCGACACGGTCGCCATCATGGCTCCGACTCGCTACGAGTGGGCCGTCGCCGATCTCGCGACCTGGTTCGCCGGTGGCGTCGTCGTTCCGGTCTACGACTCCTCGTCGGCATCGCAGGTCGATGCGATCGTGCACGATGCCGGCGTGCGCCTGGCCGTCGCCGGGTCGCGCGCGCACGCCGACCTGCTGGACGCGGCGCTCGCGCAGGCGGGGACCGACGCGCTCGGCACCTGGACGATGCGGGGAGTCGATGGCATCCCCTCGCTCGACGACCTCGTCGCGCTCGGCGCGCACGTCTCCGACGCCGAGCTCGAGAGCCGGCGCACGCTCGCGGGGCACGACGACCCCGCGACGATCGTCTACACCTCGGGTACGACGGGCGAGCCGAAGGGCGCCGTGCTCACGCACGCGAACTTCCTCGGGCAGGTGCTCAACATCGCCGCGGCCTACCGCGAGGTGGTCACCCCGACGGGCAACACGATCATCTTCCTTCCGCTCGCGCACGTGCTCGCCCGCGGCCTGCAGTTGATCTGCATCGCCAGCGGCATGCGCATCGCGCACCTCTCCGACCCGGCGAAGGTCGTGCCCGCCCTGGCGGTGCTGCGCCCGACGTTCCTCGTCGTCGTGCCGCGCGTGCTGCAGAAGATCCAGGCTGCCGCCGCCGACAAGGCGGCCGCGAAGGGTCTGGGCCGGGTCTGGGCGCGCGCCGTGTCGACGGCCGTCGCCCGCGGACGCTTCGCCGAGAAGCAGGATGCCGGCCATCGCCGCCGCGTTCCCCTCGGCCTCCGCGTGCGCGCCGCCGTCTTCGACGCCCTCTTCTACTCGCGGCTGCGCGCGGTGATGGGCGGACGCGTCGGCTACATCCTGTCGGGCGGGGCGACCCTCGACGGCATCCTGTCGCTGTTCTTCCGCGGGATCGGGGTTCCGGTCATCGAGGGCTACGGGCTCACCGAGACCACCGCGCCGCTGACGGGCAACCTGCCCGGACGCATCGTCTCGGGCACGGTCGGGCTTCCGCTGCCCGGCTCGACGGTGCGCATCAGCGCCGAGGGCGAGGTGCTCGCCCGCGGGGTGGGCGTGTTCGCCGGGTACCGCGACCCCCGCCACGACGCCGACGCCTTCGTCGACGGCTTCTTCCGCACGGGAGACCTGGGCCGCATCGACGACGGGGGGCGCCTGATCCTCGAAGGCCGCCTGAAGGACGTCATCGTCACCTCGAACGGCAAGACCGTGGTCCCCGCCCGCTGGGAGGGCGCCGTCGAGGCGAGCCCACTCGTGCAGCACGCCGTGATGGTCGGCGAGGGCAAGCCCTACCTCTCGGCCCTGCTCATCCTCGACCCCGAGCAGTCCGCCACGTGGGCCGCCGCGAACGGCGCGGTGCTCGAGCCCGGCTCACCGGGAGAACTCCGCGCGATCGACGAGCCGCTCCTGTGCGCGCACCTGCAGTCCACCGTCGACGCCGCCAACGCCCTCGTCGCGCGCAGCGAGCAGGTGCGCCGGTTCACCCTCGTGCTCGCCGACCTCGACGACCGCGAGCTCGTCACCCCCACGCTCAAGATCAAGCGCCGCGAGGTGCTGCATCGCGCCGCCGACACGATCGACACCCTGTACCGAGGAGCCGCATCATGACCGCACCCGTTCCCCCCACCACCAACGGGTCCGCCGACACGCAGAACCGCAAGGCCATCGTCGCCGTCGTCGTGGCCCTCGCCATCGGCGCCGGGGTCGCCGTAGCCGGCAGCCATCGCGGCGCGCAGGTCGGTGGCATCCCGGTGTTCGCCCTCGCGGTGGCCGCGGCCTTCGTCATCCAGTTCCTCGTCTTCGTGCCCTCGGCGCTTCGCCGCACCGAGCGGTTCTTCGACCTCACCGGCAGCCTGACGTTCATCTCGGTGTCCGTCGCGCTGGCGTTCCTCGCGCCCGCGCAGGATGCCCGCGGATGGATCCTCGCCGCCATGGTGGTGCTGTGGGCCGCGCGCCTGGGGTCGTTCCTGTTCGCGCGCGTGCACCGCTCAGGCTCCGACGGACGGTTCGACGAGATCAAGACGAAGCCGCTTCGTTTCTTCCAGGTGTGGTGCATCCAGGGCCTGTGGGTCGCTCTCACCGCCTCGGCCGCGTGGATCGCGATGAGCGCGGATGCCACCGACCGGGCGCCCCTCGACGGTTTCGCCGTGGCGGGCATCGTGGTCTGGCTGCTCGGAATGGTGCTCGAGGTGGTCGCCGACCTGCAGAAGCAGGCGTTCCGCGCCGACCCGGCGAACAAGGGCGAGTTCATCCGCACGGGCCTGTGGTCGCGTTCGCGACACCCCAACTACTTCGGCGAGATCCTCGTGTGGGTCGGCGTCTTCCTCGTCGCGGTGCCGGTGCTGCAGGGGTGGCAGTGGATCGCGGTCCTCTCGCCGCTCTTCGTCATCCTTCTGCTCACCCGGGTCAGCGGCATCCCGTTGCTCGAGAAGCGCGCCGACGAGCGCTGGGGCGACCGCGCCGACTACCGCGCGTACCGTGACGGCACGCCCGTGCTGATTCCTTCGCTCACCGCGCCGTCGGCGAAGGCGGCGCGGCGGTAAGTCCTGGAGGCGTCACTCCTCCGCGGGCAGCGCCCGCTGCGCGACCACCCGCCGCGCTTCGACGACGGCCTCGGCGAACTCGGTGTCGGGGTCGTCCATGACGATCGCCGTGGCCCGCGCGTGGGCGCTCACGACGTCGTAGGGCGACGCGGCCGCGCGCGCGACGGCCGCCTCGGCCCGGAATCCGATGGCGGCGAACGCGCGGCTGAGGCTGCGCTGCGTGTCATGGTCGCCGCGCCCGAACTGGGTCGACAGTTCGTCGGCGAGGCTCTCGTGCTCGCCGTCGGGAACGAGCCCGGATGCCGTTCGCCACGCCGCCCGCGCCACCTCAGGGTGCCGATCGCGCAGCACCGCCGGGGTGATCGCCGTGAACGCCGCGGGGTCGCCGATCTTCGACAGCGTGTGCAGCGCTTGGCTGCGCGCCTGGGGGACCTCGGATGCCACTTCGGGAAGCAGCGCCGGCACGGTGCGGGCCGGGTCGTGCCGCGTGAGCGCCCAGGTCAGCATGTCGCGCACGAAGAAGTCGGGCTCGACCGCGCACCGGGCCACCAGCTCGGCGACGTAACTGTCGTCGGGTCGCGTTCCCGCGGCGAGCGCGGACTGCAGGCGCGCGGACGCATCGGGGTGTTCGAGGGCGGCGCGGAGGCGGTCGGCGGGGGTTTCGTCGGTCATGGTGCCTCCCAGCGTTTCACGCGGCGGGGGCGCGGGGGTCGGGAGGCTTGGTCGATTGCGGTGCGGGGAGCCGTGACCAGCGGAGGGGATGGGGCCACGGGAGGACGCCTCAACGGCATCCGCCCTCCGCTCGTCCCTCGCCCTCCGCCCTTCCCGGGCTCGATCGTGCGACCCCGACGCCGGACGCGCTACTTCTTCAGCACCCGCCGCTCGATCAGCTTCCGGGCGACGTCCATGAAGTTCGGCGCGTACTTGGCCCACTCCTGGTCGAGCTTGCGGACGTCGATCTTGCCCGTGTGCAGGAGTTCGCAGATCCTCAGCCAGCTCTCTCCGGTCGCCGCCGTGAGGGCGCCCGCCACCGCCGCATTCACCACGACGCCGGCGCCGGGGATCAGCTTCAGGAAGCTCGTCGCCAGAGCCCGACCCGCCACCTGCACGCCGAACTGGGCGAGGGCTCCGGCCGAGAGCATCGTCTTGACCTCGAGGTCGTAGACCGCGGCGATCCGCCCCATCATCGTGAGCTGGATCGGCGCAAGAGTGAAAGCATCCGAGACAGGAAGCGGAACGGTCGCCGCTCCCGCGGCTGCCGCGGCCGCTGCCGCGATGATCGGGCGAGCCATCTCGCGCTTCCACGGGAGGTTGAGGCGCTGTGCGATGCGAAAGGCGTCCTTGTCACGCTCGGGAGCGAGGGCGAGCGTCTCGGTGACAAGGTCACCGAGGCCGTGCCCCTTCCCCTTCCCGTGCCGGTCGCGCGTAGAGGTGAGGATGACGCGCCGATACGGCACACGTAGGCGTTCGCCGGTCGCGGCATCGGTCGGGTCGTTCAGCCAGTCGACGAAGGCCTCCACGTCTTTGGCCACGCTCTGATGCCCGGTGATCGGGTTCTTGATCCAATCGACCTTGGTGAGCACCAGGATGACGGGAAGTCCACGGGCGTCGAGTTCACGGATCATGGCGATGTCGGCGGGCGTGAGGCGATCGTCGTTGGCCTTCACGCAGTACCAGACGACCGAGATCTGGTGGTCGCCGGAGTGCGCCGCGATCGCGTCGAGGTGGTTTCGGAGTTGCTGATCGGGCGGAATGGGCGATCCGATCTCGAAGCCCTCGACGTCCCAGATGCCGAGGGAGTCGTCGCTGTAGAACTGCACCCCGCGCGTGACCGGGAGCCCTCGTCCGACCTTCGCCCAGTCGCGCCCGAACACGGCGTTGACGAGCGACGACTTGCCCACTCCGGAGGTCCCGACGATCGCGAGATTGAACCGGCCGTAGCGCGACCGCGCCTCTGACGACGCGTCGACGAACGCCTTCTCGTCGATCGCGGGCTTCTTCGCGTCTTTCTTCGCCATTACGCCCCCTCGCTCGTGCATGTCTCGTCAGTGTCGCATTCGACGCGACCCCGGGACCGCCCATGGACATCGGCGCCGCGCGGTGTCCCGAACACGGACGTGGTCGGCGGTGACGGTCAGGCGAGCAGGAAGGGCGCCGTGTGTCCGGGCATGTTCGCGCTCAGGGCTGACCCGCGCTCAGCTCATGAAGGCGTCGTCACGGCTGCCGCCGGTACGCCGCCCACTCCCCCGCCGGGTCGTCGCGTGAGAACACGATGCGGTCGTGCAGTCGCGACGGCCGCCCCTGCCAGAACTCGATCTCGCGCGGCTCCACCCGGTATCCGCCCCAGTGCGGGGGCCGCGGCACGGACTCGTCGTCGGCGAATCGGGCGCCGATCTTGGCCATCTGCTCCTCGAGCGCGGTTCGGGATGCCACCTGCTCCGACTGGTGGCTCGCCCAGGCCGACAGTTGCGAAGCGCGGGGCCGCGAGGCGAAGTACGCGTCGTCACGCTCGGGCGGCAGCGGCGTCGCCGTACCGAGCACGATGACCTGGCGCTGCAACGCGTACCAGGGGAACAGGATCGACACCGAAGGGTTCTCGTGGAGCGCGCGGCCCTTTCGCGATAGGCGGTTGGTGAAGAACCACAGCGCGCCGTCGTCGTCGATGCCACGCAGCAGCACGGTACGCGAGGTGGGTCGGGCCTCGGCATCCACCGTCGAGACCACCATCGCGTTCGGCTCGGGCAGGTCGGCCGCGTCGGCGAGCCAGCGCTCGAAGAGCTCCATGGGCGAGGCGCTCAACGCGCCGTCGTCGAGCGCGTCGAGGGCGTAGTCGAGGCGGTGGGCGAGGGGGTTCTCGGTCATCGCGCGGTCCTCCGGAGCGTGTGCAGGAGGCCCATCGTACGCAGCCACAACGGTGAGGCGGGCCCGACGGCACAGAACGGCCGCGGGCCCCGCCTCACCGAAGCGCCGAGGTCACAGGCCGGCGATGCGGGCCGATCCCACGACGAAGTACACGAGGATTCCGACGAACGCCACGACGAGCACGACCGCACTCCAGAACAGCGCGATGCGCAGACGACGCGTCTGCGGGGATTCGCCCGGCCTGTTCCAGGGGGCGCGCGCCATCACTGGAGCACCGCCGGCCACGCGGGGATGGTCGTTTCGAAAGTCCCGATCACGCCGGCCGTCGTCGCCTTCGTGTCGTCGAAGAGATCCGTCACTTGGTTGTAGAGGGTGATGGCCGAGATGATCATGCCGACGACGCCGATGACACCGACGACGATCGTCTCCCATCCGACAATGAGCAGCACGAGCGAGACGATGAAAGCCAGCACCGCCAGAGTGATGTCGCGCAGGCTCTTGAAGTACGACTCGATTCCGTCGGCGAGATCACGCAGGCTCTGCCCGATCGGAGTCGCGTAGGTGTCGATGTCGCGGACGGCAGCGTCGCGGCCGTCGATCTTGGCGCGGTAGGTCTCGCTGGCCACGCCGTCGTCGTAGTTCGAGGGCAGGGCCGAAGGAATGTTGCCGAGAACCAGTCGATCGGCGAGCTCGCGGGCAGGCGTGACGAACGAGCTGTCGATGGTGTCGGCCGCCGCGCGCAGGTTGTCGGGGCTTCCCACGTACTGCACCTCCATGCGCAGGACGGCGACGACGAGTCTGCCCTCTCGCACGTGGTCTGCAAGAGCCGCTTTGGCCTGGTCGGCGATGGGATTGACCATCGGTCCCGCGACGGGCCAGGTCTTGAGGTAGATGTTCAACAGGTGGTCGATGATGACCGGCCCGTTGGTGCTGATCCAGTCGAGATTCTCATCCGCCTGACGCAGAGAATCTTCGATCTGGTGCTTCATGTCGTCGACAAAACTCATCCGTCGATCTCCGCTTCCAAGGCCGCGATCTCTGCCGCGGACATTCCGTGTGATTCTCCGTAGACGATGGCGGCGCGAAGCAGCTTCTCTTCGAAGCGCAGAAACTCCTCGCTTCCCCCATCGAGGTAGGCGCCCAGTGATTCCTTGGCCGTCTCGTACGCCGCAGCGATCGCGGCGGCATCGAACGGTCCCGAGAAATCCGGGGTGGCGATCGCGGGCCATGCGTTCTTCGCCGTGACCAGACGCTCGCTCGCGTCTTCCCAGACATCCTCGGCGTCGGCGGTCATGACGTCGATGTTGACGACGACATCGCTCATCAGTGCACCATCCCTTCTTGTGCTGCGGCCTGTCGGGCCAGCGTCACGATCGACGCACTCAGATCCTCGGTGGCGCGCGACAGGAGCGCCCCCTCCGACCCGCGAACCTCGACCGGGCGGCCGAGCACCGTGGTCAGCGTCACCGCACCATCGGGACTCGTATGCGTCGCCGATTGTGCACCGGCGCCGCGATCGCGGATCGCTCGAAGTGCGTCGGGGTCACGGATCAGACGCTGCGTGACGGCCGTCGGAACGGGGGCGGTCGCGAGCGCCAAAGTCACCTTGTGCAGGAGCTCGTCGCCCGCGAAAGAGGCGCGCGTCTCGTCGTCGATGTGCACGGCCTCCACCACGCCATCCAGGTCGTAGAAGACCCGCACACCCGGGTCGGGCGATTCGTCGGGAAGTCCCGCCGCGAGGGACGCGCGCAGGCGCTCCCCCGACGCGCGCAGAGACTCGACGCCGGCCCGCAACTGGCCGATCCTCGCCTGGCGATCAGCGCTCAGCTCCACAGCGCAGCCACCTCTGTCCGCGCCGCCAGGTGGTGGTCGACGCTGGAGCCGGCCAATCCACCGGCCCTGCTGAGCAAGCCGCTGAGCCGCTGCATCGACGCGTTCCACTCGACCTGTGCGCGTTGGTAGGCGTCGGACGCCTCTCCCGACCATTCGCCGCTCAGCGCGTCGAGCCGCTCCCCCAGCGACCCGAGCTGACGATCGATGGATGCGACGGACTCCGACAACGACGATTGCAAAGCCCGAACCGACTCGGTGCTCATCGAATAGTTGCCGGCCGTCGTGGACGATGTTGACATGCGTTCCCCCCTAGGCTCATGCCGTGAACGGGAGACAACGCTAGTCCGCAGAATCCCCGGATGCCAGGGGTGAACCCGCGTTCTCATGCGCGTCTCATGAATGCTCCGCGGGTTCGTGTCGGTAGCCCGCGATGCCGCCGCGCGGGGCAGCCCGCCCCGGCTCGATGCCCGCGGAAGAGTGCCCGCCGCGAAGCGGACATCCGTGCGCGTCCGGGTCAACCCACCCCGCTCCTCCTTGCGCCCCCGGTGGAATAGGTCTCCGCCTCCTCCCGTTGAGCAAGCGTGACCTCCTCCCCTCACGAAAGGACTCCCGTGAGCCTGTTCCACCCCACCACCGTCGGCGATGTCGATGTTCGAAACCGCGTGTCGCTCGCCCCGATGACCCGCCTGCGCGCGTCGGCCGACGGCGTTCCCGGCCCGATCGTGGCGAAGTACTACGCACAGCGCGCGGGCATCGGCCTCCTCGTCACCGAGGGCGTCTTCCCGAGCGACGAGTCGCGCGCCTACCCCGGACAGCCCGGCATTGTCACCGACGCCCAGGCCGCCGGCTGGGCCAAGGTGGCAGAGGCCGTACACGCCGAGGGCGGCACCGTCTTCATGCAGCTGATGAACGGCGGACGCGTCACGCACCCCGCCATCACGGGCACCGACCGCATCGTCGCCCCTTCGGCGATCGCGATCCAGGGCGACACGCGCCTGGCCGACGGCACCAAGGTCGCCTACGCCGAGCCGCACGCGCTCGAGACCTCCGAACTCGCCACGGTTCGTGACGAATTCGTCGCCGCCGCCCGTAAGGCCGTGGATGCCGGCTTCGACGGCGTCGAACTGCACGGCGCCAACGGATACCTTCTGCACGAGTTCCTCTCCCCCGCCTCCAACCAGCGCACCGACGAGTACGGCGGGTCGCCCGAGGCCCGCGCCCGCTTCGTCATCGAGGTCGCCGAGGCCGTCGTGGCCGAGATCGGCGCCGGTCGCGTCGGCATCCGCATCTCGCCCGCCCACAACATCCAGGACGTGTGGGAAAAAGACGAGGCTGAGACCCGCGCCACCTACGAAGCGCTCATCGCCGGCCTCGCGCCTCTGGGACTCGCGTACCTGAGCGTGCTGCACGCCGACCCCGCGGGCGAGCTGATCCAGGACCTCCGCCGTGCGTTCGGCGGCACGGTCATCGTCAACACCGGCTTCTCGAGCATCACCACGCGCGACGAGGCCGTCTCGGCCGTCGACGACGGCATTGCCGACCTGGTTGCCGTCGGTCGCCCCGCGATCGCCAACCCCGACCTCGTCACGCGCTGGGAGCAGGGCGCCGACGAGAACGAGGTCGACCAGGCGTCGGTCTACGGCGGCGACGAGCGCGGCTACACGGACTACCCGTTCTTGCAGGGCTGAACCACGTCGAAGGGCCTCGCACGGACGGTGGATGCCGTTCGCGCGAGGCCCTTCGTCATGACCGAGGGTGCGGATGCCCCGGTGAGGACTCAGCCCACCGACGCCCGGATGCTCGCCCGCTTCCGGGCCTCGCTCTCGAGCTTCTGCTCCGCCAGGTCGACGATGGTGTCCAGCTGCGCGCGGGGGATGAACACGACGCCGTCGGCGTCGGCGACCACGACGTCACCCGTGAGCACGGCCACTCCCCCGATGGCGACGGCGCCGCCGATCACCCCGGGGCCGTTCTTGTAGGGACCGGCCGGCGTCACCCCGCGAGCGAAGACGGGGAGGCCCAGCTCGCGAATGGCATCGACGTCGCGCACGCAGCCGTCGACGACGAAGCCCGCCACCCCGAGGCTCCGCGCCCGCTCGGCGATGAGGTCGCCGATCAGCGCTCTGGTGGTGTCGCCGAACCCGTTGAGCACGATGACCTCGCCCGGCTGGACGACGTCGAGCGCCGCGTGGACGATCTGGTTGTCGCCCGCCGCCGTGAGCACGGTGAGCGCCGGACCGACCAGGCGCGCCCCCACCCACGTCGGTGAGATGCCGGCATCCGGAGACCCGAGGCGCTGCATGGAGTCGACGACCGCCGAGGCCGCCAGGGGCGCGAGACGTTCACGCTCGGAGGCGCTGAGGGGGGTGCGCTCGGCGACGGCTGTCGCGACGGCCGAGGTCACTTCGAGACCTGCAGCAGCTCGTCGATGATGGGAGAGATCGTGGCTTCGCGCTCTTCCCACAGCGTCTCGACCTCGGCACCCGGCATCCACGAGGCGACGGTGGCCGCGTTGGTGAGCTTCTCGACGACCGCGGGGTCCTCGGCGGCGACCTTGAGCGCGGCCTCCAGCGAGGAGCGGATGTTCTCGGGCGTCTCGGCCGGCACCGACAGGGTGAAGCGGCTGTTCATCGGCGCCACCTCGTAGCCCGCGCCGGTCAGGGTGGGCACGTCGGGCATGAGCTCGCTCTGCTCGTCTTCTACGATCGCCAGCAGGCGGATGTCGCCGGACTTGTACGGGCCGTAGAAGCTCGAGACCCCGCCGAGAGCGAAGTTCACCTCACCGGACATGACGGCGGCCACCTTGTCAGCACCACTGTTGTAGTGGACGATGTTGAACCCCAGGTCGAGTTCGTTCTCGAGGATGCGCAGGTTGACGTGGTCGTCGCCGGCGCGCGAGTCCGTTCCCGCCGTGACCGTGCCGGGGTCGTCTTCGACGGCGGCGAACAGGTCGTCGATGGTCTTGTAGGGGCTGTTCGCGGCCACGCCGATCACGACCGAGTTGGTGGCGAAGGAACCGACCGGCAGGAAGCTCTCGCGATCGAAGGTGGCGTTCTTCGAGGGGTCGAGGTAGCGACCGAGGATCGACGGGATGTTCGTGTAGCCGAACGTCGTTCCGTCGGGCGCCGAGGTGGCGAGCTTGCTGAGGCCGACGACCTGGCTGCCGCCCTCGAGGTTCACGACCTGGATGTTGGCGTCGAGGGATTCCTGCATGGCCGGCGCGACGATGCGGGCCAGGATGTCGTTGCCGGCACCGGCTGCCGAGGGGACGATCCATTCGATGTCGGTTCCGGCGGCGGGCCAGGCCTCGTCGGCGCCGTTGCCGTTCGAGGTGGTGCCGGCGGCGGACGAGCATCCGACGAGGGCCACGGCAGCGAAGGCTGCGACGGCGGTGAGGGTCAGGGAGCGGGTTCGCATGCTGATTTCTCCTTCTGGTGGGGATGACGGGTGAGCAGGGACAGGACTAGGCGTCGATCCGCGCGCGGGAACGAGACCGCGACCGTGACCGCACGAAGGCGGCGAGGGCGGGGCGGCTGGCTCCGAGCGCGACGGCGAGGGCGCAGACGAGGAGCAGGCCGGTGGCGATCGGGCTGCTCGTGAACACCCCCCAGTCACCGCGCGACAGGGCGAGCGAGCGCTGGAAGTTCTCCTCGAGCATCGGGCCGAGGATGATCGCCAGCACGAGAGGCGTGAGCGGTACGCGCAGCAGGTGGAAGACGTACCCGATCACGCCCGCGGCGACCATGACGAATATCTCGAAGGTGCTGCCGTTGATCGAGTAGGTGCCGAGGAACATGAACGCGAGGATCGCAGCCATCAGGTAGGCGAAGGGCAGGCGGAGCACGGCGATCCAGACGCGCACGAGCGGCACGTTGAGGATCAGCAGGATGACGTTGCCCACCAGGAAGCTGGCGATGATGGCCCAGGCGACTTCGGGGTTGTCGCGGAACAGGAGCGGTCCCGGGATGAGGCCGTTGACGGTGAACGCCCCCGCCATGATCGCGACCGTGGCCGACGTCGGGATGCCGAGGGTGAACAGCGGGATCATCGACGACACCGCGAGGGCGTTGTTGGCGGACTCGGGGCCGGCGACGCCCTCCATGGCGCCGCGGCCGAACTCGGAGCGGTGCTTCTTCGAGAAGCGCTTCTCGGCGGCGTACGAGGCCAGCGAGGTCGCAGCGCCGGGAGACCCGGGGAGCAGGCCCATGAAGAAGCCGATGATCGACCCGCGGAAGAAGGGCTTCCACGAGCGGCGGAAGTCGTCGCGGGTGGGGTAGAGCCGCCCGATCGAGAGGGGCTTGGCGATGCCGCCGGGACCGCGCTGGGCCTGGGCCAGGATCTCGCTGAGCCCGAAGGCGCCCATCACGATCGCGACCAGGCCGATGCCGTCGAACAGCTGCGGCATGTCGAATCCGAAGCGCACGATGCCGACGCCCGGGTCGAGGCCCACCGTCGCGATCGCCAGGCCCACGCCGGCGCTGATGAGCGCCTTGGCGGGGTTGCTGCCCGCGAAGCTCGTGATGAGCAGCAGCCCGAGGAACGACACGAGAAACAGCTCGGGGGCGCCGAACTCCAGCGCGATCCGGGCGAAGGGGGCGACGAGCACGAACCCCACGACACCGACCAGCCCGCCGATGAACGACCCCACCGCCGCGATCACCAGGGCCGGGCCGCCGCGGCCACGCTTGGCGAGCTCGTACCCGTCGAGGGTCGTCGCCACCGACGAGGCTTCGCCGGGGATCCGCAGCAGGACGGCGGTGATCGTGCCGCCGAAGGCCGCGCCGTAGAGGATGGCGGCGAGCATGATGATCGCCGTCGTGGGCGAGAGCCCGAACGTGACCGGGATGAGCAGCGACACGGCTGCTGCGGGCCCGAAGCCGGGCAGCACGCCGACGAGCATGCCGAGCACACAGCCGAGAAGGGCGAAGAGCAGGTTCTCGGGGGTGAGGACCGTGAGGAGTCCTTGGAAGAGTGCGCCGAATTCCATGTCAGAGGCCGATCATGCGGAGCACGGTGATGCTCGAGTGCGGGAGGGCGGTGCCGAGCAGGTCGGCGAAGACGAACCGGCTGATGACGGCGACGCCGACGGCGATGAGAAGCGCGACCCACCAGCGGCGAGCGCTCACGAGCGTCACCACGCAGAAGAGCAGCAGCGTCATGGTGAGGAGGTAGCCGAGCACCGGGAGCAGGATCGCGGAGAGCACGAGCGCCCCCGCCACGATGGCGACGCGAAGCACTCCGCGACGGTCGGGGAGGGCGATGTCGTCGTCTTCCTCGTCGATCCCGTCGACGACGAGCACGCCGATCGCCGTGTCGGTGGGCGGGTCGACGCGGTTGGCCTCGAACGGGGGCCGTGTGTCCGACCGGCTCGCCTCGCGGCGCCGCGCCGTAGCCGCCCCGAGCAGCTGGAGCGCCCAGAGGACAGCGCCGAGCGCGATCGTGGCGCCCGCGACGACCGGGAAGAACCCCGCACCCACCCCGGTCACGTTCGTCAGGCCGTAGCCGAAGCCCGACACCATGACCGCGATGCCGGCGACGGCACCGATCGCCACGACAGACCATTCCAGGTACTGCCGCGCCCTCGTCGAGGACGAGGTCTCCACCACATCAGACGCCATCGTCATCCGCCTCTCTGCGGGTTTCCGTGCTAGGTGTGTGTGCAAGGCGTTCAACGCAACTTGCGCACTTGCACAGGATTGCAGGATGGTCCAGACTTGTCAACAACCGACCCGCTCGATCGGCGTCGTGCCCTCGAAGGAGAGAACATGAGCTTTCGCGCCGTCGCGACTCGCAACACCGCCGCTCTGAGCGCTACGGAGCAGAAGGTCATGACGGTGCTGCTGAGCGCTGCGACGTCGTCGACGACGGCGGCCGACGTGGCGGCCCAGGCCGGCACGCACGAGTCGACCGTGGTGCGCCTCGCGCAGAAGCTGGGCTACCGCGGGTACCCCGACCTGCGCCGCGACTTGCGCGCCGACGAGGTGAACCCCGCGCTCTCGGGTGCACCGATGCGGCAGGAGTCCGGGGCCGACCTCGCGTCGTTCGTCGCGGATGAGCGAGCGGGCCTCGAGCGGCTGTCGGAGTTCGTCCCCCAGTCCGCGATCGACGCGGCTGCCCGCGACATCGCCGGCGCCGGCGTCGTCTACATCTTCGCCAACGGCGACGCCCGATCGCTGCAGGAGCTGCTCGCCCGCCGCTTCCGCCGGCTGGGGATGGTCGTGGTCACCCTCTCGCCCCAGGCGAAAGACCTCGCCGAGCGCTTCGTGCCGTTCGACTCCACCAGCATGCTGATCGGCTTCGCGCTGCGCGAGACCCCGCGCATGCTCCCCGCCCTCATCGCCGAGGCGCAGCGCCGACGCGGACGCAGCCTGCTCATCACCGACGTGCCGGGCGCGCAGTTCCGGCCCGCGCCCGACCACCTGATCGCGGCCCTCCGCAGCGCCGACAGCGAGTACCGCACCCTCTTCGTGCCGATGGCCCTCTGCTACGCGCTCCAGCTCGCGGTCTACCACCTCGACTCCGAGCGGTACCACGCCGTGCGCGAAGACATCGACGGCCTCACCCGCATGCTCGGCGGCACCGACGAGATCCCCCTCCGGCCGTGACCGGCCCCGCCTGGCGGGCGGCACTCAGCACCCAGGCGGCACTGTCGCAGGCCTCGTGGGTCGGCGTCCGGCTGATGGTCGGCTACCGCGCGCTCGAGCTGGGCGGCGATCCGTTGCTGCTCGCCGCGCTCGCGGCATCCTTCGCCGTTCCGACGATCGTCGCGGCGCTTCCCGCGGGCCGGATCTGCGACCGCTTCGGTGGGAGCACCGTCGCCTTCGCCGGGCTCCTCATCGCCTCGATCGGCGCGATAGTCGTACTCACCCTGCCGTCGACCGTGCTGCTGCTGTTCGCCGCGACCCTCACGATCGGCCTGGGACACCTTTGCGTGATGATCGGCCAGCAGACCTTCGTCGCGCACGCGAGTCGCGGAGGCTCGATGGACAGCGGCTTCGGCACCCTCAGCGCCGCGGCATCCATCGGTCAGCTGATCGGTCCCCCGGCCGTCACCGTCGCCGCAACCCTCGCCGCGCGCGAGGAGCCCGACACGACCGCGGGTTTCGCCGTCTGCCTCGCCTTCACGGTGCTCGCCTTGCCGCTGATCCTCTTCCTGCGCCGCGGCGACACGCACCGCCGCACCACCGCCGCGAAGGCCCCGCGCGCGCCGCTCTCGGCGGTGATGAAGGCCCCCGAGCTGTGGCGGGCCCTCGCCGTCAGCGGAGCCGTGCTCGTGACGGTCGACCTGCTCTACACCTTCGTTCCGCTGTGGGCGGTCGAGAAGGGCATCGCTCCGGTCACCGTCGGTCTGCTGCTCGCCCTGCGCGCCGTCGTCTCGGTGGTGAGCCGACTCGGCCTCGCCCGCATCGTCGCGCGATTCGGCCGCCGCACTCTGCTCGTCGTGGCGATGCTCATGGGCGTCGCGAGCCTTGTCGCCCTGCCCTTCGCGAACCAGTGGGGCGCGATCCCCGTGATGATCGCGCTCGGCATCGCCCTCGGCCTCCCCCAGCCCCTGACGATGGCCTGGACGACCGCGATCACCCCGCCCGCGGTGCACGGCGCCGCCCTCGGACTGCGCCTGACCGCCAACCGCGTGCTGCAGGTGCTGATCCCGGTGAGCGTCGGCCTCGTCGCCGGGCCGTTCGGGCTCGTGGCGATCTTCTGGTCGAACGCGGCCGTGCTCGCCGTGGGGGTGGCGATTGTCGCGACGTCGCGTACGAGTGATCGCGATGGGGAGGCTCCCGAGTAGCGGGCGGACGCTACGAGACGGCTGGGTACCGCTGAACGGTGGCGCCCGAGTCGAACTCTCGTCGATCGACAAGCTCGAGTCGCATTTGGTTCCGGATGCCATTGAGCAGGTGCGGCTAGTTGTCGCCCTGCGTGATCGATGTGCATGAACGGAGAGCAGAGGTCGCGAGGTGCGGCGGGCCGGGCCGAATTGTCGTTCCACGGTACGTCCGAATTTGTGCGTGTACGCGTTGACGTACACCTCGCGGCATGTCAGAATTCTCGTACACAACGGGGTCTGACTGAAATCTCGTACATGGCATGAGCAAGGGAGGGCTACCGGTGCTCGTGAACGTCTCGCAGGATTGGGCGAACATCGTCCGCGACCGCCGCTCTGACCTGGGACTCACCCAGGCGGATCTGGCGCGGCGGATCGGCCGCGCCCGCCAGTGGGTGGTCCGGTTCGAGTCCGGTCACGCCGGAAGCGCGAGCGTGGACAGCCTGATGGCGGTGCTCAATGCACTCGATCTGTATGCCGAGGTCGACACGGCGGAAGACGAGACCGACTCGGATCCGATGTTCATGGATGTCGTCGACCCATGGGACGAGCCGAGGGCGCAACCGTGAGGCTCACCGCGTATCTGGACGGGCGCCGCGTCGGCTGGTTCACCCAGCGCGACGGTGGCGACGTCTCGCTGGAATTCGATCCCGCCTGGCAGCGTGACGCCGGCCGCCTCGAACTGTCACTGTCGTTGCCGAAGAGCCGACGCCGACACGAGGGCACCGCGCCCGGCAACTTCCTCTGGAACCTTCTGCCCGACAACGACGACGTGCTAGCACGGTGGGGGCGAACGTTCGGCGTCTCTCCGCGAAACCCGATGGGGTTGCTTGCCAACGTCGGACGGGATGCGGCGGGCGCCGTGCAGCTCATCGACTCGGCTCAGTGGGACGAGCCGGTCCTCGACGGACCGGGCGAGATCGAGTGGGTCGATGACGCGATCATCGCTTCGCATCTGCGCGAACTGCGAGCCGACCCTTCCGCGTGGGTGGCGACAGGGTACGACGGAGGCTACTTCTCGCTCGCCGGAGCACAGTCCAAGTTCACTCTCGTCCGTGGCCCCGACGCCTGGGGATTCGCGACCGGGAGCGCCGCGTCGACGCACATCGTCAAGCCCGGCGTGGCAGGGCTCCGCTGGGGCGATCTGAATGAGCACCTGACGATGCGCGCTGCGCATCACCTGAACATGGATGTCGCACGCAGCCGACTGGTGAACTTCGACGACGAGAGCGCGATTGTGATCGAGCGCTTCGACCGGCATCGCCGCACCGAGCAAGCTGAGGGAACGTCAATCGCCCGCGGGCACCAGGAGGACTTTGCGCAGGCGACGGGCACGCCCCCGACTGCGAAGTATCAGAACGAGGGCGGCCCAGGCATCGCCGCGATCTCACAGCTCATCATCGACAGATTCGGTCCCGCCGGCCCCACGCACGCCCTAGGGTTCTTCGACGCCACGATCTTCAACTGGGTTGCGCTGGGAACCGACGCTCATGCGAAGAACTACGCGTTGCTTTGGCCGGCGGCTCGAACAGGATGGCCTCGCCTTTCGCCTCTCTACGACCTCGGCTCGGCACTGGCGTACCCCGAGATCAACAATCGCAGAGCAAAGCTCGCGATGTCATTCGACGGCCACTATCGCACCTTCGAGATCGAGCCTCGGCATATCGTGCGCGAGGCAAGTGTCTTCCACGGCATCCTGGGGCAAGGAGCCACCGCGGAGTGGGTGTATTCGCGCGCACGGACGTACGTCGATGGGTTGCCCGATGCGCTGAGCCTTGCCGTCGACGAGGCCTCCCTCAGTGGGGAAGAACGACAGTTCGCCGCGACTCTTATCGATCGAGCCCGCGAGCGCACACTGGATCTGCGGCGGCAGCTAGACCGACGGCAGTGACCCGCTCGCCCGCCGCGATTTTTGCGCAGGTCCCCACCATGTGCCCCTGCGGGGCAGACCCGATTCAACCCAGCTTCGCACCCTTCTGGTGGTGGCTGGCGGTGATTCCAGCGAGACGGCAGAGCCGATGGACGCGGTGCGTGGTCAGCTTCGGTCGGATGCCGAGCAGGCCCCTGCGGTGCGGCCCCCGCGCTCGGCCGCCGTCCGGGCGCTACTAGGTCGTTCTTGCCATCGAGTGACCTACACTCTCCCCGTGTGCCCTTCCGATCTGCGCTCCCTGGCCGGTGCATTCTCCCCTGCGGTATTCAAAGCACTAGCGAAAGCTCAAATCGGCAGCGCGGCTGGGCGGGTGGCTCGACTGCTCGGGCCCGACGTGCAAGCGTCGACTGTGCTCGCTGATGCTTTTGAGGTAGCACACGCTCGCCTACTCTCCACCTATCCAAATGAATACGCGTTCAAGAACGAGATCATTTCAAAGATCATCGTCGGTAAGCACTCGCCATCCACAGCCTCAGCCCTGATCGAGCAGCCGATGGGTTCATCGGTTGCCGATGTGCTAATTCTCAACGGAACATCGACTGTTTACGAGGTAAAGACCGATCTGGATTCCTTTGCCCGATTGCCGGCGCAACTTGCGGACTACAGCCGTCACGCCGAGTATGTCTATGTAGTCGTTTCGGAACGACGGGTGGAGCCTGCCGACCGCGCCGTTCCCGGAAATGTTGGCGTCATAGCACTCCGTCGACGCGGCTCCCTCTCCGTCCTGCGCCCGGCCGTATCAAATCTGGCAAATATTGCCCATTCTGACCTCTTCCGACTCTTGCGAACGGGTGAAGCGAAGTCGCTAATCTTTAGGTTGACGGGACATGCATCGCGAGTAGCCTCTGGCCGTGCGCGTGCAGAGATGTACGAGATCTTTACTACCCTCCCTCTTGAGCAGGCGCATGCTGCAACCGTCGCGGAACTCAGGGGGCGCGGCCTCAGCGCGCGAACGCTGATCACCAATAGCGTCTTCCCGCCGAGTCTCCGGGCACTGGCGTATGGGAGTGAACTTTCGGCGATTGGCACTGCACGCCTTCAGCAACGACTTTTGCTGCCTGTGGGGGCGGTGCTGTCCGCGATTTGACGCGGAGGGTCGGCGAGCGTCAACATGAGGGCAGCCAACCAACGGAGCCCTCATGTACTTCCCGTACTTGTACAGTCGTCAGGCCGAACTGAACGCCGTTTCTGATGTCTCGTCCAATCTCGGCTCTCCTCAGCGCATCGTTCCGCTCATCGAGCCGGTCGAGCCAGCTGCAAAACTTATATCTACCCTGACCAAGCTGAAGTCAAACGCGATGGCCGCGTACGTAGTCGTGAACCCGCACCAAGGCAAGCTCTCAAATTCAGCGGCCGAAGCGGCTTGGCAGAGCGACTTCGCAGCTACACTGACCGATCCGACGGTGGTATACCCGACACTCAAAGAGACGGTAGTTACAACCCTGAAAGACATTTCGAACTTCGTGGCAGCATACCCAGGGCGCAAAATTGGCATCGTTCTGACTACAAGCAAGCTAACCCCCGGGGATCTTGCCAAGGCTCTCTCTGGTTCGGACTACACAGTCTTCTTTCTGGCATCTGCAAACTCTGCAAAGTATCTCGCCACGCTAGGACCCGCCCGAACAGTCGACGTGAGCGACAACTTCCGCAGCGAGGCCCGAAACAAGGATTATTTGGGCGAGGAGTGGCTGGGAAATAATCACACGTCATGGAGTGCAGCAGGTCGCCGCGGTTTCTCCGATTTCACAATGCTTCCCGGGACGTACAAGGACGGAGGCGGACCGGTAGGAGCCGTCGCAGTTCATCTAACGTATGCGCTCGGTTCCGATCTCTGGATTCAACACTTCATTTCAACCACTGATGGGCAGACTGATCCGCAAGCGACCAAGTTTGAGGAAGTTTTGAGGGACATTCACCGGCAACGGGTGGTGACACCTTCGCGATATGAGCTCTCCCCAGGACTTGCTAGCTACGAAACGCAGCGCGTTTCGGGAAGCTACACCAATCTTTCCGGAAATAAGCGTCAGCAGGTTTCGCACCACATATTTACTGTCGCGAAGCACCTTGGGCTGTAGATCCGTAGGGGCGTCAACTCGGAGGGCTTTCCATTGTCGGGTGCGGGGGTCAATGGCTCATCGTAATCTGGAGTGCAGGTAGGGTCTGGAACCTCCAATTCTGAGCAGCGACCTGCGGTGAAGAGGTAGGGCGCCACGACTGTCTAGAGGGACGCCCCGGCCACGGCTGAACCACCCCGGAATGCGCGATATGTTGCAGATCAACCCGGTCGACTGCGATGAAGGCGGCAGGCGACAAATGGCCTCGGCGGTGGGGATGCACGAGAATGCGCACCATCGAATACAGGGCTGCTCTTGAGGACATCGCTCGCAGCGGGACCATTTGGCGCGCTCTGAAGCGCGCACCGCACAGAAGAGGATACGGGGTTTCTTTCGAACGTATCTCGCTAGCCCGGGGTCTGGGCGGGCGTCGAGACCGGCGCGTCCGC
Organism: Microbacterium sp. BH-3-3-3; assembly: GCF_001792815.1. Lineage (NCBI taxonomy): Bacteria > Bacillati > Actinomycetota > Actinomycetes > Micrococcales > Microbacteriaceae > Microbacterium > Microbacterium sp. BH-3-3-3. The sequence goes on along the minus strand of NZ_CP017674.1, from coordinate 2,011,518 downwards.
CGAGGGGCTCGAAGTCACCGGGGGACGCCAGGCGCGCACAAGCGAGTACTCAGCAGGATCGGTCAGGTGTCTCACGAGGTACTCAACCCAGGCGGGCGTGTACGTGTACTGCTCGAAAGTCGAGTTGTAGACGCAGAACTGGGGCTTGGTCGCAGCGGGGTCCGGGGCGCCTGTCGGGGGTCGAGCGGCAAAGTACTTCCACGCCTGAGTGTGCATGTAGCTGTTGAAGGGAACTTCGAGACGGGCGGCAACCTGCTCGACAACTTCGCCAACCTTGAACCGGTTCAGGTCCTCGACGGGGACACGCTTCTCCCGGATGATCGTCCGCACTTGCTCGATAGCGGCGCGCTGCGCATCCGTGAGATCGTCCTCGCGGATGAATGACATGGAAGCGTCGGCTTCGCTCTTCGGTCCGGTATAAGGAATTAGGTAGATGCGGAAGTCGAAACGCTGATCCGCACTCAGTCCTGGTTCGAGCGACGCGTCAAAATCCTGGAGCCAATCAAGAATTGCCCTGGGAACTTGGGCTCGAACGCGCTTGACGGCCTCGACCGCGTCCTGAGTTATCGCTGAGACGAATAGCGGGAACCGCAGCTCCGAACCGAGGGCTTCGTCGTGCCCGAACCACTCGACCAGGGTTTGTTCGTAGTTGATGAGGAGAGCCTGCGTTCGACCCGCGACGAGCGCAGCCACCTTCGCCTCGTGACGGTGCTCGATGTGGTTACGCAGCCCGAGGAAGAAGACTATGTTGTTCCGGCGAGGGTCGGTGTCGACGAATTGCTCAGCGAGAAGCTCGCGCAATGGCTTGTACAAGTAGCCACCTTCGGGGTGCCTCTTTCGCCACCCACGCTCATCTCTGACAATCAGGTCGCCGCCTGATTCTTCAGTCCGAGCCTGGAGAAGTTTGGTCCACCCAAGGTTCATGTGGACAATGAACGCTTCCAACTGTCGCTCGTTGCCCGACCGGTTATAGAGATCGACTGCCAGCAGAGCCTCTGCCTTCGACGACTGTAGGGTGTGCCACCAACGAGGACGGGGAGCCATAAGCGGGATCCTATGTCGCACCTGACGGCGGGCGACGGCTCGACACGTTCAGAAGTCCGTCGCCTCATATTCACGACCACACCCGCTCGCTCCGTGTCAGGTCACTGCTCACGCCCGCGTATTTGCGTCGCATGCAGACGACTGGGAGTAAAGGGGCGGCAGATCGCGCGGAGATCGTTTTGATCGTCCGAGTGTCTGTCATCGTCGGTGGTGCGGTGACCGCGGGCGAAGCGCAGACGCTCGTCGTCTCCGGGTTATGGACCTACGCCTGTAGGTGCCGTCGTCCGGTAGCGGGTCAGAGGGCCCCGGCGCGACTCCTGCCGACCAAGGCGCTCAGTCAGCACGACAAGTCGCCCCATCACGCGATTGGCCGACTCATTGCTTCAAGCGCCTGGACGGTGACGACCCATCTGATGTCCACATCCTGCTTCGTGGCGAGAAATCCGGGGTACTTGGCGTGCGCGGTTAGCGACGAACTCAACGCGAACCGGAACTCCCACTCGCCCGTAACGGAGAATAAACAGGCCGCAACGACATCGAAAGTGTCGAAACTATACAACCGGCCGGTCGGGTCATCCCTGCTGTTTCGCGTACGCTGCGTTTCAACCTGGACCGTTCCGTCAGCAAGCCGGGTGGGGCTGACGTTCTTACACTCCACAACGTAGGTGACCCCTGACGCCATCGTCACGTCGAAGTCAGCACTACGATCATCTGTTCTTCGCTTCACTGAGACGACCGCAGGATCGGCCTCAAACAGCGTCTGCAAGTGAGCCTCGGCCACGCCTCCCTTCACCGCCGTCGCAAGCATCCTCCGTTCGGCGATTAGATCAAGGATGCGCGGTGCTGACAGCCCGAATTGTCTCTCGAGTGGATGCGTACTTCCCACAGTTTCGTCGGCGAATGAAGTGCTACGAAATCGCTCCGCCAGCTTCACGCGCAACGCGGCGTCGAGTCTAAGATCGGTGGCGCGCCGCTCGAAGCGTGCGAAGTCAAGGAAGCGCTCTGAGGTGAATGCAACGCGAGACTCGAATCCCTCGGGCGTGCGCGCCCCATTGCGAGCCCCACCCCGCGTGTCCACTTCGTACGCATGCCATCCCGACTCCCCCATCGATATGAAGTCGCGTTCATAGGCGTAGAAGGAGACCCCGAGCGGCATGGGGTTCCAAAGCGTTGGATCCAGGCCTACGAACTTCTCCTCCTCAGCATTGATTCCGAGGAACAGCGTGGTGTCGACTCCGGCGACGTCGAACGCGACCGGGTGCACCTCGGTCTTCCAGGTCCGGTCTGCCCCGAACTTGACCTGAGCGTGGTGCTCGTCGACGGGTCGCCCGTTTGTCACGACTCTCGTGAGCCTGACGGGATAGATGAGCAACCCGAGGTTCTCGCCTCGATCCGTGCGGACTGCGAAGTAGAACGGAGACCGGGTGTGGCTGCTCTCCCAGATCACGCGACCGCGGCTTCGGACGATAGCCGCGCGAACGAACTCGTGTAGATCCCGGCGCCCACTGGATCTATACACGCGTGCGTAGATGCGCCCCGCCAGGTTCTCCACCAGAGGTTCTGCCAACGAACTTCCTTGCCTCCTGTCCAGCACAGTGCGGGGCGCTGGACCCCGAGTGATCGAATGTCGGACCTTAGCGACAGACTCCACTCGACGATACTTGGTTGATACGCGGCCCGTCGGGTGTCACGTGTCCAGGTGGATTGAGGTAGCAGATGGCCGAACAGCTTCCCGTCGTGAGTTTGTTCTCCGGCGCGGGAGGTCTCGACCTCGCTGTGGAGCGCAGCGACGCTGAGCCCCTAGCGAAAGACGACCCCGGGACAGGACTGCTCCGCGTCGCGGTTGCGACGGACTACAACGAGCCTGCGCTCCGGACTCTAACGGCAAATTTCGGTGCGACACCCACCCTGACGGGCGACATTCGCAACGTGCCCACCGATCAGATTCTCGAGACCGCCGGCCTGCGCCCGGGTGAGCCCGTTCTAGTTGTGGGCGGACCCCCGTGCACTCCCTTCAGCAAGTCGGGGTTCTGGCTAGAGCAAAAACGTGAGAGCCGCGACCCCAACGCTTCGCTGTTGGACGAGTACGTCCGCGTCGTGCGCGAGTCTCGCCCAGAAGCCTTCGTCCTCGAGAACGTCCAGGGCCTGACCTACAAGACGCATCGTGCTCAGTTCGCGCGTCTGCTCAGCGGTCTAGGGGAGCTGGGGTACAACCCGCAGTGGAAGGTGTTGCTCGCTGCGGACTATGGAGTGCCGCAGCTCCGTCGCCGCGTCTTCGTCGTCGGCCGGCGTGATGGTGAGAAGTTTGAGTTCCCAGAGCCAACACACTCCGGGTGGAGCGAACATTCGCGGACCGTCGACCCGAGCAAGCTGCCTCACGTGACTGCAGCTCGCGCATTTCAAGGACTTCCTAGGCTCGTGCCGGTTACGCACGACGAGATCGTCGACGGCAGCTATGGACAACTGGCCGCGGAGGTACCCCCCGGGCAGAACTACCTCTGGCACACCGACCGTTACGGCGGCCGAGACTTTTTCGAGTGGCGCAGCCGGTACTGGACCTTTCTCCTGCGTCTCGACCCCAACCGACCTTCATCGACGCTTCAGGCGCAGCCCGGCCCATGGGTCGGACCGTTCCACTGGGAAAACGTGCAAACCGCGTCAGGCTTGGAACGGGCGCGACGACTGCGCGTGAACGAGATGCTTCGGCTCATGTCCTTCCCGGACAACTTCCAGATCAACGGGACCCGCGCCGACGTGCAGCGCCAGCTAGGTAATGCCGTTCCGCTCGAACTCGGAAAAGCAGTTGTCCGGGCTTTGACTAGCCAGCTCGGCTATTTAGGCGTTCCGCAAGCCGCGCGGGCAGTTGCGTTTGGCTGACAAGGCGTGCGTTCCGGGCCTGGCCAGTGTCTGACCCCCGGAGTATCGTCCCCGCCATGACCCCAGCCGAGCTCTTCCTCCATTCCGACGCCGGGCTGCGCGAGGTCGTCGACCAGATCGACCCCCGCCGACTTCTCCGCCTCCGTCCCGAAGGAATGGAGTCAGCGCGAGTCGGCGACGCTGCTTGACATCCTCGGGCGGCACGCCTGTGACGAAGCGTGGATCCCCGACGTGATTGCCGGACGCGCGGCCGCCGACGGCGACCCGTACGCCGACGCCGACCTGTTGGGCGACGATCCGATTGCCTCGTACGACGCGCTAAACGACACCGCGACGGCCGCCGTGGGGGCGGGCGACTATGCGGAGACGTTCCGCTTCACCTACGGCGACGATCCGGCCGAAGAGGGGTTCGCGCACCTCGCGACGTACCGGGCGTTCCAGGCGTACTCGATCGCGAAACACTTCGGCATCCCGTTCCACCTCTCCCCCGAGCTCATCGCAGGCACGAACGAGCACGTCACCCCGCACGCTGACGAGTGGCGGCAGTGGGGTGCGTTCCCGCCGGCCATCGAACCGCCCGCGGACGCCGACGACGAGACGCGACTGCTCTGCACGTTGGGTTTCTGGGTGGCCTGAGCAGCAAACCCCAGCGAGACGCGGAGTTGTGGATCCGTTGAGCCGCAGATCTCAAGCAGCGCGCACGTCAAGAGCCCGCGGCATCCATTTGCCGCCGCATCGACGAAGCAACGCGCCCACCTTAGAGGCCCCACCCCGTGCCGAACCGTGTGGCTAACAACGCCCGACACCGCGCCCACGAACAAACGGGGGCAACCTCAGGCCCGGCCGCACCCGAACCGCACGACGAATGCCGCGACCCCGCGCCGTCACGCGAGCCCGCGGCATCCATCCGCACCCGAACCTCAGCTCGGAAACACCGGCACCACATCCACCGACCGCGACCCCTCATACCAAGCCGTCAACCGCAACGTCTCCAAATCCGCGAACCGCCGCCCCGAGATCTGCAACCCGATCGGCCGCCCATTCGCGGTGAACCCGCAGTTCACCGACGACGCCGGCTGCCCTGACATGTTGTACGGCAGCGTGAACGCGATGTGGGGCATCGCGAGACCCGCGTCGAAGCCCCACGGCATCGGCCACTCCGCGGGGAAGGCCGCCACCGGGGCGACCGGGGCCAGCACCGCGTCATACCCCGACGTTGCCGCGACCGTGCGCTTCTGGAGGTCGCCGAATGTCTCGTAAGCCTCAAGGGCGCGGCGGCCGGTCATGTCGGAGCCGGGGTGCTCCCAGTCGGCGATGTGCATGCCGAGCGCCACGTCGGCGACCGTGCGGGCCAGCGGGCCCGCCGAGCGGCCGAAGTACGGGTTGTCGAGCGGGATGCGGCCGTTGCTGGGCTTGAGGGTGGCGACACCCGTCCACGCGGCGGGCAGGCGTATCAACGAGCACCGGGGCTGAATCTAGGTCGGTGCAGGCGTGACCCTCACCGTTGCGGGCGGCGATGTCGGCGAGCAGCGACTCCGCAGCACCGTCAGGCGTGACCCGCCCGAGATTTGCCCTGCGGTCGCCCCGACGCGGCCTCTCTGTCCAGATGGAGGGGTCGCGCAATTCTCGATGTGCCCTCTGACTGAGGCGCCGAGCAGATGGGCCGGTCGGTGAGACCGGCCCATCTCGATCATCGAGGCACGTCGTCGGTGATGCGGTAAGGGATGCCGTAGCCGCCGATCCAGATCCGCTCACCCTCGTACGCCGTCTCCGCGAGAGTCTGCGCGTACCGGGTGGCCTCTCCTTGGTCGTCGAAGACGCCCAGAATCTCGGTCTCTTCATCACCCCGGTAGACGAGCCATGCCTTCTGCACGGGGCCAGGATAAGCGGGCGAGTCGCTCGCGCGAGGCGACTGCGAAGTCGAGCAGCGGGGGTGAACTGAAACCCAGTACCCGGGTCGAACGCGTCTTAGGCAGTGGCGGCGGTTCGGCCTGCGAGCGTTAGAGAGCCTGTCGATACCGCTGCACCACAACCCCCGACCCGAACTCCCGCCGCTCCACCAACTCCAGCCCGAACTGCTCCCGCACCCCCTCCAACAACCGCGGCCCCCGCCCCGCGACCACCGGGTGCACGACGAACGTGAACTCGTCGATCAGCCCGAGCTCCGCGAGCGCCGCCGGCAACCGCACCCCGCCCACCGAGATGCCCCGCCCCGGCTGCGCCTTCAACTCCCCGACGGCAGCGGCAAGGTCACCCCACACGAGCGAGGCGTTCCAGTCCACGGCATCCAGTTCCGTCGATACAACGTGTTTCGGCATCGGGTCCATCACCTCCGAGAAGGCGACCTCGCTGGCATCCATCCAGTCGGGCCACTCCCCCGACTCGGGTCGACGCCAGGTGGACTGCATCAGCTCGTACGTCACGCGGCCGTAGAGCAGCGAGTCGGAGCGGCGCAGTTCGTCGGTCCAGAACGCCATCGACTCGGCATCCGGAGGCAGGCCCGCCTCATGGTGCACGCACCCGTCGAGGGTGACGTTGATGCCGTAGCGAAGCGGTTGGGTCACGGCGGTCTCCCTCGACGCGGAGCTGTGGTGGCGTCAGGCTAGCGCGGCCACCGAAGCGCCGACAGGGCGCGGACGCCGACGCACACCGTCAGCCAACGTCCTGACGACGATGACGCCTCCGGCATCCCCGTCAGGACGTTGGCTGCGCAGCCGCGGCGGAGTCCGTCGCCCACGACGCGAGCAGCCGCAGGCGCTCAGCAGACGGCGAGCCGGGCTCGGCGGAGTAGATCAGCAACACCTGCCCCGGCTCGGCCGTGATCGCGAGCTCCTCGTAGACGAGGGTCACCTCGCCGACGACGGGGTGGTCGAAGCGCTTCTGACCGGATCCGTGGGTGCGCACGTTGTGTGCCGCCCAGAGCGTGCGGAACACCTCGCTCCTCGTCGAGAGCTCCCCGACGAGGTCTTGGATGCCCTTGTCATGCGGATCGCGGCCGGCCTCGGCGCGGATGACGGCGACGCACATGTCGGCGAACAGGTCCCAGTCGGGATAGAAGTCGTGCGCGGCCGGGTCGAGGAACTGGAAGCGCGCGAAGTTCGGCACGCGCCCCGCGTCGCCGATCAGGGGCGAGTAGAACGCCTTGCCCAGGGTGTTGAACGCGACGATGTTCTGCCGCTGATCCCGCACCACCGCCACCGAATCGGTGATGGATGCCAGTGCCCACTCCAGGCTGTTCCGGGGTGAGGCGGGTTTGCTGCCGCGGCGGCGGTTGCGGCCCGACGACGGGATCCCGTCGGCGTTGCGCGCGAGGTCGAGCAGGTGGGAGTGCTCGGCATCGGAGAGCTGCAGGGCGCGCGAGACCGCATCGAGCACGGCCGCCGAGGCCCCGGAGATCGACCCGCGTTCCAGCTTCGAGTAGTACTCGACGCTGACCCCGGCGAGCGCGGCGACCTCGCTGCGCCGCAGCCCCTCGACCCGGCGGTTCGGCCCGGCGGGGATGCCCGCGGCATCCGGCGACACCCGGGCGCGACGGGTCATGAGGAACTCCCGCACCTCTGATCGATTGTCCATGTGCCCCAGGGTAGGTCGCCGTGCTCGCGGGAGGGATGCCCTCGGAGGGGACCCCTCCGGGTGGGCACGCTCCCCGCGCGACAGGGGTTCCCTGGCGGTACACCTCTCATCAGAGACTCCCCGGCCGCGCGCTGAGCGCGCACCGTGGATGACATGACCGCACAGATCTCACCCTCGCGGACGGAGTTCAGCCGCCTCCTGCCCACTCTGCTCCTGCTGCTGACGGTGTTCGGTCCGATCTCGATGGACCTCTACCTCCCCGCCCTCCCCGCCTTGGCGGCGGAACTCGGCGCGGCCACCTCGGTGGCACAGCTCACCGTGACGGCCTGCCTGATCGGCCTCGCCCTCGGGCAGCTGGTCGCAGGCCCCCTGTCGGACCGGTTCGGGCGACGCGGCATCCTGCTCCTCGGCATCGTCGCGTACATCGTCACCTCGGCGCTGTGCGCAATCAGCCCCACGGTCGAGCTGCTGATCACCGCGCGATTCGTGCAGGGGCTGGCCGGCGGGGTCGGGATCGTCATCGCGCAGGCAGCCGGTCGCGACATCTACACGGGTGGCGCACTGGTGCGTTTCTACGGCCGCCTCACCGTGGTGGGCGGGCTCGCCGCGATCATCGGACCGCTCCTCGGCGGGGTGCTGAACACGGTCGCCGACTGGCGGGGACTGTTCGTCTTCCTGGCTCTCATCGGCGCGGGCATCCTCTTGATCGCCCTGCGGATGTTCCCCGAGACCCTGCCCGCCGAGAGCCGCGCGACGGGCGGCCTCACGCACACCCTGCGCGACTTCCGCACGCTGCTCTCCGACCGGGTGTTCGTCGGCGCGATCCTGAACCAGGGGTTCCTCTACGGCGCCCTGTTCGCCTACCTCGCCGGGTCCACGTTCGTGCTGCAGGACATCTACGGGCTGTCCCCCCTCGCGTATGCGCTCGCGTTCGGTCTCAACTCCGCGGGATTCATGACCCTCGGCTACCTCGCCGGCCGGGCCGCGGAACGGTGGAGCGTCACCGGCACCCTGACCGTCGGCATCCTGGTCGCCGGCATCGGCGCGCTCGGATTGCTGTCGTCGGGACTCACCCGGATGCCGCTGTGGGTGGTGATCGTGTCGCTGTTCCTGCTCGCCGGTGGGGTCGCGATCTCGTCGCCACCCGCGACCACCCTCGCGCTCGTCGACTACCCGCAGATGGCCGGCACCGCCTCATCGCTGCTCGGCATGGTGCGGTTCGGGTTCGGGGGGATCGCCGCGCCCCTGGTCGGGGTGGCGGGGGCGCTCAGCATCCTCCCCCTCGGCGTGGTGACCACCGTCGCGGTGCTGCTTGCCGGCGCCGCCTTCCTCCTGCTCGCCCGCCGACCCCAGCCGCGTGCGTCAGCCGGCCCCCTCACCGACGACGAGCACGCCGGGACCGCGAAGGATCGCAGCCGATGACCGCGTTCACCGGCAAAGCACGGGAACACCGACGTCGTGCGCTGCTCGCCGTCACCGTCGGCGCGCTCATGACCGCGGCGCTCACCGCCTGCTCCCCCACCGCCGCATCGTCGGTTCCGCCCGCGGCCTCCGCCACACCGACGGCCGCCGGCGTCGAGTCATCGTCGGCACCGGCACCGACGCCCACCGATGAACCTGGGCAGATCGTGGGCACGGTGGTGCGGTTCACGTCCGACCGCACGAGCGTCGACGTCACCGTCGGGGAGGACAGTCCCGGCGTGCGCGACTTCCTCTCCCTCCTCCCGACGGAGCTGAGGTTCGAGGAGTTCGCCGGCCGCGAGAAGATCTCCTACCTCCCCCGCGAGCTCGTCCACGACGGCTCGCCCGGCTCCGACCCCGAGGACGGAGACCTCATCTACTTCACCTCGTGGGGGAACCTCGGCTTCTACTACGACGCCGACGGCATCGGCTTTTCGGATGCCACCCTGCACATCGGCACGTACGTCGCGACCGAGGAGCAACTCTCGCTCCTCGAGGGCGGCCCCGTGACCGTCGAGATCGTCGACTGACAGCGTCTTTCATCGACGCACGACGTCCGACCCACCCGCCCCCCTGCACCACCCATGAAGGAGAACATCATGCGCGCAACCCTCATGTACGCCGCCGGTGACGTCCGCGTCGTCGACGTGCCCGAACCGACCATCGAGGAACCCACCGACGCGGTCATCCGCGTCACCTACGCCTGCGTCTGCGGGTCGGACCTGCACCCGTACCACGATCTCGGCGACACCCCCGAGGGTCGCCGCATGGGCCACGAGGCCATCGGCGTCATCGAGCAGATCGGCGCCGACGTCACCTCCCTCGCCGTCGGCGACACCGTCATCGTCCCGTTCGCCTGGTCGGACGGCACCTGCGCGTTCTGCCGCGACGGAATCACCACCTCGTGCGTGCACGGTGGGTTCTTCGACGGCGCCCCCTCGGCCACGCAGGCCGAGATGCTTCGGGTGCCGTACGCCGATGGCACCGCCGTCGCGATCCCCGCCGGGACCGACGAGGCGCTCATGCCCTCGCTCCTCACCCTCTCCGACGTGTACCTGACCGGCTACCACGCCGCCGTGCGCGGCGGCGTCGAGGCGGGCAAGACTGTCGCCGTGATCGGCGACGGAGCCGTCGGGCTCTCCGCCGTCTTGGCCGCACGTCAGCTCGGCGCCGAGACGATCATCCTGATGGGCCGTCACACCGCCCGCACGGATCTCGGCCGGGAGTTCGGCGCCACCCACGTCGTCGCCGAGCGCGGCGACGAGGGAATCGCGAAGGTCCTCGAGCTCACCGGCGGCGAGGGCGCGCACGTCGTCCTGGAAGCGGTCGGACACATGCCCGCGTACGAGCAGGCGTACGGCATCGTCCGCCCGGGCGGCGTCATCTCGCGCGTGGGCGTTCCCCAGTACGAGGATGCCGCCGTCGGCTTCGCCTCCCTCTTCGGCAAGAACGCCACCCTCACCGGCGGCCCCGCCACCGTGCGCGCCTACCTCGAGGCCGCCATCCCCCAGGTCGTCGACGGCACGATCGATCCCGGAAAGGTCTTCGACCGGGAACTTTCGCTCGACGACATCGCCGAGGCCTACCGGCTGATGGACGCGCGCGAAGCGTTGAAGGTGCTCATCCGCCCCTGACGGGATGAGCGGCGCCCGCGCGGGGTGTCGGGGCGCCCGCCCCGCCCCCGCGCGTGGACACCTCCGCCGCGAGCGGGGTGCTGCTTTCAGACGATCTCGCCCTCAGCCTGCCCATTCCCCGCCCCGCTCCAGGCCGAGCGCGTCGTAGTGCTCGTCGGCGACGGGCTCGAGCCGCTCGTTCGAGGTGTTCTCCCCCGGCACGGCGATGGCGACGTGACTGAACCACGAGTCGGCCTTGGCGCCGTGCCAGTGCTTCGTGCCCGCGGGAATCTCGATGACCGTGCCGGGGGTGAGGCTGACGGGCTCCTCGCCCTCCGCCTGATACCAACCGCTGCCGGCGGTGGCGAGAAGGATCTGCCCCCCACCGGCGGTGGCGTTGTGGCGGTGCCAGTTGTTGCGGCATCCCGGCTCGAAAGTGACGTTCGCGATGCTCATTCCGAGACTCGCGAGCGGGGCGAGGTAGCTCTGCCCGATGAAGTACTGCGCGAAGGCGTCGTTCTCGTCGCCGCGCGGAAACAGGCTGTCGAAGGTCATTTCAGTCATCCTTCTCGTCGGTGATGTCTTTCAGCACGGTCATCGCGGCCATGCCATTGGGCCAGCCCGTGTAGAACGCGAGATGGAGGATGGCCTCCTTCAGCTCGTCGGTGGTGACCCCGTTCGTGCGGGCATAGTCGAGGTGGAACCGCAGCTGATCGGTCTTGCCCATGGCGGTCAGGGCGGCGACGGTGATGAGACTTCGGTCGCGTTTGGAGAGGTCGCCGCGCTCCCACACCTCGTCGAACAGCACCTTGTCGGTGTAGTGGACGAGGCCCGGTGCGAAGTCTCCGAAGGCGCGCTGCCCTCCGGTCCATCCGTTCTGCTCTTCGGTCATGGTGTCCTCCTTCTCAGACGTCACCACTGAACCGCCTCCCGCGCGGAGGAGGAAGTCTCTGGTGTGACGTGTACTGACAGGGCATCCCACGGCGCGCGGGCCCGCGCGTAACGTCGAACTCATGGACAACAGGGCAGAGGTGCGGGAGTTCCTCACCTCTCGTCGCGCGAAACTCACCCCAGACGACGTGGGGATCTCCGGCGGCAGCAACCGGCGGGTGCCGGGCCTGCGCCGCAACGAGGTCGCCACGCTCGCCGGCGTGAGCATCGAGTACTACTCCAAGATCGAACGCGGGCAGATCTCCGGCGCGTCCGAATCCGTCCTGCACGCGATCGCGCAGGCCCTGCAGCTCGACGACGCCGAACGCGAGCACCTGTTCGATCTGGCCCGAGCGGCTGGACAGACGCCGCCGAGATCGCGCCGCACGCGAAGCACCCCGGCATCCGTCCGCTCCGGCATCGAACTGATGCTCGACGCGATCACGGGCGGCGCCGCGATGGTGCGCAACGGCCGGATGGACATCCTCGCCGTCAACGCCCTCGGACGCGCCCTGCAGACAGAGGTCTTCGAGTCACCGGGCGACGGGAACCTCGCCCGGTACACCTTCCTCGACCCTCGCGCCCGCGACTTCCACCCGAACTGGGAGAAGGCGGCAGACATCACGGTCGGCATCCTCCGCACCGAGGCCGGCCGCGACCCCTACGACCGCGACCTGCAGGATCTCGTCGGTGAACTCTCCACCCGCAGCGACGAGTTCCGCGTCAGATGGGGTGCCCACGACGTGCGACAGCACGGCGCCGGGAAGAAGCAGTTCACCCACCCCATCGTCGGAGCACTGGAACTGAGCTACGAGGACATGCAGTTCGTCCAGCATCCGGGACTCACGTTCCTCGTCTACGTCCCGCAGACCGGTTCGGAGAGCGAGGAGCGGTTCCGGCTGCTCGCCAGCTGGCAAGCGACGAACGATGCCGCACCGTCGACCAGACCACGTCGCTCGCCGACGGCGGCGTCCGAACGGCTGTCCCCTGCTTCAGCGAAGAGAACCGGAAAGCCGACGACCCCCTCGCGGCATCACGACTGAGTTCGAATGCCCTAGAGATCAGTGTGGGAGGGGCGTGCGCGTTTCGGCCCAGTTGGCCAAGAGTTGCATCCGCTCGTGAGTGATCGATCCGGGTTCGGCAGAGAAGACGATCATCTGCAGGCCACGGTCGGATGCCAGATCCATGGCCTGGAATGTCAGGTCGAGGTCGCCGACCACGGGGTGGTGAACGGATTTGAGTCCGGTGTGATGCTCTCGCACGTCGTGGGCACCCCAGAGTTTCCGGAACAGGTCGCTCCGGGTGGAGAGCTCCCCGACGAGATCACTGAGCTGCCGGTCGTAAGGCGAGCGGCCCGCCTCGGCGCGGAGGACCGCGACGATCTGGCGGGTCTGCGCCTCCCACTCCCGGTAGAACGTTTGCGCGCGCGACTCGAGGAACATGAAACGGGCAGCATTCGCGGGTTGCTGGGCGCCGTCGAGCATCTCCGAGAACAGCGCACGACCGAGTCGGTTGGTGGCGACAGCGTCGAGGCGCCCGTTCTGAACGTAGACGGGCACCGTCGACATCGCATCGATCGTCTGCTGCAAACCCTCGGTGACCTGCGACTTGCGAGACACGTTGCGCCGCTGCGGCGGTCGAGCGCCGGCGTTGGCCGAACGGATCAAGTCGTTGAGGTGCGCATGCTCCGCCTCGTCGAGCTGCAGCGCTCGGCTGACCCCATCGATCACCGCTTCGGACACGCCCGTCGCGTTCCCCCGCTCGAGGCGCTTGTAGTACTCCGCGCTCATCCCCGCCATGAGTGCGACTTCTTCCCGGCGCAGCCCGGGCACCCGCCGACGCCCACCGAAATCCGGAAGGCCGACGTGTGCCGGGGTCAGTTTCGCGCGCCTCGTGGTGAGGAACTCGGTGATCGCGGCGGCGGTGTCCATCTCATCGAAAGTACGCCGATTCCGAGCGGGGAGAGGGTCCCTGTCAGTGCACCCGTAACCAGGGCCACGCTAACTCGGGAAAAGGAGCGTTGACTCGAACCGATCACCACGACAGGGGAACACCATGAAGAACGCACACCTCGGAGATCTCGACGTCTCCCGCATCGGCCTCGGCGCGATGACCATGGCCGGCACTTACACGACCGGCGGAGGGCTCGACAACGACGAGTCGATCCGCACGATCCGCCGCGCACTCGAGCTCGGGGTCACCTTGTCGTAGGCAGGAGCGGGCGTCGCAAAATGCATGCTGCCGGCGCCCCATTCGGTGTCGATAGCTCCGGGCTCGACGATGGTCGTGCGGACACCGAACTCGGCGACTTCGGCCGCCATCGCCTCGCTCCACCCTTCGAGACCCCACTTCGCCGCGTTGTAGAGACCCAGCGTGGGCATAGTGCCGGCGGCTCCGACCGTCGATATCTGGACGATGTGCCCTCCTCCCTGGCGGCGCATGACCGGAAGCACAGCTTGCGACAGCCAGAGCGGCCCGAGAAGGTCGGTATCGAGGAGATCTCGCGCCTCGTTCTCGTCCACTTCTTCGATCGCTCCGATGAGGCCGTAGCCGGCGTTGTTCACCAGGACGTCCAGGCGCCCGAGCTCCGACGCCGCTGTCTCGACGACAGCCGTCGCCATCGCCCGGTCGCGCACATCCAGGTGTCTGACGTGCAACTGCTCATGAGCGGGGAGGGTGTGTTCGCCGCGCACGGTAGCCACGACCGTGTGCCCCTCCGCCAGCGCAGCGAGAGTAAGGGCGCGGCCGAGCCCGCGGCCGGCTCCGGTGATCATCCAGACCTGTCGAGTGCTCATCCGGTCACTCTATCCAAAACGAGACGCAGCGTCCCATTTTGGATATGATCAGACCATGGCCAGCACACGAACGCGCGCACGGGTGCATGAGGCGGCTCTTGCTCTCGTAGGTGATGCCGGAATCGCAAAGGTCACGATGGAGGGCATCGCCGCCCGCGCGGGCGTGGGCAAACAAACTCTTTACCGAACCTGGCCGTCGACGTCGACGATCCTGTTCGACGCGTTGCTCGCCCGGAGCGAGACTGCCGAGGGCGTTGTCGCCGTGCCCGATAGCGGCGACTTGAGGTCCGATCTTCTCCTGCTGGTGCAGCAGACAATCCATGAGCTGACCTCGCCCGCGACTGAGCCGTTGTTGCGCACAGTCACCGCCGCCATCCAGACGGACTCTGACCTTGCCCGCCAGTACCGCGACCTATTGCTCGAGCCCCAGATGTCCGCCGTCGCCCAACGCCTCGAACGTGGCGGAGTCACCGAGCCCGATGCGGCGGCGGAACTCTTGCTCGGTCCAGTCCTCCATCGCTGGCTGCTCCGCAGGGGCACCTTCGACCACGGTTGGATGGAAGATCACGTCGACCGCACGTTGCGTGGCGTGGCGTGGAGGTCGACTGACCAGATGAGCTCGACCAGCCGAAGGTCGTGAACCGCGTCCGCCAGGAGCTTGTCGCCTCGAGGCATTCACGGCGGCAATCTGACGTCTTCCGCGGGGATCCACAAAAAGAGAACTACATCCCCGGCGCCATATCCGCGAACCGCGAATAATGCCCCTGGAACGCCACCGTGATCGTGTCCGTCGGACCGTTACGGTGCTTCGCCACGATCAGATCCGCCTCACCCGCGCGCGGCGAGTCCTTCTCGTATGCGGCCTCGCGGTGCAGCAGCACCACCATGTCGGCATCCTGCTCGATCGAGCCCGACTCACGCAGGTCGGAAAGCGCCGGCTTCTTGTCGGCGCGCTGCTCGGCGCCACGGTTCAGCTGCGACAGCGCGATGACGGGAACCTGCAGCTCCTTCGCCATCAGCTTCAGCGCACGCGAGAACTCGCTGACCTCCTGCTGACGCGACTCTACGCGCTTACCGCTCGTGAGCAGCTGCAGGTAGTCGATGACGACCATCTTCAGACCCTCGCGCTGCTTGAGGCGGCGGCACTTCGCCCGGATCTCGACCAGCGTCATGTTCGGGCTGTCGTCGATGTAGAGGGGGGCGTCGTTGATGCGCCCGCGCGTGGAGGCGACGGTGGTCCAGTCGCGCGAGTCGAGCGTTCCCTTACGCATGCTCTGCAGCGGGATCGAACCCTCGGCGCTGAGAAGGCGCATGGCGATCTCGGAACGACCCATTTCGAGCGAGAAGAAGATGCACGGCGCGTTCGACTTGATCGCGGCCGCGCGGGCGAAGTCGAGCGCGAGCGTCGACTTACCCATGGCGGGGCGCGCGGCGAGAACGATCATCTGGCCCGGGTGCAGACCGTTGGTCAGCTGGTCGAGACCGGCGAAGCCCGTGGGGATGCCGGTCATCGACCCGTCGCGACCGCGGGCGGCCTCGATCTCTTCGACCGCGGCATCCACCGCCATCGTCAGGGGAATGTAGTCGTCGGCGCTGTCGTCGCCCGAGACGTTGTAGATCTCGGCCTGGGCGCTGTTGACGAGATCGACCGGATCACCCTCGCCCGCGTAGCCCATCTGCACGATGCGCGTGCCGGCCTCGACCAAGCGACGCAGCAGCGCGCGCTCGGCGACGATCGAGGCGTAGTAGCCCGCGTTCGCCGCGGTGGGCACGATCGAGGTGAGGGTGTGGAGGTAGTCCGCTCCCCCGGCTCGCTGCAGCTCACCGGTCTTGATCAACTCGTCGGTGACGGCCACGACGTCGGTGGGCTCGCCGTGCGAGTACAGGGTGAGGATGGCCTCGAAGATCAGCTCGTGCTTCGGCACGTAGAAGTCGGGGCCGCGCAGGCTTTCGATGACGTCGGCCACGGCGTCTTTCGACAGCAGCATGCCGCCCAGCGCGCTCTGCTCGGCGAGGGTGTCGTGCGGCGGAGTGCGCTCGGGACGCGGGGCTTTTCCGAGACGCTCTTCGGCGATGTCAGCGATCGACACGGGCTCTCCTTCTGATCTCGGGCGCCCTTCGTTTCGGCGTTCCCCCGTGCGCGCGTGCGGCTGCGGGGACGGGACGTCGCGGCGACCTCGGAAGCATCAGATCACGGACGTCCGACATCGACACGAGCGGGTGGTGAGGGGATGCCCGATGGGCTGCCCCCACGTTAAGAGCACCTCTTCTTCCACGCAAATGTGCCTGTGGATAACTCTGTGGAGAAGATGCGGGAAACGCCGTCACGTCTGTGCACAACTACTGTGGATAACCCGGTGGATGGATCGGATTTTAGGCCTTCAAGTGCCGCCTGATCTGGGTTTTCCTTCTCCACAGGTTTCCTGAGGAAATTCGATGTGAAGTTTGCGTTGAAGGTTGTCCGCTAGGGACGCACATGTGTACAACTCGGGGGATAACTTCGCCGACTCGTACTGACGGGCGGGGTCCGTGTCAAGTTTTTCCCCACCCTCGGCGTGTCGTTCGGACACCCCGAGGTCAACCGGTGTTAACCCGCGCCTCAACCGTCACAGGAGCCCCGCTGCGGGCACGCCGACCGCCCCGATGACCACGAGCACGGGGTCGAGGCAATCGTCGTCAGAGCGCCCCGCCGCGACGTTCGCGCTCGAGGAACGCGATGGTGTCGGGGTGCTGCGGAGTGTCGAGGATCTGAGCCGGAGTGCCCTGCTCGACGATCCGTCCGCCCTTCATGAACACGATGCGGTCGGCCACCTCGCGGGCGAACGACATCTCGTGCGTTGCCATGAGCATGGTCGACCCGCGATCGCGCAGCACGCGCACCAGGTCGAGCACCTCGCCGACGAGCTGCGGGTCGAGCGCCGAGGTGATCTCGTCGAGCAGCAGCAGCTCGGGGTCGGTCATGACGGCACGCACGATGGCCACGCGCTGCTGCTGACCGCCCGAGAGGCGGTCGGGGAACTCGCGGGCCTTCGCCCCCAAGCCCAACTGCTCGAGCAGCTCGGTCCCGCGCGCGTAGGCCTCGCTCTTGCTCGCGCGGTGCACCTTGCGCGCCGCGAGGGTGACGTTGTCGATGACCCGCAGGTGCGGGAAGAGGTTGAAGTGCTGGAAGACCACGCCGATGCGGGCCCGAGCGGCATCCTGATCGACGGTCGGATCGGTCAGATCGTCGCCGTTCAGCAAGATCTGGCCGTCGTCGACGCGCTCGATGAGGTTGATGGTGCGCAGCAGGGTCGACTTGCCCGACCCCGAGGCGCCGATGAGCACGACGACCTCGTGCTGGTCGATCGACAGGTCGATGCCGTCGAGCACGACGTGGTCACCGAAGGCCTTGCGCACGTTCTTGACGTCGAGGACGCTCATACGACGCCACCCATCTGCTCGCGGCGGGCCAGTCGCGCCGAGACGTAGTCGGTGAGGCGGATCATCGGCAGGGCCATGGCCACGAACAGCAGCGCCGCCACGATGTAGGGCGTGAAGTTGTACGACTGTGCCGCGGCGATCTGCGCCGCGCGCACGGCATCCACCGCTCCCAGAACCGAGATGAGACCCACGTCTTTCTGCATCGACACGAAGTCGTTCATCAGGGCGGGGACGACCTTGCGCACGCCCTGGGGGATGACGACGATGCGCAGCGTCTGGCCGTGGGTCAGGCCCAGCGAGCGGGCGGCGACGCGCTGCGAGGGGTGCACGGCCTCCATACCCGCGCGGAGCACCTCGGCGATGTAGGCCGAGTACGTCAGCACGATGGCCACCGTGCCCCACAGCACCACCGGCACTCGGCCGAAGACGCCGAGGGCGGGCAGGCCGAAGCCGACCAGGTACAGCACGATCAGCAGCGGGATGCCGCGGAACAGGTCGGTGTACACCGTGGCGAGGGCGCGGAGCGGGAAGAACACCGGGCCCCGCAGCGAGCGCAGCACGGCCAGGGTGGTGCCGAGGATCGCGACCGAGATGGCCGCGACGATCAGCACCTGGATGTTGACCCACAGCCCCGCGAGCACCGACGGAAAGCTCGCCAGCGCGACGTCGACGTTGAAGAAGCTCCGCCGCACGTCTTCCCAGCCGGGACTCGACAGGATCGCCCAGCCGACGACGACGACGAACACGACCGAGCTGATCAGCGCGATCAGCACCGACCTGGTCGACTGCTGACGCCGTGTGGAGCGCCGGGCGAGTTCGAGCTCGCTCGGGCTCCACACGCCGCCGGGTGCGGGGGTGGCCACCGTGGTTACTTGAGCACGGGCGCGGCGGCCGTGCCACCGAGCCACTTCTGCTGCAGCTCGTCGAGCGTGCCTTCGGCGCGCAGGGCGTCGACCGCCTCGGTGACCGGGGTGGTCAGCGCCGAGTCCTTGGGCAGCACGTAGGCGAGCTCGTCTCCGCCGGCCGACGAGTCGGGCAGCTGGCCGACGACCTTGCCGTCGTCGAGCACGGCACCGGCGAGGTAGAACGCGGTCGGCAGGTCGACGACGATCGCGTCGACCTGGCCCGACTGCAGGGCGGCGACGGCGTCGTCGTTGGAGTTGAAGACGCTGAGGTTCGTGGTGCCGAGCTGGTCGGCGGCCACCTGGTAGCTCGTCGTGGCGCTCATGACGCCCACGGGCACGCTCTTCAGCTCGGCGACGCTCGTCGCACCGGCGACGGGCGAGGCACCGGTCGTCACGACGGCCTGCGTGGTCGTGTAGTACGGCGACGAGAAGTCGACGGCCTCTTTGCGCTCGTCGGTGATCGAGAACTGCTGCACGTTCATGTCCCAGTCCTTCGGACCGGGAGCGATGGCGCTGTCGAAGTTGGAGCGCACCCACACCACGTCGCTCGTCGCGAAGCCGAGCTTCTCGGCGACGGCGCACGAGACGGCGGCCTCGAAGCCCTCGCACGACGCGGGGTCGTCGTTCTCGACCCACGGCGAGAACGCCGGCTCGCCCGTGGCGATGGTGAGCTTGCCGGCCGTGACGGTCTGCAGCGCCCCCTCGGAAGCGGGGGCGGCGCCGGCGTCGGAGCCCGTGGGGGCGAAGGCGCAGGCGGTGAGCGAGACGACCGTGGCGGTGGCCACGGCGGTCAGGGCGGCGGCGCGGCGCAGGCGTGCGAAAGTGGTCACGATGTCTCCTCGTGGACGTATCGGGGTCATCCCCGGAGTGCTGTGATGTGCACAGCCTAAATCACGGGGCGAGGCGCCAATCCTCGAAGCTGAAACCTGGCGACACGAGGCAGCTGACGACGACCTCGGACTCCCCCGCCAGCCGAGCGGACTGCCATACCCCGGCGGGCACGGTGTGCTGCAGCACGTGGCCCGCGGCGAGGTCGGGACCGAGCGTCACGGTGCGCGCCTCCCCCGGCTCGGCGCCGTCGCCGCCCAGCGACAGCTCGAGCGTTCCGGGGCCGTGCCAGAGCCACACCTCGTCGCTCGTGACGACGTGCCACGCGCTCTCTTCGCCGGGGGTGAGCAGGTAGTGGATGCAGGTGGCCGCGGGCCGCTCGCCCGCCGGCGTCTCGACCGCATAGCCGCCGGTCCACATGCGGCGGAACCAGCCACCCTCGGCGTGGGGCTCGAGATCGAGCAGGACGGCGGCGGCGGGGCGATCGGTCATGTGAGGACTCCGGTCTCTCGGGTGAAGCCGGCCGAGACCCACCGGGCCTCGCCGTCGATGAAGGTGGCGGCCGCGGAACCCGCGCCGTCCACCGCGAGATGCTCGATGGTGTCATCGACGTCCGACACCGCGACGTCGAAGAACGCCAGGTCGGCGACGGCGCCCACGGCGAGGTACCCCGTGCGGGCGGGTCCGGTGTCGAGGCCCATCGCGTGCGCCCCGCCCAGCGTCGCCGCGCGCAGCAGCAACTCCGACAGGTCGCGATTGACGTACCCCTGGGTCCGCGCGAGGCGATGCAGGGCCGACACGTCGGCGAGCAGGTCGAGTGAGGGACTGGATGCCAGGGAGTCGGTGCCCACGGCGAGCGCATTGCCCTCGATGAGGTAGGCGGCCACGGGCGGCTCGTCGAGCCCGATGACGGCGTTGGAGCGCGGGCAGAGCGCCACCGTCGTGCCGCGGGCGCGCAGGATCGCCCGGTCGCGCGCGGTCATGTAGACCCCGTGCGCGATGTGGCAGTCCGGCCCCAGAACGCCCAGCTCGTCGACGAACTCCGTCGCCCCGGTGCCGAAGCCCTCGTCGCGCAGCGCCCGGAAGCTCGACGGCCGATGCACCTGCCACGGCACGGCCTCGCCGTGCTCGCGCTCGAACGCCGCCTCGCCCAGGTGCAGGTGCAGCCGACTCCCCCGCTCGCGCACGATGTCGGGGATCTCGAGCAGCGGCTCCACGTCGAGCGAGTACGGCGCGTGCGGCGACAGCCCCGTACCGGGAGGGCCGGGCAGCGCATCGAGCCGTGCCTCCACCTCCGCGCGGCCGCGTTGGGCCCACGCCGCGTTGGTCCAGCTCATCACCTCCCAGTAGGTGATGCCGTGCAGCCGCGCGTCGTGCAGCGCCGAGGCCGCCTCAACGTCGGTGACGATGTCGGCCACCGCGGTGGTCCCCGCGGCGATCATGGCGAGCGCGCCGGTTCTGGCATCCGCCGCCCAGTCGTGCGCCTCGCGGTAGACGGGCGTGAACGCCTCGTCCCAGTCGTCGAAGCCCGCGTAGGAACCGCGGCCGACCTCGGCCATGCCCGTGTACTGCAGGTGCGAGTGGGCGTTCACCAGGCCGGGGGTGAGCACGCCCGGCCAGTGCACCTCGTCGAAGGCCACCCCTCGCGCGCGCAGCTCGTGCCGCACCCATTCGCGATCGCCCACGTGCCGGATGCGCCCGCCCGCCACGGCGATCGCCCCGCCCGGAATCGGCGGAGCCGTGATGGGCAGAACGAGGGATGCCGAATACAGCACGACGTTCATGCGGCACCGCCCCGGTAGCGCGGGGAACGCCAGTCGTCGAGGCCGTCGGCATCGAGGACGCGAGGGGCGTCGAGGTCGGCCCCGCGCACGACCAGCGCCGTGCGGGCCACGAGATCGTCGACGCCGGCGTCGAGCGCGTGCACCCCGGGTGCGGGGCGACGCGACAGCAGTTCGCCGAGGGCGGCGAGCTGCACGGCGAAGGACAGGTCCATGATCTCGATGGGGTTGCCCTCGGCTGCGGTGATGTTCACCGCTCCCCCACCGCCGAGCAGCAGGGCGGCTCCCGCGTCGGACACCTCGCCCGGCACTCCCCCGGCGACGGCGATGATCCGCGCCCCCGCGGCGATCTCGGGGGTCACGGTCGCCGGAACACCCGTCGCCGACACCACCAGGGCTCCGGATGCCAGCTCGCGCGCCGCCCCCGTGGCGAAGCCGTCGTGCCGCGCCTCGAGGGCCCGGACGGGATCGGTCTCGGCGATCCGCACCTCTGCGCCGAGGGCACGCAGGTGAGCCGCGACGCCCTGACCCACCGGACCGTAGCCGATCACGAGAGCGGGCTGGTCGGTCAGCGCGATCCCCCGCTCCTCGAGCAGATCGGCGATCGCGAACACGCAGGACTGCCCGGTGCCATAGCGGTTGTCGAACATCGTCTTCGTACGGGCGTCGTTGACGGCCATCACGGCGCAGCGCAGCATTCCGGCGTCGTGCATCCGGCGCAGCGGCGCCAGCCCGCTCGTCGTCTCTTCGCACGCACCGATCCAGCCGTCGACCAGCGCGGGGTCGTCCTCGTGGGCCAGGCGCACCAGGTGCGCACCGTCGTCGAGCAGCACGTCGAGGCCCGCCCGCAGAAAGCCGAGGGCGGCGGCCCGTTCCTCGGCTCCTGCCAGGGCGGGATCGGCGGTCACGGCGAAGCCTCGCGCGCGCAGCTCGTCGGCGACCGCGGCATCGGTCTCGTCGGGGTGCGCGTAGACCGACACCTCGGCGCCCCGCGCGCGCAGCAGCAGCGACAGCACGGCGGTCTTGGGCTCGAGCACCATCGCCACGCCCACCCGTAGGCCGGTCAGGTCGAGGCGCTCCGCGAGAGCGGCGGCGACGGGCATGTGGGTGCGCGCGAAGGCGATGCGGCCGGCGGCGTCGCCGCGCTCGGGAAGGGGCACTCCGTCGAGCGTGGTGGTGTCGGCATCCAGATCGAACTCGACGCGACCGGTCGCCGGCGACGGGCTCGGGATGCCACCCAGCCGGGCGAGCAGAGCGTGCAGGTCGGCGGAACCCTCGCCGCGCACCGCGAAGGGGCGGCCGGCGATCATGAGGTTCGAGGCGCGCGCGAAGCGGCGGACGATGCGCTCGGGTGCGCGGGGGTCGGTCACGGCTCTCAGCCTAGGCTCGGCGGCACCGGTCCCCTCGACGGTCACGGGGTCCTCACCTGGCGCGGACCGGGAGCCGTCCCGGTGGAGGAGCCGTTCGAGCCCGCCGTCGCGATGACGGGCCCGCGGCAGGACGCGAAAAGGCCCCGCCCTGCCGAAGCAGGAGCGGGGCCCATTCGTGCGTCGCAAATTACTTCGCGGCAACCACCTGGAGGGTGATCACGGCGGTGACGTCGTCACGCAGGCGAACGGTCGCCTCGTGCTCGCCGACCGACTTGATCGCCGAGGTGATCTGGATCTTGCGCTTGTCGAGCTCGCCGAGACCGGCGGCCTTGACGGCGTCGGCGACGTCGCCCGTCTTGACCGAACCGAAGAGGCGACCCTCGTTACCGGCCTTGACGGCCAGCTTGACGGTGTTCGACTCGAGCGTGTTCTTCAGGGCCACAGCGTCTTCGTGATCGTGGATCGCGCGGCTCTCGCGAGCGGCACGGATCGACGAGACCTGCTTCTCGCCACCGCGCGACCACGCGACGGCGAAACCCTGGGGGATGAGGTAGTTACGGGCGTACCCGTTCTTGACCTCGACAACGTCACCGGCGCTACCGAGCCCGGTGACCTCATTCGTGAGAATCAGCTTTGCCATCGGGTGCTCCTTAGCGGCCAGCGCCGGCGTAGGGCAGAAGAGCCATCTCGCGCGCGTTCTTGATGGCGCGGGCGATCAGGCGCTGCTCCTGCACGGAGACACCGGTGATACGACGGGCACGGATCTTCCCGCGCTCCGAGATGAACTTGCGGAGGGTGGGGACGTCCTTGTAATCGATGACGCCGACGCGAATCGCCTTCGCGGGGGCTGCGTTCTTCGCGCCCTTCCGCGGCTTGCGGCGGTCGCCAGTGGCCTTTCCAGCCATGCTTCCTTCTTTCGTGTGGTTCGGATGCCTGCTCGGTCACGCGGACCGGCGGATGGCATCCGGAATTTCAGGGATCGTCACGCTCGAGAGCGCGGCGAAGATCAGAACGGTGTGTCGTCTCCGTAGGAACCGGGAGTGCTCCACGCGTCGGCGCCGCCGCCGCTGTTGCCGCCGTTGTTCGACCCGGGAGTCGACCACGGCTCATCAGCCGACTGCTGCACCTGCGGGCGCTGTCCGCCCCCGCCACCACCGCCGCTGGACGCGGCACGGGTGACCTGAGCGGTCGCGTAGCGGAGCGAGGGTCCGATCTCATCGACTTCGAGTTCGATGGAGGTGCGGTTGTTGCCCTCGCGGTCCTGGTACGAACGCTGCTTGAGGCGACCGGTCGCGATGACACGGGAACCCTTCGTCAGCGAACCGGCGACGTGCTCGGCGAATTCGCGCCACACCGAGGCACGCAGGAACAGCGCCTCGCCGTCTTTCCACTCGTTCGCCTGACGGTCGAACGTGCGGGGAGTCGACGCGATGGTGAAGTTCGCGACCGGAAGACCGTTCTGCGTGTAACGCAGTTCGGGGTCGGCCGTGAGGTTGCCCACAACGGTGATGACGGTTTCGCCGGCCATCGTCGTTACTTCGCAGCCTTCTCGGCGGACTCGACCTTGCGGGGAGCGGCGGCCTTGCGAGCAGCCTTCTCCTCGGAGCGCTTGGCTTCGGCGGCAACCTGAGCGATGGCCTCTTCAGCCCGCAGGACCTTGGTGCGCATGATCTGCTCGTTCAGCTTCAGCTGACGGTCGAGCTCG
Source organism: Microbacterium sp. BH-3-3-3 (assembly GCF_001792815.1). Taxonomy (NCBI): domain Bacteria; kingdom Bacillati; phylum Actinomycetota; class Actinomycetes; order Micrococcales; family Microbacteriaceae; genus Microbacterium; species Microbacterium sp. BH-3-3-3. Next base: position 1,987,216 of record NZ_CP017674.1, on the reverse strand, counting down.
TTCGTGGCAGCGCTGGTCGCGACGAAGTTGACGACGGCGTAGATGCCCTCGTTCTTCTTGCGGATCTCGTAGGCAAGGCGACGGCGGCCCCAGATGTCGATCTTGTCGATGGTTCCCCCATCGGCCGTGATGACCTTGAGGAATCCGTCGAGCTTCGGAGCGACCTGGCGCTCGTCGACCTCGGGATCGAAGATGACCATGAGTTCGTACTGGTGCGTCACTAACCCACCTCCTTCGGACTAGAACGGCTGACGGGCATTTCCCGGCAGCAGGAGGGTGTGGTGCACGTTGTCGCGGGCTTATACGCGCATGGGCGTGACCGGACAACCTTCGTAGTCTAACGGATGCCGGCTCCCCCGGGGAATCGGCGATCGGTAGCGTGGAGCACACCGACGGCGGGGGGCCGCATGACAGGGATACGACCGTTCGACGCGAGGGCACTCCTGATACCCGAGGATCGCGCGGGCGCGCGCGCCTTCACCGCACGGCTGCGCGCCGAGGGGCGCCTGCCGTCGGGCAACGGTGCCGTCGCGGTGGTCGCGTACACGATCGCGTTCGCGATGATCGCCGGAATGGGCGTGTTCTTCGCGTTCTTGGTCGCGGTCTTCGCCTCGGTGCTGCACGAGGGCGCGATCGTCGTCGGGTTCCTCTTCGTTGTGCCCGTGCTGCTGGGACTCGGCGCCCTGATCGCCGGCATCCTCGTCGCTCAGCGCGGCGTGCGGGCGCAGGAAGACCGCCGGTGGCGGATCGCCGGGTTCGCCCGCGACGTGGGCATGGAGTACATCCCCGCGGTGCCGGCGCCCCCGCTTCCCGGGGTGATCTTCTCGCTCGGCAGCGCTCGCACGGCGACCGATGTGGTGCGGGGCCTGCAGCCGCGCTTCGTCGAGATCGGCAACCACTCGTACGTCGTGAGCAACGGCAAAATCAGCACCACCGTGCGGTGGGGCTACATCGCCATCCGCCTCGGCACGCCGCTCCCCCACATCGTCCTCGATGCCACGGCGAACGACGGCGCGTTCGGGTCGAACCTTCCGGCGTCGTGGGTGCGAGGCCAACGGCTCAGCCTCGAGGGAGACTTCGACCGCCACTTCCGCCTGTTCTGCCCCGAGGGCTACGAACGCGACGCGCTGTACCTCTTCACTCCCGACGTCATGGCCCGGTTCATCGACAACGCCGCGGTGCTCGACGTCGAGATCGTCGACGACTGGTTGTTCCTCTACTCCCGCGAGGAGTTGTCGAGCGTCGATCCGGGGCGCTGGGCGTGGGAGTTCTCGGTGATCTCCGCGCTGCTCGACAAGCTCGAGCAGTGGGAGCGGTGGCGTGACGACCGCATGACCGCCGTGCCCGCGCCGACTCCGGCCCCCGTCGCCCACGCCGGGGGAGCGGCATCCGGGGGCGCACCCGTCGTGCCTGCCCGCCTGCTCCAGCCGCACCCGCGGGGAGTGGCTCCGGCCGGCCGTCGACTGCGTCGCAGCAATCCGTGGGTCGTCGTGCTGGTGATCGTGGGCGGGGCGTTCGCCGTGGGAGTGGTGATGCTGCTCGTGCCGCTGCTGGTCCTGGTGTCGCTGTGAGTACCGTCGACGAAGGGAGGCGATCACGATGACCCGGAACGCACCGTTCGACCCCGCGCCGCTCACCGAGCCCGTCGACCGCGCGACGGCGCGCGCGTTCAGCGCGCAGCTGCGACGCGAGGGCAGACTGAGCGGTCGGCTCGTGTCGATCGTCGTGCTGGTGATCGTGGGCGCCGCGTTCCTGCTCGTGGCCGTGCCGGTCTTCGGCGCGATCGTCGCGTCGTTCTTCGCACGCGACGGCTCCGGCCCGATCTCCCTGCTGGTCCTCGCCTTCTTCCTGGCCATCGCCGTCTTCACGGGTGTGGCGATCATCCGCGGCCTCGGGGGAGCGGCCGTGCGCCGATACCGCCTGGACCGCTTCGCGCGCGCCAACGGGATGACCTGGCATCCGGGGTTCGCGAACCCCGAGCTTCCCGGCATGATCTTCGGCCTCGGTCGCGCTCGCGAGACCAGCGATCTCGTGCGCGGAGAACGTCCGCGGGCCGTGGAGATCGGCAACTTCTCGTACGAGACGGGGTCGGGCAAGAACAAGCAGACGCACCGGTGGGGGTACGTCGCCCTCCGCCTCGACACCCCGCTGCCGCACATCGTCCTGGATGCCGTGGGCAACAACGGCCTCTTCGGGGGAACCAACCTGCCCGTCTCGTTCGGCCCACGCCAGCGGCTCAGTCTCGAGGGCGATTTCGACAGGCACTTCGCGCTGTACTGCCCGGAGGGGTACGAGCGCGATGCACTGTATCTCTTCACGCCCGACGTGATGGCGCGCTTCATCGACAGCGCCGCCGCGCTCGACGTCGAGATCATCGACGACTGGCTGTTCCTCTACTCGCGGCGCGAGCTGTCGACGCTCGACCCCGCCGTCTGGGAGCGGTTGTTCGTGACCGTCGACGCGATCGACGACAAACTCGCGCAGTGGGCGCGCTGGCGCGATGAGCGGCTGTCGGCCGCAGCCTCGTCGGGGGTGCCCACGGTTTCGGTCGACGCCGGAGTGTCGTATCCGGCCGCTCCGCTGCTCACTCCCCCACCCCGGGGCGTCGCCGTGCCTGGTCGACGGTTGAAACGCCGCTTCTCGTGGGTCACCGTCGTCGTCGCGGTCGCCATCGGCGGCTGGTGGGTGTTCACCCTCGTCTTCGACCTCTTCCGTTGACGGGGTCGAGGCGAACGCATTCCGACGGAGGAATGTATTCCTCTGGCGTCATACGTCGACGTCGGCCCCGACATTCAGAAGCTCACCGGCGGCCTCGGCCCCCGTGCGCAAGCCGATACGGGGGGCCACCTCCTCGGCCAGCAACTCCAGCGAGCGCAGCGTCACCTCGTGCGCGGGGTCGACGGAATGCACCTGGAAAGCCACATCTGTCGCCCGGGCCAGGGTGAGATCGGCGGTCAGTGAGGCCACGACCTCGTCGACGGTGCCGAGGTGGGTGTCGGAGTCGCGCGCCAGATCTCGCAGATCACCCGAGTCGTCGCGTCGAAGGAAGGTGCGGGTGAGGCGCCGGATGCCGCGCTCAGCTCCGCGCCAGGTCTCGTCGAGGTCGGCAGCGTCGACCACCACCGCCGTGCGCGAGGCGAGGATGCGGGGCTCGACCCCCGACGGCAACGCCGCGAGGTAGGCCTCGATGACCGGCAGCTGGACATCGTGCAGCGCCTGCCCGGGTTCTCGGGGCTGCGTGCGCGAGAGCAGAAGACCGTCGCCCTCCCGCCCGGCGCGACGCCCGCCGTCGACCGAGAAGGTCGCCTGCCAGAGGCGTGAGCCCAGGTGGGGAGCTGGGGGGTTGAGCCGCAGCTCCGTGTCGCGGATCCCGCGCCCGGCGAAGGCGTCGCGGAGTACCGAGACGTGCTCGGCCTGGATCTCGCGCCGGTCGTCGGACGAGCGGCGGAACGCGGCGAACGACGAGGGAGTGCCACCGGTGCCGATGCCGAGCTGCACGCGCCCTGCGCTCAGGGCGTCGACGAACGCGGCATCTTCGGCCACGCGAACCGGGTCGTCGATGGGCAGCGTCACGATGCCGGTTCCCAGGGCGATGTGGTCGGTCTGCACGGCGGCCGCCGCCAGGAACGGGAAGGGCGACGGCAGTCCCCCCTCGTCACGGTCGAAGTGATGCTGGGCGACCCACAACGACGCGAAGCCGAGCTTCTCGGCCGCACGCACCTGTTCGAGCGCCGCACGATACCGCTGGCCGTCGGTTCCGGCATCCAGAAGTCGGGTGAAGAACCCCAGCCGCGCGCCGACCCGCGTGCTCTCGGGCACCCCGCTGATTCGCGCCATTCTTCGAGCCTAAGCGGGGCCTCCGGTCAGCGGGCCGGTACCGCGATCGCGTCCCCGGTGCGCGCGAGATCGGCCTCGAGCTCGCGCACGATCGGGATCACCGTCTCACCGAAGTGCTCGAGCTCCTCCTGGAAATGCAGGAAGCCCAGCAGGAACAGATCGACACCGCGCTTCTTGTATTCGATGATCCGTTCCGCGATCTGCTGCGCGTCGCCGAACAATTTCGTGCGGAAACCGTCGTTGTACTGCACGAGGTCGTCGAGCGACGAGTCGGCCCACATGCCCTTGCCGTCTTTCGTGGCGGCACCGGCTTCTTGCACGCTCCGACGGAATCCCTGCACCGCGCTGTCGTCGGCGTGCTCGATGATGTCGCGCAGCTGCGCCTCGGCCGCGGCACGGCTGTCGCGCTGGATGACGAAGCCGTTCAGGCCGAAGCGCGTGCGGCGCCCGTGCTCGGCGGCGACGCGCGTGACGTCGTCGTACTGCTCGGTGAAGCCGTCGAAGTCCTTGCCGTTCGAGAAGTACCAGTCCGAGAAGGCGCCGCCATTGAATCGCGCGGCGGTGCTGTTCCCGCCCTGGAAGATCTCGGGGTGGGGGCGCCCCGGCACCTCGTACGGGAACGGACGCAGCGTGAAGTCGGTGATGTCGTAGTACTTGCCGTGGAACGAGAACTTCTCGTGTGTCCAGAGGCCCCGCAGCACCTGGATGAATTCGGCGGCCCGCTCGTACCGCTCATCGTGTTCGAGCCATTCCAGACCTAGGTCGGTGTACTCGTCTTTGAACCATCCGCTGACCACGTTCACCGCGGCCCGCCCGTGCGAGAACTGGTCGGCGGTGTTGATGAACTTCGCGAGAACCGCCGGATGCCAGATCCCCGGGTGGATCGCCGAGATGACCTTGAGTCGCTCGGTGTTCAGCAGCAGCGCGAGGCTGATCGAGGTGGACTCGTGCTGCTGGGCCGCGCCGTAGCTGGAGGCGTACCGCACCTGGCTCAGCGCGTACTCGAAGCCGACGCGCTCGGCCGTCTGCGCCAGCTTCACGTTGTAGTCGTAACTCCAGTCGGTGCGCTGCTCGATCGAGCTGATGACCAGTCCGCCACTGACGTTGGGAACCCAGTAGGCGAACTTCAGGGGCTCGTGGGTGGGGGAGATGTCGGTCATGGAATCCTCCTCGCGGATCGGAACACGGCCACCGTCGCACCGGGTCGGCTTCGGGTCAACGTCATGTGACGGCCCGTTTCGCCCCGTGACCCCGGGCGTCTGGGAACGGGTGAGGATGGACCAATGACCTCCCCCCAGCGCGTGCGATTCGGCTACTGGACCCCGATCTTCGGCGGGTGGTTGCGCAACGTCGACGACGAGCAGACGCCCGTGTCGTTCGCCCACATCGCCGAGATCGCCCGCGTCGCCGAAGAGGGCGGCTTCGACCTGACGCTCATTCCCGAGCTCAACCTGAACGACATCAAGGGCGTCGAAGCCCCGTCGCTCGACGCGTGGGCGGTGACCGCCGGTCTGGCGGCGGTGACGTCTCGTCTCGAGCTCATGACGGCGGTGCGCCCGGGGTTTCACAACCCGTTCCACACCGCGAAGCAGGCGGCGACCATAGACGAGATCAGCGGGGGGCGCTTCACGCTGAACGTCGTGTCGGCCTGGTGGGCCGAAGAGGCCAAGCAGTACGACGGCCTGTTCAGCGCGCACGACGACCGTTACGCCCGCACGATCGAGTGGGTCGAGGTGCTGCGGGGCCTGTGGACGCAGACCCCCTTCGCCTACGAGGGCGAGTACTACCGCACCGAGGGCACGTACACCGAACCGAAGCCGCAGGTGCTTCCGCGCCTGTACGCCGGGGGCGAGAGCGAGGCCGGTCGCACCGCGATCACGCGCTTCGCCGACGCGTACCTGACGCACGGCGGCACGCTCGAGGAGCTGTCGACGAAGGTGGCCGACATGCGCCGTCGGCGCTCCGAGGCCGGCGCCTCGCCGTTCGAGGCGTTCGGCATGGCCGCGTACGCGGTCGTCCGCGACACCGACGACGAGGCCCAGGCCGAGATCGACCGCATCACCGACGTGCGCGGGGGAGCGGCCTACGGCTCTTACCAGGACTTCGTGAGCAAGTCGAAGCTCGACACCCCGGTCGACCTGAAGGAGTACTCGGTGTCGAACCGCGGCCTGCGGCCCAACCTCATCGGCACGCCCGATCAGGTTGCCGAACGCATCGTCGAGTTCGCGAACGTCGGCGTCTCGACCCTGCTGCTGCAGTTCTCGCCGCACCTGCCCGAACTGCAGCGTTTCGCCGCCGACGTCATCCCGCGCGTGCGGCGCCTCGAGGCTCTCCGCGACGCCTGATCGCGGCGCCCTCGCGCTGCGCGCGTCTCCCCTGGTGAGGGTTCCGAACGCGCCCCACGCTCTACGTGCGCTTCCCCAGCGTTGAGTGTCCAGAACACGCCGCTCAGTCGGGGTGGGGTGCGGCGTGTCTTGGACACTCAACGGGGGGAGAGAGCGGCCTGCGCGTCTCCACGCCGCGCGCGCTGCGCGGGCGTCCCCAGCGTTGAGTGTCCAGAACACGCCGCTCAGTCGGGGTGGGGTGCGGCGTGTCTTGGACACTCAACGGGGGGAGAGAGCGGCCTGCGCGTCTCCACGCCGCGCGCGCTGCGCGGGCGTCCCCAGCGTTGAGTGTCCAGGACACGCCGCTCAGTCGAGCGCGGATGCGGCGTGTCTTGGACACTCAACGGGGGGCGGGGAGGAGTGCTGCGTCGGCGTCAGGGGCTGAGCTCGACAAAAGCCGCCGAGGCCGACGGATCGGCCCGCGGTGCGGCGCCGCCGGCGTCAGACCGCGCGAAGCGCCTGATCCAGGTCGGCGATGAGGTCTGCGGCATCCTCGAGGCCGATCGACAGACGCACGAGACCGTCGCCGATGCCGAGACGGTCGCGCGTCTCTTGCGTGAAGCCCAGGTGGGTCGTGGTCGCGGGGTGCAGCGCCATCGAGCGGGTGTCGCCGATGTTCGTCATGCGGCTGAACAGGCGCAGCGCGTCGAAGAACCGCTCTGCGCCGTCGCGGCCCCCGGCCACCGTGAACGAGAATACCGATCCCGAGAGCCCGCCGTAGTCGCGGACGGCGAGCGCGTGCTGCGGGTGCGACGGGAGTCCGGCGTAGTCGACGCTCTCGACGCCGCCGTGTTGCTCGAGCCACGTCGCGATCGTGTGTGCGCTGGAGAGGTGTTGGCGCATGCGCACCGACAACGTCTCCATGCCCTGCTGCAGCAGGAAGCCGTTGAGCGGCGACAGGGCGGGACCGGTGTCGTTGGCGATGCCGAACCGCAGGAAGAACTCGAACGCGCGAGGGCCGAACGCGTCGACGAACGAGGCGTGTTCTGCGATCGGCGTTGCGGTGATTCCTGGATAGGGGCGATCGGATGCCGGCCAGTCGAACGTTCCGCCGTCGACGACGGCACCCGCGAGATTGGCGCCGTGACCCGAGAGGAACTTCGTCGCGGAATGCACGACGATGTCGGCTCCGTGCTCGATGGGACGGATCAGGAAGGGGGTCGCGATCGTGTTGTCCACGACGAGGGGGATGCCGTGCCTGCGTGCCACTCGGGCGACGGCGTCGATGTCGACGACGTCGTTCTTCGGGTTCGGCAACGTCTCGGTGAAGATCGCCTTGGTCTCGGGCCGAATGAGGGAGTCCCACTCGCGCTCGTCGCTGGGGTCCCAGACGTAGTCGACGCTGACACCCATGCGCGCGAAGGTGCGGTCGAACAGCACTCGGGTTCCGCTGTAGATGCTCGCGGTCGACACGAGGTGCTCGCCGCTGCCGGCGAGACCCAGCAGGGCCATGGTGATGGCTGCCTGGCCGGAGCCGACGACGATCGTGCCGGCACCGCCTTCGAGCGACGCCAGTCGTGCTTCGGCGACCTGGTTCGTCGGGTTCAGGTTTCGCGAGTACAGGTGCCCCAGATCGGCGCCGCCGAACCGATCGGTGGCCTCTTGGAACGAGGCGAAACGGTACGCCGCCGACAGGTGCACCGGGGTGATGCGGGAGCCGTGCGTGAGGTCTTCGACCTCGCCGGCGTGCACCTGACGCGTCGCGAACCCGAAGCCGTGCCACTCTGTGTGCGGCGAGGCAGCCTCAGCCACGGGCACCCACAGCCTCTTGGGGGAGCAGCGAACCCAGCCAGCGCGCGATGGCACGCGGTCCGGAACGCGGCGCGGTCGCCTCGACATCGGGGTTGTAGTTGGTGTTGGTGTTCACGTCGTAGGTGACGGTGCGTCCGTCACGGGTCTCGATGAACTCGATCCCGGCGATGCCGACCCCCTCGGCGGCGAGGAAGGCCAGGTAACGGTCGATGAGTGCCTGGTCGACGTCATCGCGGAGGCGGAAGAGGGGCTCGGGCTCGACACCGTCGGCTCCGGGCACCGCGCAGGCCTCGGCCGGGCAGAGCTCGAAGCTGCCCGCGCTCGTGTCGACTCGAACGGCGTAGACGAACTCGCCCGCCACGAACTCGGCGCGGGTGATGAACGGCGCCTTCGCGACCAGGAGTTCTTGCAGCAGCGTGATGCCGTCGGGCGACGGCTCGAACTCGGGGAGGAGACCCATTCCGAGAACTCGGCCACGGAGTCCCAGCGGCGTACGCCGAGGCCCTTGCCTCCCTGGTTGTGCTTGCTGATGAACGGTGCCCCGAACTGCTCGGCCTTCGCGGCGAGATCGTCGACGCCGAACACCGCGACGGTCCGCGGCACATCGATACCGGCGTGACGCAGAGCCGCATGCTGAGCGACCTTGCTGACCTCGAGCTCCAGCACGTCGGCGCCGTTGATGACGGTGCGCCCCCACGACGCCAGCCAGCGCAGCACGGCACGGCCGAACTCCTTGCTGTGCGCGTGATCACGCGTATGCGCCGAGGCACTCAGACGCGACCAGAAGATGCCCTCGGGCGGCTCGACCGACAGGTCGATCGACCCGTCGGTGAGCAACCACTCCTCGAACGGCACACCCTCGGCTGTGAACGCCGCCTCGAACGGCGGGAGCCACTGGGGGTTCTCATGGATGACGTAGACCTTGCCCGACATGTGGTCAGGCTAACCCGAGGCTCGGACATCGCGGGTGCGGAGCGTCACCGGAGGACACCCTGAAGTTCGTTCGGTCCTCTCAGTGCGTCGTACCCGACGACGTGTGGGAAAAAGATGAACGTGTCACGCCGTTCAGCAGAAACACGTCACCGGGGACGCAGGGGCTGACGTAGCCAAAGTTGGCGATCCCTGTTCCGAGCCAGAGATTCGAAGTGGAACCGTCCTGTTTCACGCCCTGCAAGAAAGGCGGGTCGGAAAGTATGTATCGGACGGGATCAAGATCGCTGTTGACTGCGGGGGCGGCATCGACGCCCAAGGCCAACCAGCGCTCGCGCACAAGCTCGATCAGATCTTGAGGTCGTCCGGGAATGTCCGCCGCAAGCCTTGAGTCGAGACGCAATTGCACCCGCGCCTGTCCATCAGTAACCCCGCACGATAGCCATTTCTCATCTGTCGACCACGCGTCCTCACCCACGACAGCTCGCACAGCCGCGTACAAGTCGTTCCCGCGAGATAAAACACTGTCGACGGTCATGGTTTCTTCCTCAGATTGGTTCGTGAGCGAGCAGCCCGTAAGTGCGATGCACGCCAGGAGAACGATCGAGACCTTCAACCGTCGTCTCACAGTTCGTTCTCACCCCATTTCTTTCCATCTCTCACCGCGCGATCCTCGGCGGTGCCACCCAGAACGAGACGCCCGTCGTTGCCCATCGTTGCGAGCGCCGTGTTGTACATGGAGGTGGTGTTCGGCGTGAAGTAGCTGGCGTCCGCTTCGGTCTCCGTCCCGAACGGCCCATGCTTGGACACCGCGTAAAGCTCCTTCCCCTCGACGACCGCGGACTCCGACGAGAACACCGAGGCTCCGAACCCGCCGCTCGTCGGGTCTGTGCGTCCAGATAAGACCTGGCCGATCGGGGCCCACTCGTCACGCCTCGATTGCGACGAGAAAACCTGCCCCTCGGGGACATTCAGTGTCGAGGCATCGCCGACATCGCCAGAAATTCCAGCGGAGCCGAGCATCACGAGGTGATCCGCCTCCGCTTGCCGCAGCGCAAGGGTGGCGACGTCCGTTCCGTAGGAATGCGCAACGACGGAGAGCTCCACCGGAGAACCGTCGCCAGCTGTAACTCGCAGTGATTCCAGGTCGTACGCGAGACTGCGGGCTCCGACTCCGGCTAGGTCATCGGAGGCCACCTCCAGCGCGTGGCTATCCGGCATGGGTGGGTGATATCCGATCCAGGCAACCACGCCAAGATCATCGCGATCGACGCCGGATACGCGAGATTGCTGCCCGGCGAGGGCATCAGCGACTTTCGCGTACGCCTCCATGTCACCACCGACCGTCGTCCCCATCCCCGGCACGATCACCGAAATGTGACGAGCCCGATCCAGATCGCCCACCGCTACCTGCGCCAACGGGGGCCGATCGAGCACGAGCGAGGCGAGGGTATTGCCCGTGGCAGCTCTCTCCAGTGCCTCCAGCGCAGCGACCTGATCGGACTGATCCCAGGGGCTATTCCTGGCATCCTGAAGCGCTTGCGCGAGCACGATGCGATTCGCGCGGTCCCGAGACGCGTACGCGACGCCGCCCAGGTTCCCGATCACCCCGGGTGCTTCGGTGATGAGCACCTCGCGCACGTCGGGGTCGAGATCGCGCCACCACGGCGCGATGGCCGCAGGGTCGGCCTGTGCGAGCCTCACCACCAGGTCGGGCCGTGCCCTCAGCAGAGCGGTCAGGGCAGACGGATCGAGCGCGGACATCACCGACAGCACGTGCGCCGACGGCACCGCGGTGCGCCCGAGGCCCTCACCGATCGAGACCCAGACCTCGCCTCGCGCGCGAAGCGGCTCGATCAATGCGTGCACCGCGGCCGCGGCGATGTCACCCGCGGCGAGCACGTCGGCGCACGCGTCGGCGAGCATCGCTTCGGCCCGGCGCAGGGCCTCAGCGCGGGAACTCGGCGCTGCGCCCTGATGGCGTCCGTCCGAAATCATCAGCGGCCATCCGCTCGCGAAGGAACGGAATGCGGGTAGCTCGCCACCGTCGGTCGGCAGCGATGAGGCGTAGGCCCATGCCTCGATGGCATCCTGAGCCAGCCCCTGGGCGCGCGACAATGCGCGGCCATACGTCTGCATCGGTTCGACCAGGGCCTCCAGCGCCTCACCGATCAGCTCCCATCGCCGCGCGATGAGGTCGATCCGCGCGCCGTAGGCGTCGGAGGCGCTCCCCGTCCATCCGTCGATCTCGTGCTGTCGCCGCAGGGAGTGAGAGATGTCATCGGCGACCGAAGATCGCTGCCCGCCGAGACGCACGAGTTCGTAGGCCGCCTCGACGGAGCCGGGAACCAGCTCAGAGGCCAACGTCGTCGCGCCCAGGGCACTCATCGCTGCGCGCCGATGGCGTGGGCGTCTCGTTCGCCGTCGGCATCCGCTCGCTCGTAGATCTGCGCGGTGGCGCGCAGACTCGCTGCCACGGCGTCGATCTGCGTCGTGGCCTCCGTCCAACCGCCCGTCAAGGACTGCAGCAACTCCTCGGCCGCCGCGCTCAGCCGCGCGTGCCCCAGGTTGCGTGTCGGAGTCAACGACGTCTGTACCCCAGCGTGGTCCGCCGCGGCGTCGACCACGTACGCCGCACGGCGCAGTGCCTCCGGCTCGACCGTGAATTTCTGCATCCCCGCACGGTACTGAGGTCTGAGCAGTCGCCTCGGGAGTTATCCACAGATCCACCCCTCACGGGGAAAGGTTCGCCCGCGCTCGTCGCGGGAGCGCCGAACTTCACCCATCCACCCCGACCCATGACGAACGTCACCCCCACGACGTGACCCACGCCCCCCGTGCCGACCGTCATGCGCGACCAGCATGAACACATGACCTCCTCCACCCCCACCCCCGTCGCGATCGACGCGCGGGGCGTCGTCAAGAGCTTCGGCTCCGTCCACGCCGTGCGCGGCGTCGACCTCACCGTCCGTCCGGGCGAGATCGTGGCCTTCCTCGGCCCGAACGGCGCGGGCAAGACCACGACGATCGACATGATCCTCGGCCTCACGAACCCCGACGCCGGCTCCATCCAGGTGTTCGGACACACTCCCCGCGGCGCCGTCGCCCGCGGCCTCGTCTCGGCCGTGCTGCAGACCGGTGGCCTCCTCAAGGACATCACCGTCCGCGAGACGGTGGCCCTCACGGCCAGCCTGTTCGCCGAGAAGCGTCCCGTCGACGAAGCCCTCGAGCGGGCCGGCATCCAGAGTCTGGCGAACCGTCGCGTGGGCCTGTGCTCCGGGGGCGAGCAGCAGCGACTCCGTTTCGCGATGGCCCTCGTGAGCGATCCCGCACTGTTGATCCTCGACGAACCGACCACCGGTATGGACGTGGAGGCGCGCCGCTCGTTCTGGAGCGCGATCCGGGCGGATGCCGCCCGCGGACGCACCGTCATGTTCGCCACCCACTACCTCGACGAGGCCGACGAGTACGCCGATCGCATCGTGCTGATGAGCCGCGGTCGGATCGTCGCCGACGGGAGCACCGCCGAGATCAAGAATCTCGTCTCGGGTCGGGTCGTCCAGCTGACGCTCCCGGATGCCGACCTCACGGCGCTCGCGTCGATTCCGGGCGTCGATTCGGTCGAGGCCGCCGGCGAGCGCGTCACGATCCACACGCGTGATTCCGATGAGCTCGCCCGACACCTGCTGACCGCCACCCCCGCGCGCGATCTCGAGATCACCGCCCAGAACCTCGAGAGCGTCTTCCTCGCCCTCACCGCCGACGCCGCGGAACCCGCCCTGAACGGAGCAGTCCGATGACCGCCATCACCCTCGACCGACCGGTGCCCGCCCTCGGCGGGTTCACACTCACCTATCTGCGCCTCGAGCTGATGCGCAAGATCCGCAACCCGCGCGGGTTGTTCTTCACCGTGGCGTTCCCCGTGCTGATGTTCTTCATCGTCGGGTATCAGCTGCTCGACGAACCGCTGACGGCGACTCCGGTGGCATCCGGGGGAGTGTCGGTGGCCGCGTACATCATGGTGTCGATGGCGATGTACGGAGCGATGATGTCGGCGACCCAGACCGGGGCGTCGGTCGCCGCCGAACGCGCGCAGGGGTGGACGCGGCAGTTGCGCCTCACGCCGCTGAACCCTGTCGTCAATGTCGCCGTGAAGACGATCGCGGGCATGATGTTCGGTCTCGTCGCCATCGTCGCGACCTACATCGTGGCCATGTTCTCGGGCGTCGAGTTGTCGGCATCCCAGTGGATCGTGTCGGGCCTGGCCGCGTGGCTGCTCGCCGGTGCGGTCTTCACGACGCTCGGGCTCATGGTCGGCTACATGGTGCCCGGTGAGAACGTCGCGCAGATCACGAGCCTGGTCGTCGTTCTGCTGTCGTTCCTGGGCGGCCTGTTCTTCCCGCTGTCGAACATGCCGGACTTCCTGCAGGTCATCGGCAAGCTGACACCCGTGTACGGCATCGGTGAGCTGGCGCGGTCACCGCTGACGGGGGATGCCTTCGACATCGGCGCCCTGATCAATGCGGTCGTCTGGCTCGCGGTGTTCGTCACGGGCACGGTCGCCTTCTTCCGTCGCGATACGCGGCGCGGATGAGCGACGGGGGCGTCCTATGGTGAACGTGATGAACGAGCAGGCCGCCCCCGCCGCCGGGCCGGCACCCTCCGCGGGTGCCGGCTTCGCCATGTCGAACCGCGGGTGGTTCATCGGCGCGGGCATGTCTCTCGCCTGGATCGTGCCGACGATGTACACGCTGTGGGCGCAGCCTTCGGCCGTCACCATCGTGCCGACGCTTCTCGTGGCGGTCTTCGGCGGCGCCTTCCTGTGCACGGTTCCGGTGATGCGGCGACTGCAGCCCGGTGCGGTGCGCCTCGTTCCGGCGGCGGTGCTCTTCCTGCTGAGCTTGTCGCTCATTCCGTGGCTCGGCGCCGACGTGCGCTGGTTGTGGACGTTCGTCGGCGTGGCCCTCGCCGTCTCGCGCATGCGGCGCAGCATGCTCTGGATCCCCCTCCTGGTGCTGGCCGGCCTCACCTTCGCCGTGGGGGTGTGGGATGACGCCGACATCGGCAACAGCGCGCTGAACGCCGCTGTCATCCTCTCGGTGTCGGTGATGATGGCGACTCTCACCGGCAACATCACCACCCTGGCGCGTCTCCGGGCCGCGCAGCACCAGGTCGCCGAGCTCGCCGCCGAGCGCGAGCGCGGCCGCGTCGCTCGCGACGTGCACGACATCCTCGGCCACTCCCTGACGGTCATCACGGTCAAAGCCGAGCTGGCGGGGCGACTGATGGATGCCGGATCCCCGGCCGCGCGCGACGAGATCGCCCAGATCGAGCAGCTGGCGCGGGGCGCGTTGGCAGACGTGCGCGCGACGGTGCACGGTTTCCGCGGCGTGAGCATCAGCGGGGAGCTCGCCGCGGCGCGGGCCGCCCTCGAGAGTGCCGGGGTGACGCCCGACCTGCCCGGGTCGACCGAGCAGGTCCCCGCCGATCGTCGGGAGCTCGCCGGATGGGTGGTGCGCGAGTCGGTGACCAACGTCGTGCGGCACGCCGGTGCTCACGCGTGCCGCGTGCGTCTGAGTGCCCGCGGTGTCGAGGTCGACGACGACGGATGCGGACCGTCTGCCACGGCATCCTCGGGGTCGGGGCTCACGGGCCTGCGCGAACGCGTCGAGACCGCGGGTGCCCGCCTCACCGTGGGTCGCAGTGATCTCGGCGGGTTCAGAGTGAAAGTGACGTGGTGACGCGATGGTGATCCGGCTTCTCATCGCCGACGACCAGGCCCTGGTGCGCGGTGCCCTCGCCGCCCTGCTCGGGCTCGAGAACGACATCGAGGTCGTCGCCCAGGTCGGGCGCGGCGACGAGGTCGTCGAAGCGGCTCGCGCGTCTCAGGCGACGGTGGCGCTGCTCGACATCGAGATGCCCGGTATCGACGGCATCGCCGCGGCGTCGCTCCTGCGTTCCGAGGTTCCCGGATGCCGTGCCCTCATCGTCACGACCTTCGGCCGGCCGGGCTACCTGGCACGGGCCCTTCAGGCCGGGGCATCGGGCTTCGTCGTGAAGGACACTCCCGCGGCCGAGCTGGCCGATGCCGTGCGGCGCGTGTCGATGGGGCTGCGAGTCGTGGACCCGGCGCTGGCCGTCGAGTCGCTGGCTCAGGGCGACTCGCCCCTCACGGAGCGTGAGACCGACGTGCTCGCCGCAGCGCGGTCGGGCGGATCGATCGCCGACATCGCGCGGATGGTGCACCTGTCGGAGGGCACGGTGAAGAACCATCTCTCCAGTGCGATCGGCAAGACCGGCGGGCGCAATCGGGCGGACGCCGTGCGAGTGGCGGTCGACCGGGGCTGGCTCTAGCCGCGATGCGGTCGTGCGGGTCCGTCGGGCAGGAAGAGTGCCAGCGCGACCAGGGGAGACGCCACGATGCCGGTCACCGCTGTCGCGACGGACCAGGAGCCGTCGATGTACAGCGTCCGCCCACCGCCGCCCGGGTCCTTCGTTCCCGTGTAGGTGACGAGGTAGGGGACGACGATGGTCGTCGCCGCCTCGGTCGCGACGATGGCCAGCAGCATCAGCCCGGTCGCCACCAGGGCCGCGGCGATGAGCGGGGCCAGGACGAGGGCGAACGCGCGACCGGCGCTGAACTTCATGGGGGCACCCTCCGCGCGAGCCGCTCGCGCGGCTGCCGGGTCTCCTGCCCGGACCGACGACACGCTAACGGCGCCCGCTTCCGCCGCCGAGGGGGGTGGGCGCCGTTTTCGCCCGACGCCGTGGCGTTTTCGCCCGTGAGCCGTCATTCGTGCCGATCGAACCCTTCGCCGGTCGAGCAGGGAGAGCCCGGCAATCGCGGGTGGCGCGGGTGGTTCCGCCCGCCGGGCGGGTGAAACAGGCGCTCTCACCGCCGCGGCGATGGAACACTGGCGAGTCGACCAGACCTCGAGAGAACGAAGCTCCCCGTGCAGAACACCGTCGACATCTCGCTCATCATCTGCGTCTACGCGGTGGTGATCGGCGCGGGCTGGGGCACGCTGGTCGACCCACTCCGGCCGGCGTCCTCCTGGATAGCCGCTGGCGGAGCGGTGCTGACGGGGTTCCTGATCGCTGGCCTCGCTCCCGCCGCGGTGATGTCCGCCCCGCTCCTCGTTCTCGCGTTCAGTGTCGCGACCTTCCTTCGCGACCGCCGGTGGCGCCGCAGCCTCATTCCGAGAGAGTCGTCACCCCGAACGCCACCGCCTCCTGCTCCGTCAACATCCGCGAGCGAATGAGGAATCGCATTCCCGTCGGACCCTCCACCGAGAAGCCCGCCCCGCGCCCGGGCACGACATCGATCGTCAGGTGAGTGAACTTCCAGTACTCGAACTGCGATTCCGACATGTAGACCTCGATGGGGTCGTCGAGGCCCACGTCGACGGTGCCCAGCAGTACGTCGCTCGGCCCCGTGAGGAACATTCCCACCGGGTAACACATCGGTGAGCTGCCGTCACAGCAGCCGCCCGACTGGTGGAACATCAGCGGGCCGTGCTTCACCGTCAGATCGCGCAGGAGCGCGGCCGCGGCGTCCGTCACGTCGACGCGGGAGAGCTGCTCCATGTCCCATTCCTTTCGTTCCATGTCCCCAAATCGGCGGCCTGAAGTGGCTCCAGACCACCGATAGTGGGACATGATTCGGGCCAACCCGCCGACGCGCCACCCGCCGAGAGGGAATGCGACCCCCGGAACTCTGCCCGGGAGCCGCACCCGCACTCAGAAGAAGCCCATGGCCCCATCGGCATACGACACCAGCAGGTTCTTCGTCTGCTGGTAGTGGTCGAGCATCTTCAGGTGGTTCTCGCGGCCGATGCCGGACTGCTTGTACCCGCCGAACGCCGCGTGCGCGGGGTACTGGTGGTAGGTGTTCGTCCACACACGCCCGGCTTCGATGGCGCGGCCGGCACGGTAGGCGGTGTCGCCACTGCGGCTCCACACACCGGCGCCGAGGCCGTAGAGAGTGTCGTTGGCGATCGAGATCGCATCATCGAAGTCGTCGAACGAGGTCACCGACAGGACGGGACCGAAGATCTCCTCCTGGAAGATGCGCATGTCGTTCGTGCCCTCGAAAACGGTCGGCGCCATGTAGTAGCCGTCCGTCAGGTCGCCGCCGAGATCGACGCGTTCGCCACCCGTCAGCAGCTTCGCTCCGCCCGCTTTGCCGATGTCGATGTACGACAGGATCTTCTCGAGCTGGTCGTTCGACGCCTGTGCTCCGATCATCGTCTCGGGGTCGAGCGGATTGCCCTGGCGCACCTTCTTCACGCGCTCGAGGCCGTCACCGAGGAATTGGTCGTAGATCGACCGCTGGATGAGCGAGC
Organism: Microbacterium sp. BH-3-3-3; assembly: GCF_001792815.1. Classification (NCBI taxonomy): domain Bacteria; kingdom Bacillati; phylum Actinomycetota; class Actinomycetes; order Micrococcales; family Microbacteriaceae; genus Microbacterium; species Microbacterium sp. BH-3-3-3. Next base: position 1,969,968 of record NZ_CP017674.1, on the reverse strand, counting down.
GCGACGGACACGTGCACACCTCGCCCTGATTCAGCGCGAACATCGTGAAGCCCTCGAGCGCCTTGTCGTAGTACGCGTCGTCGCTGCGCAGAGCGACGTCTTCGAAGAACACGTTCGGGCTCTTGCCGCCGAGTTCGAGCGTCACGGGGATGAGGTTCTGCGAGGCGTACTGCATGATCAGACGCCCCGTGGTGGTCTCACCGGTGAACGCGATCTTGCGGATGCGCTTGTGCTGCGCCAGCGGTGCCCCCGCCTCGATGCCGAAGCCGTTCACGATGTTCACGACGCCCGCCGGCAGCAGGTCGCCGATGATGTCGAACAGGAACAGCAGCGATGCCGGGGTCTGCTCGGCCGGCTTGATCACGACGCAGTTGCCCGCGGCGAGCGCCGGCGCCAGCTTCCAGGCGGCCATGAGGATGGGGAAGTTCCACGGGATGATCTGCCCGACCACACCGAGCGGTTCGTTGAAGTGGTAGGCCACCGTGTTCTCGTCGAGCTGGCTGAGCGAGCCCTCCTGGGCCCGCAGCACGCCCGCGAAGTAGCGGAAGTGGTCGACGGTCAGCGGGATGTCGGCGGCGAGCGTCTCGCGCACCGGCTTGCCGTTCTCCCACGTCTCGGCGACGGCGATCTTCTCGAGGTTCTCTTCTATGCGGTCGGCGATCCTGTTCAGGATGACGCTGCGCTCGGCGGGAGTGGTCTTCTTCCACGACGCGAACGCCTTCCAGCCGGCGTCGACCGCGCGGTCGATGTCGTGCGCGTCGCCGCGACCGACCTCGCAGAACGGCTTGCCGGTGACCGGGGTGATGTTCTCGAAGTACTCGCCGCTGTGCGGTTCGACCCATTCGCCGCCGATGTAGTGCCCGTACCGCGAGCGGTACTCGGCGACGGCTCCGCGGGTTCCGGGAGCGGCGTAGACGCTCGAGACGCCTTCTTCGACGATGGTCATGCGTGTCTCCTTCGACGGTCATGAGTCGCCGCGACGGCTTCGGGCGGCGATGCGCCGACGCTACGCCGGGGGAGGTTGCATCCGGTTGCGCCCGGGACGCGCGCGCGGGCGGACGGCGGCGTAGCTGTCCCCACGAGACCGCACCCGATTGCCGAGACCGCACCCGATTGGCGGCAAACGCATGCGTCCTCGTCAAAAGGATGCGGTTCCGATCACCCGCCGTCCGTCCGCCGCCCGGGGTGGGCACGCGCGGCGAGAGAACGCCACCGGGTCCGACGCGGGGACCGCGGCCCCCACACGCACCGACGACGGATGCCACGACCCCGAGGCTGTGGCATCCGTTCAGCGCGGGAGGCTACGCGTCGGCGTCAGCCAACACCGACCGGAGCGGCGGAACGTTGACCTCGTGCAGGTCGACGCCGTCGAGGCGCTCGATGCTCTGCACGCGCGGGGCGATGACGCGATCGTCGGCGACGATCCAGCTGCCGACCAGCAGGAAACGGTCGTTGCCGGCCGTGATCGGTCCGGTGAGCGCGAAGGTCTGGTGCGTGGGGGTGAGGAACGTCACGCGGACGGGCGTGCCGTGGGGGAGGGTCGAGGGATCGACGACGTCGGCGCCCAGAGCGGCCTCGGGCTGTTCGATACCCACATCGATGCGCTGGATCTCGGAGCTCGTGGCGAGGATGACATCACCGACGAGCGGCTGACCGCCCACGCCGATGCGCACGGTGCCCTCGAGGGCGTACAGGCCATAGCGGGGGGAGCGGACGATGACCCGGGCGATATCGCCGGCCTTCACCTCGGCGAGGGCCTCGCGAATGCGCCCCACGTCGCGACGGGCGCGAGCTGCCGAGAAGATGTCGAGCGTTTCTTCGTCCATATGTTCAGCGTAACGAGGGGTTCCGACATCGGGAACGCCCGCGGCCCATCGCCGGGCGAACACCCGGCGAACAGGGCCCGCTCACGCCCGCTCGAGCCGCTCCAACCGCGCGACGAGCCCCGAGCGCTTCGGAGAACGCGGGGGGAGCATGCCCAGACACAGCCGCAGCACCTCCTGGTCGTCGCACGCCTCGGCGGTCTCGGCGTAGGCGAGGAGCACGTCGACGCTCGCCTCGGCGATGAGCGCTTCACGCAACGCCGAGCGGACCGACTCGCGCACCTCGACGACCCCGGGTGCGTCCGACTCCGGCAGCACCGAGCCCGCGTACGCCGCCAACGCCACCCGGTGCGCCCCGCGATCGAGCAGCGACAGCACGTGCTGCGCGTCGGTCTCGAGATCCTCCAGCAGGCGATAGGGCCGGGATGCCGGAACCAGACGCGACGCGACGGGGACGAGCGCGCGGCGCAAGCGCACCATCTCGGGCCGCAGCGTCTCGACGGCGGGGTGGCCGTAGACCGCTTCGCTGAGCGCCTCGGCCGACAGCCCTTCCCGGTGCACGGCGAGAAGCAGCAGGATCTCGGCGTGCCGCGCGCTGAGTTCCCGCACCGCCCCATCCACCTCCAGCAGTGCGCGATCGCGACCCAGGATGCGCAGCAACGCGCGCGACGGCGCCGCCCGCTTCGGCGCGGGTGGATGCTGCGCGCGCAGTCGCGCGACGAGGATCTCGCTCTCGATCGCGCGGGCCGTGGCATCCACCAGCAGTTGAGCCTGGGGCGTCACGGCCTCGGGCCCGCCCGTGACGTCGATCACACCGATCAGGCGCCGCGTCTCGGGATCGTGCACGGGAGCCGCGGTGCACGACCACGGCTGCACGAGCCGGTTGAAGTGCTCGGCGCCGCGGATCTGCACCGACCGGTCCAGGGTGAGCGCCGTTCCCGGGGCCGAGGTGCCCACGGCGTCCTCCGCCCAGTTCGCGCCCGCGACGAAACCCATGTCGCCGGTGAGCGTGCGGATGTGCCTGTCGCCCTCGACCCACAGCAGGCGCCCGGCAGCGTCTCCGACGGCGACCACGACGCCCGATTCCTCGGCCGTGCCGGGCAGCAGGAGCGACCGCACCATGTCCATCACCCCCGCCAACGGATGGGCGCGACGATAGGCCTCGAGCTCATCGCTGGCGAGCTCGAGCGAGGGAAGCCCCTCGGGTCCGACCAGCGACGCCAGCGACCGCCGCCACGAGTCCTGCACGAGGGGCCGCACGTCGTCGAGGCGTCGATCCTCGTTGCCGGCGAGCAGCTCGTCGTGGGCGCGCGCGATCAACAGTCCCGAGGTCTCGGGAGAGATGGCCGGTCGCGACCAGGAAGAGGACACAGGACTCCCATCGGCGGTGACGGAGGTGGGTCTCAGTGTAGGTCGACGGCCGTGTCGAGGGGAGGGGTCGGGCGTTTCGGGGCGCGAGCGGTGCACCGGGGCGGTCAGTGAGCACCCCGCTGCACGAAACGTGCCCCGGATGCCTCTCATCCGAAGCGGGCAGCACGCACCCCGAGCGTCGTCGTCAGACGAACGGCGTTACCCCCGCGCCGCCCACCACTGCCGCAACCGCTTCTCGGCCTCGTCTTCGCCGAGCATGCCCTCGTCGAGGCGCAGCTCGAGCAGGAACCGGTAGGCCTCGCCCACCTCGCGACCGGGCTTCACACCCAACACCTCTTGAATGCGGTTGCCGTCGAGCTCGGGGCGGATCGCGTCGATCTGCTCCTGCTCGCGCAGGGCGGAGATGCGGTTCTCGATGTCGTCGTACGCGGATGCCAGGCGGTGGGCCTTGCGCTTGTTCCGCGTGGTCACGTCGGCCCGCGTGAGGATGTGCAGGCGTTCGAGCTCGTCGCCGGCGTCGCGCACGTAGCGTCGGACCGCGGAGTCGGTCCACGCGCCCTCGGCGTAGCCGAAGAACCGCAGGTGCAGTTCGACCAGGCGCGAGACGACGGTCGTGGTGTTCGCGTCGAAGCGCAGCGCCTGCAGACGCTTGCGGGCCAGGCGTGCGCCCTTGATGTCGTGGTGGTGGAAGGTCACGCCGCCGCCCGGCTCCAGGCGCCGCGTCGCGGGCTTGCCGATGTCGTGCAGCAGCGCCGCGAGACGCAGCGGCACGTCGGGGGCGGCATCCGGATGCCGTTCCTTCTCGAGCGCGATGGCTTGGCGCAGCACCGTGAGCGAGTGCTCGTAGACGTCTTTGTGGTGGTGGTGCTCATCGACCTCGAGGCGCAGCGCCGGTACCTCGGGCAGGAACTCGTCGATCAGGCCGGTCTCGACCAGCACCCGGATACCGCGGACGGGGTCGTCGGTCTGGAGCAGCCGTACGAGTTCGGCCTGCACGCGCTCGGGGCTGACGATCTGCAGCGAGGCGCGCAGCTCGACGATGGCGGCGAGCGTGTCGGGGTCGAGGGTGAACTCGAGCTGCGACGCGAATCGGGCTCCGCGCAGCATGCGCAGGGGGTCGTCGCCGAAGCTCACCGCGGGATCGATGGGGGTGCGCAGGCGCTGGGCCAGCAGGTCTTCGACGCCGCCCGTCGGGTCGACCAGGGTGCGGGCGGGAACCCGTAGCGCCATGGCGTTGACCGTGAAGTCGCGGCGGTTGAGATCGGCCTCGAGCGTGTCACCGAACTCGACCGTGGGCTTGCGGGTGACGCCGTCGTAGCTGTCGGCCCGGTAGGTCGTGATCTCGACCTGCTCGCCCTTGACCCTGGCGCCGATCGTGCCGAAGGCCCGACCGACGTCCCACTGCACCGACGACACCGGCTTCACCAGGGCGAGGATCTCGTCGGGACGCGCGTCGGTGGTGAAGTCGAAGTCGTGGGTGATCCGGCCCAGCAACGCGTCGCGGACGGGTCCCCCGACCAGGGCCAGGTCGCGACCGGCGTCGGCGAAGACGCGGGCGAGCGTGGCGACCACGGGGTGGGCCGCCAACTCCTCCAGGCGCGCGAGACCGTCGACCATGTTCAGCATGCCTTCGAGCCTATCCGGGGCCGCCGACAGCCACCGCAGACGTGCTCCGCGCCAGACGCGAGGGCCGACGGCACCCTGTCCGCAGACACCGGCGGGTGTCAGTCGTCGGCGAAGTCCACGAACCCGGTCACCAGCAACTCACGCACACGCGGGAGCAGGTCGGCGCGGAGGGCCTCGGCATCCACTTCGAGCAGCTGCGCGATCGCGTCGACGAGCACGCCCACCGACAGATCGCCGTCGCACGCGCCCACGAGCGCCGCCAACGCGGGGTCGACCTCGAGCGTGCGCGCGAAGCCCCCGCCCTGGCGCAGCTCGATGACCGAGGGGTCCTCTTCACCCGGTCGGTGGTGCCGAGCCTCGGTCACGTCGGGGGCGACGCGCAGCACGCTGTCGGCCAGGCTCTCGTCGTCGAGCAGCGCCGCGCGATCGTGCGCGGCGAGGCAGGCGGCCAGGTGCGGCCCGAACCACGCCTCGCCGCCGCCGTCGACCCGCTCGAAGCGGGCGAGCGTGGGGGCTCCGGCGAGAGGCTTGCGCACGAGCACGTAGCCGAAACCGATGCCGGTCACCCCCCGCTCGGCGAAGTCGTCGAGCCAGGCGTCGATCAACCGCGCGTACGCGGGGGTTCCGGCGACCGTGCCGCCGTCGCGCACCCACAGTTCGGCGTAGGCGAGCGGGTCGAGCACCTGCCGCTCGACGACCCAGGCGTCCATCGACGTTCCGATCCAGTCGCGCACCCGGTCGAGCCCCGACTCACCCTCTCGGTACTCCCAATTGCCGAGCGACTGCGCGACACCGCCGGGGGAGAGGTGCGCACCCACACCGCCGATGACCGACGCGACGAGCGCGTCGCCCTCGAGACCACCGTCGCGGTATTCGTACGCCGGAACGCCGGCCACGCGGGGAGTGATGACGAACGGGGGATTCGAGGCCACACGGTCGAACGTCTCGCCGGCGACGGGTTCGAACAGTGAACCGTGCCGCGTCTCGATGCCGTCGACGTCGTTGAGCAGGGCGTTCAGCCGGGTGAACCGCAGCGCGCGCTCCGAGATGTCGGTCGCGACGACGTGGTCGACCAGACGACGCAACCGCAGGGCCTGGATGCCGCACCCCGTGCCGAGATCGAGGGCGGTGTGCGCGCGACGCGTGAGCTGCAGCCGCGCGAGGGTCTCGGAGGCGCCCCCCACCCCGAGCACGTGGTTCTCGGGGAGCGGGCCCTCGAGCGCCGACTCGTCGAGATCGCTCGCGATCCACCATTCGACGTCGCCCTGGTCGTCGGAGAACCCCTGCGGGCGCAGCAGCACCGCCGGGGTGACCGCATCGCCCGACGCCTCGATGAGCCCCAGAGTCACGGCTCCGTCGACGCGCAGCGCGGGCAGCGCCGCCTCGACGTCGCCGCGTGCCACGGGCAGTCCCAGACCCCAGAGGCGTCCCAGCACGGCCAACGCGTCACCCCGGTCACCCAGCGCGCGCGTGGCGGGGCGACGCAGGCCGCGGGCGAGAGCGTCGTCGGCTTGGGCCCCCCACGCCTCTCTCAGCGCAGCGCTGGCGAAGCCCGCCGCGCGGAGGTCGTCGGCGAGGGCGCGGCACAGCAGGGCGTCGGGTTCGGGGAGCACCGGTCCATTCAACCGTCTGCGCGGGGCTATCGGGGGGCTCCGAGGTGCGCGGGCCTAGACTCAACGCGGTGCGAGGCCCCCTCGTTCCACCGACGCTCGTATGAACGTGACCTCCCAGCCTCCGGGCTCACCCGTGCCGCGGCGCTCCCTCACGCGCCGGCTGCTGGCGACCCTCGCCGCCGGCGCCCTGGCGTTCGGACTCGCGGTCCCGGCGATGCCCGCCGCGGCTGCCGCACCGATCCCCTCGCCGTCGGCCTCGACGACGCCGGCCGTCCTGTCGGCCGCACCCGTCGCCAACGGCATCCTGCGCCCCGGTGAGGCGCTGACGGTCGCCGTGACCCTGGCGGCGGGTTCCGGGGCGGCCGTCGCGACCCCCGTCGGCCTGCAGCTGGGAACGGCGCCCCTGAGCGACGACGCGGCCCTCGAGCGCTGGCTCGGCGGCGACACCGCCGGAGTCACCCTGCAGCAGGTCGCCACCGGATCGATGGATGCCACCGCCTCCGGCGCCCAGACCACCACGGCGCTGTCGGTACCGGCGACCGACGCCGCGCTGGCCGGACGCGCGGCGGGCGTCTACCCGGTGCGCGTGACGGCCGACGGCGCGGGTCTGCGCACTCCGACCGTGGTCGTCGTTCCGAATGACGCGGGCGCGCAGACGCCCGTCGCCCTCGTCGTTCCCATCACGGCCGCACCGATGACCCGGGGGCTGCTGAGCGCGAGCGAACTGGCGGAGCTCACCGCGGTCGACGGCGCTCTCTCGGCCCAACTCGATGCGGTCGACGGAACCGGGGCGACCCTCGCGGTCGATCCCGCCATCCCCGCGGCGATCCGGGTTCTCGGCTCGGCCGCACCCCCCACCGCCGTGGCCTGGCTGCAGCGTCTGCTGGCGCTGCCCAACAACCGCTTCGCACTGCAGTTCGGTGACGCCGACATCGCCGCGCAGCTGCGGGCCGGCCTCACCGCCCCCCTCTCACCGACGTCGCTGCAGTCGTATATGACGGCCGCCGACTTCACCCAGCCCGCGCCCGCCGTCTCGGCGGTGTCGACGCCCGATCCGTCGACATCGGCGACGCCGGGCCAGCCGTCCTACCCGTCGCTGACGTCGCTGCTCGACATCGGTTCCGCCACCCCGAACGTCTTCTGGCCCGCGACCGGATCCGCCGGCGCCGACACCGTCACCGCCCTCGGTGCCCTCGGGACCGCCGATCAGCCCGCCCACGTGCTGGTGCCGTCGACCAGCGTGGTCGGGGGCGCACGTCAGGCCGCCGCCGCCGTGGCAGGCGTATCCACCCCCGTCTACGACGCCGAGGTCTCGCGTGCTCTCGCCGACGCCGCCGGACAGAACGACACGACTCGACGGGGGTCGGCGCTCGCGGCCGCGCAGGCGTACCTCGCCCTGGCTCGCGCGGCCACCGGTGACCAGCCCGTCCTCGCCATCCTCGACCGCGGCACCGACCGCTCGCGCGTGAGTCTCCGCGCGACCCTGGGCCTCGTCGCGACGGCGCCGGGGTACAGCAGCTCCACGCTCGCCGCGGTGTCGACGATCCCGGCATCCGAGACCACCCTCGCCGAGGCGACGGTCGACACCGCCCGCGTCACCGATGTCGCCGATCTGGTCGCCGATGAGCAGGTCATCGACCGTTTCGCGACGATCCTCGACCAGCCCGAGCTGCTCACCGGACGCGAGCGCGCCGAAGTCCTCCAGGTGACGAACGTGTCGTGGACGGGGGATGCCGCCCGCAAGGCCGTCTCGGACCACCGCGCCGCGACGCGTACGACGCTCGATTCCGTCGGCATCCTGTCGTCGGATTTCCGACTCGTGAGTTCCAGCGCGCCGCTGCGGCCGTGGGTGCGCAACGACCTGCCCTGGCCCGTCACGGTCGTGATGGCCGTGGACCCCAACGACGTGCGACTCCGCGTGCAACCCCGCACGACCGTCAACGCTCAGGCGTCCGCCAACACGCGCGTCGAGGTCCCCGTCGAGGCGCGCATCGCCAATGGCGAGGTCAGCGTCGCCCTGCAGCTGTACAGCCCCACCGGAGAAGCCGTGGGCTCGCCGCAGGTGGTCGACGTCGAGGTGCGGGCCGAGTGGGAGAGCATCGGCCTCATCGTCATCATCCTGCTGATCGTGGCGTTCCTGAGTCTCGGCGTCGTGCGCACCATCGCCCGTCGCCGTCGAACGCGCGCCGAGGGCGACGAGACTCCGGATGCCGACCCCCCGCCCGACGGCAGCATCGTGCGCAAGAGCCCGGATGCCGATGGGCGCAGCCCGGCATCGGACGACAGCGCCCCCGACACCGACGACGACGGCACTGACCCGCTGTCATCCGAATCCACCGAGGAGAACCGCCCCGTGAGCAGTATCGGACGGGCGAGTGTGCTCATCGGAGCGGGGACCATCGCGTCGCGCCTGACCGGTCTGCTGCGCACCATCGTGCTGGTCGCGGCCATCGGTTCCATCGGTGGCGCGGGTGACGCCTTCGCCGTCGCGAACCAGCTGCCCAACAACATCTACGCGATCATCTCGACGGGTCTGCTGACCGCCGTAGTCGTCCCGCAGATCGTCAAGGCGGCCGCGCACGCCGACGGCGGCCAGGCATTCGTCTCCAAGCTCTTCACGCTGGGCACGGTGGGCCTGCTGGGGGCCACCGCGCTCGCCATGGTCGCCGCGCCCCTGTTGGTGCAGGTGTACGCGAGCAAGTTCACCGACGATCAGCTGGCACTGTCGACCGCCTTCGCCTACTGGTGCCTACCGCAGGTCTTCTTCTACGGTCTGTACGCGCTGCTGGGCGAGATCCTGAACGCCCGGCGCGTCTTTGGCCCGTACACGTGGGCGCCGATCGTCAACAACGTCATCTCGATCGCCGGGTTCGGCGTCTTCATCCTGATCTTCAGCGGACCGCAGGATCGCGTCGACGCGTGGACGCCCTCGATGATCGCGACGCTCGCCGGCACCGCCACCGCCGGCATCGTCGTACAGACCCTGGTGCTGCTGTTCTTCTGGCGGCGGGCGGGGCTCACGCTGCGGCCCGATTTCCAGTGGAAGGGCGTGGGCCTGCGCCACATCGGGCGTCTCGCGGGCTGGACCTTCCTGATGGTCGTGGCGGGTCAGCTCGCCGGCATCGTGCAATCCAACGTGCTCTCGGGCGCCTCGGGGAACGACCCCGCCATCTTCGTCTCTCAGAACGCGTGGCTGCTGTTCATGCTCCCGTATTCGATCATCGTGCTGTCGATCGGAACGCCGTACTTCACCCAGCTCAGCGAGCACGCGGCCGCGGATCGCCACGACCAGGTGCGCGCGGACATCTCGCGCAGCATCCGCACGCTCGGCTTCTTCATCGTCGCGTCGGCCGCGGCCCTCGCCGTCGCCGCGGTTCCCGCCAGCCGCATCTTCACCACGAACGCGGAGCAGGCCGTCGCCGCGGCACCGGTGCTGCTGTGCTTCCTGGTCTGCCTCGTGCCCCTCGCCGTGCTGTTCGTCGTACAGCGCACCTTCTACGCGTACAACGACACGCGCACACCCTTCTTCTTCACGCTTCTCCAGTGCGCCCTCGTCGCCGGCGGCGCAGTCCTCGCCAGTGCCGTTCTCGGTCGCGGCGAGCTGGCGGCGGGTGTGGCCCTGACCCAATCCATCGCCAGCGTCGTGCAGGTCGTCGTCGCTACCGTGCTGCTGCACCGTCGCCTGTCCGGCATCGGAACGGCATCATGGCTGCTCGCCCTCGGCAGGTTCGCGTTGGCCGCCCTTCCGGCGGCGGCCGCCGGGTACGGGGTGCTGCTGCTGCTCGGTGGCACGGATGGCTGGACGACCAGCAGCGCCCTCGCGGGAGCGGCAGGTGCCGCCATCGTCGGCTCCGTCGTGCTCGCCGTGTACCTCGGCATCCTGGCGCTCTTCCGCACCCCCGAGCTCGCGCCGGCGCTCGCCCTGGGCCGACGCTTCCTCCCCCACCGCTAGCCCCGGGTTCCCGGAATATCCCGGGGCTACCATGGGTTTCATCCGACGGAATCAACGAAGGGAACGCGCTACCGTGCGTCACGTCATCATCATCGGATCGGGCCCCGCCGGCTACACCGCCGCCATCTACGCCGCCCGAGCCAACCTCGAGCCCCTCGTCGTCGCGAGTTCCGTCGAAGCCGGCGGCGACCTCATGAACACGACCGAGGTCGAGAACTTCCCCGGCTTCCCCGACGGCATCCAGGGTCCTGACCTCATGGCCAAGATGCAGGCGCAGGCCGAACGCTTCGGAGCGCAGGTGTTGTACGACGACGTCGTGTCGCTACAGCTCGACGGCCCCGTCAAAACCGTCACGCTCGGCAGCGGCAAGGTCGAAGAGGCTATCTCGGTCATCTACGCCACCGGCTCCGCGTACCGCAAGCTCGGACTCGAGGGCGAAGAGCGACTCTCGGGCCGCGGCGTCTCGTGGTGCGCCACGTGCGACGGCTTCTTCTTCCGTGACCGCACCATCGCCGTCGTCGGCGGCGGCGACTCCGCCATGGAAGAGGCGAACTTCCTCACCAAGTTCGCGTCGAAGGTCTACATCATCCACCGCAAGGACTCGCTGCGGGCGTCGAAGATCATGCAGGAGCGTGCCGTCGCGAACCCCAAGATCGAGTTCATCTGGAACTCCGCGGTCGACGAGATCCTGGGCGACGACGCCGTGAACGGTGTGCGCCTGCGCTCGACGGTGGACGACACCGTGAGCGAGCTCCCCCTCGACGGTCTGTTCGTCGCCATCGGCAACGACCCCCGCACCCACCTCGTGCACGACAAGCTGCAGCTCACCGACCAGGGCACCATCTGGGTCGACGGCCGTTCCTCGCGCACGTCGGTCGAGGGTGTCTTCGCCGCCGGCGACGTCATCGACCCGACCTACCGCCAGGCCATCACGGCCGCCGGCAGCGGTACCGTCGCTGCCCTCGACGTGGAACACTTCCTCGCCGCCCGCGGCGAGGCCGGCGAGCCCGCGGTCGCGGAGAGCCCCATCGAGGGCCTTCCCGACGCCGCTGTCGTCTGAGGAACAAAAGAACGCTCACCAGCGTTTTCATTCACTGAAGCTTCCATCTAAGGAGATATGCAATGACTGCCAAGGCGACGACCTCCGCAACGTTCGAGCAGGACGTCCTGCAGGCTGACGGACCCGTTCTCGTGGACTTCTGGGCCGAGTGGTGCGGACCGTGTCGCATGGTCGCCCCCGTCCTCGACGAGATCCAGAACGAGAACTCGGGCAAGATCACGATCCTCAAGCTCAACGTCGACGAGAACCCCGACCTCGCGATGAAGTACCAGATCACCTCCATCCCCGCGATGAAGGTCTTCCAGGGTGGTGAGGTCAAGACGACCATCATCGGTGCGAAGCCCAAGTACGCACTCGAGCAGGACCTCGCGCCGTTCCTCGGCTGAGTCCCCGCGATCATCGAATCCCCGGCGCCACGGCGTCGGGGATTCGTCGTTTCCGAAAGGGACAGCCCTGCCGAGGTGCCCATACGGCGAGAGAGGGATGCCGGTACGCCACCGCCGCTCGACGGAACGCGGTCGGTGCCCGACGCGAAGCGGTGCCGGCTTCGCCGGCGCGGGGGTCTCCCGCCGTCAGGAGGCGTCGAGTCGAGCGCTGGCGTCCCACACCCGGTGCGACTCCTCTTCGCCCAGGATGCGCCACACAGCCCGCGTCAGAGCCGGATAGTCGAGGGCGATCTGACGGAGCACACGGTAGTTGCGGGCGCGATTGGGGCGAACGCCGCCGTTCTCTGTGATGTTCTCGGCCCGCAGAGTGAGGACCACGAGTTCATCCACGTTCGGCAGGTCTTCCATGAAGTCCCAGGGATCTTCGCCGCCCCGCAGGCGTTCGTGAATCAGCACCGCGAGTTCGTCAGACGCCTCGGCACGCAGCAGCTCCAGGCTGGCACGACGGCGAGGGTTTTGGTCGTTCGAAGTCACCCATCCAGGTTACGTCGAGCCACCGACACCAGGATCGTTTGGCGCCCGGGTGTGTACAAGTGTGCGCACCTGTGGGGTGGGTCTCAGCCCGTGTACCCGTCTTCGCCCAGGGTCGCCAGGATCCGGTTCAGATCCTGAATCGAGGCGAAATCGATGCTGATCTGGCCTTTTTTCGCGGTGAGAGAGACGCGGACCTTCGTGTCGAACCGATCGCCCAAACGCTCGGCGACCTCGTCGAGGCCTGCACGACGCGAGCCTGCCTGCGGTTTCTGCCGCACCGGCGCCACCCCGGGCATCTTCGCCGCGGCTTCGGCCGCGCGCACAGACAGATCCTCGTTCACGATCTTGTCGGCGAGCTTCTGCATCTCGCGCGGGTCGTCGAGCGACAGGATGGCGCGGGCGTGTCCGGCACTCAGGACTCCGGCCGCCACTCGCTGCTGAACGGGGACGGGCAGCTTCAACAGGCGGATCGTGTTGCTGATCTGCGGGCGCGACCGGCCGATCCTCGTGGCGAGTTCCTCCTGAGTGATCCCGAAATCCTCGAGCAGCTGCTGGTAGGCCGACGCTTCTTCCAACGGATTCAGTTGGGAACGGTGAAGGTTCTCGAGCAGAGCATCACGCAGCAGGTACTCGTCTTCGGTCTCACGGACCACCGCGGGGATGGTGTCGAGGCCTGCCTCGCGAGACGCGCGGGTGCGGCGCTCGCCCATGATGAGCTCATAGGTGCCGTCGCCCTTGTCCCGGACCACGACGGGCTGCAGCACGCCGAACTCGCGCACCGAGTGGACGAGCTCAGCGAGATCGTCGGAGTCGAAGTGCGTGCGCGGTTGACGCGGGTTGGGAACGATCAACTTGGGGTCGATGTGCACGAGCCGCGCGCCCGGGACCGTGACGAGACCATCTGCCTCGGCAGATGCGTCAGTCTTCTCCGCGGACTCCGCCGTCGACGAGCTCGACGCACCGGGGAAGAAGACGTCGACCGGACGGGACTCCGACGGCTCTGCGGTGGGAATGAGGGCGCCGATACCGCGACCCAGACCGGTTCTCTTCGCCATCAGGAATCCTTCTTCGTGGTGTCGCGCGCGACGATCTCAACCGCCGCCTCACGGTAAGCGATGGCCCCCGCTGATTGGCCATCGTACGCGATGACCGTCTGACCGAAGCTCGGCGCCTCGGAGACGCGCACCGATCGGGGAATCACCGTGTCGAGGACCTCGTGGGTGAAGTGCGAACGTACCTCTTCGGCGACCTGCTGAGCGAGACGCGTACGGCCGTCGTACATCGTCAACAGGATCGTCGAGACGTGGAGCGAAGGATTGAGGTGCTTCTGGATCATCTGCACGCTGCCCAGAAGCTGACTCAGGCCCTCGAGCGCGTAATACTCGCACTGAATGGGGATCATGACCTCATCGGCGGCAGTGAACGCGTTGATGGTCAGCAGGCCCAGGGACGGCGGGCAGTCGATGATGACGAAGTCGAGGTGATTGTCGTCGATCGCGAGGTAGTCGCGGAGAGCTCCGCGCAGTCGGTGCTCCCGAGCAACCTGCGAAACAAGCTCGATCTCAGCGCCGGCGAGGTGAATGGTGCTCGGTGCGCACAGAAGATTCGGTGACTCCGGGCTCGTCTGCACGATGTCGGCGAGCGGGAAGTCGTCGATGAGAACGTCATACACACTTGGCGTCTCAGCGTTGTGAGCGACTCCCAAAGCGGTCGACGCGTTGCCCTGTGGATCGAGATCGATCACGAGGACGCGAGCCCCGATCGACACGAGAGCGGCAGCCACGTTCACCGCGGTGGTCGTCTTCCCCACCCCGCCCTTCTGGTTCGAGACAGTGAAGACGCGGGTGCGTCCCGACAGCTCGACCTCGCGCGAATCAAGGGCACGGCGTCGCGCAGAAAGGTCAGCGATCTCACGAGCGATGGGGGAGTCCTCGAAGGAAGAGGACGCAGATGCCCCATCGGACTGTTTCACGTGAAACACCTCTCCGTTGCCGAACTTGCTCAGTCTACTCGCGCCATCCCCGGATACCCGGGTGGCACCGTCATTTGTGCAACCAACACAGCTCGACGGGGTTGTGCCGGTCCACCTTTCTCCGCGGACGGCTATTCTCGCGCCGCGATCACGATGAGCGTCCATCGCTCTGTCCTCGGGTGAGACCCGAGCCTTCCTGCTGTGTCCTGTGTGGCGGGATCATGGGGCAGGACGTCGCGGCTGAAGAGGCGAGCTGCCCGCACAACTCGCTGCGGGCAGCTTTGAGTGGACGACTCCCACGACATGTGAGGTGTCTGCCCGACTGGCTTCAGGGAGCGGAGGGTTAACGGTGCAGGCACCTGGCGATGCGATCCGCCGACACTGACGGCTCTCGTCTCGCAACAGGATCCAAGCTCCCCGGTTCACGCTGGGTTGCGTTCTGTACTGCGTGGCTGCGCCTGACCGAGAGTTGCGCGTGGCATATGCGAACGCGACCGATGTGTTTCACGTGAAACATCAGCCATCGCTGTTGCCTGAAAGTGGGTGCGTGGCTCGGTGTCATCGGCAGGCCACTAGTCAGTGAGCGGCCACCCACCTGTGAACCAAGGCGTGTGCTCTCGTCCTGACCGGGCTCGACAGGGCTTCCAGCCAGATCCGAGGGGAGTGCGGCGCACAGCCGGAAGCGCGGTGTCGTAACGATGGCGGCAGGCAGCGGTGTGGCTCCACGCGTGCACGCATGCGGGAATGTTTCACGTGAAACATTCCACCCCGTCCATCCAAACCCGAGATTGCGGCGATAGGGCCGGCATCCCCCGCGCCTGGAATGCGCTCGAGACTACCCAGGTCCCCGTCGACTCGCTCCGAACGAGGATGTTCATCCTGGCGCATCGCCCAGCCAGGACTGCCCTGCGCGCGTTCGATCGCTCAGTGTTTCACGTGAAACATCGCCCAGCCTGGCGCGTGCGCATGATTCGCTCGGTTCGCTTCCCATCCGGACCTCGACTGCCGGGAAGGAGACCTTCCCATCTGGCACCATTGCCCAATCTCAGGACACCCCAGTCAGTCGACCATCATCGCGCCCCGCTGCCCGCCGGAGCGAGAGCCCTCAATGGGCCATTACCGCCCGTCGGCTCGACTGCGGCACGCATCTGGGGGTAACCAAACCGGTGCATCATGAGGCTCGTCTCTCCCTTCGGGGCACTGGTGTCCAGGTCGGCTTCGATCGTGGTCCGCAGATGCGCCTTCTCTGAGCAGCCCAGCGCCCCACGTGAGCGCATACTCCGGCCTCGATCACAGCTTGCACGACGATCTCCTGCCGTTATGTGCGAGTCGACGCCGGTCACTTGTGGAGGCAGCGAATTGGGATACTCGTCCACCATCGGGGGAGTGGGGTCCGTCCTTCGCGTCATCCCCGACGCGCACGAAGCAGGTTCGCACGGAGCGCGCCCAGAGCATTCTGATGCAGCAGACACGTGCAGCGCCCGCGAGCTCGGCGGTCACTGGTCAAGCCGCGTTCCCGGTGGGTCCCCGATCGACGCTCAGACAGCATCTGAAGTCCGACCCGCTCCAGCATGACGATGGCCAACGCGCTTCACGACGCGATCCCTGTCGTAGACGGGCGCGGGGAGACAGGGCTCCCTGTGCGCCGCTTACTGGTGCAATGCGGCGGATCTATCGGCCGGTGACATGCGCGATGTTTCACGTGAAACATGGACTGTCATTCAACGCCCCGGACTTCGGCGTTATACCCGTGGACGTGGACCTGACGCCCCACCAAGTGGCCAAGAGTTCCTCGGATCCGACGGAGCCCAGCACTGGACACCTGCGGTGCTCGTGGGAGCTCGATACACACCTATCGGTGTCGGCAAGATGAGCGGCCTCACCGGTATCTGGCCTCCGGATCTCGGGCACCGCTACTCCCGAAGTGACGTCACTTCTGTGCTTTCACGTTCTCGAGCCGAAGAGCTACGGCACTGGCTCACCACCCTCACGCATGACCTGGCCGAGCCGCAGCGACGCGACCCGCACAGCCACTCGCGCGCTCTCCTCTCTGCTCGAATCGCTGGGTGGTCGCGGCGCAGCAAAGCGCGGGCGCCTCAGCGTGTCGGGCGACGCCGCTCTCTGAGCCGCGCAGAAGCCGGAGTACGCCGCGACCGCCTCTCGACCATGCAGGGGAGCATCCACGGGAGCAGGGGTACGGCGTCCTCTCACCTTCCCAGTGCGCTGTCCCGCCACCGATGCGGCAGCCCGTGCGCATGAGAGTGCTCCCGACCGCACCTGGGCGCGGCTGCGACAACACACTTCGCCGCGCGGTGCATCTCCCTGCACGACATAGGTCCGGCACGAAAGAGGTCCCGGCACGACGTGCGTCCCCGCACGGCCCACCGCCCAGCACATCGCATCAGCCGGCACACACGACCGGCGCGGTGGCTCCCGGGGATGGCCCGTTCTCGCCAGGCCGAGCCCCAGTTGCCCGGAATGGCGCGCGCCCGGATGCGACTACCTCGGTGTGGCCTTCCGTGCACCGTCAGCTCTACGCCGGGCTCTCCACGCAGCGGTGACCTCCACACGAGACGCCGAGTGGTTCTGCGGGGCGCGCGCCGGCCTAGTGTGCACCGTTCGGCCGGCACCGTGCCGGTCGATGACGGAGGCGGTCAGTGAGCCCGCGACCGTGAGGAGATCCCGTCCTCATCCGAATCAGGCGCCGTGACCACGTCGCCAGTCCACGGGAGGCATCTCATCACAACCCACCCTCCGTCACGTCGATCCCTCCGGCGAGACGGCTTGTTGGGAGAACGACTGGTTGAGACCAGGGCTGTAGCGAAGCAGGCCAGACTCCCGGCGGCTGACCGAGTCATCTCTGACCGCGGTAAGTCAGGGCACCGCCATCGCTCATTGCGCAAGCCTCCCACGTCCCGTGAAAGGCGTCGCGCGGATCAAGCCGCACGCACTTGCGCCGCCCGCACAGGACCGACCATTCGGAAGGTTCAAGACGCCCCTCTGGAACCAACGTCTTGGGCAGAGGCAACCGAAAGGCCAGCCCATACCGACCGATCCGCGTGTCGGCCCGAAACTACACCCCAGTCCCACGGGGAGCGCCTGGGCGCGCAGCAATGGGCGGGGGAGCGTCCCGACCATTGATTCTCTGCCGCGATTCCGCGCCCGCGAGACGAGAGCTAGGCGATGAGCTCACGCGGGATCAGCCCGACACCGACGCTCTCTCCTGCCCCGAACTTCAATGTTTCACGTGAAACACACACGGGCCGGTTCAACAGCAAGCCAGAGAGTCGAGATGTTTCACGTGGAACATAAGAGCGACACCGCATACCCGCGCCTGCTGGTCACCTCTCGCTGACCCCTTAGCCTCTCCCTGCAAGCGCGCGCCACACACGGGCTTCAACCGGGCGCAGATCACGTCACCGTCCGCCCCCGTACTCCATGCCGTGCAAGACGGTCGTCCTACTCTGACCGCCCCGAAATATTCTGATGGTCACAACCGAGTTCCCGTGCGCCGCTCCAAAACACGGTGCACGGTGCACAACGCTGGCCCAGGCCCACACCCCGGTCAGGGGAGCGTCGAACACCGACTTACGGCTCACGCCCAGACGCCCCGGGCCCCGCCCACGACGACCGCGTCGAGCTGACTCCACAGCCCGTGAGCAGCCACCTCACGATCGTCACCGTGCATCACGGGATCCCACCCATCGTGGGGCACGTTCACATGAGCAGGACCATTGGGGCAGCGAGAGGCTCGAACGAATCCGCCTACCATCGCGAAACCGCGAACACCGTGGCGTGCGCAGCGACATCCGGACCAGACCCGGACCCCGCTTCGTGCGGGCCATGACAACGGCCCCACGTTCTCGCAACTGGTCAGCACGTTCCTGACCCGTGCGCGAACTGCACCAGAGCATTCGCCCGAGCCACCATCACGCTTCGTAGCAGCAAGAACGGTCGACGCCTCCGAACTCCACCGCACACGGCAGACGCGCTTCGTAAGGTCTCGTTGTCTCGCCCGCGCAGCAGATCCATCCCAGTCCGCGGATCCTCAGATCGAGACGGTGCCCTGTTGCATCTCACCGTCGACGAGACTCGCTTCCCACGGGCCTCGTCGCAAGCTCACCGAAGAGGACGACCATGGCCGCAGAGCCCTCGCCGTAACTCGGGATCGACCGCATCCCCCACCGCACGACGTTCCGCCCACGCGAACCGGTCGTGCGAGCGACGGCGGACGTGACGTGGTGAACAATGTCGGCGAACGCGGACGCAATGGTGACTCGTCTGGCATCCAGAAGAAGACGCGTCCCTCACGAGGCGCACGATGGCTGCAAATGGACGCTCCACGCGCATCCCATCTGACAGAAATCATGCGGCGCGAGATGCGTCAGATGCACCCGTCCTTGCCGACCTCATCGTTGCCCAGAGGGCCATCGCGCCGCCCAAATTCCTTCCTTCACCCATAACTGTATTCATATGGATATATATCGGAGGGGTGGTGTGAACGCGGACTCCCGCAAGATGTCTCGGTACGGCCGCAGCCCTGGCCCATCGTGCGTGGACACGCACCGAAGACAGTCCCTGGCGCTGCCTGAGACCAAGCCACACCGACACCGCGAGGAAAATGCGCACACCCGCGTCAGCGTCGTCGAGGACGACGCCGTATCCGCCCATCGCTCCATACCCGCCACGGGCGCACACCATCCGCGATGCGCCCACAGAGGAGCGGAAGCACCCGCCGCGCACGCCCGCGCGCTCGCGCGTGGGCTCTCAGCGGCGTCTGCAGCCCTTCAGAGCGTCCAAGAACGCTAGCGCGAGACGGTGGCCAAGAAGACGCGCGTGGGCTCGTCCAGCACACCCTCGCCCACGACCTCGACCGAGACGTCTGTAAGGCCGAGCTTACGAACCTGTTTGGCGGCCGATTCGATCTCCGCGCCCACGCTGGCTCCCTTGAGGAACACCAGCCTCCCACCAGGGCGGACCAGGGGAGCGGTGAAGGGCAGGAGGGTGCGAAGCGCACTGACGGCTCGGGCGGTCACCACGTCGAAGATGCGCCCGCGGGCCCACTCTTCGGCGCGCATGCGCTCGACCGTCACGTTGTCGAGCTCCAGCTCGGCGACCTGCTCGGTCAACCACGCCGTACGGCGCTCCATCGGTTCGATGAGCGTCCATTCGACGTCGGGACGAGCGATGGCGAGCACGAGACCGGGAAGGCCGGCGCCCGAACCCACATCCACCGATCGCCCGGAGAAGTACGGCGCCGTGATCGCGCTGTTCAGGACGTGTCGGGTCCACAGCCGCGGAACTTCCTGGGGGCCGATGAGACCCCTCTCTTCGCCATGCTCGGCGAGAGCGGCGACGAACTGCCGCGCACGGTCGATGCGGTCGCCGAACAGCGCGACCGCTGCCGCCGGCTCAGGCTCGAGCTGTTCCGGCATCCTGATCAGCCGCGTCGCAGCACGGTGTGGCGGTCAGCGCCCTCACCGAACGACTCAGAGGTGTAACCGCGGTCCGCGGCGATGTCGTGCACCAGTTTGCGCTCGTAGCTCGACATGGCCGGCAGGGACGCCTGTGTGGCACCCTCGTTGATCCGCTCGATCGCCAGGTCGACGAGGGTTTCGAGCTGGCGCTGCCGCGCATCACGCGACCCGCCGATGTCGAGGATGAGCCGAGAGAATCGCCCCGTCGAGTTCTGCACGGCCAGGCGCGTCAACTCCTGCAGGGCCTGAACGGTGTCGGGGTGCGAGAGCGTCGAGAGGGCCTCCGCGTCATCGGCCTCGACCGACACGTAGGCACGCCCCCCACGTACATCGAGGGCGAGGTCGCCCTCGATGTCGGCGATGTCGAGGAGTCCCTCGAGGTAGTCGGCAGCGATGTCGCCTTCTTGCTCGAGCTGCTCCTCGGTGGCGGCGGTCTGTTCGGGTGCGATCTGATCGGACGTCGTCATCGTGATCTTTCGGGTCGTCAGGGCGCGGGGGACGAGCCGGGCGTGCCGGCCGATCCGCTCGCCGTACCGGTGTTCTTCGTGGTCTGCTGCTTCTTGGCGCGCTGCTTGCCCACGGGCTGCTGCCGCTTGGGCTGCGCTGCACGCACACGCTCTGCCTCTTCGAGAAGACGCTGCTGTTCGGCCTGGTACTTCTCGATCGGAACGACCTTTCCGGTCGCATCGATGGCCTTCCCCTTGCGCGCGAGACGCTCCTCACGAGCCTTGGCCGCGTCGGATCCGGGTGTGGGCATCTCGCGGATGACCACGAACTGCTGGACCATCGTCCACAGGTTGCTGACGAACCAGTAGATGACGACACCGAGCGGGAAGAAGACACCCGAGAAGATGAAGGCCAGCGGCAGGATGTACAGCATGATCTTCTGCATCTGGTACGCCTGACCGGTCTTGGCCTCGGGCGACAGGTTCTTCGAGATGATCTGCAGCTGCGTGAAGAACTGCGACCCGATCATGAGCACCACGAGCGTCAGCAGGATGGCGACGGTGACCTGGCCGTCGGCCTGACCCCATGCGGTGACGAGGTTGACGTGCATGGATGCCACGTCGAACAGGCGCGCGTCGTAGAACTCGGTCGTCAGCTCGGGGGTGAGCAGTCCGACACCGCCGACGCCGCTCGCGGCGTGCTTGGAGACGTCGTTCAGAACGCTGAAGAGCGCGAAGAAGATCGGCATCTGCACCAGGAGCGGCAGGCAGCTCGACACCGGCGTCGTGCCGTGCTTCTTGTACAGCGCCATGGTCTCGCGGCTCATGGCCTCGCGAGAGAGCTGGTCCTTCTTACCGCGGTACTTCTCCTGCACCTTGCGCAGCTCGGGAGCGATCTCCATCATCTTGCGCTGGCTCTTGATCTGCTTGACGAAGAGCGGGATGAGGGCCGCGCGCACGATGAGCACGAGTCCGACGATCGACAGCACCCAGGTGATGCCGGCGGCGGGAGCCATGCCGAACGCCGTGAACAGGGAATGCCAACCGACGAGTACGAGCTCGACAGCCCACTTGAGGGGCCAGAGAAGGGTCCCAATGAGATCGAATTGCACGATCAGTCCTTTCGGGAAGGCACGACGAAACCGTGCGGAGTGAGTTCGTGGCGGAAGGCGCGGTGCGGACGGACATCGTCGATGCCCCCCTGAGCCCAGGGATGACAGCGTGCGAGACGGGCCGCGGTGAACGCGACGCCCTTGACGAGTCCGTGTTGTTGCACCGCTCCCACCGAATAGGCGGAGCATGACGGGTAGTACTTGCACACGTCGCCGTAGACGTGCGAGATCGTCGCTCGATACGCGTGCAGCAGGGCGAGCCCTGCATTCCGGGGGAGGAGGGGGAGGGATGCCAGGACGGCGTCCGGTGCCAGGCGACCGGCCCCGGTGGCCGATGTCGGCAGTGTCGACGCACTCATGCGACGGCCTTGCGTTGCAGACACCGCACCACATCGGCGCGAAGTGTCGCGTAATCCACGGTCGCCGCGGACGGCAGAGCGCGGATGACGATAGAGGCGCCCCCGTTGATGGACGGGAGCGCCTCGGCGCACACCGCTTTGAGGCGGCGGCGAATGGTGTTGCGGGTGACGGCGGAGCCGACCTGTCGGCTCACGATGAAGCCGAAGCGAGGCGAACCACTCTCAGCCGACGATCCGACGTAGGTCACGGTGTGCGCTCCGGCACAACGAGAACCCCGTCGGACTGTGGTTTTGTAGTCCGATCCGCGGGTGAGTCGGTTCGGCTTCGCGAGCACCTGGTAGGTCAGGCCGAAAGCTCGGTGCGGCCCTTGGCGCGACGCGCCGCGAGGATGCCGCGGCCGGCGCGGGTGCGCATGCGGGCACGGAAGCCGTGCTTCTTGGCGCGGCGGCGGTTGTTGGGCTGGAAGGTGCGCTTGCTCATGGGTCACTCCGGAGGTGATGTCGCCCGATGCTCTTCTGCCGGGGACGGGGGTCGGGACTGCCGTATAGGCATAAGTCAACCGACTAAGGCTACGTCGAGCGGGGCGTTAACTCAAACTGGGAAGCCGACCGCTCATTATCCCCAGGCTCCGTCCACAAGCGTGGCAAAGACACGCGGCCGGGACTTACAGTGGATTTTGCTCCTCGAGAGCCGCGAACTAGCGTGGCCCCCGGAGTTATCCACAGGTTCGACGCGACTCGTCGATCGCCGTCGCGTCTAGATCCCGGAGGGGATATGTCTCTGCACGAAGTACCGGATGTTCCCGTCTGGTCCGCCGTGCTAGACCATCTTCTCACCGACGATCGGGTCACCCCGCAGCTGCACGGCTTCCTCAATCTGGCGGTGCCGCAGGGTGTGATGGGCGGGACCCTCTACCTCGACGTCCCCAACGACCTGACCGCGGCGCAGTTCAACAAACGCATGCGCGCGTCGATCCTCGAAGCGCTCGCTCAGGTGCAGGGGAGTGACCCGGAAGTGGGCACCTTCCGCGTCGTGGTCAATCCCGACCTCGTCGAATCCCACCGCACCTCGTCCCGTGACGATGACCGGCCGTCATCATCCGGCCCCGCCGTCTCTGTGCACGCGGCCGTCATCGAACAGACACCGGAGCCGATCGTGCCGGCGTCTCGGAACGACACCCGCCTGAACCCGAAGTACACCTTCGACAACTTCGTCATCGGGCAGTCGAACCGCTTCGCGCACGCCGCTGCCGTCGCGGTCGCCGAAGCACCGGCCAAGGCGTACAACCCGCTGTTCATCTACGGCGACTCCGGCCTCGGCAAGACGCACCTCCTCCATGCCATCGGCGACTACGCGGCCAGCATGTACGCGGGCATCCGCGTGCGGTACGTCTCGAGTGAGGAGTTCACGAACGACTTCATCAACTCGATCGCGAACAACCGCGGCTCGGCGTTCCAGGCGCGGTACCGCGAAGTCGACATCCTGCTGATCGACGACATCCAGTTCCTCCAGGGTCGTGCCGAGACGCAGGAAGCCTTCTTCCACACCTTCAACACGCTCCACGACCACGACAAGCAGGTCGTGATCACCAGCGACCTGCCGCCGAAGCAGTTGACCGGATTCGAAGACCGCATGCGCAGTCGCTTCGAGTGGGGACTCATCACCGATGTGCAGGCCCCCGACCTGGAAACGCGCATCGCGATTCTGCGGAAAAAGGCGCAGAGCGAGCGACTGCTGATTCCCGACGACGTGTTGGAGTACATCGCCACCGTCGTCTCGTCGAACATCCGTGAGCTCGAAGGGGCGCTGATCCGCGTCTCGGCCTTCGCCAGCTTGAACAGGTCGACGCTCGACATGTCGCTGGCCCAGACCGTGCTTCGCGACATCATCGATCAAGACGATGCCAACGTCATCTCGCCGACCGACATCATCACGGCGACGGCGCAGTACTTCAAGCTGTCGGTCGACGATCTCTACGGCTCGAGCCGTTCGCAGGCCGTCGCCACGGCTCGACAGATCGCGATGTACCTGTGCCGCGAGCGCACGAGCCTGTCACTGCCGAAGATCGGGCAGCTCTTCGGAAACCGCGATCACACCACCGTCATGTACGCCTACAAGAAGATCAGCGACCTCATGAAGGAGCGCCGCTCTATCTTCAACCAGGTGTCGGAGATCACCAGCCAGCTCGGCCGTATGCGCTGAGCGCTCCTCTCCCGTCAGGGCTCGTCCACCATCGTGGGCGAGCCCTTCGCGCGTTTTCGGGCCGGAAAACCGCGCACACGCCTCCGTACGAGTGGTTCGCGACACAGTTCTACACAGTGTGGAAAACCTGTGGATAACTCTGATTTGCTGCGGATGACTTGTGTACGAACGGGGCTTGCCTGTGGAGGAGGGCTCGACCGCACTCCCTCCCGTCGCTGTTAACTGCCCAGGCTGTCCGCAGCGCGTCCACAGTTAACAACGGTGTAGTTCCCAGCTGTTAACACGCATGTCGGAAGTTATCCACAGTCTCCACAGTGGTTAACAAGATGAAGATCCTTTTCCCTTTGTTAAGAGAGATTCGATGACCTTGCCGTGCCAGGCCCGTCGTCGGCTCGCCGGAAGCGTGGGGCTAGCATGGGTAAGCCGTACCCGCCATCAAGGGAGCATCCGTGAAGTTCCACGTCAATCGTGATGTGTTCAGCGAAGCCGTCTCGTTCGTGGTCAAGCTCCTGCCCCAGCGAAACCCGCAGCCGATCCTGGCCGGTGTGCTCATCGAGGCCGGGGACCAGGGTCTGACCCTCGCCGCCTTCGACTACGAAGCCTCCGCGCGCACCACCATCGAAGCCACCGTCGACGAGCCGGGCACGATCCTGGTGCACGGCCGGCTTCTGAACGACATCGCCAGCCGGCTCCCCAACGCTCCGATCCAGATCACCGTCGACGACGACGGCGGCATCCTGCTCACCTGCGGCTCCGCACGATTCACTCTCGCCTCCATGCCCGTGCAGGAGTACCCGGCGATTCCCGAAGTGAGCGGAGAATCGGGCCTCGTCCCGGCCGACGAGTTCGCCACGGCCATCGCACAGGTCGCCTTCGCCGCCTCGCGCGACGACGTGACCCCGGTGCTCACGGGCGTACAGCTCGAGGTCACGGGCACCCGCCTGAGCCTCGTCGCCACCGACCGCTACCGCGTGGCTCTGCGCGAAATCCCCTGGGACGGCGGTTCGGCGGCCTCCGACGAACCCACGTCGGCCCTGGTACCGGCTCGCACGCTGCAGGAGGTCGGCAAGACCTTCGCGCACGCCGGCGACATCTCGATCGCCTTCTCGGGCTCGGGAGATCGCGAGATCATCGCGTTCTCGTCCGGCAACAAGACGGTGACCTCGCTGCTCATCAAGGGCAACTTCCCCCCCGTGCGCCGCTTGTTCCCCGCGCAGACCGAGCATCACAGCGTGGTCAACACCGCCGAGCTTGCCGAGGCGGTGCGCCGCGTGGCGCTCGTCCTCGACCGCTCCGCTCCGCTGCGCTTCACCTTCGGTCCCGAGGGCGTCTCGATGGATGCCTCCGGCACCGAGCAGGCGCGCGCGACCGAGTCGGTCGACGCCACCCTCGTCGGCGACGAGGTCACCCTGGGTCTCAACCCCCAGTACCTGCTCGAGTCGCTCGGCGCCGTTCGCAGCGAGTTCACGCGCATCACGTTCACCTCGAGCGACAACGCGAACAAGCTCAGCCCCGTGCTGGTCACCCCGCAGACCTCGGTCGACAAGGGTGGCGAGGGCTCGTTCAAGTACCTTCTCCAGCCGAACCTGCTGCTGCGCTGAGATCGGGCTCCGGTCGTCGTGTCGGAGGCGACGGGTAGTCTGACTCGGTGATCGTGGAGCAGCTGGGACTGAAGGACTTCCGCAATTACGCGGTCGCCGATGTCTCGCTCTCCGCGGGCGCGAACGTCTTCATCGGTCGCAACGGGCAGGGCAAGACGAACCTCGTCGAGGCGGTCGCCTACCTCGCCATGCTCGGCTCGCACCGCGTGTCTCACGACGCACCGATGGTGCGCGACGGAACGGATGCCGCGATCGTGCGCGCTCGTCTGGCACACGGTGAGCGCACGGTGCTCCTCGAGCTTCAGCTCAACCGCCAGGGTGCGAACAAGGCTCGGGTCAACGGCGTCAACGTCCGCACCTCGGAGTTGCCCCGGTACGCGCAGGTGGTGCTGTTCGCCCCCGAAGATCTGCAGATCGTGCGCGGTGACCCGTCCGCCCGGCGTCGGTTCGCCGACCAGCTCATCGTGCAACGGACTCCTCGCATGGCCGCGGTGTTGGGCGACTACGACCGCGTCCTGCGGCAGCGCAGCGCCCTGCTGAAATCGGCGCGCGCCCGCGGGGTGCGCGGCGACGCCCTCAGCACCCTCGACGTATGGGACGACAAGCTCGTCACCCTGGGCACCGAGGTGATCGAAGCGCGCATCGCGCTGGCATCCGACCTCTCCCAGCCCGTGGCGCACGCCTACGAGGCCATCGCGGGCGACGACCACCGACCGCGGCTCACGTGGGCGCTGTCGGTGGGCGGGGGTGACCCCGAAGAAGACGACGCCGTCGAGACCGCGGGCTCGGCCCTTCCTCTGGCAGAGCAGTTCCGAGCCTCGCTGGCCGCACGCCGTTCGGCCGAACTCGAGCGCGGACTCACCCTGGTCGGCCCGCACCGCGACGACCTCGTACTCGAGGTGCGCGGCCTCCCGGTGAAGGGCTACGCCTCGCACGGCGAATCCTGGTCGATCGCGTTGGCGCTCCGACTCGCCTCGGCCGAGCTCCTGCGCGCCGAGTCACGGCTCGGAGACCCCGTGTTGATCCTCGACGACGTCTTCGCCGAGCTCGACGCCGGCCGCCGCGCCCGCCTGGCCGAGTTCGCGGCGGGCTACGAACAGGTCATCGTGACGTCGGCCGTCGAAGAAGACGTCCCGCCCGAGCTGCGCGCCCACGTCGTGCGGGTCGAAGCCGGTCAGATCCGTGAGCCCGGCGATGAGTGACGAGGGCGAGCTGCCCGAGACTGTGGCGACCTACCTGCGGCTGCGCGGACTCGAGCCCTCGCCCTATCGCAAGAAGAAGCGTCGGCGCCGGGTGGACGACGGCGAGAACGCACCGTTCACGCCGGGCCGTGATCCCCGGGGACTCGGCGATGTGCTGTCGGGCCTCACTCGATCGGCGGGCTGGGAGCCCCAGCTGTCGCGAGAGGACCTCGTGCGCAAGTGGGACGAGGTCGCCGGTGCCGAGACGGCGGCGCATACCCGCCCGGTGGCTCTGGATGCCGGCACGCTCACGGTCCAGGCCGATTCGACGGCGTGGGCGAAGCAGCTCCAGTTGATGCGGGCGCACATCCTCTCGGAGATCATCCGACGCTTCCCCGACGCGGGGGTCGAAGCCATCCGGTTCGTAGGGCCGGACGTCCCCTCTTGGAAATGGGGCCCCAGAGCCGTTCCAGGCCGCGGTCCGCGCGATACCTACGGCTAGGCCATGGTCGATCCCGCCTCGGTCCGATTTATCGCCGTGTAGGGGCGTACACGCCATTTTCGCGAGCCCCACGCGGTAGGATGGAGCTTCCGACGAACCGATCTGGAGCGCACGTACCCATGACGTCCGAAAACCCCGACAGCGTTTCCGAGGAACCTCCCGTCGCATCGACCAAGGTTCCCAACGAGTACGGGGCAGACGCCATCCAGGTGCTCGAGGGTCTCGAGGCCGTCCGTAAGCGCCCCGGCATGTACATCGGCTCCACCGGTGAGCGGGGTCTGCACCACCTCGTGCAAGAGATCGTCGACAACTCCGTGGACGAGGCCCTGGCCGGCTACTGCGACACGATCGACGTCACGATCATGAGCGACGGAGCCGTCCGCGTGATCGACAACGGTCGCGGCATCCCGGTCGACATGCACCGCACCGAGGGCAAGTCGACGGTCGAGGTCGTGCTCACCGTGCTGCACGCCGGTGGAAAGTTCGGTGGCGGTGGCTACGCCGTCTCGGGCGGCCTGCACGGCGTGGGCTCGTCGGTCGTGAACGCGCTGTCGACGCGCCTCGAGGTCGAGGTGCAGCGTCAGGGACACGTGTGGCGTCAGTCGTTCCGCGACGGCGGTACTCCCCTCGCCCCTCTCGCGAAGGGCGAAGAGAGCGACAAGACCGGGACGACCATCACGTTCTGGCCCGATGCGACCATCTTCGACACCGTCGACTTCGACTACGACACCCTGCGGACGCGGTTCCAGCAGATGGCGTTCCTGAACAAGGGCCTGCGCATCAGCCTGCGCGACGAGCGGCCCGACGCGGTCGTGACCGAGGGCGACCCCGGAGCAGAGGTCACCCAGGGCCGCCACGACTCGTTCCTGTACGAGCGCGGCCTGGTCGACTACGTCGAGCACCTCAATCGCGTGCGCAAGGCCGACGTCGTCAACGACGTGATCATCGAGGTCGAGTCCGAAGACACCGACCGCCACATCGCACTCGAGCTCGCGATGCAGTGGACGACGGCGTACACCGAGAACGTCTTCACCTACGCGAATACCATCAACACGCACGAGGGCGGAACGCACGAGGAGGGTTTCCGCGCGGCGCTGACCACTCTCGTGAACCGCTACGCGCGGGCGAACAACCTGCTGAAGGAAAAAGACGACAACCTGACGGGCGACGACATCCGCGAGGGTCTCACCGCCGTGATCTCGGTGAAGCTGTCGGAGCCGCAGTTCGAGGGTCAGACCAAGACCAAGCTCGGCAACACCGAGGCCAAGGCATTCGTTCAGAAGGTCGTCGGCGACAAGCTCGGCGACTGGTTCGACCGCAACCCCACCCAGGCCAAGAACATCATCCGCAAGGCGTTCGACGCGGCCACCGCCCGCCTCGCCGCGCGAAAGGCGCGCGAGACCGCGCGTCGCAAGAGCGTGTTCGAGTCGGCGGCGATGCCCGACAAGCTCAAGGACTGCACGTCGAAGGATCCGTCGATCAGCGAGATCTTCCTCGTCGAGGGCGACTCGGCCGGTGGGTCGGCCGTTCAGGGTCGCGACCCCCACACGCAGGCGATCCTGGCGCTGCGCGGCAAGATCCTCAACGTCGAGCGCGCCCGCCTGGACCGCGCGCTGGGCAACAAGGAAGTGCAGGCGATGATCCAGGCCTTCGGCACGGGCATCGGCGAAGACTTCGACATGACCAAGGCGCGGTACCACAAGATCGTGCTCATGGCCGATGCCGACGTCGACGGTCAGCACATCACGACGCTGCTGCTGACGCTGCTCTTCCGCTACATGCGCGGGCTCATCGAGGCCGGCTACGTCTACCTCGCGCAGCCGCCGCTGTATCGCCTCAAGTGGTCGAACCACGCGCACGAGTACGCGTACAGCGACCGTGAGCGCGACGCGATGCTGATCGACGGTCAGGCCTCCGGTCGCCGCATCCCCAAGGACAACGGCATCCAGCGGTACAAGGGTCTCGGTGAGATGAACGATCACGAGCTGTGGGAGACCACGATGGACCCGCAGACGCGCACGCTGAAGCAGGTCACGATCGACGACGCGGCCGCGGCCGACGAGATCTTCTCGGTCCTCATGGGCGAAGACGTCGAATCGCGCCGCAGCTTCATCCAGCGCAACGCCAAAGACGTCCGCTTCCTCGACATCTGATCTCGTCCGGCACGACGACGATCGACGACGACGCACTACGAAACTGAGAAGACATGGCTGACGACTCCACTCCCGAGCCCGACGACGTCCGCGCCGAGCCCGCCCACGACCACGGCAGGATCGACCAGGTCGACCTGCAGCTCGAGATGCAGCGGAGCTATCTCGACTATGCGATGAGCGTCATCGTCGGCCGTGCGCTGCCCGACGTGCGTGACGGCCTCAAGCCTGTGCACCGCCGTGTGATCTACGGCATGTACGACGGGGGATTCCGCCCCGACAAGTCGTTCTCGAAGTGC
The DNA here is from genome assembly GCF_001792815.1 of Microbacterium sp. BH-3-3-3. Taxonomy (NCBI): domain Bacteria; kingdom Bacillati; phylum Actinomycetota; class Actinomycetes; order Micrococcales; family Microbacteriaceae; genus Microbacterium; species Microbacterium sp. BH-3-3-3. Next base: position 1,940,301 of record NZ_CP017674.1, on the reverse strand, counting down.
GCCCGCGTGGTGGGCGAGGTCATGGGGCACTACCACCCCCACGGCGACGCTCCCATTTACGACGCCCTCGTGCGTCTGGTGCAGCCGTGGTCGCTGCGATACCCGCTCGCACTTGGACAGGGCAACTTCGGTTCGCCCGGAAACCAGGGAGCGGCCGCGCCCCGGTACACCGAGACGAAGATGTCGCCGCTCGCGCTCGAGATGGTGCGCGACATCGAAGAAGAGACCGTCGACTTCCAGGACAACTACGACGGCCAGACGCAGGAACCGACGGTCCTGCCGGCGCGGTTCCCGAACCTGCTCGTGAACGGCTCGGTCGGCATCGCGGTCGGCATGGCGACGAACATCCCGCCGCACAACCTGCGTGAGGTCTCGGCCGGCGCGCTGTGGGCTCTCGAGAACCCGGATGCCACCCGCGAGGAGCTGCTCGAAGCGCTCATGGAGCGCATCCCGGGCCCCGACTTCCCGACCCGCGCGCAGATCCTCGGTACTCGCGGAATCAAAGAGGCCTACCGCACCGGTCGCGGCTCGATCACGATGCGCGCCGTGGTCAACATCGAAGAGATCCAGGGCCGCACGTGCCTGGTGATCACCGAGCTGCCGTACCAGGTCAACCCCGACAACGTCGCGGTCAAGATCGGCGACCTCGCTCGCGAGGGCAAGATCACTGGCGTGGCCGACATCCGCGACGAGAGCTCGGGCCGTACCGGTCAGCGCCTGGTCGTCGTGCTCAAGCGCGACGCCGTCGCGAAGGTCGTGCTGAACAACCTCTACAAGCACACCCAGCTGCAAGAGAACTTCGGCGCGAACATGCTGGCGATCGTCGACGGCGTGCCGCGCACGCTCGCGCTCGACGGCTTCATCAGCCTGTGGATCGACCACCAGGTCGAGGTCATCGTGCGCCGCACGCAGTACCGCCTGCGCAAGGCCGAAGAGCGCATGCACATCCTGCGCGGCTACCTCAAAGCACTCGACGCCCTCGACGACGTCATCGCGCTCATCCGTCGCTCTCCGACGGCACAGGATGCCAACGAGGGCCTGCAGAAGCTCCTCGACATCGACGATGTGCAGGCGCAGGCGATCCTCGACATGCAGCTCCGCCGCCTCGCGGCGCTCGAGCGGCAGAAGATCGTCGACGAAGCGACCGAGCTCGAAGCCCGCATCGCCGACTACAACGACATCCTCGCCACGCCCGCGCGTCAGCGCACGATCATCCGCGACGAGCTCACCGCGATCACGGACCGCTTCGGCGATGACCGCCGCACCGAGATCCTGCACGGGTTCGACGGTGACGTGTCGATCGAAGACCTCATCGCCGAGGAGGAGATGGTCGTCACCGTCACGCGCGACGGTTACATCAAGCGCACGCGCAGCGACAACTACCGCTCGCAGCACCGCGGCGGCAAGGGCGTGAAGGGCGCGCAGCTGCGCGCCGACGACGTCGTCGAGCACTTCTTCGTCACGACGACGCACCACTGGCTGCTGTTCTTCACGAACAAGGGCCGTGTGTACCGCTCCAAGGCGTACGAGGTGCCCGAGGCCGGTCGCGATGCGAAGGGCCAGCACGTCGCGAACCTGCTCGCGCTTCAGCCCGACGAAGAGATCGCCCAGATCCTCGACATCCGCGACTACTCGGTGTCGACCTATCTCGTCCTGGCCACACGCGGCGGTCTGGTCAAGAAGACCCGGCTCGCGGAGTACGACACGAACCGTCAGGGCGGTGTGATCGCCATCAAGCTGCGCGGTCAGGTCGCTGAAGACGGTGACGAGGCCGAGCAGGGCGCCGCCGACGAGCTCGTGAGCGCGATGCTGGTCGATGAGGGAGACGACATCCTGCTCATCAGCCGCCTCGGCATGTCGCTGCGGTTCGCGGCCACCGACGACACCCTGCGCCCGATGGGTCGTTCGACCTCGGGTGTGAAGGGCATGGAGTTCCGCGAGGGCGACAGCCTGCTCTCGGCATCCGTCGCGCAGGACGACGAATTCGTCTTCGTCGTCACCGAGGGCGGCTACGCCAAGCGCACCGCCGTGACCGAATACCGCATGCAGAACCGCGGTGGTCTGGGCATCAAGGTCGCGCGTCTGACCGAGGATCGCGGCATCCTCGCGGGCGGAATGATGGTGTCCGAGGGCGACGAGGTCCTTGTGGTTCTTGCCAGTGGCAAGGTGGTACGCTCTGCCGTGGCTGAGGTGCCCGCCAAGGGACGCGACACGATGGGTGTCGTTTTCGCCCGCGCCGGAGGCGATGACCGCATCATCGCCATCGCGCGCAACGCCGAGCGCAACCTTGCCGAGACGACGGAGACAACCACGGAGCCCGCCGCATCCCCTGCGGACGAGGCCGATGCCTCCGCTCCCGAGACCCCCGAGGAAAGTACTGACGCATGAGCACGGTAGCCGACAAACTCGCCAAGAAGTCGACTCACAAGACCCCTGCCAAGCAGGTACGTCTGCGCCTGGTGTACATCGACTTCTGGTCGGCCGTGAAGCTGTCGTTCCTGGCAGCGGTGGCCCTGGCCATCGTCACGGTCGTGTCGTACTTCTTGATCTACCTCGTGGTGTCGGCGACCGGCCTCATCACGAAGCTCGATGAGTTCTTCACGAGCTTCACCGACGGCGGGGCGACGCTCTCGCAGTACGTCGGCCTGCCGCAGGTCATGGCCTTCGCGGCCATCGTGGCGATCCTCAACCTCGTCGTGGTCACCGTTCTGGGCGCCGTCATGGCGGGGATCTACAACCTCGCCGTCAAGGTCACGGGCGGTCTGCTCGTCGGCTTCACGTCGAACTGACGTCGATTCGGAAAAACCTCGGTGATCCGGTAAAGTCTTCGAGGTTGACGTGATCACGTCACCGAGACGGGGCTATAGCTCAGGCGGTTAGAGCGCTTCACTGATAATGAAGAGGTCCCAGGTTCAAGTCCTGGTAGCCCCACCCTTCTCCCTCACGGGGCCTTAGCTCAGCTGGTAGAGCGCCTGCTTTGCAAGCAGGATGTCAGGAGTTCGAATCTCCTAGGCTCCACAACGGTGCAAGAGCCGGTCCATCAGGACCGGCTCTTCTCGTTTCCGGCCGCGCCGCTCGCGCCGGGACGTGCGGCCGCCTCCGCTTCGCTAGAGTTCGGTCATGGACATGCGGGTCGCCGCGTACGCCGTCATCACCGACGCCGAAGACCGCGTGCTGCTCGCCCACTGGGTGCACGGGCGACGCGCGGCGTGGACGCTGCCGGGTGGCGGTCTGGAAGACGGTGAGGACCCCGTGAGCGCTGTGCGCCGCGAGGTGCGCGAAGAGACCGGGTACCGGGTCGGCATCGACGAGCTTCTCGGTATCCATTCGCGGGTCATCCCTGCCGAGTCGCGCGCTGCCGAGGGGAAGACCGGACCCCTCCACGCCCTGCGGATCGTCTACCGCGCGCACGTCGTGGGCGGGCGCCTGCGCAACGAGGTCGACGGCTCCACCGACCGGGCGGAGTGGTTCACGCTGTCGACCGCCCGCAAGCTGCGGCGCGTGCAGCTGGTCGACGTGGCGTTCCGGATGGCGGGCCTAGCCCGGCCGTGAGCCCGGTCAGGCCCGTTCGGTGCTGATGTCGGCGACCACGGCGCCGTAGGACGAGAGGAGATCGTCGGCGTCGACGAACAGGCTGTAGCCATGGGCTCCGGCGCCCATGGCGATGCGCTCCCCGATGATGCGCTCGTCGGCGTAGATGGGCCAGTCGGTGGTGCTGCCGACCGGAACGATGGTCCCACGCTCGTATCCGGTGGCCGCGAGCGCCAACTCCGGCTCGGGGAGGCGGAGCTTGTTGACGCCCACGATCGCGCGGAGCTTCGGCCACGAGATCGCCCGATCGCCGGGGATCAGCGCGAACAGGTAGGTGTCGTCGGATCGCTTGACGACGAGCGTCTTCACGATCGAGGCGGCCGGGATGCCGAGAAGCGCGGCCGCCTCGTCGAGGCTAGAGGCCGCGGGGCGTTCGCGTATGACGACAGAGAGGCCGCGCTCACGCGCGGCCTCTCTGACTCTGATGGTGGGGTCGCTCACGCGTCCGGTGCACGCAGCGGGTCGTCGGCAACCCACAGCTCGTCATCGGCGCGCAGCGTCTGCCAGGCGGCGTACGCCACGCCGGCCGCGGCGACGACACCGAGGATGATCGCGATGACACCGCCGGCGCCGATTCCGTCGTGCTGCGACGGCAGCTTCTTGGCGAGACGCTTCGAGGCCTGCTTGCCGTACTTCTCGGCACGCTTGGCGTACTTGTGAGTGTCGAGCTCGAAGCCACGGCCCTTCGCGAGGCGGTCACGGGTGTCGCCCGCGGCGTCCCACACGGACATGGCTCCGCCGACCACGGCACCGGCGGCCGGGACGACCTTGGTGCTGAGGAAACGGTTGCTGTACTTCACGCTCTTGTCGACGTACGGGGCGGCGTACTTGCTGTACCCGTCCTGCACGGCGGGGACAAGGTCTTCGCGGCTGAAGCGACCGAGCTGGTGGCCGGCTTCACGAGCGACCTTCCCGCTCTCGCCCAGCAGCACCTGCTGCGACTCCCACACCTTGGCGGCGTGCTTCTGGAGCTTGCGCAGTTCCTTCTTGCTCTTGCGGCTGAGGCCCACGGCTCATCCTCCCTATCGATGGGATGTACGTTGCGTTCATCTTGCCAGAAGGGGCCGCCTGCGCCGCCGACCCTTGCAGATAACTCTGAGAGAATGTACCCATGGCCAACCACACTGCCGTCGCGACCCTCCACACCAACCACGGCGACATCGTCGTCAACCTGTTCGGTGACCACGCTCCGCGTACCGTCCGCAACTTCGTCGGGCTCTCCGACGGAACCCAGGAATGGACCAACCCGGCTACGGGTGCCCCGGGCGAAGGTCCCCTGTACTCCGACGTGATCTTCCACCGCATCATCCCCAACTTCATGATCCAGGGCGGCGATCCCCTCGGCCAGGGCATCGGTGGCCCCGGGTACAACTTCAACGACGAGATCAGCCCCGAGCTCGACTTCACCGCGCCCTACAAGCTGGCCATGGCCAACGCGGGACTGCGTCGCAACGCCATCACCGGCAAGGCCGAGGGCACCAACGGGTCGCAGTTCTTCATCACCACCGACCCGACCCCGTGGCTCCAGGGCAAGCACACGATCTTCGGCGAGGTCGCCGATGACGCCTCCAAGGCTGTCGTCGACGCCATCGCCGCGGTGCCCACCGGTGCGCAGGACCGGCCGAAGGCCGACGTCGTCCTTCAGTCGGTCGACGTCGTCTCGGTCTGAGTCCCACGGGCGGCGGGGGTGTCTACGACCGACGAGTTCCGTCGCAACAGCGACAACTTCTGTTACCGGCACCCTGACCGGCAGAGCTTCGTGCTGTGCCAGCGGTGCATGCGCACCGTGTGCTCGGATTGCCGTACCCCCGCCGCCGTCGGAGTCATCTGCCCGGAGTGCATGGCGCAGCAACGCGCCTCGCAGACTCCGGCGCAGAAGAAGGCGCAGCGCCGCTGGGCTTCGCGCCCGATGGCGATCGTCTCGTCGGACCGCCCTCGCGTGACCCTGGCGATCATCGCTGTGACGGGGCTGGTCTACGTCATCGGGCTCATCCCCGGTGTGGGTCCCCTGCTCACCAACCTGCTGGCGTTCAACAGCGTGTATCTGCTGCCGCAGGCCGGTCTCATCCAGCCGTGGCGGTTGCTCACCGTCGCGCTGGTGCACGGCGGGTTCTTCCACGTGGCGTTGAACATGCTCGCGCTGTGGTTCATCGGTCGCAATCTCGAGCCGCTGCTGGGTCGCGCGCGCTTCCTGACGCTCTACGTCGTCGGCGCTCTCGGCGGCTCGGTCGCGGTGGCCCTGCTCGCTCCCGGGGTGTGGACGGTTGGTGCGTCGGGGGCGATCTTCGCGCTCTTCGGCGCCCTGCTCGTAATCGGTCGTCACATCGGTGCCGACATCCGCGTGATCGGCGTCATCATCGCGATCAACTTCGCCTGGCCGTTCGTCGCGGCCGGCGTGCAATCGATCGGGAGCGGCGACTTCGCCGGGGCACTTGCCGCGGTGGGTATCTCGTGGCAGGCGCACCTCGGCGGACTCGCCACGGGAGCCGCCGTGGGATTGATCTACTCCCGCACGCGCGCTCCGCGCCAGCGCGGTCTGCAGATCTGTCTGCTCGTGGCGCTCACCGTGGTGCTGGTCGGCCTGCTGGCCATACCCGCGATCGCCTACGTCTGAGAGTTATCCACAGATCCATCCACAACCTGGGGATGAATTACACGGGTGTAACTTGCGGGCGAGTCAGCGCCAGCGCGTCGTCATGAGGAAGCCGACGAAGGCGATGCCGAAGCCGATGACGAGGTTCCACGGACCGATGCCCGGAATGGGGAACTGCGAGTTGCTGAGGTAGAACACCAGCACCCACACGAGGCCGACGAGCATGAGCCCGACCATGAGGGGCAGGAACCACACGGGATTCGGTGCCGATCCGCCATCATTGCGTTCGGCGATCGGGTCGTCGCCTTTACCAGTTCGCGCCATGCGGTCAGTCTAACGGCCAGGTGACCACGGACCCACGGAACTAGACTCGCCTGGTGCAGACCGTGCAGCAACCACCGACCCGCCGCAGCCGACGTGGTGGCCGCGGTGACCGGCGACGTCTGTCTTTCGTCGGGGTGCTCGGCGACCTCCTGGTGACCGCCGGCGTCGTCGTGCTGCTGTTCGTGGTCTGGCAGCTATGGATCGGCGACGCCATCATCGGCGCGCAGTTCAAAGACGAGGCCAGCAACCTCACCGACGAGTGGGCCAACAGCGCCCCGGCCGCGCCCGCACCGTCGGTCACCCCGACGCCGGGAACGACAGGTCCTGCCACCGCAGAACCCCCGGCTCTGGATCAGCCCGGTGACGGCGAAGTGTTCGGTGTGCTCCGCGTGCCGCGTCTGGGCGCGGACTGGCAGTTCAAGCTGGCCGGCGGGGTGAGCGCGTCGGTGACTCTCGACCCGATCGGTCTGGGGCACTACCCCGACACCTCCATGCCGGGTCAGGTCGGCAATTTCGCGATCGCCGGCCACCGCGGCAGCCACGGCGCACCGTTCGCCGACCTTCCGTCGCTGCGCGTCGGAGACGCCGTGGTCGTCGAGACCGAGGGCGGGTGGTACACCTACCGGTTCCGTAACCTCGAGTACGTGCGCCCCGACGGTGTGGAGGTGCTGCTGCCGTTCCCCCAGGCGCCGCAGATCGAGGCGACCGACCGCGTCATCACGATGACCACGTGCAGCCCTCGCTACGGTTTCTCGGAGCGCGCCATCGCCTACGGCGTCTTCGAGTCGTTCACCCCCCGCACCGACGCCGGCCCGCCGGTGTCACTGACCTCCGGAGCCGCCTGATGTACGGAGCCCTCTGGCGCGTTCTGCCCGGTCCGTGGTGGGTACGCCTGTTCATCGTCCTCGTGCTCGCGGCCGCCGTGCTGTACGGACTGTTCTTCTACGTCTTCCCCTGGGTGAGCGACATCGTCTATCCCCAGGAGGTCACGGTCGAGTGACCGACTGGCGCGTCGTCGTCGTCGACAACCGCGACAGCTTCGTCCACACTCTCGCCGGGTACGTCCGCGACCTCGGCGCCACCACCGTGATGATGTCGGCCGATGACCCGGCCCTGCTCGAGACGACGTCGGGTGCCGACGCGATCCTGGTCTCACCCGGACCCGGTCATCCCCTCGACGCCGGTCAGTCGGTGGCGGTGGTCCGCGCCGCCTACGACACCGGGGTTCCGCTGCTCGGGGTCTGTCTCGGGCACCAGGCGATCGCCGCGGCGTTCGGCGGACGGGTGGGGCACGCACCCGAGCTGCTGCACGGCATCACGAGTGTCATCCACCACGACCACGAGGGCGTGTTCGCCGACCTGGCCGACGGGTTCGTCGCGACGCGGTACCACTCGCTCGCGGTCGACCCGTCGTCGGTGCCGGGCGACCTCGAGGTCACCGCGCGCACGGACGGCGGGGTGATCATGGGTCTGCGGCACCGTTCCGCGCCGATCGAAGGCGTCCAGTTCCACCCCGAGAGCGTGCTCACCGAAGGCGGCCACGCCCTGCTGGGTCGCTGGCTCGAGAACGCCGGCCTGCGGGGCGCCGCGCTGCGCGGCGCCCGACTTCACCCGCGGCGGCTCAGGAGCCCGAGCACGTCGTGAGCGTGATCTCGCTGTGCACCGGTACTTCGCCCGGGGCCAGCGACTGCGTCTTCACCGTCGCCGGCGACGAGGCACGGCATCCGGGATCCTCGGTCACCTGAACGGTGAGCTGCTTCGCGTCGGACTCGAGCTCGCGCTTGGCCGCATCGACCGTGTAACCCGTGTAATCGACGATTACGATCTGACCGCTGGCCACGACGAGGTTCACCGTCGTGCCCTTCGCCACGTCGGAGCCCGAGGCGAGGCTCGAGGAGATGACGGTCCCCCCGGCCAGGGCGGGATCGGTCTGACGACGGATGGAGCCCACCGACAGACCGGCGGCTTCGAGAGCGGTGCGGGCCTCGGTCTCGGTGATGCCGTCGAGGGTCGGGACCTTGGCCGTGTCGGGGCCCGTCGAGACGTAGAGCGTCACGAGCTGCCCCGCGGCGACCGAGGTGTCGGCTTCGGGTGTCGAGCGCGTGACATTGCCCGCGGCAATCGTCTCGCTGGACTCGTTCACGCGGCTGGTTGTCATCTGCTCGGCCTCGAGCGTCTCGACGGCGCGTTCGTACGACATGTCGACGACATTGGGCACGGCGAGCGAGGTGGTGGGCACGTCGTCGGTCTGCTGGATCTGCATGACCCAGATGAGGACGGCGACCAGCAGCACCGCGAGGACGGTCACGCCGGCCCAGATCCACGCGACCGGGGGCCCGGCCTGCGTGCGCCGCATGGTGGTGTCGGTGCTCAGCTGACGCAGGGAGCGCGCGGTCTCGGCGGCCTGGCGCGGGTTCGGACCGTAGAGCTCGTTCGACAGCGCCGACATCTGGCGCTTGGTCGGCGCCTTTCCGTCGACGGTCTCGTCGAGCGCTTCGCGGAAGCTGGCGGCATCTTGCGGACGCTGGAACGGATCCTTCGCCAGGGCGCGGAGCACGATGGCATCCAATGCCCGCGGGATGGTGTCGTTGATCTCGCTCGGCGGGAGCGGTGCCTCGCTCACGTGCTGATACGCGACGGCCACGGGGGTGTCGCCGCGGAAGGGCGTGCGCCCGGCGAGCAGCTCGTACAGGACGACTCCGGCCGAATACAGGTCGGCGCGCGCGTCGACGGATTCGCCCTTCGCCTGCTCGGGGGAGAAGTACGCCGCGGTCCCCACGATCGCCGTGGTCTCGGCGACGGTCGACGAGGAGTCCGACACCGCGCGCGCGATGCCGAAGTCCATGACCTTCACGCGCCCGGCCTCGGTGATCATGACGTTGCCGGGCTTGATGTCGCGGTGCACGACGCCGGCACGGTGCGAGTACTCCAGAGCCTCGAGGATGCCGTCGACGTACCGCAGCGCATCGTCGGTGGGCACCGGCCCCTCGGCGATCACGTCTTTCAGCAGGCGCCCCTGGACGAGTTCCATCACGATGTACGGGACCGGGCGATCATTGCCGTCGAGACCCGTCTCGACGTCTTCACCCGCGTCGAACACCCGCACGATCGTCGGGTGCGCCATGCGCGACGCGGCCTGGGCCTCGAGACGGAACCGCGTGCGGAACGCGGCGTCGCCGGCGAGATCGGTGCGCAGGATCTTGATCGCCACCGTGCGGCCGAGCGTCTGATCGTATCCGCGGTAGACGCTGGCCATGCCGCCGCGACCGATGAGGTCGTCGACGCGATAGCGCCCGGACAGGACGCGCGTCTCAGTGGTCACGAAGGAACTCCTGGCGTGGGGGGATGACGGAGGTCAGGGCTTGGTGTTGCTGCCGTTGTTGCCGCCGTTACCCGTGATCGTGGGGCTCGGGGTGTTGCCGCCGGTGATGCTCGCGGACGCCTCGCCCGAGGGCCCGGCCGTACGATCCGTGCCCGAGCAGCTGACGGTGTAGGTCACCCGCAGGGTCTGACCCACGGAGTTGCTGACCTTCAGCGACGCGGTGCGCGCGTCGGGCTCGAACGACGCCGTGGACTGCCCGTTGGTGTCGAACGTGCCGTTGACGGCGGTGAAGTTGTACGACGCGACCGATCCGGTGCCGGAGGGGCAGGTGTACTGCTGCCACGAGACCTGCACGTCGGCGCCGGCGGTCACCGTCGACCCGGGGAGGGTCGGGGTACCGGGCGCGGTCAGCGGCGTCTCATCGGCGTAGGTCGTGACGGTGATCGTCGTGCCCTCGTCGACGCGACCGGTCGGGTTGACGTCGTAGATGAGACCGACATCGGCCGTGGTGGTCGCGGCGTTGCCGACGCGGCAGTCGGCCACGAGACCGTTGGACTCGAGGATGGCGCGCGCGTCATCGCAGGTCTTGCCGTTCAGGCCGAGAGACGCCACCTCGACACGCGTGGTGGTCGGGCTCGGGGTCGGCGAGGGGGTCGACGGCGCTGGTGCGGGCGTCGACGCCGAAGGTGCGGCGCTGGTGGGCGCGGGCGCCGGGGCGTCTTGGTTCGACAGCAGACCGACGACGGTGGCGCCGAGGATCAGCGCGAGCAGGGCGATGAGGGCGACGAGCGGCCACGTCCAGCGGCTCCGCGCCTTCTTCTGCGGCTGCACGTCTTCTTCGGTGTGCTCCTCGGTGAGGAGCGACGTCGCCGCCGCTCCCGCTCCGGCTGACGGCAGCAGGCGCGTCGCCGCGGAGGTCTGCCCCGCCGTGAGCAGCTGCGTCGCGTCGTCGGCGACGGCGGCACCCGCGGCGATGGCCGGGACCGCTGCGGCAGCCGCGACGAGATCGCCGCGGCGGAGGGCGGTGGCGGCGCGCGAGACCGCGGCCGAGGAGGCCGGTCGGTCATCGGGCTTCTTGGCGATCATCGCCATGACGAGGTTCTGCACCGGCACGGCCACCGTGGGCGGCAGGGGTGCGGGCTGCTCGTTGATCTGCGCCATGGCGATCGCGACCTGCGACTCGCCCGTGAAGGGGCGCTTACCGGCCAGGCATTCGTACGCGACGATGCCGAGCGAGTAGGTGTCGGTCGCGGGCGACGCGGGGTGACCCGACGCCTGCTCGGGCGAGAGGTACTGCACCGTGCCCATGACCTGGCCGGTCGCGGTCAGCGGCACCTGGTCGGCGATGCGGGCGATGCCGAAGTCGGTGATCTTCACGCGCCCGTCGGGCGTGATCAGCAGGTTGCCCGGCTTGATGTCGCGGTGCACGAGGCCGGCGGCGTGAGCCGCCTGCAGGGCCGCGGCCGTCTGGGCGACGATGTCGAGCGTCTTGTCGGTCGACAGGGACCCCTCGCGCTCGAGGATGGTCGAGAGGGCCTCGCCGGGGACGAGCTCCATCACGAGGAAGGCGCTGCCGTCTTCTTCGCCGTAGTCGAAGACGCTCGCGATGCCCTCGTGGTTGACGAGGGCCGCGTGACGGGCCTCGGCGCGGAAGCGCTCGAGGAACCCGGGGTCGCCCATGTATTCGTCTTTGAGGATCTTGATGGCAACGGTACGTCCGATGACGTGGTCGTTGGCTTCCCAGACCTCGCCCATGCCGCCGATCGCGATCCGCGAATCGAGCTCGTACCGCCCGCCGAAGGTCACACCTTGTGTCGGTCTCATTTACCCAGCACCGCCTCCATGACCTTCTTCGCTATCGGGGCGGCGATCTCGTTGCCGCTCCCGCTCTGCCCCTGGCCTCCACCGTTTTCGACCACCACGGCGACGGCGACCTGGGGGTCGTCCGCCGGGGCGAAACCGGTGAACCAGAGAGTGTAGGGACGGGAATCGTTCTCCGCGGTGCCGGTCTTACCCGCCACCTGAACCCCGTCTATTCTTGCATTCGATGCGGCGCCGTCCTGGACGTTCGCCGTCATCATGGTGACCATCTGCGCGGCGATGGTGCTCTCGAGGGCACGACCGAACTCGCTGCTGCTGCTCTCGTCCTTGACGGACAGGTTGGGCTCGATGACCCGGTCCACCATGCGCGGGTTCATCACGACACCGCCGTTGGCGATACCCGCCGAGACCATGGCCATCTGCAGGGGCGTCGCGCGCACGTCGCCCTGTCCGAAGCCGCTGAGCGCGGTCTGCGGGGCGTTGGGCGAAGAGGGGTAGGTGGATGCCGTGGACTCCAGCGGCATCGTGAACTGCGCGTTGAAGCCGTACTTCTCGGCCTCGGCGCGGATCGCGTCGTCGCCCAGGTCGACCGCGAGCTCGGCGAACGGGATGTTGCAGCTCAGGCGCAGGGCGGTCGCGATCGTGACGGTGTCCCCGCCGCCGCACGTTCCGCCGCCCGCGTTGCTGACGACGTTGGTCGACTGCGGCAGCGTGTACGCGGCGAGGTTGGGGAAGGCGGAGTCGGGGGTGTAGCGCCCGGATGCCAGGGCAGCCGAGGCGACGACCAGCTTGAACGTCGACCCCGGAGGGTTGAGGTTGCCGCCGATGGCGCGGTTGTCGAGGGGGCGCGACGAGTCGGCGACGAGCTGGTCGTACGCCGCGTTCACGGCATCCGTGTCGTGCGAGGCGAGGACGTTCGTGTCGTACCCGGGCTTGGACACCATGGCGAGGATGCGGCCCGTCGACGGCTCGATTGCGACGACGGCACCCTGCTGGTCGCCGAGGGCGTCCCACGCCGCCCTCTGCACGTTCGCGTCGAGAGAGAGCTCCACGTTCGAGCCGCGCGGGGCCTGGCCCGTGATCGCACGGTCGATGCGCGAGAAGAACTGGTTCGAGTCCGAGCCGCTCAGCACGCTGTTCTCAGCGGATTCGATCTGCGTCTTGGCGTCGAGCACGGGGTTCATGTAGCCGGTCACGGGGGCCCACATCTCGGCATCCGCGTACTGGCGCTGCCAGCTGTAGACGTCGTCGGACGGCACCGACGAGGCGATGGCCGTGCCGCTGGCGATGATCGATCCGCGCTGGATCTGGTACGAGTCGTACAGCGCACGCGTGTTGCCGGTGGTGTTGGTCAGGTCGTTCGCCTGCACGACCTGGATGACACTGGTCGAGGCGAACAGGGCGATGAACATCGCGAGCATCACGATGCTGAGGCGTCGGAGTTCTTTGGTCACGGTGCCTCCTTCGAGATCGGGGCGCCGGGGCGCGGGGTCATCGGGGCCATCAGCCGATCACCACTCGCGGGCGGCTGCGGACGGCATCCGAGATGCGCAGGAGGAACGCGACGATGATCCAGTTGGCGATGAGCGAGGAGCCACCCGCCGCGAGGAACGGGGTGGTGAGGCCGGTGAGCGGGATGACGCGCGTCACGCCGCCGACCATGATGAACACCTGCAGGGCGATCGTGAACGAGAAGCCCGTGGCGAGCAGCTTGCCGAAGTCGTCCTGACCGGCGAGCCCCACGCGCACGCCGCGGCTGGCGAACACCATGTACAGCGCGAGGATCGCGAACAGGCCGACGAGGCCCAGTTCTTCGCCGAGGCTGGGCACGATGTAGTCGCTCTGCGACAGCGGCGTGATGTAGGGCCGCCCCTGACCGAGGCCCGTGCCGAACAGTCCTCCGTGCGACAGGCCGAAGATGCCCTGCACGAGCTGGTAGCTGCCGCCGTCGCGGTTGACGACCTCGGGGTCGAACGCGTTCAGCCAGTTGGCGAAGCGCCCGTTCACGTACGGGAGGAACCGGGATGCCAGGAACGCGCCGACGCCGACGAGCACGAGACCGATGAACACCCAGCTCGTCTTGCCCGTGGCGACGTAGAGCATGGCGACGAACATGCCGAAGATCAGCAGCCCCGTGCCGAGGTCGCGCTGCAGGACGATGATGCCGAGCGAGACCAGCCAGATGATCAGCACGGGTCCGAGCTCGCGGGCGCGCGGCCAGGTCATGAAGAGGAAGCGCGTGCCGGTGGAGGTGAGGCTCTCGCGGGTGCGCACGAGGTAGCCGGCGAAGAAGATCGCGAGGCAGATCTTCGCCAGCTCGCCCGGCTGGAACGACACGAAGCCGAGCGAGACCCAGACATCGGCGTTCTGGTCGGTGCCCAGGCCCGGCACGAACGGCAGCAGCAGCAGCAGGATGCCGACGAGACCGAAGAGATAGGTGTAGCGGAACAGCACGCGGTAGTTGCGCACGAAGATCAGCACGGCCAGGGCGATGACCATCGCGATGACCGCCCAGGCGATCTGGCGGTTGCCCGTGGCATCCCATCCGCTCGCCTCGTCGGCCAGGTCGATGCGGTAGATCATCGCGATGCCGAGGCCCGTGAGCACGGTCGCGATCGGCAGCACGAACGGGTCGGCGTCGCGGGCACGCAGGCGCAGGACGACGTGCATCACGAGGGCGAGGAACGCGGGAACGCCCGCCAACAGGAGGAAGGCCGGGTCGACGGTACCGTTCACGCCCAGCTGCACGAGGGCGACGGCCGAACCGTAGACGGCGACGGCGAAGACCAGCAGGCCCAGCTCGCGGTTGCGCTGCGTGGCGGGGACTCGGATCTTCTTCAGCGCGCGCATAACGGCGGTGTCGGTCGAGACGGCCTCACCGCGGGTGAGCTTCTGATCGGTCATCCGCCGGCCTCCTCGGTCGGGCGCAGCCGGTCGACGATCAGCTCGGCATCGGAGAGCGATCGTGCCGAGATGGTGGCCTCGACGGTCTGCCGGTCGAAGTCGGACAGATCGGCCAGCACGATGTTGGTGTCTTCGTAGACGGTCGACAGCGAGACCGGGCCGATGGACTGCTGGATGCCGCGGTAGATGACCACGGAGTTCTCATCGGCGCCGACGTAGTAGCGCGTCTGCGTCCAGTTGTACCCCGCGAACAGCGAGACGCCGATCCCCGCCAGCACGATGAGCAGGGCGGCGAGCCAGCCCAGTCGACGACGGCGGGCGCGGCGACGGTCTTCTTCGATGAGCTCCTCGAGGAACTCGGCCGCGGGTTCGAAGTGCGTGGGCTCGTTGGCCGCCTGTCGGGCGGGGTGCAGCCACCCCGAGCGACCCGGACGCGCGGCGGGAACGACGACACCGCTCGGGTTCGAGGCGGATCCGACGATCGTGGGAGTGCCGATGAACACGGGGTGCTGTCCGCCGACGTCGACGAGCACGACCGTGACGTTGTCGGGTGCTCCGCCGTCGAGCGCCTGCTTCAGCAGGGCATCGGCGGTGCGCCCCGGCGGCAGGCCCAGGCCGAGGGTGCGCGCGGTGTGCGGGTCGTCGACGACGCCCGACAGGCCGTCGGAGCACAGCAGCCACCGGTCGCCGTCCTGCGTCGGCATGATGAACGTGTCGACCTCGGGGTCGGGGTCCATGTCGCCGAGAACGCGCATGAGCACCGAGCGGCGCGGGTGGTACCGCGCCTCTTCGGGCGTGATGCGGCCCGAGTCGACGAGGCGCTGCACGAAGGTGTGGTCGGCGGTGATCTGGGTGAGCGTGTCGTCGCGGTAGAGGTAGATGCGCGAGTCGCCGATGTGCCCGATGACGGCGTAGGCGTCGACCATCACGAGCGCGCTGACGGTGGTTCCCATGCCGGCCAGCTCGGGTCGGCGGGCGACGGTGTCGATCAGCTCGGCGGCGGTGTCGGCCAGAGCGTCGCGGATCGCGTGCTCGGCCTCGGACGGCGTCGTGAAGGGCTGATCGAGGTCGGTGAGACGGTGGATCGCGAGGCTCGAGGCGACGTCACCGCCCGCGTGGCCGCCCATACCGTCGGCGACCACGAAGAGATTGGACCCGGCGTAGCCGGAGTCCTGGTTGTTGGAGCGCACCTTGCCCGTGTGGGAGATGGCGACGCTCGAGCCCTGGAAGACCATGGAGGAGGGTTACTTCCTCAACTCGAAGGTCGTGGCGCCCACCTTGATCGGTGCCCCGACCTTGACCTGGACCGGGGAGGCCACGCGCACACCGTCGTGGGAGGTGCCGTTCGTGGAGTCGAGGTCCTGCAGCATCCACTGCTCCCCCCACAGCACGAGACGCGCGTGGTGGCTGGAGGTGTAGTCGTCGCGCACGACGAGGCCCGATTCGCTCGAGCGGCCGATCGTGAGGGGCTCGGTGCCCAGGGGCAGCTCGAGGCCCGCCTTCGGACCGCTCGTGATGACGATGCGCGAGACGCTCGCGGTGGTGGCGAGGCCCCCGGCCGGTGCGGGGACCGGTGCCGCGGGACGCTTGACCTGGGTGGTGACCGCGTCGGGCGAGGCGGTGGGGGCCGCAGCCGCCGGAGCCGCTGCGGCGACCGGCTCGGGGAGCTTTCGCACCTTCACGCCGAACAGGTCGGCGCGCAGCGAGTAGACCACCCCGAAGACGAAGAACCACAGGAGCACGAGGAACCCGCCCTGCAGCAGGAGAAGAGTCAGCTGACTCATGAAAGGGGTCCCCGTTCCCGGACGTCGAAGATGCGCGTGGCGTCGGACGCCGAGGGGCGCCGCGGCGGCTGCGCCTGCGCCACCACTCGGAACACGATATTGGTCCGACCGATCGAGATCGTCGAATCGGGCGGCAGAGCGGCCTCGGTGACCTTGTGGCCGTTGAGCGTGGTGCCGTTGGTGGAACCGAGGTCACGGACCATCGCGCGCTCGCCGTCCCAGAGGATCTCCACGTGCTTGCGGCTCGTGCCGGCGTCGGGGATGGTGATGTCGGCGTCGCTCCCGCGCCCGATGACCGTGCGGGCCGAGGAGAGCGGATGACGCTTGCCGTCGATGTCGACGACGCCGCGCCACGCGACCTGGCCCTCGGTGGTCTGCGAGTCGACGCGCAGGGTGCCGGTGGACAGCGACCCGTCTCGCTCGATCGAGATGGCGACGGGCCCGGCGAAGGAGTACCCCTGCGTGCGCGCGTGCTTCTTGACCAGGGTGTCGAGTTCGGTGACCAGGGTCGACCCGAGCGCGCTCATCTTCTCGTCGTCGGCGGGAGAGAGGCGCACCGAGAACGAGTTGGGCGCCAGGATGCGGTCGCGGGTGACCACGACGGCCTTCTTGTCGAGCTCGCTGCGGAGGGCGGATGCGATCTCCACCGGCTGGATGCCGCTGCGGAAGGTCTTCGCGAACGCACCGTTGACGGCGCGTTCGAGACCCTTCTCGAAACTGTCGAGTAGTCCCACAAGACTCCTTCAGGCAGGCAGACCAGTAGGCACATCGTAGCCAGGGCTGCTGTACAGGTCATGGACGCGCCTCTCGGGGCCCGCGTTTCGTCGTGCGGGCGCGACCGTGATATTCTCGGGAAGTTGGTCGCGTGGCATCCTGGATGCCGCGCACGCGCGAGTGGCGGAATAGGTAGACGCGCTGGCTTCAGGTGCCAGTGCCTTCACGGGCGTGGGGGTTCAAGTCCCCCCTCGCGCACACAACGGGTCTGTTTGGAAAAATACGGCCCAAGTGTCTGGAAAAACAACGAAGGAGCCGGTTGGTGCCGCAAAGCACCAACCGGCTCCTTCGTTCGTGCCCGCAAACCCGCGATCGCGGTGGACACCGCCGCGCGACGGTGGGTGCGAAACGCGCGGCTGCTCCGTCTCCACGTCGGGACCCCGGACGCATTCCCACGCAGGCTGACCCGGGGGTCGGGGTCGATCTGCTGGCGTGCGTCATCAAGATGTCACCTCCACGGGCGGATGCGTCATGCGGTTCCAGATGCGTCACACGGTTCTGTCCAGAATCACCGAAGAGTGCCTCCCCGATCTTTGTTCGGTACGTTTGCAAGCTCGTCCCCGCTCCGGCCTAAACGTGATCGAAGCTCCTCTTTCTGCACCTTGCCCGACGCCGTGCGGGGGAGGGCATCGACGATCACGACGTCCTTCGGCAGCTTGTAGCGGGCCACCTGGCCGTCGAGGTGCGCGCGGACGGCGGCGGTGTCGATCTGCGCTCCGGGGGCGATGGTGACCACCGCGAGAGGCACCTCTCCCCAGCGGTCGTCCGGGATGCCGATGACCGCGACCCCCGTGACGCCCGGCAGATCCGCGATGAGCGACTCCACCTCGGCGGGGTAGACGTTCTCGCCGCCCGAGATGATCATGTCTTTCGAGCGGCCGCTCACGAACAGATATCCGTCGCGGTCGAGGTAGCCCAGGTCGCCGGAGCGGAACCAGCCGTCGTCGGTCTTCGCGGCGAGAGTGGCTTCGTCGAGCCCGTGGTACCCGGCGAACACGTTCGGCCCGCTGATCTGGATCTCGCCGACAGTGCCGGTCGGGACCGGCCGCTGCTGCTCGTCGACCACGCGCACATCGGTGAAGAAGTGCGGCAGCCCGACGCTGCCCTGCTTCAACCTCGTCATGTGTGAGCCCAGAGAGGTGGCGCCGGGGGAGGTCTCGGTCATGCCGTACCCCTGCGAGAAAGAGAGTCCGCGCGCCTCCCAGGCGCTCAGGATTCGATCGGGAACGGCGGATCCGCCGCAGGTGAGGGTGCGCAGGCTCGACACGTCGGCGTCCTCCCACGCGGGGTGGTCGGCCATGAGCTGGAATGTCGTGGGGACGCCCGAGATCATCGTCACGCGGTGGCGCTCGACGAGGTCGAGGGCGCGTCCCGCGTCGAAGCCCTTCTCGAGCACGAGCGTCGCGCCCTTCAAGACGACGGGGAGGGCTCCCATGCCGAGGGATGCCACGTGGAACAGGGGCGAGATCATCAGAGCGACATCGTCGGAAACCACGTCGTAGTCGACGATGGTGTTGACCGCGACCGCCGTGAGGTTGTCGTGCGTCAGCACGGCGCCCTTCGGCCGTCCGGTCGTTCCGGAGGTGTAGACGATCGCGGCGGGGGTGTCGGGGTCGGCGACGACGAGTCCGGGCGCGGGCCCCGCGGCATCCAGCAGTCGGGACAAGCCCGGCTCCCCGTGGCGTCCGAACGCGCCGGTGCGGATGCGCGGCGGCACGTGCTCGAGGGAGGGGAGGGCGTCGAGACGGTCGTCGAAGCTCGGATCGTGCACGAGCACCCGTGCGGCGCTGTCGGTGAGCACATGGGCGATCTCGCGCCCGGCGAGTCGCGTGTTCACCGGCACGAAGACGGCGCCGATCCGGACGGTGCCGAACAGCGCGATGAGGAAATCGGGGCTGTTCTCGCCGAGGTAGGCGACCGCGTCGCCCGCCCCGATCCCGCGCGAGACGAGCACGGCCGAGAACGCCTCGGCGGCGTCGGCGAGCCGGCCGTAGGTCAGGCGCTGGTCCTCGCCGTAGACGACGGCGGCCTTGTCGGGGGAGCGGAGGAGCCGGCGGGGGAGCCAGGCTCCGAGACCTTGGGTTCTCATGCGCGTTCTCTTCGTCGAGGGTGCGGGGTGGATGTGGGAGGGGTCGAGGCCCCTCCCACTCAGGCGTAGAAGCGGTACAGGCCGCGGGCGACGACGGCGGGCTTGCCGCCGCCGTCGATCTCGATCGTCTGGTCGACGGTGAGCTGGTAGCCCCCGGCGATCTCTGTGACCTCGGCGATGACGGCGTTCATGCGCACGTGGGCTCCGACCTTCACGGGTGAGATGAACCGCACCTTGTCGAGACCGTAGTTGACCTTGGTGGTCACACCGGTGACGTCGAGCAGTTCGGTCCAGAAGTTCACCGCGAGCGACAGGCTCAGGAATCCGTGGGCGATGGCCCCGCCGAAAGGGCCGTCCTTCGCGCGCTCGGGGTCGGTGTGGATCCACTGGTGGTCGTCGGTGGCGTGGGCGAAGAGGTTCACGCGATCCTGGGTGATCTCGAGCCACTCCGACCAGCCGAGATCGGTGCCGGTGAGGCCGGCGATGTCGTCGTACGAGACGGTGGTGCTCATGAGTGCTCCTTGGAGGGGGTGGTCAGACCGAGCAGGCGCGCGGCGTTGTCGCGGAGGATGCCGGGCATGACCTCGGGCTTGAGGGTGGTCTGCTCGACGTCGTGCAGCCAGCGGTCGGGCGTGAGCAACGGGAAGTCGGACCCGAAGAGCACGCGGCCCTTCAGGAACGAGTTCGCAGCGCGCACGAGCTGTGCGGGGAAGTACTTCGGGCTCCAGCCCGACAGGTCGATCCAGGTGTTGTGCTTGTGGGTGGCGACCGAGATCGCTTCGTCCTGCCACGGCACCGAGGGGTGGGCCATGATGATCTGCAGGTCGCCGAAGTCGGCCGCGACGCCGTCGAGCAGGATGGGGTTCGAGAGTCCCAGACGTAGGCCCCGGCCGCCCCTCATCCCCGCGCCGATACCCGTCTGACCGGTGTGGAACAGGGCGACGACCCCCGCCGATTGGAGCGCCTCGTAAAGGGGATAGTGCCGTTCGTCGCTCGGGTCGAATCTCTGCACGGTGGGGTGGAACTTGAAGCCCCGCACGCCCGACTCCTCGATGAGGCGCTGCGCGCGGTCCACCGCATCGGCGCGGTTCGGGTCGACGGAGCCGAACGGGATGAGCACGTCGTTGTGGCGGGCTGCGCCCTCGGCGATGTCGGCGCTCGAGAGGGGCGGGTGGCCGAGGTTGCTCTCGGCATCCACCGTGAAGACCACCGCGGCCATCGAGCGTTCGCGGTAATACGCGGCGATGCTGTCGAGGTCGGGACGCGCGGCATCGGTGGAGAAATAGCGACTCGCGGCCGCGGCGAGGTCATCGGGGAGCGAGGAATGCCCGTGCCCGTCGATCTCGACGTGCACGTGCACGTCGATCGCCGTCAGCGCCCCGACATCGATGGCGGGTTCGTAGCGAGTCACGGACGTCACGCGGTGGGGACGGGGCGCTGGAGCTCGACGGGGAGGGCGGGGAAGCGCTCGCCCACGCTCTGCAGGTCGCCGATGGCCTCGGCGAAGCCCGCGGCGAGGGACTCGGCGCTCCAACCGCTCTCGCGGTAGGCCGTGGCGACGGGCTCGGGGTGCGACCACAGCTGCAGGCGATCGCCGCCGATGCCGATCGCTTGGCCGCTCACCCCGGCTGCCGCATCGGAGGCGAGGAAGGCGATGAGTCCCGCGACGTCGTCCGAGGTGCCGAAGCCCAGGTCGTGTCGGAAGAACGCGGGCATGGGCTCGCTCGCAGCCTCGGCCTCGACGGCCGCGGCGAAGTAGGGCACCGTCGCGGTCATCGCCGTGGCTGCGACCGGGATGACCGCGTTGACGGCGATGCCGGCCTTCTTCAGTTCGAGGGCCCAGGTGCGCACCATCCCGACGATGCCCGCCTTGGCCGCGGCGTAGTTGGTCTGGCCGAAGTTGCCGCGCTGACCGGTGGGCGAGCCGATGCAGATGATGCGGCCGGCGATCTCATTCTGCCGCATGTACGTCGCCGCGGCGCGCACCGTGGTGAAGGTTCCGCGCAGGTGCACGCCGATGACGGTGTCGAAGTCGTCGTCGCTCATCTTCCACAGCACGGTGTCGCGCAGCACCCCGGCATTGGTGACGAGGATGTCGAGACGGCCGAAGGTGTCGACGGCCGCCGCGACGAGCGCGTCGGCGGTCTCGGTCGGACCGACCGGCGCGACCACCGCGACCGCCTGGCCGCCCGCGTCGACGATTGTCTTCACCGCGGCATCGGCAGTGGCGGCGTCCACGTCGTTGATGACGACGGCCGCGCCCTGGCGGGACAGTTCCTGGGCGTAGGCGAGGCCCAGGCCGCGACCCGAACCGGTGACGATGGCAACTTTGCCGGTGAGCGTCATGGTGACTCCTTCGATCGGGGACATCGTGACACTCTTTCGTTGAAAATGTCAATGATTGGTCTTCGCTACACTGTCCGCATGACCACTGTGCCCTCCGGTGAGCCCGCCGAGGCCTCGCGCCTGGAGCACGCTCCCCTCGCCGACGACCTCGGCTTCCTGCTGGCGCGCGCCTCGGCCGTGTCGCAGGCGGTCGGCAACGCGGCGCTCGCGGCGCACGAGCTGAAGGTGCGCTCGTATTCGGTGCTGGCGCTCGCCGTCACGGGCGGCCGGCCGTCGCAGCGCGAACTGGCCGCCTTCCTGCGTCTGGACCCGAGTCAGGTGGTCGCCCTGATCGACGACCTCGAGCGTCGCGGACTCGTCGCGCGCGAGCCCGACCCGCGCGATCGACGCGCGAACGTCGTGTCCGCGACCCTCGCCGGTCGCTCGCTCTACCGACGCGCGCAGGCCGATGTCGAAGCGGGGGAGCGACGAGCCCACGTCGGGCTCTCGAGTGTCGACCGCGCCGAGTTGGCGCGCCTGCTGCGAGTGGTCGCCTTCCCCGACGAGGACTGACGGCGCCGGCCGGCGAGGCGGGCGCCGCTCAGGCGCGGGGGTGCAGGCGGTCGAGCAGTTCGAGACCGCGCCGTGCCCAGGCGATCTCGCCCTCGGCTCTGTCGAGGAATCCCTCGTAAGTGAAGACCTTGAAGGCCACGACCGCCTCCGGGTCGTGGTCGGTATCGGTCTCGAGCCGGCGCGCGAGGATCGGGTGCGAACGCCGCCGGATGGAGTCGAGCTGGGCCTGCCACTGCACGCGGCGTACCTCGTACTGGGCGATGTGCCCCTTGAGGTGCCTGCGGGCGGCGTCGGGGTCGGCCCACTCGAAGTAGGCGGCGCGCAGGTGCGCCGGGTCGCGTTCTCGGGCGTACTCGATGGGCTCGTTCATCCAGGCACGGAACGCGTCGAGGCCGTCGTCGGTGACGCTGTACTGCGTTTTCGTGGAGGTCGGTCCCCACGGCACGGCCTCGTCGACGAGCAGTCCGTCGGCGACCATCCGCTTGAGCTCGGGGTAGATCTGCGAATCGGGGGCGTGCCACACATGACCGACCGAGACGTGGAACGCCTTCGCGAGGTCGTATCCGGTCATGGGTTGCGCCGTCAGCAGCGCCAGGAGGGCGTATCTCAGGCTCATCGCGCCTCCTCGAATGCTTGCGAGTACTCGGCATCCACCGTATCTTCTCCTCTATACCTATTGAGATAGTTATTGGACGAAGGGGTCCCATGCAGCAGACAGTGACGGCGAAGCTTCTCGACCACCCGCGCAACGCCTGGTACGTCGCCGCCTGGGACCACGAGGTGGGCCGCAAGAAGATCCTGGCCCGCACTGTCGCGGGCCGGCCCCTCGCGCTCTACCGGACGGAGGACGGTCGGGCCGTCGCCCTGGCGGATGCCTGCTGGCACCGCCTCGCACCGCTGTCACAAGGCGCTCTGGTCGGCCCCGAAGACATCCGCTGCCCCTACCACGGCATCACCTACGACGCCCGGGGCCGCTGCACCTCCATGCCCGCCCAGGAGACGGTCAACCCCAGCGCGCTCGTGCCTTCGTTCCCCGTGGTCGACCGCTACCGCTACGTGTGGGTCTGGGTGGGCGACCCGGCGCTGGCCGACCCCGACCTCATTCCCGACATGCACCAGATGACGGATGCCGCGTGGACCGGCGACGGCCTCACCATCCACGCTCCGTGCAACTACCAGCTCGTGCTCGACAACCTGATGGACCTCACCCACGAGGAGTTCGTGCACTCGAGCAGCATCGGCCAGAAGGAGCTCAGCGAGAGCGAGTTCGTCACCAGCCACACCGACACCACCGTGACGGTCGAACGCTGGATGCACGACATCGAGGCGCCGCCATTTTGGCTGAAGAACATGCGCGATCGCTTCCCCGGCTTCGAGGGGCGGGTCGACCGCTGGCAGATCATCCACTTCGAGGCCCCCTCGACGATCTGCATCGATGTGGGCGTCGCCAAGGCCGGCACGGGTGCGCCGGAGGGTGACCGGTCTCAGGGTGTCAACGGCTACGTGATGAACACCATCACGCCCGAGACCGCGCGCTCGAGCCACTACTTCTGGTCGTTCCAGCGCAATTACCGCCTCGACAGCCAGCTCATCACGACGCAGCTGCGCGACGGCGTGCACGGAGTGTTCGGCGAAGACGAGGCGATGCTCGCCGCTCAGCAGGCCGCTATCGACGCCAATCCCGATTACGAGTTCTACAGCCTGAACATCGACGCCGGCGGCATGTGGGTGCGCCGGATCCTCGAGCGGATGCTGCTCGCCGAAGGCCGCGATCATGCCCCGGCCCCGCGCGCGGGCGCCCAGGTGGTGCGCTGAGGTGGCGGTCTCGCGCAGCGAGGCTTGGCAGGGCGGCATCGTCGCGGCATCCCGAGCCCTGACCCCCGAGATCCGTCGTATCGAGATCGACGTCGACCAGCCGGTCGCGGTGACCCCCGGCGCGCACGTCGATGTGCGCCTGTCGATCGCGGGCGAGCGCGACCGCCGGTCGTATTCGATCGTGGATGCCACCGACGGCGGGCGCCGCATCGCCCTCAGCGTCTACACGTCCCCCGTGAGCCGAGGCGGTGCCGCGGTCATGAACGCGCTCGCCCCGGGCGACCGGCTGGAGCTCACCCAGCCGCTGAACGACTTCCCCCTCAGACCCGGCGCCGACCGCTACGTGCTGATCGCCGGGGGCGTGGGCATCACCGCGATGGTGGGGATGGCAGCCGGTCTGCAGGCTCGCGGTGCGGACTACCGACTGCTGTACGCCGGTCGCAGTCGCCCGCTCATGGCCTACGTCGAAGACCTGCGCGAGGCGCACGGCGAGCGGCTGCGTCTGCACGTGCGCGACGAGGGCACGTCGCTGTCGATCCCCGACCTGGTCGACTCCATCGCGCCCGGGACGGAGGTGTACGTCTGCGGACCGATCCGCCTGATGGATGCCGTGCGACGCGAGTGGATGAGTCGTCGCCGCCCCATCGCGGATCTCCGCATGGAGACCTTCGGCAACAGCGGGTGGTTCGACGCGCAGGAGTTCACGGTCCGCATCCCCGCGACCGGCCTCGAGGCTCGAGTGCGCCCCGACCAGTCGATGCTTGAGGCGCTCGAAGCTGCCGGTGCCGACATGCTCTGGGACTGCCGCAAGGGTGAATGCGGCCTGTGCGAGGTGCGAATCGTCGGGCTCGACGGCGACATCGACCACCGCGACGTGTTCTACAGCGAGCGGCAGAAAGACGCGCGCTCGAAGATGTGCTGCTGCGTCTCGCGCGTGGTGGGGAGCGCGGGACGCGGTGCCGTCGTCGACATCGTCACGACATGACCGGCATCCGATCGAAGCCTCGACCCGGCGGCTTCTGACCTTCCAGTCGGGTCATCGTAACCCTCGCCGCCGTCCTCGAGCGGGCATCGTCTGCACCGCCGCGGTGACCACCGGCGCCGTCACGTCGAATGCCGCCCCGCCGGGCACCGACTCGAGGAGCCGCCGCGTGTACGCCTCACGCGGATCCGCGAACACCTCGGCGATCGGCCCCTGCTCCACGATGCCCCCGTGCAGCAGCACGACCACCTCGTCGCACAGCTGCTCGACGACGGCGAGGTTGTGCGAGATGAAGAGCATCGTGAGGTTCCGCTCGCGCTGCAGCTTCTCGAGCAGCCGCAGGATCTCGGCCTGGGTCGAGACGTCGAGCGCCGAGGTGATCTCGTCGGCCACGATGACGTCGGGGTTCACGGCGAGGGCTCGCGCGATGGCGATGCGTTGGCGCTGACCGCCCGAGAATTCGTGGGGGTAGCGGTCGACGGCATCCGCCCCCAGAGCGACGGATGCCAGGACCTCGACGATCCGCGCGTGGTGGCGCCGCTGTCGCGCACCGACGGGGTCGATCGCCTCGGCGAGCGTCTGCCCGATCGTGCGTCGGGGGTCGAGCGAGGAGTACGGATCCTGCGGGACGTACTGCACACGCCGCCGCACCGCGGCCACGGTCGCGCGCGGCGCGGACGCGAGCTCGACGCCGTCGAAGACGACGGAACCGGCTGCGACCCGATGGAGCCCGACGATCGTCTTCGCCAGCGTCGACTTGCCCGAGCCCGACTCGCCGACGATGCCGACCGTGCGACCCCGCTCGACCCCGAGGTCCACATCGTGCAGAACGCGCGTGCTCCGGATGCCGTGACCCAGGTCGACGGAGAGACCGGTGATGCGCAGAAGAGAGGTGTCAGACACGGTCGTGCTCCTCGATGGGGCGGGGCGTGGTCTTCAGGGTCGGGGTGGAGGCGAGCAGCGCGCTCGTGTACGGGTGCTCGACCTCGCGACGGCGCAGCTGATCGGCGGTCAGACGCTCGACGATCTCGCCGGTACGCATCACGAGCACGCGGTCGCACAACGCCTCGACCACGCCGATGTCGTGCGAGATGAACAGCACGGCGGTGCCGTGGTCGCGGTTCAGGCGGCGAAGTTGCCGCAGCACGTCGGCCTGCACGGTGACATCGAGCGCAGTGGTGGGCTCGTCGGCGATGAGCAGCTTCGGGTCGGTGACGAGCGAGCTGGCGATCCCGGCGCGCTGGAGCATTCCGCCCGAGAGCTGGAAGGGGTGCTGGCCCATCACCTTCTCGGGTTCGCGGATGCGCATCTCGCCGAGGCCCTCGCTGAGGGTGTCGCGCGCCGCACGGCGGGAGAGCCCGAGGTGCACGCGGGCGACCTCGGTGAGCTGGGCCCCCATCCGCAGGGCCGGATTGAAGGTCGAGCCAGGGTCCTGGTAGACGAGTCCGATCTCCTTCGCGAGACGTGAGCGGTGGCCGCCCGAGAGGAGGTCGAGGTCGTCGAGGCGGAGGATCTCGGCATCCACCGTCACTCCGTCGGCCTGAAGGCGGGCGAGCGACATCGCGGTCATCGACTTGCCGGAACCGGATTCGCCAACGAGACCGAGGATCTCACCCGGCCCGATCTCGAACGAGATGCCGTCGACCAGCGTCTTGCCGTTCGGGGCGCGGACGGTGAGGCCCCTGACCTCGACGAGCGCGTCGGGGCGCGCCGAGGAGCCGCGCGCGGCGCGAGGGCCGAGGGTCGATCGGGCCGCGCGGGAACTGCGGGGGTCGAGGTACACGGCCAGGCCGTCGCCGGTGAGCATCGCGGCGACGCCGGCGAAGACGAGCATGACCGAGGGGCCCATCACCTGCAGGGGCTGCGAGTACACGGCGGGGAGTCCCTCGTTGAGGAGGCGCCCCCAGTCGAACTCGGGACTCTGCACCCCCAGACCCACGAACGACAGGCTCGAGATGTCGAGCAGGGTGAGGGCGAAGCTCGACGCGATGAGCACGAGCAGCGGCCCCGAGATGTTGGGGAGCAGGTGGCGGGTGAACAGGCGGAAGCGCGGGACGCCGAGGAGGCGGGCCGTGCCGACGTAGTCGCGATTGGCGACGGCGCCGGTCATGTTCGAGGTGATGCGCGCGAAGCTCGGCACTCCCGCGACGGCGATCGCCACGATCGCCGAGGCGGTGCCGGCACCGAGGATCGCGGCGATGACGAGGGCGAGGATGAGCGAGGGGAAAGCGACGCTGGAATCGATCACGCGCAGCACCGCCTCGCGCACCCAGCGGGGGCCGACCCACACGAGACCACCGATCAGGACGCCGAGGACGACCGAGCCCGCGGTCGCCGCGGCGGCCATCAGCAGGGTCAGGCGCGTGGCCACGAGGGTGCGCGCGAGCACGTCGCGACCGAGGTCGTCGGTGCCGAGCCAGTGCGCGGCCGAGGGGGCGGAGCGGGTGTCGGGGGTGACGGTCGTCGCGGCCGCGCCCCAGAGGATCGGGGCGATCACGGCGATCACCACGAGAAGGCCCAGCATGATGAGCCCGGCGATGAGCGATGCCGGAATGCGGCGGGTGCGTCGATCAGACATGCGTCGAGCCTCCGAGGGTGCGCGGGTCGATGAGGCCCAGGATCACGTCGATGAGCAGATTGATGCCGATGGCGAGGGCGCCCACGGTGAGGACGATCCCCTGGATCACGGGGAAGTCGCGGAAGATGATCGCCTGGACCACCTCGAGGCCGAGACCGGGGAGGCTGAAGACCGTCTCGATGACGATGGCACCGCCCAGCATGCTCGCGAGGATCAAGCCGGTGAGGGTGAGGGTGCTGGCCATGAGGTTCGGCAGGGCGTGGCGGATGTAGAGCCGCGCGGCGTCGAGGCGACGCCCGCGCGCGGTGCGCATGTAGTCCTGCTGCAGGACCGCGTAGGTCTCCTGCACCACCACGCGGGCGACGGCGAAGGTCGGACCGAGGGCGAGCGCGACGATGGGCAGGACGTAGGCGGACTGGGTGGCTGCTCCTCCGGCGGGGAGCACCTTGAGCCAGATCGCGAAGACCACCACCAGCAGGGTGCCGGCGACATAGGCCGGGACCGAGGCGAAGAAACCGGCCACCGTGCCGAACCCGACGGCGAGCCAGGGGCGCCGACCGCTGCGGGTGAGCACGCCGATCGTCATGCCGACCGGGATCGCGATGACGATGACGAGCAGGATCGCCCCGAGGGCGGTGGTCGCGGTGTACGGCAGCTTCGTCGCGATGGTGGTGGTCACGGGTGTGTTGTACCGGAAGCTCTGGCCGAGGTCGAAGGTCGCCAGACCCCTCAGGTAGTCGAGGAACTGCAGCGGCAGCGGCTGGTCGAGGTGCAAGCGCTCGCGGAGCGCCGCGACGGCGTCGGGAGAGGCGTTGGCGCCGAGGATCGCCACGGCGGGGTCTCCCGGGATGAGGGGGACGATGAGGAAGGTCAGCACCACCAGCAGTCCGAGCGAGAGCACGAGGCCGCCGAGGCGGCGGAGCGCGAAGGCGCCCCAGCCGCTGCCCCCTCCGCGCCGGCAGACCGGCGGAGCGGGGGCCTCGGCGATCACCGAGAGATCGACGCCCGACATCAGTCGCCGGTGACCCGGGTCGACGCGTTTCCGGCGAAGGCGGCACCGCGCGCGAGGGGCGCCTGACGGTGCTGCCAGTCGAAGACGGGCTCGAGTTCCGCGCCCACGCGCAGCAGGGCCGCCTCGTCGTAGGGGGCTCCCACCAGCTGTGCGCCGAGGGGCATGCCGTTCGCGCCCGTGTGCACGGGGAGCGAGATCGCGGGGAGCCCGGCGATGTTGCAGAACGCTGTGAACGAGATCGTCGAGAACTCGGTGAGGCGCTCGCCGGCGGGGTCGTTGTTCGCCTCGTCGTACACCGATCCGACCCGGGGGGTGGGGACGGCCGTGGTCGGGGTGAGCAGCACGTCGAAGTCGCGCCCCCACTGGGCGTTCACCTGGCGCGTCTCCCACTGCAGGAGGGCGGCCATCTCAGCGTATTCGCCCGCGTGGAAGGACGCGGCCCGGTCGTAGCGGTACCGGATGTAGGACTCGAGCTTGTCGGCGTCCTCGATCGGGGAAGCCCAGGTCGAGGCGCTGATGATGAGGTCGGCGAACCCGCGGGTGGCGCGCTCCGAGAAGAGGAACGGCGACACGGGCGTCACGTGGTGGCCGAGCGCTTCGAGGGCGCGGGCGGCGACGAGGGCGGCCTCGCGGTTCTCGGGGTCGACGGCCACCCCGGTCGGGGCCTCGAGCAGCAGGCCGACGCGCAGGCGCGGACCCGCGGCGCGGATCTCCTCGAGGTACGGGCGGGCAGGAGCCGGGGCCGAATACCACCCCAGCGGGTCGAGTCGGCCGAGGGCGTCGAGGACGCCCGCCGCGTCTTCGATCGTGCGGGTGATCGCGCCCTCGGTCGTGGAGTGCTCCCACGCGCGCACGTCGTTGGGGATCCGTCCGCGGCTGGGCTTCAGGCCGATGAGGCCCGTCGCCGCAGAGGGGACGCGGATGGACCCTCCACCATCGGAGGCGTTGGCGATCGGCACGATGTCGGCCGCGACCGCCGCCGACGCCCCGCCTGACGATCCGCCCGAGGTGAAGTCGAGGTTCCACGGGTTGCGCGTCTTGCCGTGGCGGGTGTTCTCTGTCGCCGTCAACGCGCCGAACTCGGGGCTGTTGGAGCGCCCGAAGAGCACGAAGCCGGCGTCTTCGATGAGGTCGACGGTGATCTCGTTGGCATCCGCCGGTCGTTCTTCGACGGACATCGACGAGTAGGTCAGGGGCTGATCGCGCACCGCGACGAGGTCTTTGATCGGCATCGGCACGCCCTCGAAGGGGCGCGAGTGGTCGCCGCGGCGGGTGCGCTCGTCGGACTCGCGCGCCCGGCGGAGCACGTCGTCGCGGTCGATCCAGACGATGGCGTTGACCTCGGGATTCACTGCGTCGAGGCGGTCGAGGTAGTGCTGGGCGGTCTCGACGGCCGAGACCTCGCCGGAGCGGATCTGCCGCGCGAGCTCGGTGGCGGAGAGGGAGGAGGAGAACATGATGGGTCCTTTCGGGATGCCGGGCAGCGACGCCCGGCATCCGGGTGGGGGTCAGTTGGCGACGCGGAAGATCGGGTCGTCGAGGGCGCCGCCGAGCATCTGCACGGTGAAGCCGGGACGTGAGGCGTAGATGAATGCGTCGTTGAGGAGCGGGAGGGTGTCGGAGCGGTCGACCAGTGCCTGCACGGTCTGATCGAGCGCCGCACAGCGGGCGGTCTCGTCGGCCGCGGAGTTCGCGGTCGCGAAGGAAGCGTTGGCCCTGTCGTTGGACACGGCGCCGTAGTTGGTGCCGCCCTGGTCGATGGTCGGGCCTGTGAGGTTGAGCAGTGGGCTGGCGAGAGAGCCGAGGAAGTTGAGGTCGGCGAACACCGTCACATCCCAGTCGCCGGGCTTCGCGACGACGGTGGTGATCCAACTGCCGACGTCGGTGTTGGTCAGCTCCACGGTGGCTCCGGCGGCGCGCAGCGCCTCGGCGATGTATTCGTTGCCGGCGCCGGCGGGGCCGATGATGGTCGGCGCGACGAGCCGGATGGTCTTGCCCGAGAGCACCTGGGTGGCCGCGGCGACGTCCTGAGAGGGGATGTCTATCGCGGAGTCGGCGACGCAGCTGACGTCGGGGGCGCCGAGCGAGGTGAGCACCTCTCCGGTGTCCTGCGAGGTAACGCCTGCGAACATCGTGCGGTCGATCGCCCGGATGACGCCTTTGCGCAGGGCCTCGTCGGCGAAGGGGCTTCCCTCGCTCTCGTTGAAGACGAGGTAGCTGTCGGAGAAGTGGTTGACGGTCACCGCGTAGCCGCTCTGGCCCTGGAAGCGGTCGCGGGTGGTGGCCTGGATCTTGCCGATGTCGAGCTGCCCGCCGAGGATCAGATTCGCCGTGGCGGTCGAATCCGGCGAAACGGTGTATTCGAGGTTCTTCGCGGGCGTCCCCGAGATGGTCGTCGACCACTGGGGCCAGGCGGCGTAGTCATCGCGCAGGGTGTAGTCGTACTTCACCCCGGGCTCGAAGGAGGAGAGGGCGTAGGGACCCGACTCGCTCCCCTTCACGGTGCCGGCTGCGAGACCGGCGGGGTCGGCGAGACCCGCGGGGCAGATGATGCCTGCGCTGGCCACCGAGGTGGCGTCGACGAGGTAGGGCCAGGGGGTGGAGAGGGCGACGGTCACGGTGCCGGCGGCGTCGTCGGCGGTGATCGTGGGGGTGTTGCCGGGACCGAAGGTGTAGCTGACCTGCGTGGACCCGCTGCCGGGGCGCGCGAAGTACTCGAGGGAGTTCTTCACGACCGTCGCGGTGATCTTCGTGCCGTCGGCGCAGGTGGCGTCGGTGCGCAGGGTGAAGGTGGCCTCGGTGGGGGTCGAGGTCCACGAGGTGGCGAGGCCGGGGACGAGGCCGCCGACGTCGCGACGGGTCAGTGTGTCGTACGAGCTGCGCGCGAGCAGGAAGTCGGGCAGCGACGTGCTG
The DNA here is from genome assembly GCF_001792815.1 of Microbacterium sp. BH-3-3-3. Lineage (NCBI taxonomy): Bacteria > Bacillati > Actinomycetota > Actinomycetes > Micrococcales > Microbacteriaceae > Microbacterium > Microbacterium sp. BH-3-3-3. Next base: position 1,908,901 of record NZ_CP017674.1, on the reverse strand, counting down.
AGGGTCGGGTCGAAGGTGGCGGGGATGTCGATGGTGGTGCGGATCGTGTCGGTCGTCGCCGAGACGCCGGCGTCGCCGGTGGTCGTGCAACCGGCCGTCGCCATCGCGACGGTCAGGGCGAGGGATGCGGCGATGACGCCGTGTCGCTTTCTCATGGTCTGCCTCTCGGGTGGTGCGCGGGTCGGGTTCAGCTGACGACTTCGAAGATCTCGACGGTCGTGGCGTCGGCGTGGGAGAAGGCTTTGCCGACGAACATCGAGCGGGTGAGCCATTGGAGGCTCGGCGCCACGGTGCGGAACCGCGGCGTGGACAGGAAGTACTCCTCGTGATCGCCCTCGGGCGGACGCACGACGCCGACGTTGTAGACGTCGATGACGTCGCCATCGGTCGTGCGGATGAGGTAGCGCGCCTCGACGTCGTAACTGTTGTCGGCGCGTTCGAGGCACCAGTCGCCGCCTCCGGCGACGATCTCGCCCTCGACATCGCCCGAGACCGGGCCCCCCGTGATGGGGATGAAGGTGAGCACGTCGTCTCCTCTTCGTTCGAGGGGGATGGCGGGGTCGACGCGGGCGACGACGGTGAAAGCGGGGCGGAGCGATGGGGTGGAATGCATCAGGGCCTCCGTGGCGGGTGGGTGGCGCTTCGTTGCGCGTGACCCCGAGTATCCCCATAGTGGATGCGCTAGTCAACAGCATTCACTAACTCGTAACATACGTCGCCGACGGTCGAACGCGCCGGAAGCCGAAGGGGGTCGGTAGGCGTGCAGATCACGCCCCGCTTGTCCCAACCCTTTAGTGAATGAAATGATCTTCCTCATTCACTATGTGTGGAGGGGGAGGATACGCCCCGTCCGCCGGGGATCAGGGGGCGTCATGGTCGAACACACGCGGGTCCGGCGCAAGCGCGGATCTCTCAGCCGCGTCGAGATCGTGGAGGCGGCCCTTCGTCTGATGGACGGCGAAGGCGAGTCTGCCCTGACGTTCTCGCGGCTCGGCGCCGAACTCAAGTCGTCGCCGACGGCGGTGTACCGGCACTTCACGAGCCGCGACGAACTGCTCGAGGCCCTCGCCGATCACCTGGACGGGATCTCGCTCGACGGGTACGAACCGACCGACGACTGGCGCGCCGACCTCGAAGACCTCGCCTGGCGGGCGTGGCGGACCGCCGAGGCCCACCCCGCAGCGGCCGCTCTCAGCCTGATGACGGTGGCCAACAGCATCAACGAGCTCCGCGCCGTCGAGTGGATCCTGCGCGCAATGGCCGTCGCGGGCCTGCGCGGGCGCCCGGCGGTGGTGCAGTACCAGGTCTACGCGCAGACCGTGCTCGGCGCCGCGTCGGCCCACGGTGCGCGACTCGTGGCCGACGCCTCTCGCGAGGTCGCCGACGGGTGGATCCAGGTCTACGCTCCGACCGACCCCTCGCAGTACCCGCACGCCGAGGCCGCGAAGGCGGAACTCGCGCTCGTGAACTACCGCGAGGTCTTCGAGAAGCAGGTCGAGATGTACCTCGACGCGCTCGCGGTCATCGCCGCGGCGTCGCGCGCGGACGACTGACGCCCCGACCCGTCGTGGGAGGACCGGGGCGTCAGCGGGTCAGCCGAGCGCGGGCTGCTGCTGCGTGATGCAGTGGATGCCGCCGCCGCGGTCGAAGATCGGGCGCGAGTCGACCAAGACCACGCGTCGACCCGGGTAGGCGTCGGCCACGATCTCGCGGGCGCGCGCATCGGCGGTCTCGTCGCCGAAGCCGCACAGTACGACGCCGTCGTTGGTGACGAGGTGGTTGATGTAGCTCCAGTCGAGCCAGCCCTCGTCGTCGCGCAAAGCGGTCGGCGCCGGGATGCCGGTGATCCGCACCTCGCGGCCGCGGGCGGCGAACGCGTCGGTCAGTTCGCGCCGCACGAGCCGCGACACCTCGAAGTCGGGGTGCGTGGCATCCGTCTGCTCGTGGATGAGCACGTGGTCAGGTGAGGCGAAGGTGGCCACGATGTCGACGTGCCCGTTGGTGCCGAGGTCGTCGTAGTCGCGGGTCAGGCCGCGGGAGAGCCAGATGGCATCGGTCGCGCCGATCGTGCGGGCCATCTCGGCCTCGACGCGGGTGCGGTCGGCGAAGGGGTTGCGGCGGGGGTCGAGCTGCACGGTCTCGGTGAGCAGCACCGTGCCGGTGCCGTCGACGTGGAGCCCGCCGCCCTCGGCGACGAGGAGGGAGTCGATGCGTTCGGCGCCGAGGTGCTCGGCGACGACCCGGGCGATGCCGGCCGACTTCTGCCACTCGGCCCAGGCGGGGGCTCCCCAGCCGTTGAAGATCCAGTCGACCGCGCCCAGGACATCTGGGCGGTCGGGGTCGACGACGAACGTCGGGCCCATGTCGCGCATCCAGAACTCGTCGAGGGGAGCCTCGACGATCTCGATCGCCGACGAGAGCATGCGCCGGGCGCGGGCCATCTCGGTGGGGTCGACGACCATGGTGACCGGCTCGAACTCCTGCACGGCGTGCGCGACGTCGGTCCAGGCCTGGTAGCCCTGTTCGCGGAACTCCGCGTCCTCGCCGAGGGTGATGCCCTCGCGCGGGAATGCCATCCAGGTGCGCTCGTGCGGTGCGGATTCTGCGGGCATGCGCCACATGGCGTGCTCCTTCTCGGGTCGGGTGGGTCAGTGACCGGTGGTGAGCACGCGGTCGAGGGTGTCGACGAAGACGTCGACGGAGGCGCGCGTGACCACCAGCGGGGGTTTGATCTTGAGGACGTTCTGGAAATCGCCGGTGGGCTGCATGATCACGCCGAGCTCGAGCAGGCGGTCGCAGATCGCCGCGGTCTCGGCGGTGGCGGGTTCGAGGGTCTCGCGGTCGCGCACGAACTCGACGCCGAGGTAGAGGCCCGAGCCGTGCACCGTGCCGATCAGGTGGTGCTTCTCGGCGAGCTCCTGGAGGCGCCGCTTCAGGTGCGCCCCGACGACCCGCGCGTTCTCCTGTAGGCCCTCCTGCTCGATCACGTCGAGCACGGCCATGCCGATCGCCGACGACACGGGCGAGCCTCCGGTGGACGAGAAGAAGTACCCCTGCGTGCGGTAGCGGTCGGCGACCTCGCGCCGCGTGATCACCGCTCCGAGGGGGTGCCCGCCGCCGATCGACTTGGCGACCGCGACGATGTCGGGCACCGCTCCCTGCTGCTGGAAGCCCCAGAACCATTCACCGAGCCGGCCGTAGCCGACCTGCACCTCGTCGGCGATCGCGAGACCGCCGTGGCGGCGGATGGCGGCGTAGACCTCGGTGAGATAGCCGTCGGGCAGGGCGACTCCGCCGGCATTGCCGTAGTAGGTCTCGGCGATCAGTGCCGCCGGAGGGCGACCGGATGCCGCGAGCTCGTCGATCACCGCGACGGCTTCGGGGGCGTAGTTCACGGCATCCGCCCCCCGGTACTTCCCCCGGTAGGAGTTGGCGGCGTCGACGGTGTGCACCCACGCGGGGCGGGTGGACAGCGCGTTCGGGTTGTCGGCGATCGAGGTCGACACCGCATCGCTGGCGTAGGTCCACCCGTGGTAGGCCTCGCGCATCGCGACGATGTCGGGCCGGCCGGTCGCGGCCATCGCGAGACGGATCGCGAGGTCGGTGGCCTCGGAGCCGGAGTTGACGAAGAACACGGTGTCGAAGCCGTCGGGCAGGGTCGCCGCGATCCGATCCGCGAAGTCGGTGATCGCGCGGTAGTGGAAGCGCGAGTTCGTGTTCAGCAGGTGCATCTGGCGCGAGCCCGCCGCGATGACGTGCGGGTGGGCGTGACCGACCGAGGCGACGTTGTTCACCATGTCGAGGTAGACCCGGCCGTCGACGTCGACGAGGTGCTCTCGCCATCCGCGCTCGATGCGCGGCGGGGCGGCGTAGTAGTGCTCCTGCACCTCGGCGAGCACCTCGTGGCGACGAGCGAGGAGGTCGTCGGGGGTCGGGGTCGCGGCCGGAACGCCGATCACGGCGCCGGGGTCGCCGGCCACCTCGCGCCACGCGTCGGCCAGCGCGCGGGTCGTGCGCAGCGGCGGAACGAGGCCGTCGAGAGTGCGGCGGATCGACACGCGCGTGCGCGCGGGAAGGGTTCCGGATGCCGTGCCGTCGGGAACTCCGTCGATCGCCAGGGTCTCGCGCGCATCGCCGTCGAGGATCGCCGGCTCGGCGAGCCACACGAGCACGTCGGTCGGCACGGTCTCGGGCGTCGAGGGTAGCGGGTCGGTCGTTCCGGTCAGGCGCGCGCGCCATGCCGGCACCGTCACGACGTCGGCGCCCGCGTCGAGGGCGGCCAGGGCCGCGTCGTCGAGGGTGGAGGCGTCGAGCCAGGCGCCCTCGTCGTTCAGCGGCGACTCCGTCGCGGCGTCGAGCTCGACGTGACGGACGAGCGAGAGCACCGGAGCGCCGGTCCACTGGGGCTCTTCGGCGCGGGAACGCCCGAGAGCCGCCCGGGTCGCGGCCGTGATCACGGGGATCGGGACGGATGCCGCCTGCTCGAGGATGCGGAACTCGCGGTCGAGCGCGACGCTGGCGTACTCGTTCGCGTCGTCGAGGCGCACCTGCGCGCGGCCGCTGAGCACGAGCACCGCGCCGCGGAGGATGACCAGGGGCCAGAGCACGGTGAGCTCGTCGTCGGTCAGGTCGCGCACACGATCGAACGCGCGGATGGCGGGGAAGGCGGCCTCGGGGGTCGCATCGTCGTGATGCAGCACCGACGAGACGGTCACCGCGATCTCGCCGACGCGCCACGACGCGCACACGTCGCCGAAGTCGATGACCGCGTCGGGGACCGCGGCGCCGGGGGCGCGCAGCACGTTGTCGTCGGTCACGTCGAAGTGCCCGGCCTGGACGGGGAGCCGATCGCGGACCGGAGCCAGCACCGCTCGGGCGGCGTCGGCGGCGCGCTGCACGATCGCCCGCACCCCGGCATCCGGTTCGAGGGGGAGCAGGGTGTCGATGACGCGCTCGGCGTGGCGCAGATCCCACTGCAGCACTCGGGCGCTCGCGGGGTGGGCGAAGTCGGCGAGCGAGAGGCTCACCGCCGCCGACAGCGCGCCCATGCTCTCCACCGCCGCGGGGGAGAGGTAGCCCGAGCCCATCAGCGTGCGTCCGGCGATGTTCTCGATCACGCGCGCGTGGATGCGGCCCTGGCTCGACTCCCACCACGTCGACATCGCGCCGCGCGGCCCCTCGACGATGCGCGGGATGCGCACCTGCGGGCTGCGCTCGGCGACGCGGGAGGCCGCAGCGTCCTGCATCTCGATCTCGGCCTCGCTGAAGACGGGGTTGCTGAGCTTCAGCACCCCGAGCGGCTCGGTCGATTCTCGGGGGAAGACGCGGAAGTTCTGATCCTGCTGACTGCCGAGCGCCTGCACGTCGATATCGACGCCGAAGGTGTCGGCGAACAAGCGCCGCACCTCGTCGTCGGAGAGTGTGGGGGTCGGCAAGTCGACCTGGCTGAAGTAGTCGAAGACGGGGGTCGGAGCGGTCTCGGTCACGGTGTGTTCCTCGGGTGATTCGGGTGTCACAGGGGAGAGTCGGATGTCGTGGCGACAGCGCCGGCGACGGCTCCGCCGGCATCGCGCACGACGACGACGACCAGCGGGCCGTAGGGGGCGACCCACGCGCTCACGGGCTCACCGTGCGGGGCGGGAGAGACCTCGGCGATCACCCGGCCGTTCTCGAGTCGCGCGGCGACGCGGATACCGTCGACGAAGAGGGCGTGGTCGACCGCGATGCCTCCGCTGACGGTGGCCGAGACGGTCACGTGCTCGCCGTCGCGCACGACCTCGTCGACGGCTACCGACAGGTCGCCCTCGGCCGCGGGGCGGGGCTCGGCGAACGCCGCCTCATCCGGCAAGGCGGGGGTGCGCGGGGGCGTCGTGCGACGTTCGCCGAGGGCGGTGATCGCCTGGGCCAGCTGCACGAGTCGGGCGTCGCTGTAGGCGGGGCCGGCGAGGGTCAGGCCCACCGGCATCCGTGTGTCGGCCATGGTGCCCATCGGAACCGTGACCGTGGGGATGCCGAGGTGGCGCGGCACGAGATTGCCGTTCGACACCCACACGCCGTTGCGCCACGCGATGTCGGCCGAGGCGGGGTTCACGTCGGCGTCGGCGGGACCGACGTCGGACTGCGTGGGAAAGATCACGGCGTCGAAGCCCTCGGCCTCGAGCCAGTCCTCGAAGTCGACGCGTCGCGTGTGCTCGAGGCCGCGGAGGCCCTGCTCGAGGCTCGTCACGTCTTTCCAGTCGGGCTCCCAATCCTGCGCGCGGGCGACATACTCGCCGATGTCATAGGAGATGTCGAAGTGCCAGATGCCGTATCGGTCGGGAAGCGCCCCAGGCGGGTGGGGGAAGATCAGAGCCGCCTCGGCGTCGGCGAGACGGGGCAGGTTCGCGTCTCCGTTGGTGCGGAGGAAGGTGTCCATCGCCCACACGGCCAGATCGCCCACCTCGTCGTCGAGGAACGAACGCGAGACGAAACCGCGATCGAGGAAGTCCTCGTCACCCTCGTGCAGCATCTCGTAGCGGTCGACCGCGGGGAAGTCGGTCTCGATCACCTCGGCACCGGCGGCCTCGAGGTCGGAGCGCAGGTTGTTCCACAAGGCCATCACGCTGTCGCGCGTGACGATGGGCGAGGCGTTGTCGGGGTCGCCGTTGATGTAGATGCGCGGGACGGCGAGTCGGAGCCCCGCAAGCGGCAAGGGATCGAGAGCGGCGAACGATGCGGGACGCACCTCCGACGGGCGCGGGAGGTCGATGAACGGCTGGGTGCGCCACAGGTCGCCCTCGGTCTCGGCGTCGTCGGCGACCACTGCGTCGAGCACGTGCTGCAGGTCGCCGATCGTGCGCGTGTGGGGGACGACGACGTCCATCGTGGGCACGAGCGGCCAATTGCCGCGCACCGAGATCACCCCGCGTGAGGGCGTATAGGCGACGAGGGCGTTGTGCGAGGCGGGGGCGCGGCCCGACGACCACGTCTCTTCGCCGAGCCCGAACGCGCAGAAGCTCGCCGCAGTGGCGGTGCCCGACCCGTTGGACGAGCCAGAGCCGAAGGCGGATGCCAGGTACTCGCCGTTGTAGGGCGATTCGGCGCGGCCGTAGACGCCGCGCTGCATGCCACCGGCGGCCATGGGCGGCATGTTGGTGAGGCCCAGGAACACGGCGCCGGCTTCGCGCAGCCGCTCAACGGCGAAGGCGTCGTCGCCCGCCATGAGGTCGCGGAAGGCGGGGGATCCGGATGCCACGGGCAGGCCCTCGACGCGGTAGCTGTCCTTCGCGGTGAAGGGGATGCCGTCGAGGGGACCGAGCGTGCGCCCCTGTGCACGGCGCAGGTCGGACGCTCGGGCAGCGGTGAACGCGCGGGGGTCGAGCACCGGCACGCTGTTGAGGCGGAGGCCGGAGCGGTCGTAGGCCGCGATGCGGTTGAGGTAGCGCGCCACGAGCTCGACGCTGGTGATGCGACCGGCGTCGAGGGCGTGGCGCAGGCTGTCGATGTCGGCGTCGACGACGGTGAGGGCCTCGGAGGTCATGGCGGTAAACATACACCGTTTGTTTTAGGTCTGCGAGAGTGAATTCGTGAGACCGTGTATCCACGGCTCGCACCGAAGGGGGAGGCAGTCATCGCCAGACCGCATACGCCGCTGCTCAGCCGTGATCTCATCGCGCGGACGGCCCTCGCGCTACTCGACCGGCACGGTCCCGACGGAGCCAGCGTCCGCCGTGTCGCCGCGCGCCTCGGGGTCAATCCCGCGTCGCTGTACAACCACGTCCCCAACCGGGCGGCCATGGTCGAGGACGTCCGGGCACTGGTGTCGGCGCACATCGACTCGACGCCGCTGCGCGAGCTGCCCTGGGAGGAGGGCCTGCGCGCCTGGGGACGCTCGTACCGGCGGGCTTTCGCCCGCCACGCCCGCGTCGTTCCGCTGCTGATGACCGAGCGCGCCTCGGCGCCCGTCCTCCTCTCACAATATGAGGACTTCGCGGCGGCCGCCGAGACCGCGGGGTGGGCGCCCCGCGAGGTGATCCCGCTGCTGACCGCCTTCGAATCGTTCATCCTGGGTAGCGTCCTCGACATGTCGGGCCCCGCAGTCGTCTTCGACCCGACGGGGCAGGAGGAGGCGTTCCCGCGGTTCTCCGCCGCCTTCGCGACCCTGGCCGACGAAGACCCCGACGACCCGGTGGCGACCCGCGCGTTCGAGCGGGGGCTCGACATGCTCATCGCCTCGGCGCGACCCCGCTGAGCGGGCGCCCGTGCTCCGGACGGGTGACGCACGGTCGCCCCTTGTGCATCAGCACGCGCTTCGCGTCGCGAGCTCGCGGGGCGGCCATGTCACCGGGCAGTGCCCCGCGACCAGGCGCGCGTCCTCGGCACGCGCGAGGGCGATGAGTCGGTCGTGCGACGTGCGCACCGCCGGCTTGTCCTGTTCGCGCGCCCAAGTGCCGACGAGTCGATCCAGGTCGATGCCGGCCTGCAGGTCGATCGCATCCATCGCGAACAACCACGTATCGCCGTTCGCTGCTCGCACGCGGTAGGACATATGGCCCGGGGTGTGTCCGGGCGTGGAGACGGCGTCGACGCCGGGGGCGATGACCGCGTCGCCATCGAGGACGCGCCATCGGATCGAGGCGCTGTCGTAGTCCTCGCGCAGGTAGGCGTCTTCTCTGCCCGCCTCCGCGAGCGCGAACGCGAGCTCGGCACGTTGGACGCACACCTCGACCCCGGCTGCGGCGAGATGGCGAAGACCGCCCGAGTGATCGAAGTGGAGGTGCGAGACGGCGGCGAAGGCGATGTCGGCGGGAGTGAGGCCGTGCGCCGCGAGGGCGTCGAGAAGCGGATCGCCTTCGGTCGGAAATTCCGGCAGTCCCGCCGGGGCGTAGAGGTCGCGCTCGGGATTGTCTCCGCGGAACCGGCGGGCGTCCGTTCCCGTGTCCAACAGCACCCAACCGACGGAGGTGCGCACGAGAATCGCGATCACGGGCTCGCGGAGGATCTGGTCGCTGCCGCCCTCGAGGGAGATCGACTCGGGGATCTGGTCCCACGCCAGCGTCAGACAGATGATCTCGGTCGCGGACTGGTCGCGAGCCGAAGCGGTGGATGCCTCAGCGTCCATGGGGTTCCTTTCGATGGGGTGCGATCGCACTCAGACGTCAGCGACGACGGAGATTGCGCACCACGAGTTGAACGATGATCGCTGCCAGGAGGGCGGAGAACACGATGTTGGATGCCAGTGGGGTGATGGCGGATGCCGTGAGCAGGCCGAGCGGCGAAGCGACGCATGCCGCGACTCCGACGCACAACCCCCCGCGCACATCGACGTTGCGTCGGCGTGCGTTGCCGATCGTGCCCGAGAGCGATCCGGGAATCATCATGAACAGCGAGGTGCCTTTCGCGATCAGATCGCCCGCACCGAAGAAAAACATCAGCGCGGGTACGACGATGATGCCGCCGCCGACACCAAGGACTCCCGACAGGATTCCCGTGATCACCCCCGCAAGGGCGAGACCACTGATCGTCCACGCCGTGATGTCGATCGCGCCGTCGCGGGAGGGGACGCTGAACCACAGACTCGCGGCCGAGAAGACGAGGAACACCAGGAACGACCAGAAGAGTGCGCTCCGGGAGAGTCGTGCCAGGAGGAAGGAGCCGATCTGCGCGCCGACGATCACCCCGACAGCGAGCGCGATCCCTGCGATCCAGTCGACGTGGCCGGCAAGACCGTACGCCACTGTCCCCACGATCGAGGTGGGCAGGATCGCGGCGACGGAGGTGCCCGCAGCGCGGCGCTGGTCGTAACCGAGGGCGAGCAGAGCCGGAACGACGATGATGCCACCCCCGACGCCGAACAACCCTGAGAGGTACCCGGCGACGAGACCCAGGGCGACGAGGGTCGCCACATGGGCGCGCCGAGGAGCGGTCGACGGGGACGCGGTCCCGAGTCTCGTCATCGTCCTCCCGCCTCCGACTCCGGTCGCACGATGACGGCCGAGCCGTCGGAGCGCGGATCGCTGGCGGCATCCCACCCGTCGCTCGTCTTCACGATGAGGTTGCTGTGACCGAGAAGTTCGTCGCGCGGGGGACCATCTTGATACGCAGACCGGACGCCGCGAGGGCATCGAGAGTGGTTCGCGCGACATCCGCCTCGACGGTGACCGTCTCCTCGACGTCGCCGTCGTCCTGCACGCCTACCACCCACCGCGGGGCGGACGTGGCCTCGAGCGCCGACGAACCTCCGCGGAGCCGGAGCAGGAGGTGCGTGTGGATCTGCGCCTGTGCCTGTCCCCCCATCGTCGCGCCGGCGTAGGCCAGTGCGCCGGCGCGTTCAACGAGTACCGGCATCAGCGTGTGAGGAGGGCGTCTTCCGGGGCCGAAGGCCGCGGGGTGATCCGGATCGAGCGAGAACGAGGTCCCCCGGTTCTGGAACAGGATGCCAGTGTCGGGCTCGAGCACGCAGGCCCCGAACGACCAGAACAGCGACTGGACCAAGGACACCGACCATCCGTCGTCGTCGACGGCGACGAGCCCGACGGTGTCGCCGGTCGCCGGCGCGCTCGCCAGGAGATCGGACGCCGCGGGGGCCTCCATGTCCACGAGCTGGTCCGCACTGTGGTGGGCGGTGTCGGGATCCGACAACCATGCACGGCGGACGCCGTTGCTGCCGTAGAAGGTCGACGCCAACTCGCCGGCATCCGCCCCGAGCACATCGGACCACTGACCCTCGGCGATCGCGCGGAGGTTGCGGAGGAACGCGAACCCCTGGGAGTTCGGTCGTCCGGTGTGCACGTCGACGTCGAAGATCCGGCGTGTCAGAGGGTGGTCGATGGTGGGCCGGTATCGCGCAGCGTCGTCGACGTCGATCATCGATCCGAGCTTTTTCAGTCCCGCGATCCACTTTTGCGCGACACCGCCACGGTAAAAGGCGTCGAGGCCGCGGGCCTGCAGGGATCCGATGGTCTCCGCCAAGGCGGGTTGATGGAGGGTGTCGAGCTCCGTCAGCCCTCGGCCGTCGGGGAAGAATACTCTCGCGCAGCCCGGGTCGGAGAGGAGGGCCGCGCGATCCACCCTGATCGCCGCGCCGACGGAGCGCGAGACGGGGGCTGAGACGGCGAGCTCGTGGGCCGGTTCGAGCAGCTCGGCGATCGGCAGGGAGCCCCCGATGCCGTGCAGAGTGGCCCATCCCCCCACTCCGCCCGGCACGGTGACCGAATCGATCCCCCGCGAAGGGAGGCGATCCCCGTATCTGCGGTGAAGGGTCATCAGGTCCTGGCGGTGCGGAGCGCTGCCCGTGGCATTGACGAATCGGATGGTGCCCGCGGGATCGCGCACCAGCGCGACGAGGTCTCCGCCGAGAGCCACATTGTTCGGGTAGATCACGCACAGAGCCGCTGCCGCCGCAATGGCGGCGTCGACGGCCGAACCACCGGCGCGTAGCATGCGCTCCCCGGCGGCGGTGGCGAGGTAGTGGGAGGAAGATATCGCTCCGCTCATCGACGTTCTCCTGACAGATCGCGGTTCGTGGTGGCTATGAGGATCTGCTCGAAGACGGTTTCGACGTGTGCGCGTGCCGCGTCCTCGGCCCCGATGCTGTCGTGCGCTTCGATCGCCGTGAAGATCCGCCGATGGCCGTCGTTCGAGATGCCGCGGCGTTCCGGGGATTGGAGCGTCGTACGGCGGCTCGGCGCGATCTGAGCGGCGATGAGGTCCGTCAACTGCGCCATGAGCGGGTTGTGGGTGTACTGCGAAATGGCCTGGTGGAAGGCGCGGTCGATCTCCGAGTATCTGGCGAGATCGGTTTCCTCCTCCATCTCGGTGATGAGGGTTCGCAACTGTTCGATGTCGCGCGGGGTGACTCGCATCGCGGCCAACCCCGCGATCGGTGGCTCGATGAGTGCGCGGAGTTCCATGATCTCGGTGAGTTCGGATGCGCCGCCGGGAGCGATGGCGAGGATGGCCGACAGGGGATGCGTCGTCAGGCTCGATTCGCGAGCCCGGACGATCGTGCCGCGGCCGGGCTTGCGATCGATGAGTCCACGTTGCTCCAGCTCATGCAGCGCCTGTCTGATCGAGACGCGCGAGACACCTAGCTCCTGGGCGAGGGCCTGCTCGCTCGGCAAGCGGTCGCCGGGCTGCAACTCCCCGGCGAGAATCGTGCGCTCGATATCGATCGAGAGACGATCGGGCAGTGACAGAGAAGACGATCGTCGCAGGGTCGACCATTCCATTACGGCTTCTTTCACGTCGGAGTCAAAGATTTAACATGTTCGTCAAAGAACAGATTGACGGTTGGTCCTACGAACTGTCAAACTCCGTCAAAGAGTCGGATCGGCTCTGTCTCAGCAGTCACATGGAAAGAGGCACGAGACATGTTGCGCACACGAATCGCCGCCCTGACAGGCGCCACAGCCCTGGTCGTCCTGCTCGCCGGCTGCGCCGGCGCCTCTGGCGAAGCCACATCTTCGGACGGGCCCGGGGGAGGCGGTGCGGGCCTGGGGCTGATCTCCGACGGCACTCTGACCGTCTGCGCGAACCTCGAATCGCCGCCGAACGTTTACGCGGAGGCCGACGGCACACCGGTCGGGGTCGAAGTCGATCTCGCGAAGGACATGGCCAAGCAGATGGATCTCGGTATCAAATTCACCGAGCTGTCGTTCGCCGGCCTCATCCCCGCCCTCCAGGCGAAGCAGTGCGACGTCATCATCTCGTCGCTGTACATCAAGCCCGAGCGCGAGCAAGTGGCGAGCTTCGTTCCGTACCTCCTGTCCGGATCCGGAATCGCCGTGGAGAAGGACAACCCCGCCGGGATCACCGGGTACGACGACAGTCTGTGCGGTACGAAAGCCATTGGCATCAACGGGGCCACCGGAGCCGGCCTCCTGGACGAACAGTCGCAGAAGTGCACGTCCGAGGGAAAGCAACCACTCACCATCACCCTCACCGACAAGGCAGCGGACGCCCTGCAGCAGGTCATCGCTGGACAGCAGGATCTCTACCTCGACACTGCGGAGGGCGCGTCGTTCTTCTCCAAGCAGTCGAACGGTCAGCTCATCGGCGTCGGGGATCCGGTCGGAGAGATCCAGATCGGCGCGGCCAGCCTGAAGCAGAACTCCGCGCTCCATGAGGCGCTGGCGGCCGCCTTCGCCGCGCTGCAGGACGACGGCACTTATAAGGGCATCCTCGACGAGTGGGGCTTCGACGCCCTCGATATCGCGAACGCCAAGTCCTGACCATCCGTGGGGGACGGCGGCGCCGCCGTCCCCTCGAAAGGAAGTCACCATGACCTTCGACTGGGCCTATTTCTGGGAGACCTTGCTGCTCCCGAGTCCGCGATTCCTCAGTGGACTCGCGCTGACCGTGATCATCTCGGTCACCGCAATGCTCCTCGCACTCGTGCTGGGCCTATGCATCGCGCTTCTCGGCAGGAGCCGCTTTATCGTCTTCAAGCTGTTCGCGAGCTTCTACATCTGGGTGATACGCGGGACGCCCCTTCTCGTCCAGCTCGTCATCCTCTACACGGGCTTCGCCGCGCTCGGCCTGTTCCGTTTCGACGATCAGGATCTCGCGGGGGTCCTGATCAAGGGCGCCGTGCAGGCCGCGATCGTCGGCCTGATGCTGAACGAGAGCGCCTACATCTCCGAGATCGTCCGATCCGGATTGGAGTCGGTGGATCGAGGACAGAACGAAGCCGCTCTGTCCCTGGGGATGACGCCGGGTGCCGCCATGAGGCGCATCATCGTGCCGCAGGCGATCCGCGTGATGGTTCCGCCGCTGGGGAACTCGTTCAACGGCCTTATGAAGCAGACGTCCGTGCTTTCCGTCATCGGTGTCGCGGAGATCTTCCAAGCGGGGGCGACGATGAGCGCGGCGACGTTCAAGGTCTTCGAGGTCTATCTGGTGGTGGCGCTGTACTACCTCGCGCTCACGACCGTGTGGACCGTGATCCAGACCTGGATCGAGAACGTCCTCAACGCCCGCGCCGGCCTTCCGCCCGCGGAGTCCATCTGGAAGCGTCTCTTCGGATTGCGCACGCGCCGTCAGAGCGTCACCCGCCCCCCAGCGCTGCAGCCGCAGCCCGTCGAAGCCGCGTGAGGAATCCCATGGCCAGCACCTTCACGACTCCGGTCGCCACCGTTCCCGACGGTCCCATCGTCAGGGCAGAGAAAGTCACGAAGTCGTTCGGCGACAAGCGCATCCTTGTGGACGTCGACCTCGAGGTCGAGGCGGGGGAAGTGGTCGTCCTCGTCGGGCCGTCCGGCGCGGGTAAGACGACGTTCCTTCGCACGCTCAACCGACTCGAAGACATCGACGCGGGGGAGATCTTCATCAACGGCGAGCGGATCGGGCAGCGTCAGACCGGTTCGGGGCGGCTCGTCGACCGCTCGGCGCGGGATCTCGCCCGTCAACGCGCTGACATCGGATTCGTCTTCCAACACTTCAATCTCTTCCCCCACATGTCGGTGCTCGAGAACATCTGGAACTCGCCCGTCAACGTCAAGAAGGAGCGGAAGGCGGATGCCGTGGCCTATGCGCGGGAGCTGCTCGCGCGCATAGGCCTCGCCGATAAGGCCGACGTCCGCCCGCGGTCGCTCTCAGGGGGACAGCAGCAGCGCGTCGCCATCGCTCGTTCCCTGGCCATGCGCCCTGCTCTGATGCTCTTCGACGAACCCACGAGCGCGCTCGACCCGGAGATGGTCGGTGAGGTGCTCGCCGTCATGAAGGACCTGGCGCTGGCGGGCATGACGATGATCGTCGTCAGCCACGAGATGGGCTTCACCCGCGAGGTCGCGGATCGCGTCGTCGTCATGGACTCGGGGCGCATCATCGAGAGCGGCACCCCGTCGCAGGTGTTCAGCCAGCCTCGGAGCGAACGGACGCGACAGTTCCTATCGAAGGTTCTCTGACGAGCGGTCGATCGTCGGTGTCGGTCGGGCAGCCCAGTTCGCCGGCCACCGCCCGCATGCACACGACGGCTTCGTCGTGGGTCGTAACTTTGTCGGCGACGATCTGCAGCCCGAAGCCGTCTTCCAGGGCGACCAGCGTCTGGGCGACCAAGTCGATGCCCACCGAGGGGGAGAAGACACCGGATTCGACCCCACGCTCGAGGACGCGGCGATAGGTGCTCAGCTGCCGCTGGTCGAGGTCCTGGACCAGTCGTTCGTGAAGGGTGGAACTCCCGGCGAGCACATCGAGCTCGTAGAGGAGCCGCATCAGAGCGTCGTCCGGACCTGTGGGCAAACCCGCGTCGATGGCGATCGCCAGCTGCCCCCGTGGGTCGGCCTCCTCGGCGAGACGACGGTCGCGGTCGTCGCAGAAACGCGCGATGCCCGCTTCGTGAGCCTCGACGAGGAGTGCATCCAGGTCTTCGTAGTAGTACAGGATCGCGCCCCGCGTGAGGCCGGCCTCTTTCGCGACGTCCGTCAGCGACAGGGAGCGGATGCCGTGATCAAGGCCGGCGGCGTACGTCGCCTCGATCAGTTCCTGGCGCCGAGCTGATTGATCGCGTTTGCGTGCCACACTGCGACCCTAACGCGGAGCGGGTTCTTCGACGCAAGCGGTTCGCCGCCATCGGAGGCGGGTCAGACCTCGATGTTGGTGTCCGAGGCGCCGAGCAGGCTGGCCCACACTTCGAGCTTCAGGGTCTCGAAGGGGCCGTTCCAGTCGCCGACCACGCGCTCGCAGAGTTCGGAGAACAGCCGTTCGAGGGGCGCGTCGCTCGTGACGAAGGTGAGGACCACGTCCGGCGCGACGTCGGCCCGCACGGCCGATGCGTTGAAGGCGAGGGTCGTGCAGCTGTGCAGTTCGACGATGATGTCGTTGTCGGGGATGTCGAGGACTTCTCTCGCCGCGGTGAACAGCAGGTTCATGACGGTGTCGAGCTGCTCGGTCAGACGAATCTGCGCGTCAATGGTCTTCGGGAGGATGGAGACGTAGGTCACGTCGCCGACGATACGCCGCCGGAGCGTCGCCGGGTAACAAGCGTCGAGGCAAGGCCCGGAGCACGGGATCGGTGCAGCTCGATGGCGCCGAGAGAGGCCGGGGCCGCGCCCGCGCAACGTCGTCACGGTGACTCCGAGGGCTGGGCCTGAGAGGCGCTCACCCCCGACGCCCGCCCCGTCTGTTGACATCGCCGACGCCCCGTGTCATTGTCGACTCGATTATTTGACGTCAAAGTCAAAGAATTCAGAGCGGTCCCGCCACGGAAGAAGGACGCCCATGTCGCAGACACCCATCACCCCCCTCGTGGGCGAGGCGTCGACCCCGCGCAAGCGACTCGAGCGCTCCCTGGGCGTGAGCGGCAACGTGCTGCTGACGCTTTCGTCGATCTCGCCGGCGGCGAGCGTCTTCATCCTCGGCGGTGCGGCTCTGGCCACTTACGGCACCGGCGTCTTCTGGGGCTTCCTCATCGGCGGGGTCATCAGCCTGCTCGTAGCGCTCTGCTATGCCGAGCTGGGTTCCCGCCATCCCATCGCGGGCGGCGATTACGCGCTGGTCAGCCGGACGCTGGGCCCGGCTTCGGGCAGCGCGGTGTTCTTCCTCGGCCTGATCGCCCTCCCGCTCTCGCAGGCGGTCTTCGCCCTCGGCGTCGCCGACTACCTGGGCGTGACGATCGCGGGGATGGACCCGGTGGTCACCGCTCTCGCCGTGACGCTGGTCGCCACCGTGGTGTCGTGCCTGAACATCCGCACCAACGCGTGGGTGACCGGCACGTTCCTGCTCGTCGAGGTCATCGCCCTGGCCCTGCTGACGACTCTCGGTCTCGTGCACATCGAGCGGCCGCTCACCGACCTCCTCACTCCGCAGGCGATGGACGACAGCGGCGCCCTCGCGCCGATCGGGATCGCCGGTCTCGTCCTCGTCGTCACACAGGGCGTCTTCGCCCAGTTCGGTTTCGGCGGAGCCGTGTACTTCGCCGAGGAGACCAAGGATCCGCGGCGCAACATCGCCCGCGCGGTGCTGTGGTCTGCTGTCATCACCGTCATCCTCGAGGTGGTCCCGCTCACCTTCGTCATGCTCGGGGCGGACTCCCTCGACGGCCTTGTCGGATCCGACCTTCCCGTGCAGGCCTTCCTCGAGCAGCGCGCCGGGCACGCTGTCGCAGTCTTCGTGCTGCTGTCGATGGCACTGGCGATCCTCAACGCCAACATCGCGCTGAGTCTGCAGGCGGGCCGGTTGCTCTACGTCGCCGCTCGCGACGGCGCGATGCCGCCGGTCCTCGCCGCTCCTCTTTCACGCGTCTCGGGGTCGGCGCACATGCCGCGTGTCGCCACGATCGTGATGGGGGTCATGTCGGGCGTCTGTTGCCTGATCCCCATGACCGTGCTCGCGAACGCCTCGGGGTCGCTCGTCGTCACCGGTTTTGCCTTCATCGCGGTCGCCGCGATCGTCGTGCGCCGTCGCCCAGGCGCCCACGAGAAGGGATTGTTCCGGATGCCGCTGTGGCCGGTACCCGCGCTCGTGGCGCTGCTCGTCATCGTCGCCGTCGTGGGCATCGGCATGTTCGACCCGTCCCAGTGGGTCAGTCTCGGAGTCGCGGCGGGAATCGTCGTGGCCGGATACGTCTACTACGCCGCGTATCTTCGGCCTCGAAAGGGGACGCAATTCCTCATGCTCGAGGCCCCGGACAACGATCCGGCCGAGTAGAGCGCATGAACGTCACCCACCCGCCCCCTCGCCAGAGAAGAGAAGCACCATGCCCGACTCGACAGACATCGCCATCGTGACCGGAGCCGGGAGCGCCGAGGGCATCGGTGCCGCCACTGCGCTGCTGCTCGGCCGCGCCGGCATGCGGGTGATCGTCACCTCCACCACCGATCGCATCCAGGAGCGCGTCGCCGATTTGCGCGACGCCGGGGTCGACGCCCGCGGCGTGGCCGCCGACCTGACGCATCCGCGCGGAGTGGAGGCGGTGCTCGATGCCGCGCGTCGTGCGTTCGGCGAGCCGACCGTCCTCGTCAACAACGCCGGCATGACTTCCGTGTCGACGGCCGATTCGCCTGCCGCGATCGACGACATCACCATCGATCAGTGGGCCATGTCCTTGGACCGCAATCTCACCACGGCTCTGCGCATGACCCGGGCGGTCGTGCCCGGCATGAGGGCCGCCGGATACGGCCGCGTGGTGAACGTGGCATCCATTTCAGGTCCCCTCATGGCCTACACCGGAGACGTCGCCTATCACGCGGCCAAAGCCGGCATGCTCGGGCTGACCCGCGGCGCGGCCGTCGACGTCGCGGCGGCGGGCATCACCGTCAACGCGGTGGCTCCCGGATGGATCGCGACGTCGTCATCGAGCGCGCACGAGATCGCCATGGGGGCGGCCACTCCCGTCGGCCGTTCAGGCACCCCGGCCGAAGTCGCCGCGGCCGTGGCGTTCCTCGCGAGTCGCGAGGCCTCCTACATTACGGGTCAGCTGCTCGTCATCGACGGGGCGAACTCCATCAACGAGGAACGCGGAGCCTGAATCTCTGTCGGCGGTCAGCTGCTGGCCGCCGGGTTGACCCCAACGGAACCGTCAAGACTGCCCGACTCTGATGCCTCGAGCGGAGCGATCACGAACGTTGTTGTCGCCATTCAGAATGCGCAGTCCAGCTGCGGCGCAACTAGGACGGCAGGGAGCCCGCCGGTGTCGGCGCACGACTTAGAGCGGCTCAGTAAGCAAGTTGTTCAGCATGCGCCGCAAAAGTGCCGCTTGCGAGAATGCGCCCGGTTGATACAGAGCCTGGATCTGCACTCCGTCGGAGAGCCCGATGTAAACCCGAGCGGCATCCTCCGGGTCAACCCCCTCGCGGAGCCTGCCCTGACTCCGGAGTTGCTCGAACGACGCGGTGACCTGGTGCAGCGTCGTGGTGTAGCGGCGTAGGAAGTAGTCGTGCGCCGGGTGCTCGGGTGATGTGGCTTCCGCCGACATTACGGCGAAAAACCGGGTGCCGGTGGGGTCGTTCTGGCCGCGTTCGGCGAGGTCGACTGCGGCACGCAGGAGGTCCAATGGGTCTTCGCTCGCGAACCGCGCTTCGGTCTCCTCCTGCAGCCGATCGAAGACGCCTTCGAGCAGGTGCGTCTTCGTCGCGAAGTGGTGGTTCAGGCCGGCGATGCTGATGCCGGCGAGCTCGGCGATGTCCGCGAGTGAGGCCTGCACGAATCCGGAGCGGCCGAAGACGGTCGCCGCGGCGTCGAGGATCTCTCCCCGGCGGCGCGCGGTCTTCGAGTAGGCGCCGCGGGAACGGGACGTTGTGGCCAGCATGGAGCGAAGCTAGCACGGTCCTGAAGGGGTGTCGCGAAAGCGAAAATAAAAACCGGACGAGCATCCGGGATTTGTGTTAGCTTAGCGGCATCCCGCACAGCGGGCTCCCTTCAGTACCGAAAGGACGTGCAAAGATGCACAGAACCAGGCCCTTCATCGCGGTCGGCCTCGGCCTCGCCGGACTCCTCGCTCTGTCGGCGTGCCAGGCGGCCGCCCCCTCCGCAGGCGAGGGCTCAACCCTCCGCTACGGCTCGGCCGACGCCGTCGCCTCCTTCGCTCCGTGGGAGGCCCGCTGGGCCGGCGACGTCGCCTACCTGCAGCCCGTCTACGACACTCTCCTGCGCGCCTCCCCCGAGGGAGGTTTGGAACCCGGGCTCGCGACGGCGTGGGAGTGGGATGAGGCGCTGACCACCCTCACGCTGACGCTCCGCGACGACGTCACGTTCTCGGACGGTGAGAAGTTCACCGCCGAGGTCGCGGCGGGAAACCTCACCCGCTTCCGCGACGGAACGAGCGACAATGCATCCTTCCTCCGCTCCCTCGCCACGGCGGAGGCGGCGGACGAGACGACTCTGGTCCTCACGCTGACCGAGCCCGACCCGGCCTTCCTCGTGTACCTCTCGCAGAACGCGGGACTGCAGGGAAGTTCGGCGATGTGGGACTCCCCCGACGCGCAGACCACCCCGATCGGTTCCGGCCCCTACGAGCTCGTCGCATCCGAGAGCGTCGTCGGCTCGAAGTACGTCTTCGAGAAGAAGGACGACTACTGGGACCCGGAGTCGGTGCACTACGACGAGATCGACGTCACCGTGTACGGCGATGCGACTGCGCTGGTGAACGCACTGAAGGGCGGACAGGTCGACGTCTCGGCCTCGAACACTCCGACGCAGATCCCTGACGGCGAGGCCGCCGGGTACACCGCGAACCTGGTGGAGCTGAACTGGGCGGGCTTCCTCCTGGTGGACCGCGATGGGACGATCAACCCCGCGATGGGCGACGTCCGCGTGCGTCAGGCGATCAACCACGCGCTCGACCGCAACTCCCTCGTGCAGGCCCTCGCAGGCGGGTACGGAACAGCGACGACCCAGATCTTCTCGGTCAACAGCGACGCCTACTCCGAGGAGCTCGACGAGCGCTACCCATACGACGTCGACAAGGCGAAGGCGCTGCTCGCCGAGGCGGGCTACCCCGACGGCTTCACGCTCGTGATGCCGCGGAACAACTTCGTGCCCGAGGCGGAGTTCGCTATCTACGCGGAGCAGCTCGCCGCGGTCGGGATCGACGTGCAGTGGGAGCAGACCGGCGACGACCTCTTCCCGAAGATGCTCGGCGGCACCTGGGCGGCGTTCCCCTTCCAGCTCCAGTCGGACCCCACCGCGTGGCAGACGATCCAGTTCGCCGCGACTCCCGCCGCGACCTGGAACGCCCTGCATGTCACGGATCCCGAGTTCGAGGCCCTCGCCTCGCAGCTCCAGGTGTCCCAGGGCGATGCGACCGCGGACGCCGGACTGGCCGTGAACACGTGGCTGGTCGAGAACGCCTGGTTCGCGCCGAGCTACCGCCTCCAGTCCGCGTTCTTCAGCGACAGCGACACAGATGTCGTCCTTCAGTCGGACAACATCGCGCCGTACCTCTGGAACATCCGACCCACGAGCTAGGAGCCTCGGCGGGGTGCGGACTCGCGCCACACCCCGCCCTCCCATCATGATCTCCTTCATCTTCCGCCGCATCGGCGCAGGACTCGTCACCATCGCCACACTCTGTGTCCTCGCGTTCTTCCTCCTCTACCTGGGTGCCGGCGCGACCGCTCGTAACATCGTTGGGCAGACCGCGTCCAACGAGATCGTGCAGCGCAAGGCCGCTGAACTCGG
Organism: Microbacterium sp. BH-3-3-3; assembly: GCF_001792815.1. Classification (NCBI taxonomy): domain Bacteria; kingdom Bacillati; phylum Actinomycetota; class Actinomycetes; order Micrococcales; family Microbacteriaceae; genus Microbacterium; species Microbacterium sp. BH-3-3-3. The sequence continues at coordinate 1,887,805 of NZ_CP017674.1, read as the reverse complement.
TCTCGACCGCCCGCTCGCTGTCCAGTTCGGGGACTGGCTAGTCCACTCCGTCGCCGGCGACCTCGGCCGTTCCTGGTTCACCGGTGAGGCGGTCACGACCACCCTCCTGGTCCGCGTCCCCGTGACGCTCTCGATCACCCTCGGCGCGATCCTGCTCGCCGCAGTGCTGTCCATCGCGCTCGGTGCTCTTGCCGCCGCTCGACGGGGCTGGCTTGACCGTGGCGTGCAGGTGGCATCCGTCATCGGCGCCTCGATCCCCGGATTCCTCTTCGCTCTGGCCCTGGCGACCGTCTTCGGGCTCACGTTGCGCTGGTTCCCCGCGACCGGGTACGTCCCATTGGGCACCTCCTTCACGGGGTGGCTCTCGACCGTGACCCTCCCGGTCGTCGCCCTCGCTATCGGCGCGACCGCTTCCGTCGCCCAGCAGGTCCGCGGATCGATGATCGATGTCCTCCGCCTGGATTACGTCCGCACCCTGCGCTCTCGGGGTCTGACGTCGAAGCGCGTGATCTACCGTCACGTGCTCCGCAACGCCGCCGGTCCGGCGCTCGGCGTCCTGGGGCTGCAGTTCGTCGTGGTCTTCGGTGGGGCGGTGATCGTCGAGCAGGTGTTCTCCCTCCCCGGTCTCGGCCAGGCAGCGGTCGCGGCGACCTCGCAGGGCGACATCCCCGTCGTCATGGGCGTGATCCTCGTCACGGCCGTCCTCGTCGTCCTCATCAACCTCGCCATCGACCTCCTCCAGGGCTGGCTGAACCCGAAGGTCCGACTCTCATGACCTCCTCCCCCGACGTGTACACGGCCGCCATCCCGCAGGGTCCACCGAAGACCAGGAAGAGCTTGTTCCGCCGCCTGCTCGGCAATCCCCTCGGGCTGATCGCGATCGTCTACCTCGCGCTCCTCGCCGCCGTGGCGTGCATCGGCCCCTTCCTCACCCCCTACGACCCGAACACCGCCGACATCGGCAACGTGCTCTCCGCTCCCGGCGCCGAGCACCTCCTCGGCGGCGACAGCGCCGGACGCGATGTCCTCTCCCGTCTGATCGTCGCGACCTCGATCAGCATCGCCGGAGCCCTCGTCACCGTCATCGTCGCAGCGGCCATCGGCATCCCCCTCGGACTCATCGCGGGCTTCTACGGTCGCTGGTTCGACTCCGTCGCCGCCTGGCTTTCCGGACTGGTCATGTCGCTGCCGGCGCTCGTGGTCCTCCTCGCGGTCCGCGCCGTCGTCGGCCCCTCGCTCTGGCTCGTCATGGCGATCTTCGGCGTCCTCATCTCCCCCGCCTTCTACCGCGTAATCTCGGGCTCAGTTCGAGCTGTGCGCGAAGAGCTCTACATCGACGCGGCGAAGGTCGCCGGCCTCAGCGACGCCCGGGTGATCAGCCGCCATGTGCTCACTGCAGTCCGCGCCCCGGCCGTGCTCCTCGTCGCGGGGATCTTCGGCGTCGGCGTCGGCATTCAGGCGATCCTCGACTTCCTCGGTCTCGGTGACACGTCCCTGCCCACCTGGGGCGGCATGCTCAGCGAAGGCTTCTACAACCTCCTCCGCGCACCCGGCCTGATGATCTGGCCGAGCCTGGCGATCGGTCTCACCTGCGTCGCGCTGACGCTGCTCGGGACTGCCGTCCGCGACGAGATGGAGTCGTCGGGTGACCACGCCGTGCGCGCCAGGAGCGCGTGGACTGCTCCCCAGCCGCGTCCCGCCGCCGCCGTGGGCACGGCCACCGCTCCGACCGGAGCGGCGGCCCCGCTCCTCGCGATCACCGACCTCGCCGTCGCCTACCCCAGAGGGAAGGGTTGGACGACCGTCGTCGACGGAGCGACCCTCACCGTTGCCGCAGGAGAGATCCACGCGCTGATCGGCGAGTCCGGATCGGGCAAGACCCAGACCGCCTGGGCGACCCTCGGACTGCTGCCCGCCGGCGGCAGGATCGTTGCCGGGTCGATCGCCTTCGACGGGCAGGAGCTCGTCGGCTCCGGCGAGGTGACGATGCAGCGGCTGCGCGGCCGACGCATCGCCTACGTGCCGCAGGAGCCGCTGAGCAACCTCGACCCCTCCTTCACCATCGGCTCCCAGCTCGTCGAGCCGATGCGCACCGTCATGGGCATGAGCAAGACCGATGCCCATGCTCGCGCGAAGGCCCTGTTGACCAGGGTCGGCATCGTCGATCCGGACCGCACGATGTCGTCCTACCCCCACCAGATCTCCGGCGGCATGGCTCAGCGCATCCTCATCGCGGGGGCCGTCTCGTGCGAGCCCTCCCTTCTCATCGCGGATGAGCCCACCACGGCGCTCGATGTCACCGTGCAGGCGGAGGTTCTGGCGCTGCTGCGTGAGCTGCAGCAGGAGTTTGGCCTCGCGGTCCTCCTCGTTACGCACAACTTCGGCGTGGTCGCCGACCTCGCCGACCGGGTGTCGGTTATGCGCGCGGGCACGGTCGTCGAGACCGGCACGATCGCCGAGGTGTTCACCGCCCCTCGGCACCCCTACACCCGCAGCCTGTTCGCCGCTCTTCTTGACGACGCGCCGACCCGCGCACCCTGGCAGCCCCGCACGGAGGTCTCCCCATGACGCTTCTCGGCATCTCCGGCCTCGCCGTTGCCTACCCCGGACGCGGCTGGCGCAAGCCGGCCTTCCAGGCGCTGCACGACGTCTCGCTCGACATCCGCGAGGGCGAGACGGTCGGACTCGTCGGTGAATCCGGGTCGGGCAAATCCACCCTCGGGCGGGCCGTGCTCGGCCTCGCCCCCATCAGCGCCGGGAGCATCCGCTTCGACGGGCAGGACATCACCCGAGCCGACCGACGTGAGCGCCGCCGCCTGGCCTCGGACATCCAGGTCGTCTTCCAAGACCCCTACTCCTCGCTCAGCCCTTCGCTCACCGTCGGCGAGATCCTCAGCGAGCCGCTGCGCGTCCGCGAGGGGAGCAAGCGCGACGCGAGAGCGCGGATCTCCGAAGCGCTCCAGCTCGTCCGGCTTCCTCAGGACGCCGTCGACCGGCTGCCTCGCGAGTTCTCCGGGGGCCAGCGTCAGCGGATCGCCATCGCCCGCGCGCTCGTCCTCGAACCGCGGCTCATCGTCTGCGATGAGCCCGTGTCCGCACTCGATCTCACCACCCAGTCGCGCGTCCTCGAGCTGTTCGTCGAGGTGCAGCAGCGCACCGGCGTCTCCTACCTCTTCATCTCGCACGACCTCTCGGTCGTCCGGGTGATGAGTCACCGCATCGCGGTGATGCGCCACGGCCGGATCCTCGAGACCGGGACCGCGGCCGAGGTGTCGGAGACGCCCCAGCATCCGTACACGCGGCAGTTGCTCCTCGCGGCTCCTGTCGCCGATCCGACACAGCAGGCGGCGCGACGCGCCGCCTACACAGCTTCGCGAACCGCCGACGTCGGCGACGCGGGAGAGAACCGATGAACCCCTCCGGAACGACCCATGACCGCGATCGGGCGAGCGACCTCGTCGACGCGATGAGCATCGAGCAGAGGATCGGACTTCTCCTCCACCCGATCGTCATCCTGCCGGACGACCCTGACGCCTCCTCCGGTTTCGGCGGACCGAGCATGAGGGAGTTGATCGTCGATCACGGCATCCGCTTCTTCGCCCTCGGGGCCCTCCCGGACCCGCAGACCACGGCACGGATCATCGCCGACCTGCAGACGCTCGCCCGATCCAGCGGACCCCGTCTCCCGATCGTCTTCTCGACCGACCCTCGCCACTCCTTCGTGCAGAACGACGGCGCAGCGCATCGAGCGGCAGGCGTCTCGCAGTGGCCCGAGAACCTCGGCCTCGGCGCCATCGGCGATGAGGACCTCGTGCGCCGATACGCCGACATCGTCCGTCGGGACTACCTCGCCATGGGCATCCGCATGGCGCTGCACCCCCAGGTGGACCTTGCGACCGAGCCCCGCTGGGGCCGGCAGGCGCAGAGCTTCGGCTCCAGTCCCGCCGAGACGAGCCGCCTCCTCGAGGCGTTCCTCGACGGGCTCCAAGGCAGCGAACTCGGTCCGGAGAGCGTCGCCGCCACCGTGAAGCACTTCCCGGGCGGCGGACCTCAGCTCGACGGAGAGGACCCGCACTTCCCCTACGGCCGCGAGCAGGTCTACCCGGGTGGGAACTTCGACGCCCACCTCGAGCCCTTCCGAGCCGCCATCGCGGCAGGAACCGCTGCGATCATGCCCTACTACGGGATGCCGGTCGGGCTGGTCGTGGACGGGGAGGAGATCGAGCCGGTCGGCTTCGCGTTCAACCGGCAGGTCATCACGGGCCTGCTGCGCGAGCGACTTGGATTCGACGGCGTCGTGCTCAGCGACTTCGGGCTCGTCACCGACATCGAGATCGCGGGTAAGCCCTTCCCCGCGCGAGCCTGGGGCGTGGAGCACCTCAGTGAAATAGAGAGGATCGCGCGCCTCTTCTCGGCCGGAGTCGACCAGCTCGGCGGAGAGCGGGACACTGCCCTCGTCCGCCGCGCTCACGATGAGGGACTGCTCGCTGCCGCCGACATCCGCCGCTCCGCCATCCGGATCGTCCGCCTCATGGACGCACTCGGCCTCCTCGACGAGGACGTCACACCTTCGACGTCGGTGCAGCTCCCCCGCGCCGGGGACCAGGAGCTCGGGGAGCAGGCGCAGGCGCGCGCGCTCACGGTGCTGCGCAATGGACCGGACTCCGCTCCTCTTCTGCCGGCCCCGGCCACCGCCCGGGTGCACCTCGTCGGTCTCGACGAGGGGGCGCTCCCCGATGGCTGGAGTGCTGCCGATGCGGCGACGGCGGACTTCGCCGTCGTCCGCACGGGGGCGCCGTTCGAGCACCGCGACCACTTCTTCCTCGAATCCGGCATGCAGCAGGGATCCCTCGATTTCCCCCAGGAGACGGTCGACCGCATACTCGAGCTCACGCTGACGCTTCCCGTTGTGCTCGTGGTCGAGATGAGCCGACCGGCGATCCTCAGGCCCTTCACCGACCGCGTCGACGCGATACTCGCCGACTTCGGCGCCTCCGACCGAGTCGTGCTCCGCGTCCTCCGCGGCGAGGTCGAGGCCGAGGGCAGGCTGCCGTTCGAGCTGCCGCGATCGATGGCAGCTGTCGCCGCCAACCACTCCGACACCCCCGATGACACCGCCGACCCGCTCTTCCCCGCCGGCTGGCGCGTCTCACTGCCGATCGCCGAGGGAGTCTCCCTGTGATCACCGCGCTCCGGCTGCGCGCCGAGTACCGCACCGACTCGCCCTGGGTCGCCGTCGCCCGCCCCCGACTCAGCTGGATCGCCGAGACGGACGATCCCGACTGGGCGCAGTCCGCCGCGGAGATCACCCTCGATGACGGGAGGAGCACCGTCGTCGAGGGCGCTGACCACGTCTTCGTGGCCTGGCCTTTCGCTTCACTCGCGCCGCGCGAAGAGGTCACCGCGCGAGTCCGACTCCGGGATGCGCTCGGCGCCTGGTCCGAACCCAGCGACCCCTGCCGGATCCGGCTCGGATCCGTCCCGGCGGAGGACTGGCGGGCTCGCCTCATCGGGCTCGCAGAACCCACCGACGCGGCGCAGCCCTTCATCGTTCGGCGCACCATCACCGTCGACCGCCCGCTCGCGAGTGCGACCCTCTACTGGACCGCACTCGGCGCAGCCACCGTCCGCATCGACGGGCGACCGATCGATGACACGGTGCTCTCCCCCGGCTGGACCAGCTACGCCGACCGGCTCGTCCACGAGTCGGTCGAGGTGACCTCGCGACTCGCACCCGGCGACCACGTGCTCGGCGCGGAGGTCACTGGCGCCTGGTACACCGAGAGCTACGGCTTCGGCGAGGAAGCCCGCCGCGTCTACGGCGACCAGCCCTCTGTCGCCCTGCAGCTCCACCTCCTCTATGAGGACGGCACGGAGGAGACGATCGCCTCCACCCCGGAATGGGAGGCCGCCGCCTCCCCGGAGGTCATCGCGTCCGGGCTCTACGAGGGCGAGACCATCGTCCACAGCGCGGCCGGACCCTGGTGGGCCGATTCGTCACAGTGGCCGTCCGCGCGAGAAGCGTCCGAGCAACCGGTGCCGGTTGCTCGGTTCAGCGAGCCGGTCCGCAGGATCGAGGAGCTGCAGGTCGTCGAGGTCCTCACCACGCCGTCGGGTCGCACCGTCCTCGACTTCGGCCAGAACCTCGTCGGCCGCCTGCGCCTGGACGTGGAGGGACCGGCCGGCACGACGATCATCGCCCGCCACGCCGAGGTGCTCGAGGACGGCGAGCTCGCCGTCCGTCCGCTGCGCCGCGCCACCTCGACCGACACTTTCGTCCTCTCCGGCGAGGGCCGGGAGAGCTTCGAGCCGGCCGGCACGTTCCACGGCTTCCGCTACGCTGAGATCACCGGCTGGCCTGGAGCGATGGATCCCGACCGCATCCGCGCCGTGGTGATCCACAGCGACATGCGCCGCACCGGCAGCTTCCGCACCTCCCACCCGTTGCTGCAGCGGCTGCACGAGAACGTCGTGTGGAGCATGCGGGGGAACTTCCTCGCGCTGCCCACCGACTGCCCGCAGCGCGACGAGCGGCTCGGCTGGACCGGGGACGCGCAGATCTTCGCACCGACCGCGTCGACTCTGTACGACTGCAACGGCTTCCTCGCTCACTGGCTGGTCGATCTGCGCGCCTGTCAGGCGCGCAGCAGCGGGGTTGTGCCCACTCTTGTCCCCAACGTCTTCGGATTCGCCTGGCCGGCCGCCGGCTGGGGGGACGCCGCCACCGTCGTTCCCAGCGTGCTCGCCGACCGCTTCGACGACGACCAGCTGCTCCACGACTCCGTCGACAGCATGACCGCGTGGGTGCAGGTCGAACTCGAGGCGGCAGGAGGAGCAGGGCTCTGGGAGAGCACCCTGCAGTTCGGAGACTGGCTCGACCCTGCAGCGCCCGCCGATATGGCCGGTGCGGCGAAGACCTCTCCTGGCATCGTCGCGACCGCCTACCTCTTCCGCTCCCTCACCCTCCTGGCCGAGGCTGCCGCTCGAGCAGACCGGATTGAGGACGCCGCGTGGGCGTGGGAACGCGCGGCGGAGGTTCGCGAGGCATTCCTGGAGGCGTATGTCGCTCCGAGTGGTCGCATGGTGTCCGACGCCCCGACCGCATACGCCCTGGCCCTGCGCTTCGGAATCGCCGTCGATCCCGGTACTAGGGCAGCCCTCGCCGCACGCCTGGCCGAGGTCACCCGGCGCGACGCCTTCCACATCTCGACCGGGTTCATCGGGACGCCGCTCGTCCTCGACGCTCTGAGCGACTTCGGCTACGACGCGGAGGCATCGGCTCTGCTGCTGCAGACCCGTGTGCCGTCGTGGCTGTACCCCGTGACCATGGGAGCGACGACCGTCTGGGAGCGATGGGATTCGATGCTGCCCGACGGGACCGTCAACCCCGGCGAGATGACCTCGTTCAACCACTACGCCCTCGGGGCCGTCGTCGACTGGCTCTACCGTCGCGTCGCCGGGCTCGAGCCGATCGAGCGCGGCTACGCACGCGTGCGCTTCGCGCCGATCGCCCTGCCCGGCCTCGACGACGCGGCAGTGGAACTCGACACACCTGCCGGCCGTTACAGCGCGAGCTGGCGACGCCACGACGGGCGAATCGACTGGACCCTCACCGTGCCGGCGCACGGCCGGGCTGACGTGGTCCTCCCGGGTCTCGCGAGCACGGAGGCCGGTTCCGGCCACCATGCGTGGAGCACCGCGAACCCGGCGCCAAACCCGGGATCCGCCCTCTCCCTGTGGAGCCCGGTCGCCGAGATCGTCCTCTCCCCTCCCGCCTATCGCGCCGTCATGGAGGCGCTCGAAAGCTCCGACCCCGGCCTCGCCGACCTCGTCCGACGCCGAACCGACTGGACGCTGCGTACTCCGCTCGCCGCAGCGCTCTTCTCCGTGCCGGCGAGCGTCGTCGACACGGTCGGAGCCGTACTCGACGCCCTCGGTCCGCCCGCACCCGCCGCCTCAGTCCAGGAAGACGATCACTGATTACCGCACCAGACACGAACGCCGCCGAGGCCTGGACGCCGCACCGCTATCCCGCCTCTGTCGACGTCGCCATCGTCGGCAGCGGACCCACGGGTGCCGCGTTCGCCCGGATCCTCACCGAGCAGGTCTCCGACGCACGGGTGGCGATGTTCGAGGTCGGACCGACGATCACTTCCCCCGCCGGCGCTCACGTGAAGAACATCACCGACCACGACCTGCGCTCAGCGGCCCAGCGCGCCTCAGAGGGCCCAGGCCCGCTGTCAGAGACGCTCGCCACCCCTGGCGCGGCCGCCACCGCCAGGCACCGCGCGCGTCCCGGGACCTTCCTCCTCGGCGACGGTGCCGCGCAGCCCGGAGAAGACGGGCTCCCCGTCGCTGCGATGTCCAGCAACGTGGACCGCCAGGCTCCCACTCGTCCTCGGTTTCGAGATCGACGGGCGGCGGCACGACGTGTTCGAGCTGCTTGATCTCATCGAGCGCCAGGTCGCGGGCACCTTCATCAACGCCTGCGTCGGGGTAACGCCCGCCGACTGGGTGGACTTCATCATGAACGGGACCCCACGCCCGGTCTGACGGATGAGCCTGCACCGAGTCCACGAACCGGTGCGTTCGATTGGTCCGAGGCCTCACGCATTGCGAATCAGCATCTGATCAGGGCGGTGTAGAACGCGGCGGCTTAGCGCGTAATTGGCCGTCAGCACTGTGCTGCGAACCCGCGCGACTGGAATCGCGGATACGTATAAAGTGCCACACAACACAGAAGGCCCCGGGTTCACCCCGGGGCCTTTCTCGTTCTCGAGGGCGGGTCGACCCGTTCGACGCCGGCGTCACGCGACAGCGCGAAAATGCGGGAAACCCCGGGGCGAGGCATGACGATGGACTCATGGTGGGGGAAACGCAGACGGTGCAGGAATCCGCGGGTACCGGGCAGGTGATCCAGGCGATGCGCTCGCCCGTCTTCACGGCGGTGGTGTTCCTCGCGACCGTCGTGCAGGTGTGCGCAGACCCGCTGGTCGCCCTGTGGACGGGCGCGGGGGAGTGGGGGCACCAGCTGCCGCCGGCCGTCGTCATCGGCCTCGCCGCCCTCGGATGCCTCGCCCAGGCGCTCTGCGTCACACAAGCGGCCCACCGCCCCGTATCGGCCATGCTGGGGGCCCTGGCCTGCTACCTCGCGATCGCTCTGTGGTTGGGGGTTCCGACGTGGGCGTCTCCGATGCAGTTGGTCGTCGCGGTGGCGATGTTCGCCGTCGGCAGCGCGCGGTCGATTCCCGTCGCCGCGGCGTGGGCGGGGGCGAGCGTGCTCGTGGCCGTGGTGGGGCTGGGCCTCTGGGCCGCGGCGGCCGGAGCGCCGACCGGCGCCGTCGTCAGCTTCGTTCTCACGGAGGGCACCGCCCTGGCATCCGTGTGCTTCGCCGGCGTGGCCCTGGGGATGCTGTGGGCGGTGCTCGAGCGGCGCACGCAGCGCGCCCGTCGACGCGCACTCGCCTTCAAGGCTCAGCAGGCCGAAGCCGTCGAGGCGTCGCGCAACGCCGAACGCGGCCGCATCGCCCAGGAACTGCACGACGTCGCCGGTCAGCACCTGGCGGGGCTCGTCTCGCTGTGCGACGCGTCGGTGGAACTCGCGCCGGAGCACCCGCAGCAGGCACTGCACCTCATCGAAGAGGTGCGCGCCGAAGGACGCTATGCCGCCGCGAGCCTCTACGGCGCGCTCGGCGACCTGCGGGCCGTCGATTCCTCGGCCCAGACGCCCACGCCGGATCTGCGGAGCCTCTCCGCGCTCGTCGCGTTCTGGCGCGAGCGCGGCATGGACGTGCGGGTGACGACGACCGGGGATCTGCAGTCGCCGCCCGTGGTCGTCTCGACCACCGCGTACCGGGCCATCTCGGAGGGGCTCTCGAACGCCGCCAAGCACGCGGCGGGAGCCGCCGTCGACATCGGGGTGCACGTCGACGCCGACCGGCTGACCGCGACGGTCGCGAACGGACCGGCGAGACGGGTGAGGGCCGACGAGGACGACCTCGGACTCGGCTGGGGGTTGGATAGCCTGCGCCAGAAGCTCACTCTCGTCGACGGGTCCGTCGACGCGTCGGCAGACGACCAGGGGGGCTGGCACCTGGGGGTGGAGATCCCCTTCCCGAGGACGACGGAGGCGGAACGTGATTGACAGTGCACCCATCCGGGTTCTCATCGCCGACGACAACCGCCCCTTCCGACGCGGAGTCCGCTTGCGCCTCGAGCACGCCGACGGGATCTCGGTCGTCGGAGAGGCCGCCACCGGTCGCGACGCGCTCGCCGGGGCGCTCGCCGCGCACGCCGACGTCGTGCTGATGGACCTCGAGATGCCTGAGATGAACGGCATCGACGCGACGCGCGCCGTCGTGGAGGAGTCGGGGGGCTCCACCCGCGTGATCGTGCTCACCAGCCATGGCGAGGACCGCCTGGTGATGCGGGCTCTGCGCAACGGAGCGGCGGGTTACCTGCTCAAGACGCACGACAGCGCCCAGCTCATCGACGCCATCCACGCCGCGCACCGTGGTGACGCTCTCGTGTCGACGCACGTGACGGCCCCCCTGCTGCGTGACATCGCCGAGCGCCGGCTGAGCGCCGACGATCGCGCCAAGGTCGCGTCGCTCAGCGCGTCGGAGAGCCGCGTGGTGCGGCTGCTCAGCGAGGGAGTCACCTCGAACGAGCAGCTGGCGGCGCAGTTGGTGGTCTCGGTGAACACCGTGCGCACCCACATCCAGTCCTCGCTGCGCAAGGTCGACGTCTCGGATCGCACGCAGCTCGCGCTGTGGGGAGTGCGGGTGGGCTCCGAGCTCATCGCTCGTCCGGATGGACGAATCTGACCGTCGTCATCTGACGCCTTCGGTCGGGCCCGGAGCGTGGCTCGACCCCCGGGATTGCGCGCGTGACCGGCTCGAATCCCCCCGCGAAACACCCTCGATCCCGCCGTCGGCCCCTCCGCGGTGAGGAGCCGCTCCGCTCGCGCGAGAACACCATGGCTTCGCGCCGCGTCAGTCCGGCGTCTCAGGCGGCGTGGGCGGGGGCATGGACGCGATCTATCCGGTGTTCGCCCGCGCGGACCAGACCTTCTACGACCATCCCTCGCGACGCCCGCCGGCAGCGGACGACCGCCGATTCGTGGTCGACGCGACCGAGGGCTGGAGCCGCGTCGACGACGGGATCTGGACGTACCTCGAGCCGGCCGGGGTCGTGCTTCCCGAGCAGGGCTGGAAGATCCACCTCAGCAGCACGGCGGACACCGCCGACACCGTGCTGCGCGAGGTCGCCGCCCACTGCCTGCGCGCGGGGATCGCCTTCAAACACCTCTCGACCGAGGGCGTGCGGGCGTCGTCGAACGCGAAGGACGCCGGTCGTGAGGGCTCCGGCAAGTTCGTCACGATCTACCCGACGTCGATCGATCAGCTGCACCGGACGTTGACGCACCTCGGGCGGCGCACCGCGCGCCTCGCGGGACCGCACGTGCTCTCGGACCTGCGATGGCGGGAGGGGCCGGTGTTCGTGCGGTACGGGGGCTTCCACCGGATGTTCGTGGACATCGAGGGAACCGCGGTGCCGGCGATCCGGCATCCGTCGGGGCACCTCGTCGCCGACGTGCGGCGGCCGGGGTTCGACCCGCCGGCCTGGGCACCCGTTCCGCCGTTCCTGCGGGATTTGATCGATGAGCTGCGTGACCGCCAGCCGCCCCCGGGCTTCCCCGAGATCACCGGGGTCGTGCAGTTCTCGAACGCCGGCGGCGTCTACACCGCGCGCGATCACGGGCGCGAGGTGATCGTGAAAGAGGCGCGCCCCCACGCCGGGGTGACCCCCGATGGTCTCAGCGCGGTGCAACGCGCGGATCGCGAAGCCCGGACGCTGCGGCGACTCCAGGGAACCGGCACCGCGACCCTGCTACGCGAGTTCACCGTTCTCGAACATCGCTACCTCGTTCTGGAACGCGCACGCGGCCTGCCGCTGCACCAGGCGGTCGTGGCCCGGCATCCGCTCGTGTCGGCTGAGGTCGACGCCGACGCCGTCGACGCCTACCGGACCTGGGCCCTGGAGGTCGCGCGCCGTATCGAGCGGGCGCTGACCGCGGTGCACGCGGCGGGTCTCGCGCACGGCGACGTGCATCCGGGCAACTTCCTCGTCGCCGACGACGGCGAGGTCACCCTGATCGACTTCGAGATGGCGCGCCCCGCGGCCGACGAAGTGCCCGCGGTGATCGGCGCGCCGGGCTTCGTTGCCCCCGACGGTCGCGGCGGGGTGTCCGCGGACGTCTTCGCGCTGCGGCGCGTGCAGCTCTTTTTGTTCGCGCCGATGACGCCCGTCTTCGACCTGCACGCGGGGAAGGAGGCCGAGGTGCGCGCCTGGGTGAGCGAGAGGTTCGACCTGAGAGAAGAGGATGAACGCGCGCTCGGGTTTGCCCGCGTCTCGCCCCCGGAGCCCGACGACCTCGCGGATCCCCTCGCAGCCGTCGCCCGCCAGCTGATTGCGGATGCCACGCCCCAACGCACCGATCGCCTCTGGCCGGGCGACCCGGCGCAGTTCGACGAGCCCCCGTACGCCCTCGCGCACGGAGCGCTCGGCCCGCTGATCGCGCTGCACGCGGCCGGGGGTCGGGTGCCGCCCCCGCTCGTGGAGTGGTGCGAGCGCGCGGTCGAGGCGGCCTCCGCACGCTCAGGACTGTTCGACGGGTTGGCGGGGGCCGCCGCGGCGTTGCAGGCACTCGGGCGGGTCGACGCGGCCGACCGCGCCGTCGAGCGATGCCTCGACGCTCCGCTGCGGTGGGATGCCCCGGGGCTCTACGGGGGACCGGCGGGAACGGCGCTCGGTCTGCTCCGCCTGGCGGACCGGCACCCCGAGCTGGTCGGCCGGGCGCGCGGCATCCTCGACGAGATCGCCGATCGCGCGAACGGGTGGAGCGAGCGTTCGACCGACCCGGTCGCCACGGGGGCGGGCGGTCTGCTGCGCGGCCCCAGCGGGATCGCCCTGCTGGCGATGGGCCTCTTCGACCGCGACGGCGACCCGGCGCTGCTGCAGCTGGCCGATGCGGCGATCCGCGCCGACCTCGCGCGGTGCACCGAGGCCGCCGACGGCTCGCTGCAGATGAACGAGGGATGGCGGCTCCTGCCGTACCTCGGCTCGGGATCGGCCGGCGTCGCCCTCGCCCTCGCCGCGCTCGTGGAGCGGGACCCCGCGCACCCGCTCACCGCCACTCTCGCGGCCCTCGAGCGCGCGAGTCTGCCCGAGTTCGTGCTGGAGTCGGGTCTGTTCCAGGGGCGCGCGGGTCTCATGCTCCTGCTGGCGCGAACACCGACACCCGAGAAGAGCCGCGCGCTGCAGCGCCATCGGCGGCTGCTGCGTCTGCACGAGATCCCCCGCCCCGACGGCGTGGGGTATGCGGGTCGCACCCTGCTGCGCCTGTCGTGCGACCTGGCCACCGGCTCGGCCGGCGTGCTGTGGATGCTCGCGAGTCTTCGTGACGGTCAGCGGTTGGCGCTGCCGTTCCTCGACCTCCCCCCGGTCGACTCCGCCCGACACCGGGCGCCGAGCCCCGGGGGGAGGTGACATCAATGGGATACCTGCTTTCTCTGCAGACGCTCGAGCGCGGTGAGACCGAGCGCAGCGCGGTCTTCGCCAGCTCCTGGAGCACGTCGATCTGCTACAGCAGCACGTCGACCGGCCTCTGCCGCTAGGCGGTGGCACTCGACCGGTGCGGGTGGGACCAGGGGGTTGGGGCTCCTGCCCGCACCGCCGTCCGATCCCCGGGGAGGAGGCTGGGCGGAAGCCGCCCCCAATTGCGGCATCCGCCCAGCATCGGTGTGCAGACCCGAACTGACACCGAGAGCGAGACGGGGAGCGCGAGCCCCACGCGAGCGCGAACGTCTCGCTCCTGCCGACGCTAATCGCCCCCGTCGCCGCAGATTCCGCGCCGACGGCGTGCTTTCTCGCGCCATACCTCGTCGGCCGCCGTGAACAAGCGGATAAGTGCCGCGGGGCCTCGACGAAGTCGCCGCGTTTTCTCGTCTGAAAAGACGACGGCTCCCCGGGACCGCCCCGTCAGACCGACCTCATCGACCCCGAACACCATGTTCGGCTCGAACGCAACCCACCCCCCGAGAATCGAACCTGGGAGCAAGCTGGATGAATCGAGGGACCCGCGAGAGCGGTCTTCGGTTCACACTCGCGAAAGGGACACATCATGGGATTCTTCGGATTTCTTCTTCTCGGCCTGCTGGCCGGCGCCATCGCCAAGCTGATCCTGCCCGGTAAGCAGGGCGGCGGCTGGCTCATCACGCTGCTCCTCGGCGTCGTGGGCGCGCTGCTCGGCGGTTTCCTGGGTGGCCTGATCTTCAACGCACCCCTGCAGGACTTCTTCTCGATCCAGACCTGGCTGCTGGCCATCGGCGGCTCGATCATCGTGCTGCTCATCTACGGCTTCATCACCAGCCGCCGCTCCGCGCGCTGAGGTGAAACGAAGGGCCCGGGGCGGTGGAACCGCGCCCCGGGCCCTTCTGCGTGCACGGGGATCCGCTTTACTGTCCGGATGCCGAACACCCGACGCCGCCCCTTCGTCATCGCGCTGGTGATCGGGGTGCTGCTGGCGGTGATCTGCGTGTGGCCGCAGGCCCTCGGTCTGCACCGGCTGCCCCTCGTGTCGAATGCGATCCCGTTCCGCGGCATCCTGGCCCTCGTTCTCGGTGCTCTTGCGCTCGTGGCCACCGTGGTGGCGGTGCTGCGGCGACGATGGAGCGTGGCAGCGGCCCTCGCGATCACGCTCGCCGCGGCGACGGTCGGTCACGGTGCCGTCCTGCTCGCGCGGGGCGGAGGCAGTGCGATCGCGGAGGGTGATCTGACCGTCGTCGCGTGGAACACCTACGGCGGCGGCGCGTCGCCCGAGAGCATCGCGCGGCTCGTGCGCGAGACGGGGGCCGACGTGGTGAGCCTGCCCGAGACCGATGCGATCGCGGCGGCCGCGGTGGTCGGCATCCTGGCTCGGGATGGTATCGAGATGACGCACGACACCGTCGTGTCGGAGCCGGGCGATGATCCCGTGCCGACCTCGATCCTGATCGCGACCTCGCTCGGCCCGTACGAACGCGACGCGTCGGCGGGATCGACTCCCGGCGTACCGAGCGGCGTGTGGCGGCCGAGCGATGGCGACGGCCCCGTGCTGGTGGCCGCTCACCCTCTGCCCCCGTTGCCGCTGATCATGACCGAGTGGGTCGAGGGGCTGGACTGGGTCGCCGCGCGATGCGCGGAGCCCGACGTCATCGTGGCGGGGGACCTGAACGCGACGCTGGACCACTTCTCGGGGCTGGGTCGCGACGGAGGGGTGATCGGCGGATGCCGCGACGCCGCCGCCGATCGGGGTGCCGCGGCCGTGGGCACCTGGCCCGTGCGGTTGCCAGCCGCGCTCGCCGCACCGATCGACCACGTGCTCACCGGTGGCGACTGGGAGGCACGCGGATTCGCGGTCGTCACTGGCTTCGACGACGCCGGGAGCGACCACCGCCCGGTCGTGGCGACGGTGTCGCGTCGGTGAGGGATCTTCCGCCGCGGGATCGTCGACCCTAGGTTGGTCGGACGATCGATCACCGAGGGGACGTTCATGTCGGAGAAGCGCCGCGTCGAAGAGGCCTACGCCCGGGCCGAGCAGCAGGCGGAGCGAGCCGAACAGGCCAGCGCCACCGACGACTCGTCGATCGAGGTCGACGAGTCACTCGAGGAGTCGGAAGAGCCGAACTAGGGGGCGCGGCGAACGTCCGCGGCGGGCGACGGCGGGTTCTGGCCGCGGGAGGTAGAAGCGCGCTCCGCGGCGGGTGCGTCGCTCGCGACGACCCGGCGGTTGTGCGCGGCGATGGCGATCACGTAGGGCACCCAGATGAGGGCGATGATCGCGCCGCCCGCGATAAGGGCCGCCGCCCACGGCTGCGTCTCGATGAGCCGAGGCATCATGCCGACCCCGAAGACCGTCAGCCCGATCCCGACGGCGCGCGATGCGACGGCTCGACGGGGCGCCTTTCGCGGGGTCGCCCAGTAGGACACAGGCTCTCGCGGGTACGCCCCCAGGGTCAGGTGGATCGACCACCACCACAGCGCGGCACCGATGGCCGCGAAAGCGGCCCACCACCATTCGCTTCCCATGACTCCAGCCGAACACGGATGCCACGGGAGGTCAACGGCCCTGGCTTACTCCAGGGTCGGCGGCAGGACGTAGACGATGTCGGCGCCGTCGCGCTCGTGCTCGACGAAACCGAGGCGGGCGAGAACGGCGTGCGAAGGATCGTCGTCGGCGGACACGCAGGCGTACAGCGGGCGTTCCGGTTCGCGCACGGTGAGCAGACGCAGCGCCTCGGTGGCGGCCTCGTCGCCCGCGTGCGGCGACACCGCGAGCAGGATCTCGCGGTCTTCGTCGACGTCGAGTGCGGCGGCGACCCCCACGACCGCGGCGTCTTCGACGATGGCGTGCACACTCGCGCCGTCGCCGTCGACCCACCGGTCGAACGAGGCGCGGTCGTCGATCGACACCCGTGGCCACGTCGAGGTACTGTCGCGGAGCGCCGCGAAGGCGGCATCCCGATCCTCGTCACGAAGGTCGCGCAGCTCGATGTGGGGCATGGCGCCACGCTAGCGAAGGGCTCCCTGTGCCCCGCCGGCCTTGCGCCGTCAGGCGAAGCCGTGCAGGGCGAGGAACGTCCAGGTGGCGCCGTTCGCGTCGCGCGCCGACACCTGCCCGCGCAGGTGTCGGAACAGGGGGCCGCGGGTGTCCCCGTCGATGCTCGTCCAGCCGTCGAGATTGCGGCGCAGCACCAGCTGGGTCTGGGCGAGCGCCTTTGCAAAGACGATATTGCGCGAACCGGCCACCACGTGGGCGTACAGGGCGAGCACGGCCGTCACGTACGACGGCGAGGTCTCGGCGTCGCGCATGGCGTCGACGTGCCGCACGGCGGTGTCCATGCCGGCGGCGGTGAGGCGGGGGAGGGCAACCCGCATCGCCCCCGCGATGGTGTGCGCGGCGTACTCCCGCATGTCGGTCCGCGCGCGGTCGGTCAGCTCCGAGACGCGGGTGTACCGGTTGGCGGCGACCTCCACGAGGCCGATGCGCTCGAGTTTCTGCAGGGCCTCGCGCACGGGGGTGCGAGAGATGCCCATGAGCTCCGCCAATTCGACGTCGCGCAAACGGTCACCGGGTCGCAGGCGCCCGTCGACGATCGCCTCGCCGAGGGCGGAATACGCCTCCTCGACGAGCGCAGAAGCGCGTCTCCGGGTGTCCATCACGCGGATCATACGACTCCCGGTTATCACAGAACATCGCCATAACTACCTGATTCTTCGTTTTCTTGTCGCGCAGAGGCTCGCGCGACCGGTAATGTCATCACGTCACGCCTCGCGTGACATATCCGGGGGGATCCGTCGACGCCCGGGCTTTGAGCAATGCTCAGCCCGGGCGTCGTATGGGCTCCGGAGTGATTCCCTCTCGCGCACCGGCCGGTCTACCGCGCATGGGGACACCACCACCCCGGCGATCGACGCAACGTTTGTGTCACGGACCTGTGCGCCGAGTGATCCGGCCCGTTACCGTGGGGGCACAGTCCGGCGCGCACGGTGCCGGCTCAAGCGGAAAACGGCATGACGATGAGCACGCAGGGCACGGTCAAGTGGTTCAACTCGGAAAAGGGCTTCGGCTTCATCGCCCCCGATGACGGCGGTCAGGACGTCTTCGCGCACTACAGCGCGATCCAGTCGGGCGGCTACCGCTCGCTCGAAGAGAACCAGCGCGTCGAGTTCGAGGTCGCCCAGGGTCCCAAGGGCCTTCAGGCCGAGGACATCCGCGTCATCTGATCTTCTCGGGTACGTCCCGGATCGGCCCCGGCCGCGCTCGCGTCACTCGACGATCGTGCGCGGCCGGGGCCGTCACTGTTCGTGGCGCACCAGATCGACGCCCGCGGAGGCGAACTGCCGGATCGTGGCGTGCGGCAGGAACGCCCGCGTCAGTGCGGCACCGATGCGCGCGAGGTCGGCCTCGTCGCGGTAGAGGAGCGAGAGCGTCTCGTACCGCGGGTGGAACTTCTGCTTGAAGCGGTGCAGCGAAGCGAACCCGTACACGGGCTCCAGCATGCTCGCCATGCGCGCCTGCAGGTCGACGATGGCCCCGGCGTCGGCGGGGTACTCGTGCGCCAGCGGCGCGCCGGACAGCGACATCACGGCCGCCCCCTCCGTGGAGAACTGCTGCGCCGACGAGCCGATCAGGTACTCCATCACCGGCCCGAACCCGCCTTCGCGTCGGCGCATGAGATCGAGCGTCCACCCGCGCACCGCCCCATCGCCGTAGATCGGCAGCCACGACAGGAAGCCGTCGACGTCGCCGTGCGGCGAGACGGCGAGGGCGATGCGGACCTCGGGGTCGGCCGCCTCGTGCAGGGTGCCGAGCGTGAACCCCATCTCGGGCAGGTCCTTCTCGTCGACCCAGCTCTCGGAGATGGCACGCAGCTGTTGACGCACGCCCCAGGTCTCGTCGGCGAGGCGCGAGAGACGGAACGTCATCCCCTCGCGCTGTGCGCGGTTGAGCGACGTGCGCACGTCGCCCCATGCCTTGCCGGTGAAGGCCAGACCCGGCAGGTCGACGACGGTGTCGTCGGCCACCACGATGCTGCGCCAGTCCGAGGGCACCGCCGCACGCGTCGCGTCGTCGGCGCTGAAGAAGCAGGGCGCGAGCCCGGCGGCCTCGGCGCTCTCGATGAACGCCCGCACGGTGGCGGCGCGCGTCTCGACCGGACCGAGCGGATCGGCCAGGGCGAGCGCCACGCCCGAGCGCCGCTGGTACGCGACGATCCCCCGACCGAATCGCGCGTACGACATCCCCTCCCACGTGGTCATCCACGACAGGGTCCCGCCGCCCGAGGCCCGCAGCTCGGTCTTCACGTCTTCGACCCCGGGGGCGGGCGCGTCGCCGAGGGCCGCGCGCGGGCGGGCGCGGAAAGCCGCGCGCACGAGCACGAAATACGCCGCCGCCAGGATCCACAGCGTCGACGAGGCGAGGATGCTGGTGAGGTCGGCATCCAGGTCGGCTTCGAGCTCGGTCACGCCCACGAGCACGGCGAGGACCAGCGTGAGCAGAACGAGCACGAGGTTCAGGGCGCTGTAGGCCAGGAGCACGATCCACGCCCAGCGCCGGCCGCGGTGGAGAGCCAGGGCGACGACGAGCACGAGCACGGTGTTGACGGCGACGTCGAGCCACGAGCCGTCGGCGGGGCCCGACGAGCCGAAGGGGCCCGTCATGGGAGCGACGTAGCCGATGATCTCCATCGCCCCGAGGGTGCACACCAGGGCGAACGCGATCAGTCGCTGCTCTCGCACACTCACGCGTTGCGGGCGCAGGGAGCGGTCGACGCCCAGCACCAGCGCGGCGGCGAACACGTGCTGCAGGTCGGACAACGTTCCCCAGTACAGGAACGTCACCGACAGGACGGCGATCAGCGTCGTGCCGGCGCGCAGGCGCCAGGGTGAGGGCAGGACCCCGACGGCGGCCGCGAGACAGGCGACGATGCCGCCGGAGGGTCCCACACCGAGCGCCATCGCCTGCTCCTGGGCCCACGCCCACGGGAGCAGGGCGGCGCCCCACAGGAACGCGGCCGCGGCGAGAACGGAGAAGAGCTGGCCGGTGCCGAAGTAGGCCAGTGCCACGCGACTGCCCCGACGGAACTCCAGCAGCGCCATGCCGGCCAGACCCGGAACGACGAGCGCGTAGACCCAGGGGGCGCCGACGAAGAACGAGCCGGTGAGCGGCGTCCACCAGCGGCCCGCCTCGAGCGCCGGCAGGCCGTAGGCCACGCTCGGGAACAGGGGAGACGCGGTGAACGGCTGCCACAGTGCACCCACCGCGACGCCGACGAGGATCAGGATGCCGACGAGTGCGAGCGTGGCCGGGATGCGGCGCGCGACCGCGCTCACGCGGCGGGTCGTGGTGTTCTCCCTCATGCCGCTAAAGATAGGGCAAGGCCGCTCTCGGCCTCTCGCTCAGAGCTCGGCCGAGGATACGGCGTGCCAGGCGGCGCGCGCGTTGGCCAGGGCGACGACCGCGTCGGTGGCCGCCCGGGCCGCTGCCAACTCGCGACGCGCGGTCTCGAGGCGCAGTCGGGCGTCGATGGCCAGAACGCCCTCGCGCGCGTCGGCCGCGGCGAGGGCGGCACGCGCGCAGGCGAGGGTTCCGGGCAGGGCCGTGCGGGCGACCTCGAGCCGATTCCGGGTGCTCGGCGCCTCGCCGAGGGCGTCGTCGCGCACCTCGCGCACCCGCGCCACAGTTTCGACGGCGGTGCGCGGGCGACGGGGAGCGTGGGCGGCCGCGTCGTCGAGGTCGCGGACCACGGAGAGCAGACGCGCCTGCGCGCCGGGCGCGCACGCGTCGGCGCGGGCGGTCGCGAGCTCGATCGCCGCGCCCAGTTCGGCGCGGGCCGCAGCCAGCTCGGCGGTGACGTTGTCGGCGGCCTGCAGGGCGATGCGGTGGGAGTCCTCCACGGCACGCAGGTGGCGTCCGGCTCGGCGGGTGGCGTCGGTCGAGCGGTGCAGGTGCATCATCACGGTTGCGACATCGGCGTCACGTGCCGCAGCGCGGTCGATCTCGGTATCGGCCTCGATCAGTGCGGCATGGCCGGCCCGCGCCGAGAGGGCGGCGTCGCGCCAATCGTCGGCGTCGAAGCGGTCGCCCAGTGCCGCGAGCAGCGGGGCCGGGTCGCCGGCCGAGGTGACGGCCTCGTCGCGGCGCCGACGTGCGGCTGCGACGAGCGCGGCCGGGGTGCGCTGCGCCGTCGACCACGCGGCGAGCTGCGCGCGTGTCGCCTCGACGCGAGCGAGCTGCGACACGAGCCCGGCGCGCAGCCGCTCGGCCTCGACACGTCGTCGCGCGGGGACGACCGCGCCCCGTCGCAGCGACGAGACGTCGGAGAACCCGCGGTCGCGAGCGCGTTGGGCGGCGGTGTACGCCCGACGCAGATCTGCCGGGGCATCGCTCGCGGGCAGGGCGTCGGCCGCTTCGAACGCGATGTCGAGGGAGTTCACCGCATCATCGAGGTCGAGCAGGGCGGCCTCGGCGGCGGTGACGGCCTCGGCCGCCGCCGCCTGCGCACGCGGCGAGCGATGACGCACCCGAACGACCAGCACGACGATCGCCGCGACGAGCAGACCACCGGTGAGCGCGATCGCCGCGGGGATCGCCCAGGCGACGTCAGTCACGGTCGGCGGGGGCGTCGTCGACGAGCAGCAGGGCCCGCAACTGGTCGACGTCGTCGACGGCGGCCTGCGCGCCCTCGGACTCGTGCGGCCAGCTGAACCCCCAGCGCACGAAGATCACGGGCACCTCGGCATCCCGACCGCCCTCGACGTCGTGGTGACGATCGCCGATCAGCACGGGGCGCGAGACGTCGACACCCTGCGCCTCCAGTCGTCGCAGGGCCTCGCGGACGATGTCGGACTTCGTACTCAGGGTGCGTTCGTCGAGCGACGCGCCGACCACGGCCTCGAGGTCGGGGGCGAGACCGAAGTGGTCCATCAGGGCCACGACCTGCACCTCGGGCTTCGAGCTGGCCGTCGACTGCGGCACACCGGCGGCGTGCAGGTCGTGCACGATCTCACCGACGCCGGGATACAGCCGTGCGCTGACGGTGTAGCCCTCGCTGCGGTTGAGACCGCGATAGAACGTGACGGCCTCGGTGGCCTGCTCGGGCGTCATTCCGACGTTCACCTGGAAGGACTCGAACATGGGCGGCCCGATCCAGTGCGACAGTTCTCCCCGCGTCGGCGGAGTGCGTCCGAAGTGCTCGAGGGTGATCGTCAGGCGACGGAGGATCCCCTCGGACGCGTCGACGAGAGTGCCGTCGACGTCCCACAGGACACACGAGAAGGGGGAGCGTACGGGCATGCTCCCACGCTACCGGCGCGGCATCGGCCCGGCTCGCTCCCCACGCGTGGAGTGCGTCAGAACAGCCGCGGCGCCCCCGACTGCACGCCCTTCATCTCGTCGTAGTCGAGGGTGAGGCAGCGGATGCCGCGGTCGGTGGCGAGCACGCGGGCCTGGGGCTTGATCTCCTGGGCCGCGAAGATGCCGGTGACCGGAGCGAGCAGGGGGTCGCGATTGAGCAGCTCGAGATAGCGCGTGAGCTGTTCGACACCGTCGATGTCGCCGCGGCGCTTGACCTCGATCGCGACGGTGCCGCCGGCGTCGTCGCGCAGCAGCAGGTCGACCGGACCGATCGCCGTGGGGTACTCGCGACGCACGAGTCGCAGGCCCTCGCCGACGACCGAGACCTGCTCGGCCAGCAGACGTTGCAGGTCGGCTTCGACGCCGTCCTTGATGAGGCCGGGGTCGACGCCGAGCTCGTGCGAGGAATCGTGGACGACCTCGTGGATGCGCACCAGCAGCGCGTCGCCCGTCTTGGCGTGGGTGACACGCCACCGCTCGATCACGCCGTCTTCGACGTCGGCCTCATCGGGCTGTTCGAGCGTGAGACTGCACGGCGGGCTCATCCAGTTGAGCGGCTTGTACGAGCCGCCGTCGGAGTGCACAAGCAGGCTGCCGTCGCCCTTGTGCACGAGCAGGCGGGTGGCAAGGGGGAGATGCGCGTTGAGTCGGCCGGTGTAATCGACGGAGCAACGGGCGATGACGAGTCTCACCGCTCCACGGTACCCGGGCGTGCTCACCTCCGGCCGACACCATGGTGCGCGGGGTCTCTGTCAGCATGAAGCAGTGAGCGCCGACAGCCCCTCTCTGGTTCCCGAACTCCTGGTTGCGGACATCAGCAGGAGCCTTACGTTCTGGTGTGAGCTCTGCGGCTTCGCCGTCGACTACGCACGTGAGGACGAAGGGTTCGCCTACCTCTCGCGCGGTGGTGCGCACGTGATGCTTGAGCAGCAAGGCATCGGCCGAGACTGGATCACCGCACCGCTCGACCGTCCGTTGGGACGCGGGGTCAACTTTCAGATCACTGTCCCCGACCTTGGACCGATCCTCTCGTCTCTCCGAGAAGCTGGTCACCCGCTCTTCATGGACCCCGAGATGAAGTGGTACCGCATCGGCGACAACGAAGAGGCCGGAGTCGAGCAGTTCCTCGTTACCGACCCCGACGGGTATCTCGTGCGCTTCCAGGCCTCGCTCGGTCGTCGCTCCACCGAGCGTTACTGATGGCGATGGACTCAAACCTCCGTTGTGCCACGTCAGTCGAGCAGGGCGACATACTGCGGACGAGCCTTCATCGCGTGGATGACCATCTCGCTGCCGCTGTCGAAGACGAGTACCACCGTCTCCAGCAAGCGACCGCGTGTATCGAAACCGAGGCGAAGCTGCCTGGCCGGACTGTCGTCGTCGAGGTCCTCGACCCATACCGCCCACTCGGCCGCCTGGCGCGCGTCTTCGGCCTCTATCCCGTGCTTGACGGCGGCGGGGTGGATTCTCACGCGACGGACAGGGCCTCGCGGAGCACCTCCGAGCGGGATTTGCCCTCGCGCGCCGCACGCGCATCCAACGCGGCCATCTCGTCTGCGGTGAGACGCAACGCCACGACTTGCGAGGGTTCGGAGCCTCGGCCCGGACGGCCTCGGCCGCGCTTCTTCAGCGTCGCGACGTCGTATCCCGCCTCGGCCTCGTTCGCCCAGGCTTCGATCTGTTCCTCGGTCACGGGAACGCCGTTGATCGCCTCATGCTCAGCCATAGCATTTATGTTATACGAAATTCGGACTGTCGCCCAGAAAGAGCAGGCGGCAAGGCGAACTCACGCGGGCCTCATGCCGTGGAGCGGCCTGACGAGACGCACCCGTCGAGCCTAATCGCGCTCGCCGCCGGGTATCAGCGGCGGGCCTTCTCGGCCTCGGCGCTCTCGACGACGAGCGGCTTGGCCGCGCCCGAGAAGAGACCGGATGCCACGATCAGGCCGACCACGATGAGCAGCGTGTTGAGCAGCCCGATGTGGTCGCCGATCCATCCGAGGATCGGGGGACCGCAGAGGAACGCGACGTACCCGATGGTCGCCGCGGCGGCCACGCGCGAGGCGGCCTTGGCGGGGTCGTCGGCGGCGGCCGACATGCCGATCGGGAAGCCGAGGGAGGCACCGAGACCCCACAGTGCCGCGCCCACGAACACCCACGGGCCGAACGGCGCGAGGATGAACAGCAGCAGGCCCGCGGCCGCGGTGGCCGCCAGCACCCGCAGCACCAGCACGCGACCGAGACGATCGACCACCGGTCCGCCGGCGATGCGTCCGACGGTCATCGCGACCGAGAACACCGCGAGCACGGCGGGGCCGGCTTCTTCGGGTGCTCCGTGACCGTAGACGACGGCCGAGGGGAGCCAGTCGTTCGCGCTGCCCTCGGCGAACGCCATGCCCAGCATGATCACGCCGAGCGTGTAGGTGCGCGGCTCGCGCCAGGCCTGCAGCGAGACCACGAGGCGCTCGCGCCAGTGAGCGCGCTCCTCGGCGACGGGGGCGTCCATCGCGACCTCTGCGCGGGGAACGTTGGCGACCGAGACGAACGCCACCACGACGATGACCAGGCCCATGGCCACGCAGTGCGCGACGACCGGGATGTCGAAGCGCACGGCGACGAAGCCGAGGGCGGCGCCGATCACCGTTCCGAAGCTGAAGAAGGCGTGCAGCAGGGGCATGATCGTGCGGCCCGTGGCCTTCTCGAGGGCGGCGCCCTCGACGTTCATCATCACGTCGACGGCGCCGTTGCCGAACCCGAACAGCGCGAGTCCCACGAGCGCGACGGCGAAGAGCTGCAGGGAGTCGGTGCCGAAGCCGATGATGGCCAGGCCCACGCCCACGAGCACCAGCGCGACGAGCATTCCCGTGCGGGCGCCGATGCGGGCCATGACGGCGGGGGCGATGGAGAGTCCGATGATGGATGCCACGCCCATGCCGAGCAGCAGGAGCCCGACGCCGGAGTTCTCGATGCCGAGGGACTCGCGGATCGCCGGCACGCGCGAGGCCCAGGTCGAGATGCTGAGTCCGCTCGCGAGGAAGATGGCGCAGATCGCGACGTGCCAACGCACGAGTTGGGACCGGGTCAGCGTGGAATGCATGGCGCCACTGTACCGAATCGATTCGACGTCGATCGAATCGATTCGGAAGCGCGCGTGTCGCGGGTTACGATCGGCCCGTGAGCACCCGACGCGCCACCATCAGCGACGTCGCCCGCGAGGCGGGCGTCTCGCCGTCGACCGCCTCGGTGGTCTTCAGTGGCAAGACCCCCACCTCGGAGGCCACCCGGGCACGCGTGCTCGCCGCGGCGCAGAGTCTCGGCTACACCGGGCCCGACCCGCGCGCGGCCTCTCTGCGGCGCGGACGGTCGGGCATCGTCGGCGTCGTCTTCGACCAGCACCTTGGAACCGCCTTCCTCGACCCGGTGACGACGCACATGATGGACGGCCTCGCCGACGGGGTCTCGCGCCTGGGCGCGGCCTTGCTGCTGCTGCGCGACGACGGTGAGACGGTGAGCGAGCCGTCGCTGCACACCGCGCCCATCGACGCCGCCGTGCTGATCGGGTGCAGCCCCCGCATGCGCGACTCGCTCGAGATCGTCCGCGGACGCGGCATCCCGGTCGTCGTCGTCGAGGGCGACGCCGGCGAGGGGATCCCGCGCGTGCTGCTCGACAACACCGAGGCGCAGTCCGCCGCCGCCGAACACCTGGCCGACCTCGGGCACCGCGACGTCGTTCTCGTCACCCTGCCGATCGACACGTCGCGGCGGCGGGGCTGGATCGCGTCCGACGAGGTCGTGCGCGTCGACGTCACCGCCGATCGACTGGCCGGGGCCCGTCGCGTGTTCCCCGACGCGCCCGCGCTGGCCGCGGCCACCAGCTCGATCGACGAGGGCGCGATCGCCGGACGCACGCTCTTCGCCGACCCCGCGAATCGCCCCACCGCGGTGATCGCGCAGAGCGACCTGCTGGCGGCCGGGGTCATCCGCGCCGCCGAAGAGGCGGGCCTTCGGGTTCCCGACGACGTCAGCGTGACGGGGTTCGACGGCGTCGTCGTCGACGGCCTGGCGCCGCACGTCCTCACGACGCTGGTGCAGCCGGCCACTGCCAAGGGCCGCGCGGCCGGCGAGGCCGTCGCCGCGATGCTCGAGGATGCCGTGCCCTCGGGTCTGCGGTTGTCGTGCACGTTCCGCGAGGGCACGACGACCGCGCCGCCGCGTACCACATGAGGTCGCGGGCAGCGACGAGTCTCATGCTCCGCATAGAATAGTCACGACACCCCGAGAGCCCGGGCACTCCGCCCGTCGACACCCGAGGAGGCCCGACCATGCTGATATTCCTCGGCGCCTTCGCGGCTCTCCCGCTCCTGCTCCCGTGGCTCGTCTCACGCATCGGAGCTCGGGCGTTCTACGTCGCGGCAGTGCTTCCGGCACTCGCCTTCGCCTTCGCCATCGTGCAGGCCGCGTCGGTCTTCGGCGGAGACATTCCGTTCGAGGAATACCAGTGGATTCCCGCGCTGGGCGTCTCGCTCTCGATGCGCATGGACGTGCTGGGCTGGCTGCTGACCCTCGTCGTCACGGGCGTCGGTGCGCTCGTCATGCTCTACTGCCGCTGGTACTTCCGCGGCAAGACGCAGGGCGTCGGGCAGTTCTCGGCCGTGCTGCTGGCCTTCGCCGGCGCGATGTACGGCCTCGTGCTCACCGACGACATCGTCGTGCTCGTCATGCTGTGGGAAGCCACGAGCGTGCTGTCGTACCTGCTCATCGGCTACTACCACGGTCGTGCGGCGAGTCGCCGTGCCGCCCTCCAGGCGCTGCTCGTGACGACCCTCGGCGGCCTGGTCATGCTGATCGGCGTGGTGCTGCTGGTGGTGCAGGCGGGCACCTCGAGCCTGTCGGCGATCCTCGCCGATCCCCCCGTGGGGACGGTCGTCGACATCGCCGTGCTGCTGCTGCTCGTGGGCGCGCTGAGCAAATCGGCTATCTTCCCCTTCCACTTCTGGCTCCCCGGCGCCATGGCCGCTCCCACCCCGGTGAGCGCCTACCTCCACGCCGCCGCCATGGTGAAGGCCGGCATCTACCTCATCGCGCGGCTCGCCCCCGGCTTCGCCGACACCCCGTTCTGGCGCCCGACGCTGATCACCCTCGGTGTCTTCACCATGCTGCTGGGCGGTTTCCAGGCGCTGCGCGAACGCGACCTGAAGCGCATCCTGGCCTTCGGTACGGTCAGCCAGCTCGGCTTCCTCACCGTCATGCTGGGCTACGGAACGCGCGATGCCGCCCTCGCGGGCGTCGCCCTGCTGCTCAGCCACGCTCTGTTCAAGTCGTGCCTGTTCCTCGTGGTCGGCGTCATCGACCGTCAGCTCTCCACGCGTGACATCGGCGAGCTCTCGGGTGTCGGACGCCAGGCCCCGGTCATGGCCACGGCCTCGTTCATCGCGATCGCGTCGATGGCCGGCGTCATCCCCACGTTGGGCTTCGTCGCGAAAGAGACTGCTCTCACCGCCCTGCTGCACGAGGCCGAGGGCGGCGCCGGATGGGGTCTCGTCGCCCTGATCGGCATCGTGTTGGGTTCCGCTCTGACGGCGGCGTACGGCATCCGGTTCCTCTGGGGTGCGTACTGGACCAAGCGCGACGTCGAGAAGACCGAGTGGCCCGACCCGCCCATCGGCTTCCTCTCGGCCCCTGTGCTGCTGTCGGCGGCCTCGCTCGCGCTCGGTTTCCTCGCTCCGATCGTCGACCACTGGCTCGCGCCCTACGCCGACGAGCTGCCCGAGGCGACGGCCGGCGTTCCCGCGCCCGAGTACCCGTACCACCTCGCGCTCTGGCACGGTCTGGAGCCGGCGCTGTTCATCTCGCTGGGCACGCTCGCGCTCGGCGCCGGGGTGTTCTGGGTCGTGCGCAAGACGCAGCTGCACAAGCGCCGCCGCGTGCTGCCGTTCACGGCGAACGACGTCTACAACGCCACCCTGCGCGGCATCGACCACACGTCGGAGTGGGTCACCGCGCGCTTCCAGCGCGGCTCGCTGCCGTTCTACGTGGGCACGATCTTCGTCGTTCTCGTGGTGGCCGAGGGCACCGCGTTGCTCGCCTCGAGCGAGTGGCGCGCGCAGCTCGACGCGTGGCAGTCGCCGGCGCAGCTGATCTCGGCGCCGATCATGATCGCCGCGGGCATCCTCGCCGTGCGGGCGCGCAAGCGCTACACCGGCGTCGCGCTCGTGTCGGTCACCGGCCTCGGCATGGTCGTGCTCTTCGCCACCAGCGGCGCCCCCGACCTCGCCCTCACGCAGGTGCTCATCGAGACGGTGACCTTGGTCGTGTTCGCTCTCGTGCTGCGGCGTCTGCCGGCCCGCATGGGCGAGCAGAACGAATCGGTCGCCCCCCTTGCGCGCGCCGTGCTCGGCGCCGGCGTGGGTCTCACCATGGCCCTGGTCGCCGTCGTCGCGACCGGCGCCCGGCAAGACCTTCCCATCTCGCTCGAGTGGCCGGCCCTGGCGTACGAGATCGGTCACGGCCGCAACGTCGTCAACGTCGCGCTGGTCGACCTGCGCGGGTGGGACACCATGGGCGAGCTCTCGGTGCTCGTGCTCGCGGCCACGGGCGTGGCGTCGCTCGTCTTCATCACCGATCGCAGCGACAACCTGTCGCGGCGCTCGGGCACGGCCCGCAGTCGCACGGGTCTCGGTCGCCGTCGCCCGCTCGTCGAGACCGACAGCGGAGTGCGGGCCCAGCGCGTGGGCGAGACCGATGCTCCGCGGGCCTGGCTCATCTCGGGCTCGAAGGTGCAGCCCGAGAACCGGTCGATCCTGCTCGAGATCATCATCCGGGTGCTCTTCCACTCGATCATGATCGTGTCGCTGTACCTGCTGTTCGCCGGGCACAACCTCCCCGGCGGCGGCTTCGCCGGCGGTCTGGTCGCCGGCATGGGCCTGGTCATGCGCTACATCGCCGGGGGGCGATGGGAGCTCGGCGCCGCCGCCCCCACCGACGCCGGCCGGCTGCTGGGCGCGGGCATGGCGATCGCCGTGCTGTGCGCGCTGGTGCCGATGGCCTTCGGTTTCGCGCCTCTGCAGAGCTTCACGTTCGAGGGCGAGCTGCCGCTCATCGGCCACTGGGAGTTCGTCACCAGCACGATCTTCGACGTGGGCGTCTACCTCGTCGTCATCGGCCTGGTGCTCGACGTGCTGCGCAGCCTCGGCGCCGAAGTCGACAGGCAGTCGCTGCATCCCGAAGACGCGGAGGTGGTGGGCCCGTGACCATCTCTCTCGTCCTCGTCATCGTGATGGCCGTGCTCTTCGCGTGCGGTGTGTACGCCATGCTCGAGCGCAGCCTGACCCGCGTGCTCATCGGCTTCCTCCTGCTGGGCAACGCCGCCAATCTGCTGCTGCTCATCGTCATGGGCGCCCCGGGCAGGGCGCCGTTCTACGACGGGCAGACCGACCCCGCCGACATGTCCGACGCGCTGCCGCAGGCGCTGACGCTGACGGCCATCGTCATCACGTTCGGCATCTCGGCGTTCCTGCTCGCGTTGATCTACCGCTCCTGGCAGCTGGGTCAGGCCGACACGGTCATCGACGACGCCGACGACGTGGCTCTTCGCACCCGCACGGCGACCGAGCCCGAAGACGCCATGGACGAAGAGTCGCGTTCCGACGACGACGACGTCACCACCGACTTCGTGGGCGACGTGGCCTCGCCCATCCGGGTGCTGCACCAGGGCGACCTGTCGCAGCTCGTCGACGACGCACCGGTCGACCGCGTCGCCGTGCAGCGCGACGACGACGACGCCCCCACCCCCGACTCCCGCGACCCCCAGGATGGTGATCGCCCGTGAGCGCCCTCGTTCCCCTGCTCGTCGGCATCCCGCTCATCGGCGCCGCGATCAACCTCGTGTTCGGCCGTCGCAAGAAGACGCAGATCGTCGTGTCGGTGGCCTCTCTCGCGGCCGTGCTCGTGCTCGGCGCCGTGCTGCTCGTCGAGGTGGATACGAACGGCCCCCTCGCCGTGGCCATCGCCGCGTGGGACATCCCGTTCGGCATCGTGCTGTACGTCGACGTGCTCGCCGCGCTCCTGGTGGTGGTCACCAGCATCGTGCTGCTCGCCGTGCTGCTGTTCTCGATCGGTCAGGGAGCCGCCGACAACGACGAGGACACCCCGGTCTCGATCTTCTACCCGGCCTACCTCATCCTCGGCGCGGGCATCTTCAACGCCTTCATCGCGGGCGACCTGTTCAACCTCTACGTGGGCTTCGAGATCCTGCTGGTCGCCTCGTACGTGCTCATCACCCTGGGCGGAACCGAGTCGCGCATCCGCACGGGGGTCGTCTACATCGTCGTCTCGCTGGTGTCGTCGATCCTCTTCCTCGCCGCGATCGCGATGGTCTACGGCGCGCTCGGCACGGTCAACATGGTGCAGATCAGCGAGCGCATGGCGCTGCTGCCGCAGGACACCCAGACGATCCTGCATCTCATGCTGCTTCTCGCGTTCGCCATCAAGGCGGCCGTGTTCCCGCTGTCGTTCTGGCTGCCCGACTCGTACCCCACGGCTCCGGCGCCGGTGACCGCGGTGTTCGCCGGGTTGCTGACCAAGGTGGGCGTCTACGCGATCATCCGCACCGAGACGCAGCTGTTCGTCGACAACGACCTCAACTTCCTGCTGATGATGGTGGCGCTGTCGACGATGATCGTCGGCATTTTGGGCGCCGTCGCGCAGGCCGAGCTCAAACGCATCCTGTCGTTCACGCTCGTGAGCCACATCGGCTACATGATCTTCGGCCTGGCCATCAACACGCCGCTGGCGGTGGGGGCGACGATCTACTACATCGTCCACCACATCATCGTGCAGACCACGCTGTTCCTCGCCGTAGGCCTCATCGAGCGCCGCGCGGGCAGCACCTCGATCCTCAAGGTGAAGGGCCTCATGCGGGCCGCGCCCCTTCTGGCGGTGCTGTACTTCATTCCGGCCATCAACCTCGGCGGACTGCCGCCGTTCTCGGGCTTCATCGGCAAGTACGCGCTCTTCGACGCGGCGGCCCAGGTGGGGACGCCGGTGATGATGGTGCTGATCGTGGGCGGGATCGCGACATCGATCCTGACGCTCTACGCCCTGATGCGCGCGTGGAACCTGTCGTTCTGGCGCGAGAACGAGGATTCGCCCGAGACGATGGAGCGCGTCGCCTACCTCGGCAACGCCCCCGCCGCGACGATCTCGACCGAGCGTCGTGCGATCCCGCGCATCATGACCTCGGCGACGGTCGGCATGGTGGCCGTGACCCTGGCGCTGACGGTGTTCGCGGGCCCGCTGCTCGACATGTGCCTGCGGGCGGGCGTCACCATCACCGACGGCGTGAGTCTCGTGCAGGTGCGGGAACAGGCGGGTCAGCAATGAGCCCGTCGCGCCGCTCCCAGGTGGGGCTGTTCCTGCACCAGCTGCCGTTCCTGGTGTGGCTGGTCGCCCTGTGGATGCTGCTGTGGGGCCAGTTCACGTGGCTGGCGTTCCTCACCGGTCTGGTGGCGGCGATCTTCGTCACGCGGGTGTTCCGCCTGCCCCCGGTCGAGCTGTCCGGCCGCATCAACCTCTGGTACGGGCTCGTCTTCGTCGTCACCTTCCTCGGCGCGGTCATCCGCGGCTCGCTCATCGTGGCGTGGCAGGTCGTCGATCTCCGGCGGCAGCCGGGGGCCGCGATCATCGCGGTGCCGCTGCGTGTCGACGACGACGTGATCATGGCGCACACCGCCGTCACGGCATCCCTCATTCCCGGCTCGCTCATCGTCGACGTCGATCGTGAGAACCGCACCCTGTTCCTGCACACCATCGGCGTGCGAAGCGATGCGGATGCCGAGCATCAGCGCCGCGTCGTGCTCGGCTGGGAAGCCCGCATCACGCGGGCCGTCGGCTCGAAGGAAGAGCTGCAGGAGCTGCGGGCCAAGATCGCCGAGTCCGATGCCGATGCCCGGCACGGAGCCGAGACCCCGCGCGACGGGAGAACCCTGCTGTGAACCCACTCGTCGTCGTCATCCTCGCCGTCTTCGCCGCCGCTGCGGTGCTGGCGCTGATCCGCCTCGTGATCGGCCCGTCGATCCTCGACCGCGCCGTGGCCGCCGACGTGCTGCTCACCGAGGTGCTGTGCATCCTGGGCGCCGACATGGTGATCAACAAGCACACGCAGTCGCTGCCCGCGATGCTCATCATCGCCGCGGTCGGCGTGTTCGGCTCGATCGCGGTCGCCCGTTTCGTCGCGCGCAAGGAGAACCCGAGATGACCCTCGACTCCGTTCTCGACACCGTCGCGCTCGTGCTCGTGCTCATCGGCGCGGTGCTGTGCCTGACCGCGACGATCGGCCTGCTGCGCTGGCGCGACGTGCCGACCCGTCTGCACGCGGCCACCAAGCCGCAGGTGCTCGGCGTGCTGCTCATCGTGTCGGCGGTCGCGCTGTCGCTGCGCACGTGGGAGGCCCTCGCCTTCGGCATCCCGATCGTGCTCATCCAATTCGCAACCGCTCCTCTGGCCGCCCACATGGTCGGACGCGCCGCGTACCGCAACCGCACGACCGACGAGAAGAACCTGTACATCGACGAACTGCACCACAGCACCGAGCAGCCCGGAGCGACGGGCGCGCAGTCGCGCCCCGAGAGCTGAGGTCAGACGCCGGCGTCGCGCACGTCTTCGCGTGCCTGCGGCGACGGGGTGCCGTCTTGCGGGTCGGGCGTCTCGGTGCGGTGATCGAGTTCGCGGGCCTCGCGCTCTTCGCGGCGGCCTTCGGCCAGGAACGCCAGGCGGTTCAGGCACTCGTGGTTGCGCAGGACGAGCATCGGTTTCCACAGGGCCGCGGGCAGCAGTGACGCCGCGCCCGAGACGGGCTCCTCGAGGATCGTGACCGCGGTGCCGTCGGCGTGCGGCCGGGCGTCGATGCGGATCACCCCGCGACCCAGGATGCCGGCCTTCGGCCGCAACCGCAGCCGGTGCGGCGGAGACCACTCGACGATCTCGGTCTCGTCGTGCATCATGACCGGCCAGATGCCGAGGGAGTGGTGGATGCGCGCGCCCTTGCGCGGCCAGTGCTCGTCGACGTCGCGCATGCGCGCCGCCCCGACGACCCACACGGGGTACAGCCAGCCGTCGGACAGCACGGCGAACAAGTCGTCGGGCGTGCAGCGCATCAGGCGAGTGTTTCGGGCGGCCATGGTGTCCCCTCGGTCGTCGTGACTCGACTTTACGGCGCGGGCGGCTCGGCGGCCTCGGGACTTGACGAGGCGGTGGGGAGAGAGCTGCGGAGCCGTCGACGGGGACGGCGAAGCGACCGGGCGTCGAGGGGCGCCCGGTCGCTTCGGTGGGCTCAGCGGCCTCGGGGTACTGAGGTCGAGTCAGCCGGCCGTGATGTCGGTCACCACGCCCTTCGCCAGGCGCAGGCGGCGGCGGGCTCGCCGCGCGACGGCGGAGTCGTGGGTCACCACCACGAGCGTCAGGCCCTCGGCGTTCAGTCCCTCGAGCACCTCGAGGATCTCGTCGCGCATGCTCTCGTCGAGATTGCCCGTCGGCTCATCGGCCAGCAGCACCCGGGGCTGCTTGGCGATCGCCCGCGCGATCGCGACGCGCTGCTGCTGCCCGCCCGACAGCTCGCCCGGGCGGTGGTCGCGGCGATCGGCGAGCCCCACGCGTTCCAGGGCTTCGGTCACGCGCCGTCGCCGCTCGTCGCCGTCGAGACCGAGCGGCTCGAGGCCCATGTCGACGTTCTCGGCGGCGGTGAGCGTGGGGATGAGGTTGAAACCCTGGAACACGAAGCCGATCTCGGCGGCGCGCACGCGATTCAGGTCGGCGTTCGAGGCGCGTGCGATGTCGAGGTCGCCGAGCGTCACCGACCCGGCGGAGGGGCGATCGAGAGCGCCGAGCATCTGCAGCAGCGTCGACTTGCCGCCGCCGGTGGGGCCCTGGATGGTGACGAAGTCGCCCGCGGCGATGTCGAGGTCGACACCGGCCAACGCCTGCACCGTGGTGTCGCGTTGGCGGTAGGTGCGGGTGACGCCCCGCAGGCGGTAGGCGGTCAGGGTGTCGGTGGGGGCGGTGAGGGTCATGATGTCTCCTTCGAAAACGGGATGCCGGTCACGCGACCGAGCGGAGGGCGGCGGCGGGGCTGAGGCGTGCAGCACGCCACCCGCCGAAGGCTCCGGCGAGCACGCCGCCCAGCACGGCGATGCCGACGGCCGCCACCACGACCACGGGGGTCACGGGCGCACTGAGCACGATGTCGGTGGCCTGCGCGGCCGCCTGGCCGAAGCCGCCCCCACCGCCGGGACCGCCCTGACCGCCGGGGCCACCCGTGGTGGCGCTCGACGTCACCGAGACGGTGGGCGAGATGACGTTGATCAGCAGGATGCCGCCGAGGCCGAGGATCAGACCCGCGACGCCGCCGATGAGGCCCTGCGCGAACGATTCCCCGGCGACCTGGCGGACGATCTGGCCGTTGGACCAGCCGATGGCCTTGAGGGTGCCGAACTCCCGCGTGCGGCGTGCGACGCCGGAGATCGTGAACAGCACCGCGAGCGACAGAGCGACCAGCAGGACCACGATCGACAGCCAGGTGCCGAGGTTCGAGATGAGCGATGACGCGCTGGACAGCGAGCCCGAGACCGTCGAGGCGAGCTCCGACTGCGAGCTGACGGTGGCGTCGGGCAGCGCGGTCGAGACCTCGCTCTGCACCGTGTCGATGGCATCCGCGGAATCGGCCTGCACGTAGACGGTCGAGACCACGTCGCCGACGCCCGCGAGACTCTGGGCGACGTCGAGCGGCAGGTACACGTTCGCCGCGGTGTCGGCATCGGACGACGCCGAGGCCACGACGCCGACGATCTGCATCGTCGTTCCGCCCAGGTCGATCGTTCCGCCCACGGCCAGCCCGGCGCTCGCCGCGTACGTGGCGTCGATCACGGCGACGTCGGTGCCGGCGTCTGCAGCGGTGAGGCCCCGGCCGTCGGTGACCGTCACCGACGACAGTGGACCGACGGTGGCGGCGGGGTCGACGCCCAGCACGCTGAACGAGTCGACGCCGAACGCACTGCCGCCGTCGCCGCCGGGGCCGCCGGACGGCGGCTGGCCCGCGCCGCCGCCCATGCCGCCTCCGGTGCCCGTGCCCGCGTCGGTGGTGGCGCTGCGGTCGGGCATCTGACCCGAGAACGTCGTGTTCGTCAGGGCCAGGGCCCCGGTGGCGGCGGACACGCCGTCGAGAGCGGTGACGGTGGTGACGGTCGAGGCGTCGAGGGTCGCGCGCATCCTGTCGGTCATGAGGCGCGACTGGCTGAGGGTGGTCGTGCCGTCCTGCGTCGAACCGGCGTCGGCGCCGAAGTCGAACCGCGGCCCGCCCCCGTCTTCGCCGGGCTGGGCCTGCGCCCCGGTGACGGTGAGGTCGGTGCCGACCCCGTACACCGACGAGAGGGCCTGCGACTGCGCGTCGCGCACGCCCGCCGAGAGTGCGTTGACGACGATGACGAGCGCGATGGCGATCGCGAGTCCGACCGCGACGATCACGGTCTGTTTGGTGCGGCCGGCGAGTTCGCGCCGCAGGTAGGTGCCGTACATGTCTCTCCTCTCGGACGCGGGGTGCGGCCGTGTTCCCGAAGGTAGGAACGCCGCCCTCACCGTTCCCTCACCGTTGCTATGAAGCGGGTATGTCGCGTGACTCCGGGGCCCGTGAGGCTGCATGCTGGCTCTCGTGACCTCCCGCCCCGCACCCCTGGCCCGCCCCGACGGCTCTCCCATCCGTGCCGTCGTCGTCGACGACGAAGCGAACCTCAGCGAGCTGCTGCGCATGGCGCTGCAGAACGAGGGCTGGGACGTGCGCACGGCCGCGAACGGACAGGAGGCGTGGGGTGTCATCCGCGAGTTCTCGCCCGATCTGCTCGTGCTCGACATCATGATGCCGGGCGTCGACGGCAGGGAACTGCTGTCGCGCCTGCGTGCGGCCGGCAACGACGCCCCGGTTCTGTTCCTCACCGCGAAGGACGCGGTGGAGGACCGCATCGCGGGGATCTCGGCGGGGGCCGACGACTACGTCACGAAGCCCTTCAACCTCGAGGAGGTCATCGTGCGTCTGCGCGGGATGGCCCGGCGCCACGTCGCCGCCGTCGCCGACGCCGACCCGCGGCTGCGCGTGGGCGACCTGTCGCTCGACGAGGAGTCCTACGAGGTCGAGCGCGGCGGCATCCCGATCAAGCTCACCGCGAGGGAGTTCGAACTGCTGCGCTACCTCATGCAGAATCCGCGGCGGGTGCTGAGCAAGGCGCAGATCCTCGACCAGGTGTGGAGCTACGACTTCGGCGGCAACGGCAGCGTGGTCGAGATCTACATCTCGTACCTGCGCAAGAAGATCGACACCCTCGGCGAGCCCCTCATCCACACGGTCCGCGGGGTCGGCTACACGATCAAGACGCCATGACGCAGAGGCGATCGACCCGGCGCCGCTGGACGCTGCGGCGCACGCTCGTGGCGGGGACGAGTGTGCTCGTGGCCCTCGCCTTCGTCGTGATGAGCGTCGCGACGATCCTGTCGTTGCGCTCCTTCGCGTTCGATCGCCTCGACGAACAGGTGCGCGAGGGACTGTCGTTCGCCGCCGGACGGGGCGGCTTCGACGGGCGGGGCGATGTCGACCGGCCCCCGGGGATGGATGCCGCGAGCCCCGCGCCGCGGGTCGGCACCCTGCTGGTGGTGATCGCCGGCGACGGCTCGGTGCAGACCTCGGAGTACACGCGCGCCGACGGCACCGAGGTCGCGGTGAGCGACGATCAGGTCGCCCAGCTGCGCTCTTCGGTCGCGACCGACCGCACACCGACGACCGTCGACCTGGGGGGAGACCTCGGCGCCTTCCGCATCGCAGCGGCCGAGAACGACGGCACCACGGTCATCGCCGGCAACTCGGAGGCCGACGTGACGGCGACCACCTCGGCGCTGACGGGGATCCTCGTCGCGGTCTCGGCGGTCACCCTGCTCATCGCGGTGCTCACCCTGTCGCTCTTCGTGCGGAGGAGCCTGCGGCCCCTCGACCGGGTCGCCGACGTCGCCCAGCGCGTCTCGACGCTGTCGCTCGACGCGGGGAGCGTCGACATCCCCGACCGGGTCGCCGCGGCCGACACCGACGCCGATACCGAGGTGGGGCGGGTGGGCTCCTCGCTCAACGACCTGCTGGGGCACGTGCAGTCGTCGTTGGCCGCGCGTCAGCACAGCGAGGAGCAGCTGCGGCGGTTCATCGCGGATGCCAGTCACGAACTGCGCACGCCGCTGTCGAGCATCCGCGGCTACGCGCAGCTGTCGCTGGGCGAAGCCGGTCCGATGACCCCGACGCAGGCCCGCTCGTTCGACCGGATCGAGTCGGAGGCCGAGCGCATGGCATCCCTCGTCGACGACCTGTTGCTGCTCGCGCGTCTGGACGCGGGCCAGCCGCTGCGCCGCGAAGAGGTGGAACTGACCCTTCTCGCCGTCGACGCCGTGAGCGACGCGCAGGCGGCGGACGCCACGCACGAGTGGCGCCTCGACGTCACCGACGACCTCATATCGGTGCCCGGCGACGAGAACCGCCTGCGCCAGGTCGTCGCGAACCTGCTGCGCAACGCCCAGACGCACACGCCGGCCGGAGCGGTGGTGACGCTGTCGCTCGCACGCGCGGGCGGCGAGGCCGTCTTGCGCGTCGCCGACACCGGCCCGGGGATCGACCCCGGCATCGCGGAGCGGCTGTTCGAGCGCTTCGCCCGCGGCGACGACTCGCGCAACCGCGACGCCGGCAGCACGGGCCTGGGCTTGTCGATCGCCCTGGCGATCACGGCGGCGCACGGGGGCTCGATCGCGGTCGAGAGTGTGCCGGGCCGGACGGTGTTCGAGGTGCGGCTGCCTGCGGCGTGAGTCGCCAGAATTCGTCGCCGTCGGGCTGTTCCCCGCGACGAATTCTGGCACCTCACGCGATCGCGGGTCAGCCGATCAGGCTCGGCTGCAGGTCCCGCAGCGTGCGGTGATGCGTCATGCGCGTCACGCCGATCGCGGCGAGCAGCACCCCGCCGACCATCCACGCGCCGAGCACGAGCAGGTCGTAGCCGACGCGGCCGACGTCTCCTCCGTACATGACCTGCCGCATGGCATCCACCACGTATCCCATGGGCAGCACGTGGTGCAGCGCCGCGAGGGGAGCGGGGAGGGTCTGCCAGGGGAACGTGCCGCCGGCCGTCACGAGCTGCAGCACCATCAGCACGAGGCCGAGGAACTGTCCCACCGATCCGAGCCACACGTTCAGCGCCAGCACGATGGCCGCGTACGTCGCCGAGGCGAAGATCAGGATGCCGAGGGCCGCCCACGGGTTCGCGAACGAGAACTGCAGCGCGACGGCGAGCACCGTGAACAACCCGACCATCTGCAGGGCGCCGAGGCCCGCCGGTGTCAGCCACCCGGCGAGGGTCACGCGCACGGGGGAGCGCAGCGCCGTCACCGCGCGCTTGGACACGGGCTTGACGATGAGGAACAGCGCGTAGATGCCGATCCAGCCGGCCAGGGCGGCGAAGAACGGGGCGAGACCGGCACCGTAGTTCTGCGCCTTCGTGACCGCGCTGGTGCCCACGGCGACCGGGTCGGAGATGGCCGAGGCCTGGGCCTGGCGCGTCGTCTGGTCGTTGTCGGGGATCTGCTGCACGCCCGAGGCCAGCCCGTCGCGCAGCTGCGTGGCGCCGGTCGCGAGCTGGGCGAGGCCGGAGTCGAGCTGGGTCGCGCCGTCGCGCACCTGCGCGGAACCGTCGCGCAGCGAGGCGGCTCCGGATGCCGCCGAGCCCGCGCCGTCGGCGAGGGCCGAGGCTCCGTCGGCCGCGGTCGCCGCGCCCGAGGCCACGGACGCACTGCCCGCGGCGACCTGGCGGGCGCCGTCGTCGAGCTGGTCGATCTGGTTCACGGTGTTCTGGACGCGACCGTTGGCCTCGGTGAGCCGCTGACCCACGGGGTCGAGTCGCGACAGGATCTCGTCGATGCGGGCCTGGTCGAGACCGGCGTCGGCGAGGGCCTTCGCGATGTCGGCGCGCGCCTCGGGCAGGCGGGCGGCGGCGTCGAAGGCGACCGAGCCGACCTCGCGCGCGGCGGCGTCGATGCGATCGACACCCCCGGCGACCTGCTGCGCACCGTCGGCCACCTGCGCGGCCCCGTCGCGCAGCTGGGCGGTTCCGTCGCGCAGCTGGTTCGCCCCGCTCGAGAGCTGAGCGGTGCCGTCGGCGAGTTGCGACGAGCCGTCCGCGAGCTGCGACGAGCCCGAGACGAGCTGCGACGAGCCCGACTTCGCCGAGTTCAGACCGTCGACGACCTGCGTCGCCCCGGTCGTGGCATCCACGAGACTGACCCGAACCGTGTGCAGGGCGTCGAGCAGCGTGAGCCCCGCCTCGTCGACGACCTTCTTCGCCACCGACGCCTGGATGCGGGCCACGGCCTGCGTGCCGATGGTCGAGGCGAGGTAGTTGTTGGCGTCGTTGGTGCGCAGCTCGATGTCGGCCTGGCGCGGGGTCGCGCTCGACAGCGACGCGACCGCCTCGGTGAAGTCGGCCGGAAGCGTCACGATGAAGTCGAAGTCGCCCGCCTGCAGCCCGGCGTCGGCGGCGTCGGAGCTGACCCGGTGCCACTCGAACGTGTCGCTGTCGAGCAGTTGATCGGCCGCCTCGTCGCCGAGGTTGCGTTGCTGTCCGTTGACGTCGGCGCCCTGATCGTCGACGACGAGTGCGACGGGGACGCTGGACAGGTTGCCGTAGGGGTCCTGGTTCGCCCAGAGGTACAGGCCGCCGTAGAGGATGGGCACGGCGAGCAGCGCCACCAGGGCGATCACCGACATGCGGGTGGAGGTCAGTCGGCGCAACTCCGCCGCGATCATCTGCGGGATCTTCATCGGACCTGTTCTCCTGCGTTCTCGATCGCGTCGATGGCCGTGCGAGAGGCCTGTCCCGCGATCACGAGCACCGCGTAGCCGCGCTCGGCGAACTCGCGGGCGATGGCCCACCAGGCCGAGGGCTCGCCGCCGTGGCGGTCGGGGGCGACGAGCACCAGCGCCTCGACGTCCTTGCGCAGCGCGGCGAGTTCCAGCAGCAGGCGGATGCGGGCGGCCGGCTCCACGTTGCCGATCGGCAGCCCGGCGATCTCGTCGAGCCCGATGCCCTCCAGCCAGCGCGCGGCGGCGAACGGCGTCGGCGCGTGGCCGGCGAACATCAGTTCCTCGGCGACGACGCCGGTGACCGTGACGTTCGGTTCGGGTTCCGAGACGACCGGCGCATCTACCAGGGCGACGCGACGGCGCAGGGTCCTGGCATCGGCGTGCCCGTCGACCAGTACCGAACCGCTGTCGATGTTCATGCGGCCGGATGCCACGAGGCCCAGCACCGTGGGACGCTGCTCGGTCTCGGCGACGACCAGGGTCGCGCGCCCGGTCTCGTAGGCGGTCGACGTCGCGGGCAGCGCGCGCTCGGCGCGACCCTTCGCGACCGCGTTCAGGACGATTCTCACTGCGCCTCCAGTTCGGGGTACTGCGCCACCAGGTCGCGTGCTTCTGTCCACGAGAGTCCCGCGATGCCGAGCACGGCGCGCACGGCGATGGACCGGGCGGTGCTCGATCCGGCATCGACGCGGGCGACCACGGTGCGCCCGGTCTCTTCGAGCAGGCGCGAGAGCGTGGGCGCGGGAAGGTCGGTGCGCAACTCGCCCGACTCCTGGCCGCGACGCACGATCGCGTCGATGCGGCGGCGGAGCGGCGCGAGGGCGGCCGAGGTCTCGGGCAGGTGCGCGTCGTCGAGCGCGAGGGCTGCGGCGGCCTGCACGTGCGCGGCCTCGGCCCACAGCTCGGATGCCAGACGGGCGAGCGCGACGCGGGAATCGGCGTCGTCGACACGATCGGCGATGGCGTTGAAGCGGGCGGCGCCCGCGGCGATGACCTCGCGCACGATGGCGTTGCGGTCGTCGAAGTGTCCGTACAGGGCGCGCCGCGAGAGACCGGCGCGGCGCGCGATCGTGTCGATCGACGCGCGAGGGTCGTGGCCGATGACCGCGGTGGCGGCGTCGACGATACCGGCGCGGTTCTCGACGGCGTCGCGGCGGGTGGAAGTGGTCACGGTGCCTCAGTGTACGCCGAAAGTGCACGGTCGTGTGCAACTTCTTGGGCGGCGGCACCCCGCCCCCGAATACACGAGAGCCCACGACGTCGAACGCCGCGGGCTCTCGGGAGGACGTGCGGTCAGTCGGTGCCGGAGTCGAACGCGGCAGCTTCGCCCGCGGCATCCGTCGCCTCGGCGAGCCGCTCGCCGGCGGCGTCGAGGGGCGAGGCCGACTCGATGATCTCGTTCGCGCCGCCCGCGGCGACGTCGCCGACGAGCTCGCCGGTCGGACCGCCGAGCAGGCCCATGCTCGCGTACTGCTCGAGGCGGGCGCGCGAGTCGGCGATGTCGAGGTTGCGCATGGTGAGCTGGCCGATGCGGTCGACCGGGCCGAAGGCCGCGTCGCCGACGCGCTCCATCGACAGCTTCTCGGGCGAGTACGACATGCCCGAGGCCACCGTGTCGAGGATCGTGTAGTCCTCGCCGCGGCGCAGGCGCACCGTGACCGAACCGGTGATGGTCGAACCGACCCACTTCTGGATCGACTCGCGCAGCATGAGCGACTGCGGCTCGAGCCACCGGCCCTCGTACATCAGGCGGCCCAGGCGGCGACCCTGCTCGTGGTAGGTCGCGAGGGTGTCCTCGTTCAGGATGCTGTTGACCAGGCGCTCGTACGTGAGGAACAGCAGCGCCATGCCCGGGGCCTCGTAGATGCCGCGCGACTTGGCCTCGATGATGCGGTTCTCGATCTGGTCGCTCATGCCGAGGCCGTGGCGGCCGCCGATGGTGTTGGCCTCGCGCACCAGCTCGACCGGGTCGTCGAAGCGCGTGCCGTTGATGGCGACGGGGCGACCGGCCGCGAACTCGACCGTGACGTCTTCGGTCTCGATCTCGACCGCGGGGTCCCAGAAGCGCACGCCCATGATCGGCTCGACGATCTCGAGCGAGACGTCGAGGTGCTCGAGGGTCTTGGCCTCGTGCGTGGCGCCCCAGATGTTGGCGTCGGTCGAGTACGCCTTCTCGACGCTGTCGCGGTAGGGGAAGTCGTGGGCGACGAGCCACTCGCTCATCTCTTTGCGACCACCGAGCTCGGTGACGAAGTCGGCGTCGAGCCACGGCTTGTAGATGCGCAGCGAGGGGTTGGCGAGCAGGCCGTAGCGGTAGAACCGCTCGATGTCGTTGCCCTTGTAGGTGGAGCCGTCGCCCCAGATGTCGACGCCGTCTTCTTTCATCGCGCGCACGAGCAGGGTGCCGGTGACGGCGCGGCCGAGCGGCGTGGTGTTGAAGTAGGTGCGCCCGCCCGAGCGGATGTGGAACGCGCCGCACGCGAGGGCGACGAAGCCCTCTTCGACCAAGGCCGTCTTGCAGTCGACCAGGCGCGAGACCTCGGCGCCGTACTGCGTGGCGCGGCCGGGGATCGAGGCGATGTCGTCTTCGTCGTACTGGCCGAGATCGCCGGTGTACGTGCAGGGGACGGCGCCCTTGTCGCGCATCCACGCGACGGCCACCGAGGTGTCGAGACCACCCGAGAAGGCGATGCCGACGCGCTCGCCGACGGGAAGGGACTGCAAGACCTTGGACATGCCGTCGATTCTATTGCGCCCGCCCGCACACCCCGATTCGTGGGCGCTGCGGCGCGCGGGCGGACCGGCGCGCGGGCACAAGTCCTGCAGAACGGGGTGCTCCGGCGGCTGTTGGCCGCGCCGGCGGGGGCTTGCAGGAGTCGTGCGCCGGTGTCGGTTACGCCGGGGGCCGGGCCGGCCGCGGGCGGGAGCGCCGCGGCGTGCGGGTCGGCGGCGCGGTGGGCGAGCACAAGTCCTGCAGAATCGGGGAGCTGTGCGACGGGAGGCGGTCGGAGCGGGGATCTGCAGGAGCCGTGCGCCCGCGGACCGCACCGCCTCGCGGGCGCCGGCCGCCGCCCGGATCCGCCGCCCCGCCGCCGGGGCCGCGGGATCCGAGACGGGGCGGGGTGCGGAGACCCCGCGCGGTCAGCCGACCGTGACGTCGGAGATCGTGACGGGGGTGGCGGGGGCGCCGTCGTCGGCGCCGCCGGCCGTGCCCGCGGCGGCGATCGACTTCACCACGTCGAGGCCCTCGGGCGACATGGTGCCGAAGACCGTGTATTTCGGCGCGAGCTGCGTGTCCTCGTAGACCAGGAAGAACTGCGAGCCGTTGGTGCCGGGGCCCGCGTTGGCCATGGCGACGGTGCCCGCGGGGTAGGTCTCGCTGCCGTCGAGCTCGTCCGCGAAGCGGTATC
This sequence comes from Microbacterium sp. BH-3-3-3, assembly GCF_001792815.1. Lineage (NCBI taxonomy): Bacteria > Bacillati > Actinomycetota > Actinomycetes > Micrococcales > Microbacteriaceae > Microbacterium > Microbacterium sp. BH-3-3-3. Next base: position 1,844,509 of record NZ_CP017674.1, on the reverse strand, counting down.
CGGGGCCGCCGCGGCCGGTGCCCGTGGGATCGCCGCACTGCAGCACGAAGATGTCCGACGTCGTGAGGCGGTGGCACTCGGTATTGGAGAAGTACTGCTGCTGCGCGAGCGAGACGAAGCTTTCGACGGTGCACGGGGCGCTCTCGCCGTCGAGGGTGATGGGGATGTCTCCGGCGGAGGTCGACAGGACGACGTCGACCTGCCCCGTCGGACGGTCGGTGCCCGCGGCGGGCGGCGTGACGTCGACCGCCGGCTGACCCGAGGCGGCATAGGAGCATTCCCCGGCGGAGGCGCCCGCCGACGGAGCGGCCCCGTCGGACGCGCCTCCGGAGCAACCGGCGAGCAGGAGCAGGGCGGCGGCGGCCAGGGCCGCGGACATCGATCGCATACGCACGCTCCCAGGGTAGGTCGTCGGCGCGGCCCGCCCTGCGAGAACGTGTCGGTCTAGTGCGGGCGGATGCCGCGTGCCCGACCGATCGCCACGACGCCGACGGCGAGAGCGACGATGGCGACGGCGATGACCACGATGTACCCCGCGACACTGCCCCACCCGCCGGTGCTGGGGTCGAGGAAGGGGTACGGGTACCAGAACGGGGCGCCGGTGGTCGGGTTCGTCACCAGCGGCGCCCGCAGGAGCGTGTAGACGATCCAGGCGATCGGGAAGACGGCCGCGCCCAGGGCGGCGGTCCAGCGGAGACGGCGCCGGTTCGGCCCGAGGCACACGTCGAGGAGCAGGAAGAGCGGCCCCCACACGTGCAGGATCTCGTTGGACCAGCCCACCGTTTCGGGCTGCAGGGGCAGGCCGCGCAACAGCAGGTTGTAGACGATGCCCGTGACGATCATGTAGGTCGACACCCACGCCAGCACCGTCGCGAGCGCGGGCGGATCGACCTTGAGACGGCGACCGCGCACGAGGAAGCGCACGCCCAGCAGCACGAGCACGACCGCGGCCGAGACGTTGGAGAGGATCGTGAAGAAGCTGAAGAAGTTCGCGATCACGGTCGTGGTGTCGCGGCCCCGGGCGACGGCCTCGCCGAGCGTCGAGACGAATTGCGCGACGACGGCGACGACGATGAGCACGGCCACGGCGATCCGTGCGAGGTTCCATCCGGTGGCCCACCCGCGCGATCGTTGCATCGCCCCAGGCTAGCGGCGGTCCCCGTCGGTCGAGGGGGCTTGCGAGGGCGGTGTCGGACCCGCTCGATAGGATGGGGTGACCGCCGGAATCAGACGCGAGGAGCGCACATGCCCGGAATTGTGATCGTCGGAGTCCAGTGGGGCGACGAGGGCAAGGGCAAGGCCACCGATCTGCTCGGTGAGCGCACCGACTGGGTGGTGAAGTTCAACGGCGGCAACAACGCCGGCCACACCGTCGTCATCGGCGACGAGAAGTACGCGCTGCACCTGCTGCCCAGCGGCATCCTGTCTCCCGGGGTGAACGCGGTGATCGGCAACGGCGTCGTCGTCGACCTCGAGGTGCTCTTCGCCGAGCTCGAGGCGCTGAACGCTCGAGGCCTCGACACCAGCCGACTGAAGATCAGCGCCAACGCGCACCTCATCACGCAGTACCACCGCACGCTCGACAAGGTCACCGAGCGCTTCCTCGGAAAGCGCATGATCGGTACGACCGGTCGCGGCATCGGCCCCGCCTACGCCGACAAGATCAACCGCGTCGGCATCCGCGTGCAAGACCTCTTCGACGAGAACATCCTGCGCCAGAAGGTCGAGGGCGCCCTCGACCAGAAGAACCACCTGCTGGTGAAGGTCTTCAACCGTCGCTCGATCACCGTCGACGAGATCGTCGACGACCTGCTCTCGTACGCCGAGCGCGTGCGCCCCATGGTCGCCGACACCTCGCTGCTGCTGAACGAGGCACTGGATGCCGGTGACGTCGTCGTCTTCGAGGGCGGCCAGGCCACCATGCTCGACGTCGATCACGGCACCTACCCCTTCGTCACCTCGTCGTCGGCGACCGCGGGCGGTGCCTCCACCGGATCGGGCGTGGGGCCGAACCGCCTCGACCGCATCGTCGGCATCGTCAAGGCGTACACGACGCGCGTCGGCTCGGGGCCCTTCCCCACCGAGCTGTTCGACGAGAGCGGCGACTGGCTGCGCTCGCGCGGATTCGAGTTCGGCACGACCACGGGCCGTCCCCGCCGCGTCGGCTGGTACGACGCGCCCATCACCCGCTACGCCACGCGCATCAACGGCATCACCGACCTGGTGCTGACCAAGCTCGACATCCTGGGCGGTCTCGACGAGATCCCCGTCTGCGTCGCGTACGACGTCGACGGTGTGCGCTACGACGACCTGCCGGTCAATCAGACCGACTTCCACCACGCGAAGCCGATCTACGAGACCTACCCCGGCTGGAGCGAGGACATCTCGACGGCCCGTACGTTCGACGATCTGCCGCAGACCGCGCAGGAGTACGTGCTCGCCCTCGAGAAGATGAGCGGCACCCGCATCTCGGTCATCGGCGTCGGCCCGGCGCGCGACCAGGTGATCGTGCGGCACCCCCTGGTCGACTGACGTGCGGTTCTGGGTCGGGGCCTACGCCGCCGACAGCGGAGCGGCCGAGGGCATCGGCCTGCTCCAGGCCGGCGAGGCCGACTCGCCGGGGGCCTCGGGCCCTCTCGGCATGGTCGGAACGGCCGTCGCCGCGCCCGGTTCGCCCTCGTGGGTCGCCGCCCACCCGACGCTCGACCTGCTCTACGCGGCGTTGGAGTCCGACGGCACCGTGCAGGCCTACCGCCGCAGCGCCGAGACGCGGCTGGCGCCGCTCGGCGCGCCGATCGACGCGGGAGCGGCGGTCTGCCACGTGGCGGTCGCCCCCGACGCCTCGCACCTGGTGGCCAGCTGCTGGGGCGACGGCCGGGTCGTGAGGATCGACCTCGATGCCGCGGGGCGCCCGTCGCGCCCCGTGATCGCCGCCGACGCGTCGGATCCCTACGGCGCCGATCCGACGGGCGAGACGATCTCAACCGGCGCACGCGTTTCGGGGGCGGCGGTGCCCGATCTGGCTGCGGCAGCCCGCGCGCTGCGCGAGGCCGTGGGTGAGCAGTACGCGCACTTCGTGCCCGCGTACGACGACGTGCCCGTGACCGACGCCGAGTCCGAAGAAGCCGCCGCGGGCGAGCGCGTCTCGCGCGCGCACCAGGCCATCTTCCTTCCGGGCGGCCTGGTCGCGACGACCGACATGGGCCTCGACCTGGTGCGCTTCTGGCGCTCGGGCGCGGCGGGCCTGCGACCGGTGCAAGAGGTCGTACTGCCGAAGGGCAGCGGCCCCCGGCACGGGCTCTGGCACCCCTCCGGGCACCTCTACGTCGTGACGGAGCTCAGCCGAGAGGTCTTCGTGCTGGCCGCCGACGCCTCGGGGCGGTGGAGCATCGTGTCGGGGCAGCCCCTGATCGGCACCCTCGACACCGACACGGCCGCCGAGCTGTGCGCGAGCCGCGACGGCGCGACGGTGTACGCCGGGGTGCGCGGCAGTGACACCGTCGGCGTGCTGTCGGTGCGCGGCGCCGGTGAGCAGCTGCAGCTCCTCGCGCTCGCCGACACCGGCACGCACTGGCCGCGCCATCACGTCGTGGTCGCCGACACGCTGCTGGTCGCCGGCCAGCTCGCCGACGAGATCGTCTCGCTCCCGCTCGATGTGCGCACCGGCATCCCGGGCCGCGTTCGTCACCGCACCCCGTCGCCCTCGCCGACCCGGCTGCTGCCGCTGCGCTGAGCCGCCCCAGCGGCCCGGCCGGCGCGCCGGCCCCGCCCGCTCAGAACGATTGCGCGGCGGGCTTGAGCGCCCACGCCTCGCGGTAGGCCTCGGCCTGCGTCAGCTTCTGCGCGGCGTCCTCGTCGGCCAGTACCGTGACGTGCGGGTGCAGCTGAATGGCCGAGCCGGGCAGGCTCGCCGACACCGGACCCTCGACGGCGCCGGCCAGCGCGGTGCTCTTGTCGGCACCGAACGCCAGCAGGATAAGATGCCGTGCCTCGCGGATGGTGCCGATCCCCTGGGTGATGCAGTGGACGGGGACGTCGCGGGGGTCGGTGAAGAACCGCGCGTTGGCATCCCGGGTCGAGGCGGCCAGCGTCTTCACCCGCGTGCGCGACCCGAGCGACGAACCCGGCTCGTTGAAGCCGATGTGCCCGTTGCGCCCGATGCCGAGGATCTGGATGTCGACGCCGCCGGCCGCGTCGATGGCGCGGTCGTACGCCACCGCGGCCGCGAACGGGTCGGCGGCGCGGCCGTCGGGCACGTGCACGTGCGCCGGGTCGAGACCGAGCGGCATCGTCACGGTGCGGTCGATGACGGCGGCGTACGACTCGGGGTGGTCTGCGGGCAGCCCCACGTACTCGTCGAGCGCGAAGGCCCGGACGCCCGACGTGTCGGTGCCCTCTGCGGCGAGGCATCGGGCCAGGTGACGGTAGAAGCCCTCGGGGGTGGAACCCGTCGCGACCCCCAGCACGAGCCGTGGCCGGGCCGCGATCTCGCGTGCGACGTGGGCGGCGGCGAGGGCCGAGGCCTCGTCGGCGGTTCGGGTGAGCACGACCTCGGCCATCAGACCATCTCCGTTCGCTCGAGGCGGCGTTCGCCGCTCGTCCGGTGCCCCGCGGTGACCGCCGCGCCCCACGCCCCCGCCCAGGAGCCCAGCTGCGCCCGGACGATGGGGGGAACGGAGTGGAAGGTCGCCTGGCGGTGGGCCTTGTCGACCGCGGGGTCGATGATCCAGGTCGGCGAGTTCGACAGACCGCCGCCGATGACGATCACGCCGGGGTCGATCATGGCCATCACGCTCAGCAGGCCGTTGGCGAGGGCCGTCGTCGCCTCGTCGAGGATCGCGCGGGCGGTGCCGTCACCCCGCTCGGCGGCGAGCACCACGTCGAGGGCGGTCGATGCCGCACCGACCCCGCGGGCGCGATCCCAGCGTGCGCCGAGGCGCGTGCCGCCCAGCACCGATTCCAGGCAGCCCGACTGTCCGCACGTGCACTTCTCCCCGCGCCCGGTGGCGAGGTGTCCGATCTCTCCCGCGCCGCCGTGGGCGCCCTTGCGGACCGCCCCGTCGACGACGTGGGCACCAGCGATGCCCGTGCCGAGGGCGAGCACGAACACGTCGTCGGCTCCGCGTCCGGCGCCGAGGACCGCCTCCGCGATCGCGGTGGCGACCCCGTCCTGCACGGCCTCGCCGGGGAGATCGAGACGGTCGGCCAGCTCTCGGGCGGGCGCGAGTCCTTCCAGCCAGCGCATGTTCGCACTGGTCGTCACGACCCCGGACGCCTCGTCGAGAATGCCCGCGACGGTGATGCCGAAGGCATCCGCGCGGTCGTCGGCGAGGAACGCCCGCGTGAGCGCCGCCAGTTCGTCCATCGCGGCGGGTCCGCGGGGGGTCGGCGCATCGTCCGTGCGCACGTGCTCGAGCCGCCCGCCTACCTCTCGCGCGAGCAGCAGCTTGACCCGGGTGCCCCCGTTGTCCACACCCAGAAGAAGCGTCATTTCGCCTCCTCGGTCGACCGCAGGATGCCGAACAGGCGTCGTGCCTCGTCGGGATCGACGGTCTCGTACCCACCGCCGTCGCTCGCGGCGGAACCGAGCGCGACGCCCGGGCGGCCGGTCACGGACCGCTTGGCCGACGCGTGGACGGCGTCGACGCCGGTCGCGGCAATCCGCGCGACGTTGTCGGAGCGCACGCCGCTGCCCGCCATGATCTCGATCCCGCCCCTCGCGCGGCCCACCAGCCGCCGCAGAACGCCGAGCGCGTCGTGCGCCCGAGCCGCGCCGCCCGAGGTCAGCACGCGCGTGACGCCGAGACCGGTCAGGCGGTCGAGACCGGCATCGAGGTCGGACAGGTTGTCGAACGCGCGATGGAACGTGACGTCCGCGCCGCCGGCGACGGCGACGACGCGGTCGACGAGCTCCTCGTCGATCCCCCCGTCGCGCAGACCGCCCACGACGACACCCGCCGCGCCCAGGGAGTGGGCCCACCGCACGTCGTCGACGATGAGGGCTCGCTCGGCGTCGTCGTACTCGAAGTCGCCCCCGCGCGGGCGCACGAGGACATGCGTCGGGATGCCGGAGGCGGCCGCCGCCTCGATGAGTCCGACCGAGGGGGTCAGCCCGCCGAGCGACAGGGCGGCGCACAGCTCGATGCGGTCGATGCCGAGCTCGGCCGCGACGGCGATGCCCGCGGCATCCTGGACCGCCATCTCGAACGCGGTCATCGCAGCACCGTCGCGCTCAGGTCGGGAGCGGCGTCGAACGCGTCGAAGGGGAACATCGGTCGCTCGATGCGGCGGTGACCCAGTCGGCCCAGGTCTTGATCGACCGGGCCGGGGGTGAGGGCGAGCGTCCAGCCCGCGGCGATGTCGTACAGGGTGGGCTCGAGATAGCCGATCTTGGTCACGATGATGTCGGTGGCGAGCGGGTCGATGCCCACCGCCCGGAAGTGGTCGGCGGCGTGGAACGCCTTGCGCCGCTCGGTGACGATCACCCGCAGGGCGCCGACGCCGATGACGACGACGCGGCCCGCGACCGGATCGTCGTACCGCCCGCGCAGCACCCCGGCGATGCGCACCGGCCCGCTCACGCGGTCGTCGACGCGGGCACCGGCCTCGACGTCGACCGACGAGCCCACTTCGGCGCCGTCGAGCGAGGCGACGGCCGAGGCGTCGAAGATCGAGGCCACGGCCACCGTGAGGTCGTCGTCGGCGCCGGTGAGACGCTGGTCGCGCAGCAGTTCGTGCAGGGTCCACGTGACGTCGCCGGAGCCGCCCGCGCCCGGATTGTCGCCGGAGTCGCTCACGAGATACGGCCGGGCGCCGCCGGCGGCTCGATGCGCGAGACCCGCCGACACGCCCTCGGCCAGCGAGCCTGGCGGTCCGACGAACGAGAAGTCGTCGCGGGCGTCCCACAGTGTTTGGGCGAGCGTCTCGCCTGCTCGACGATCGTCGACGCGTCGGCGCCGCTGACGATCACCGTCGCGTGGCTGCGGGGTTCATCGGCCCACGCGTAACCGATCCAGATCGACGCGTCGGTGACGCCCGGCATCCGCTCCACCTGGTCGAGACGCGTGTAGAGGCTCCGGGCGGGCTCCACACGGGTGGACGTCTTCTCGCCGGGGAGCAGGATCGGCACCCGCACCCAGGCGCGCGCTGGGCGTTCGTCGCGCCCCACCCACTCGAGAAGCGTCCGCGCCGCGCGCTCGCGGGTGTCGTCGGCGTCCTCGTGCGGGGCCAGGCGGAAGCACGTCGGCAGGTCCACCGCGCGGGCGAAGCGCTCCGAGACGTTCCCGTGCAGATCCATGGGGGCGGCAATCAGGGGCTCTGCCCCGACCACCGCCCGGACGGCCTCGACGAGGTCGCCCTCGGCGTCGTCCATCCCCTCGACGCCCATCGCTCCATGCACGTCGAGGTACACGGCATCCACCTCGCCGGCGTCGGCGAGGCCGGCGACGATGCGAGCGCGGAAGTCGTCGTACACGTCGCGGCGCACCCGGCCGCCGGGGATCGAGCGGGCGTAGAAGACGCCGATCCAGTCGGCCGCATCGCCCAGGGGCGTGCCCGCCGCGAGGAACGGGTACCGCGTGAGGACCTCGTCGCCGCGCAGCACGACGAAGTCGTCGTGGCCGGCCCGGTGGGCAGCGTACGCGCTGGACTCGATGGCCATGCCGGCGATGACGATCCGGGGGAGTCGCGCGGTCATCGCCCGCCCAGACCCGACGTCGCGATGCCCTTGACGAGGTGCTTCTGCAGCGCGATGACGAGGATCGTGGTGGGGATCATCGAGATGATCGTGGCCGCCATCTGCAGGTCCCACCGCGTTCCGCTCTGCGTGGCGAAGCTCGCGAGGCCGATCGGCAGGGTGCCCAGGGCGTTGTAGTCGTTGACGGTCACGAGGGGCCAGAGGTAGCTGTTCCAGTAGTTGAGGAAGGTGAACACGGCCAGCACCGCGAGCGCCGAGCCGGCGAGGGGCAGGATCACCTGCAGGAACGTGCGCACGGGGCCCGCGCCGTCCATGCGCGCGGCTTCTTCGAGCTCGAACGGGATGCCGCGGAAGAACTGCCGCATGAGGAACGTTCCGAAGGCGGTGAAGGCCCAGGGGAGGACGAGCGACTGGTACGTGTCGACCCATCCGAACCACTGCATGACGACGAACATGGGGATGACGAGCACCTCCTGCGGCACCATCAGCGTGCCGAGGAACAGCACGAACACGACGTCGCGCCCGGGCCAGCGCAGGCGCCCGAAGGCGTAGCCGGCCGTCGACGACACCGCGAGCACGACGAGCACGCCGGCGACCGAGACGATGAACGAGTTCGCGATGTAGGTCGTGAACGGCGCGAAGCTGAAGACCTCGAGGAAGTTCTGCCAGCGCACCTCGCTGCCGATCAGCGTCGGCGGCGCCAGCAGCACCTCGTTCGAGGGCTTGAGGGCCGAGAAGAACGCGTAGATCAGCGGGGCCGCGAAGATCACGGCCGCGACGATCACCGCGAGGTACGCGGCGATCAGACCGAAGCGCTCGCCGCGGGAGGCCGGCTGGCTGCGTCGGCGCCCGCGTCGGCCGCCGCGGGGACCCTCGACGGCGGTCGCGGGCGACAGCGGCGTGGGGCGGTGGGTCTGTCGTAGGGTCTCAGTGCTCATAGTGCACCCACCTCTTCTGCGCCCGGAACTGCAGCGCCGTGATGCCGATGATGATGACGAACAGGATCCACGCGCCCGCGGCGGCGAGACCGAGGTCCTGGAACTTGAAGCCGGTGTTGTAGATGAACATCACCAGCGGCACCGTGGAGGTGCCGGGGCCGCCGCCGGTGAGCAGCTGCGGCTGCGCGAACACCTGCATCGACGAGATGATCGTCATCACCGCGGCGAAGAAGATCGCCGGGGAGATGAGCGGGATGATCACCTGGGCGACGAGACGGATGCCGCGGGCCCCGTCGATCTGGGCGGCTTCCACCACCGAGGTGGGGACCTGCTCGAGCGCCGCGGTCAGCACGAGCATGTTGTAGCCCATGCCCGCCCACACGCTCATCGCGACGACGGCGAGCATGGCCCAGTTCTGGTCGACGAGGAAGTTCGGCAGCTCCCACCCGAAGAGCGAGACCGTCATGCCGTTGAGCAGCCCGTCGGGCTGCAGCGCCAGACGCCAGATGAGCGCGCTCGCCACGATCGGCGTGACGACGGGGATGAAGAACAGCACGCGGAACACGGCGCGACCGCGGATGCGGGGTCCGAGGAGCAGCGAGAGCCCGAGCGCCACGATGAGGTTCAGCGGCACGTAGAGCAGCGTGAACACCGCGGAGTTGCGCAGCGCCGGCCAGAAGTCGGGCGACGAGGTCAGCAGCGTCACGTAGTTGTCGATGCCGACGAACGCGCGCTTGCCGAAGATCGGCCAGTCGAACAGGCTCATCACGATCGCGAGTCCCACGGGGAGGACGGTGAAGACCGCGAGACCGAGCACGGCCGGAGTGATGAAGCCGAGCGCCTGGCGGCGTTCCCTCGTCTCGATCGTGCTGCGGCGCCGTCGCCGCGGGGCGATGGAGGATTCGGTGACCATCCGGTGGCCTTTCGTCAGGAGGAGGCCCGCAGTCGCAGCTCGATCACGGGGAGTGCGACCGACGGCGGCTGGACGGGGAGCTTGAGCGTCAGGGTTCCGGGCGCGGGCGCCGCGGGCAGGAGGTTGAAGGCCTGCTGATCGGCGGGGATGCTCTCGAACAGCACCTCGGACCCGTCGTCGAGGAAGCGCGCGAACTCGACCCGATCGGCGAGGTCGGGCAGGTGCAGCAGGCCGAAGGGCCAGTCGAAGAGGTGCGCGTAGAGGCGGTCGCCGCGCTGGGTGTAGACGACGCCCGACGGTGCGACGAAGCGCGATGCGCCGGCCCCGCGGATGGCATCCGCGTGTCGGGTCATCCACTCGCCCACCTGCGACAGCAGGGCGGCGTCGCGCGGCGCGATCTCGCCGCGACCGGTGGGACCCACGTTGAGCAGCAGATTCCCGCCGAGCGCGACGGAGCTCGCGAGCATGCGCACGAGCAGGGCCGCGCTCTTGCCGTCGTGGTTGTCGCGGTGGTAGCCCCAGCTGCCGTTGATCGTCTGGCAGGCCTCCCACACGAGCGGGACGCCGTCGCGCTCGAACGGTCGGACCGGCTGGTACTGCTCGGGGGTGACGAGATCGGCGGGGATGCCGAGGCGGTCGTTCACCACCATGTCGGGCTGCAGCTCGCGGCACATCGCCAGCAGGGTCTCGGCATCCCAGTCTTCGGGCGACTTGCCGGGCAGGCCGTCTTCTTCGGCGGGCTCGGTGAAGTCGAAGAAGAGGTAGTCGAGCGGACCGTAGCCCGTGAGCAGCTCCCGCACCTGAGCGTGCAGGTACTCGCGGTAGATCGCCATGTCGCGGTCGGCGTTGCGCTCGGCGACGTCGGCGGCGCCGCGCTGGGGGTGGTGCCGGTCGATCGTGTAGTGCGGGTGCGACCAGTCCAGCAGCGAGAAGTAGATCCCGACGCGCAGGCCCTCGGCGCGCAGCGCGTCGACGTACTCGCGCACCAGGTCGCGGCCGCAGGCCTCGACCGCGTTGAAGCCGGTCGTCGCGGTGTTCCACAGGCAGAAGCCCTCGTGGTGCTTGGCGGTGAGCACGACGTAGCGGGCGCCGGCCTCGCGGGCCTGGCGCGCCAGGGTCGGGGCGTCGAAGAGGTCGGGCTCGAAGAACCGCGCGTAGCGGGCGTAGTCCGCGGCCTCGATGCGCTCGTAGTTCTGCACCCACTCGTGGCGGGCGGCCACGCTGTACAGCCCGAAGTGGACGAACATCCCGAAGCGATCGTGGACGAACCAGTCGGTGCGGTCGTCGGTCATGGCGGTGCTCCTGCGTGACGAGGGGGACGGGGTGAGAGGGAGGCGGCGCCCGGCGGGCGCCGCCTCCCGGGGGACTCAGTTGCCGAAGCGCGACTCGAGGTTCTCGAGCACCGACGACATGGTCGCCTGGCCGGTGTAGACGCTCACGAGCTCGTTCGGCGTCGCGGTCGCCACCTGCGTCCACTGGTCGGTCACGCGCTGCGACACGGCGCCCTCGAACGCGGCGGTGAAGGCCTGCGTGAGGTTGTCGCGGGTGGCATCCGGAAGGGCCGTGAAGAACTCCGGCTGGCTGGCGAGCTGGGCCGGGTAGCCGCCCTGCTCCGCGATCACCGACTGCACGTCGGGGCTCGACAGGGCGCTGAGCACCTTGAGCGCGGCCTCCTTGTCCTCGCAGTTGGCGGCGATGCCGTAGCCGGAGCCGAGGGCCACGCCGTACGCGCCGTCGTCGCCGCGCGGGATGCGCACCGCACCGGCCGAGAATCCGAGGTCGGGACCGGTGAGGGTGGATGCCATCCAGGTGCCCTCGATGATCATCGCGGCCTTGCCGTTCTCGAACTGCGTGGTGGTCCACGCCGAGTCCGAGGCGGAGGGGACGGCGTCGGACACGCCGAGCTTGGTGACGAGGTCGCCGTAGCGGGTGGCCGCCTCGACGAAGCTCGGGTTCGTGAGGTCGAGTGCGCCGGAGTCGTCGACGGGCTGCAGCCCCGTCTCGGCCATCGGGAGCGATAGCCACTGGAACTCGTCGACCGAGACGGCGAAGCCCTTCGCGCCGGCCTTCGCGGTGATCTCGCTCGCCGCCTTCTCGAAGTCGTCGATCGTCCAGTCGTTGGTGGGGAGCGGGGCGCCGGCCTGGGCGAACAGATCGGCGTTGTAGAAGAGCAGCATCGCGGCGGTGTCGTAGGGAAGGCCGTAGAGCGTGCCGCCGTTCTCCATGACGCTCAGGGCGCCCGGGTTGTACGCGTCGCGCGAGATCCCCATCGTCGACAGGTCGTCGTCGGTGAGCTCGTCGAACACCTCGGTGTATCCGGCGAGGCGCTGGCCGTTCATGCCCGTGACGCAGGCGACCTTGCCCGACGCCATGTTCGTGTTCAACTTGGTGAAGTAGTCGGCCCAGGGAGCGGTCTGCAGCTCGATGGTGATGTCATCGCCGACGAGCTTCTGGGCGACGGCCATCTGGTCCTTGAGCTTCTGCTCCGAGGCGGTGTCACCCGCCCACATGTTCCAGACAATGGTGGTCTTGCCGCCGTCGGCCGCGCCGCCGCCGGAGGCGCAGGCGGTGAAGCCCATCGCCGTGACGGCGACGAGGCCCGCGAAGGCGATCCGTTTCTTGTGCATGGGGGTTCCTCTCGGGTGCGGGCTGCGGAGTTCGGGTCCGGCGAATCAGCCCGGGACATCGGATGATTAGGTCTTGGGGGGAGGCTAGCGGCGCAGACGAGCACCGCTTCATTCCTTAATCGACCTGTTACATACATCGGATGAAGTCACCATTTCGACTTCAATCCGTGAAATAAGTCAGGCGTTCGACCGCGTCAGGTTGTCGATGGAGGCGGCCGACAGCAGCTCGTCGCGCACGAGCAGAGCGGCTCCGCGCGCTCCGATGTCCCAGCCCTCTTCCGACGCCGAGACCTCCAGGGACGAGGTCGACAGGGGGAGGCACAGGTCGTAGATGCTCGAGCGCACGCCGGCGACGAAGGCGTCGGTCGTGGCGATGATGCCGCCGAGCACGAGCCGCTCGGGGTTGAAGAAGCCCACGACGGTGGCCAGCACGCTGCCCGTGCGCAGACCCGCTTCGCGCAGCAGGCGCGTGGCGAGGGGGTGCCCGTCGTGGGCGAGCTCCGACAGCTGCGCCACGTCGTCGATGCGGATGCCGCCCGCCGTCATGGCCTCGCCGATGGCGCGCCCGCCCGCGATGGCGTCGAGGCAGCCCACGCGACCGCAGACGCAGGCCACCGTGGAGCCGGCCACGGCGATGTGGGTGATGTCGCCCGCCACCCCCGTCGCTCCGCGGTAGAGCGCGCCGTCGACGATGATGCCGACGCCGATGCTCGAGCCCGCTTTGACCACGAGCATGTTGCGCGATCTCCGGCCTCCGGCGATGTGCTCACCGAGAGCCATCGCATTCGCGTCGTTCTCGCAGCGCACGGGAACGCCGGCGATGCCGCCGAGGATCGCCGAGGCATCGATGCCGTTCCATCCCGGCATCCGCGAGGGCGAGATGATGCGACCGTCCGGTACGCCGACGGGTCCGGGAACCGCCAGGCCGATGCCCGCCAGGGTCACGGGCTCGGCGGCCGCCTCGACGAGCGAGAGCACCTCGCGATGGATGCCGCGCAGCACCACCTCGGGCGCCCGCGAGATGTCGAGGGTCATGCGATGACGGGCCACGCGGGTGCCGCGCAGGTCTTCGAGGATGATGGTGGCGTGCGCGGCGCCGAGGTCGATCCCGGCGACGACGCGTCCATCGCGTGCGAGGGCGAGGTTGCGCGGGCGACGGCCCCCACGCGACGCGGTCTCGCCCGCCTCTTCGACGACGCCGAGGGTGAGCAGCTCGTCGACGCGCAGCGTGATGGTCGAGGGCGCCAGCCCGGTCAGTCGCGAGAGGTCCGACCGGGAACGAGCCAGGCCGTCGCGGATGAGCGAGAAGACACCGCCCGTCGAGGCGAGGTGGCGATAGGGGGCGCTCATGGGTGTGCTCCGGTCATGTCGACGTCGGTGACGAGATCATCGCACGCGTCGGCGCCGACGGCGCGCACGTTCCGGAGCCGCGCGAGCGCGCAGACGTCGGATATCTCCGCCCGCCGGGGATGGTGCGCGCCGGCTTCGACCGGGTCAGCGACGGACCGGCTCGGGATGCCGCTATCCCCGCGCACCCGTCATGCGCACGCTCGCGAGCACCGGGGCACGCCCCGGCGGCGACTCCCGTCGGTGCCTACTTCTTGGCATCCTGACGCGGGATGACGATCTGCTTGATGATGAGCAGCACCGAGGCCGTGACCGGGATCGCGACCAGCGCACCGAGGAGCCCCAGGAGGGTGCCGCCGACGAGCGCGCCGATCACCACGAGCGAGCCGGGAACCGAGATCGTGCGGTTCATCACGCGGGGGGTCAGCAGATATGCCTCGACCTGCATGTAGACGAGGTACACGATCGCGAAGATGAGGCCGGCGCTCGGGCTGACGATGAGCGTGAAGACCGTAGCGGTCGCCCAGAAGAGCACCGAGCCGACGAGCGGAATGAGCGTGATCCCGAAGGCAAGGGCCGCCAGCAGCGCGGCGAAGGGCTGCTGCAGGATCGTCAGCACGATGAACGCGAAGACCGCGTTGCACAGCGCCAGCACGACCATGCCCGCGAGGTACCCGCCGACCGAGTCGGTGATCTGACCCGTCATGTCCGAGACCGTCGCGCGGCTGCGCGCGGGCGTCAGACGCACGAGGCTGTTCTTCATCTTGGGCAGGGACGCGAGGAAGTACAGGCTCAGCACCAGCACGATGATCGCTCCCGAGACGAACGTGCCGATGGTGATGCCGACCTGAAGAAGACCGCCGCCGATCGCCGCGATGTTCGTGGGGTTGGTGGCGAAGCCCTGCACCTCTTTGAGCACGTCGCCCAGGCTGTCGCCGAAGTTCGACTCGACCCAGTGCACGGCGTCGCTGTCGATGAGGTCGTTGACGAAGTTCGGGATGTCGCGGACGAACTGCTCGACCTGACGGACGACGGGCGGGATCAGCAACCACAGGGCCCCGGCGAGGATGACGGCGAGGCCGCCGAACACGATGACGATCGACCACGCGCGCGACAGGCCGCGGCGCACCAGCATGCGCACGAGGGGGTCGAGGGCGAGGGCCACGAAGAGGGCGATCGCGATGTAGATGAGCACCGTGGAGATGTTCGAGAGCGCAGCACCCAGCAGGAGCGCGGTGAGACCGCCGAGGGTGAGGAAGAAGCCGGCGGCGTAGGGGCGCGAGACCGCGGACCAGACCGGCTTGTCGCGGGAGGTGGGGGTCCCCGCCTCGGCGCCCTCGGAGGTGGGGTCGGGGCGCGTCGATCGGCTCATGCTCAACACTGTAAGGGTCTACGGGGAGCGCGTTACGTCGACCCTCGCGCGCGGTATCCTCGGAGCGATCTGGGAGGACATATGACCGACGCCGACCCCACCACGATCCTGCAGGGCCTGCGGGGCAGCATCGACAACATCGACGCCGCGCTGATCTTCCTGCTCGCCGAGCGATTCCGCTGCACCAAGCAAGTGGGTGTGCTCAAGGCCCAGCACGGCATGCCGGCGTCCGATCCCTCGCGCGAAGAGCAGCAGATCGCCCGGCTCATGCGGTTGGCGGAAGACGCCGACCTCGATCCCGCGTTCGCCGAGAAGTGGTTCAACTTCGTCGTCGCCGAGGTCATCCGTCACCACCGGTCCGCCGCCGCGCACCCCGGGACCGACTGAGCGGCAGTCGCCTCGGCGCGACGGTTTCGGATGCCGGAGCGCCTCCGCCGACGTCGCGCGACACGCCCGGGCTCGCATTCGGGGATGCCCGCTGGGGAGCGCCCGTGAAGCATCGGGCACGCGCACGCGCGTGCCACAGGGTGCTCGAGAGCGCAACGCGGCGGGCGATTTGCCAGCCGATCCATCACCGTGAAACCTTGGTGGAGGCCCGAATTCGGGCCGCCCACCCGACCAGTCCGCGGTCGCCGGTGACGACTCGGGGGAGTCGACGCCGCGAGCGTACGGTCGGCGGCCTGGGCGTCGGATCCGACATTCGACGCCGACGCACTCCACCCCCCGAAGAGTGCTGACGGCTGCCACCCGGGCGTGACCGCTGCGGCCACCCGAGGCCGCTGAGGTGCACACAGTGACCCATCCGCCTGCGTTCGAGGCGCCTGCCCTCGCGGCGAAGAACCTGTTCAAGGTCTTCGGCCGCGCCCCCCAGGCTGCCGTCGACAAGCTCCGCTCCGGCGCCCGTCGCGACGAGATCGCCGACCACGGGACCGCCGCCGTCATCGACGCGAGCTTCGAGGTCCACCCCGGTGAGATCTTCGTCATCATGGGGCTCTCCGGCTCTGGCAAGTCCACCATCATCCGCATGCTGAACGGCCTCCACGAGGCCAGCGCCGGCACCGTCGAGGTGCAGGGCGACCCCCTCACGGGCGTCGGCACCGCGCGACTCCGGTCGCTGCGGCGCGATCGTCTCGCGATGGTGTTCCAGCACTTCGCGCTCCTGCCGCACCGGACGGTCGCGGCCAACGTGGCCTACCCGCTCGAGATCCGCGGCGTCGGCAAGGCCGAACGCCTCGCCAAGGCCGACGAGATCCTCGCCCTCGTCGGACTCGAGGGGTGGGGCGACAAGCTCCCCTCCGCGCTGTCGGGCGGTATGCAGCAGCGCGTCGGCATCGCCCGCGCTCTCGCCGCCGACACCGACATCCTCCTCATGGACGAGGCCTTCAGCGCCCTCGATCCCCTGATCCGTCGCGAGATGCAGGAGCAGCTGCTCGAACTGCAGCGGACGCTGAAGAAGACGATCGTCTTCATCACCCACGACCTCAACGAGGCCATGTTCCTCGGCGACCGCATCGCGGTCATGCGCGACGGGCGCATCGTGCAGATCGGCACGCCCGAAGACATCCTCACCGACCCGGCCAACGACTACGTCGAGCAGTTCGTGCAGGACGTCGACCGCGCCCGCGTGCTCACGGCCGGCAACGTCATGGAACGTCCCCGACCGCGCGTCGACGCGTCGGCGGGCCCCCGGACGGCGCTGCGCCAGATGCGCGACGCGTACATGTCGGCCGCCTACGTCACCGACCGCGACCGCAAGCCGCTCGGGATCATCACCGACCGCGACGCCATCAAGCTCGTGCGCGCGGGAGAGAACTCGCTGCTCGGCAGGCTCCGGCCGCTGCCGCAGAGCGTGCGCGAAGAGGACGTGCTCATGAACCTCTTCGTGCCGTCGGTCGAGTCGCCGCTTCCGCTGGCCGTGCTCGACGCCGAAGGACGCCTGGCCGGCGTCATCCCGCGCGTCACCCTGTTGGCCGCTCTCGGCCCCGGCCCCACCGCCACCGAGGAGATCACCGTGCTTCCGAACCCGCTCCCGTCGGCAGAGATCGACGCGGTGCTCGACGCGACCTCAGCCGACCCCGGGGTCCCGGCATCCGAGACCGGAGGGATGCGCTGATGGATGGTTTCCGCATTCCGGTCGGCCAGTGGGTCGACGCCGGCGTGGACTGGCTCCGCGACAACCTCTCGGGTCTCTTCGACGTCATCGCCGTGACCGTGCGCTTTCTCGTCGGGGGCCTCAGCGATGTGCTGCTGGCCGCCCCGATCATCGTCGTGATCGTGATCGCGGCACTGCTGGCGTGGCTCCTGCGCTCGTGGAAGCTCGCCCTCGGCACGGTGATCGGCTTCGCCCTCATCCTGGGCATGGGTCAGTGGGTCACGGCGATGCAGACGCTCGCGCTCGTGCTCGTGGCGACGATCGTGGCCGTGGCGATCTCGGTGCCGCTCGGCATCTGGTCGGCGCGCAATCCCACCGTGCGCGCCGTCATGAAGCCGATCCTCGATTTCATGCAGACGATGCCCGCCTTCGTCTACCTGATCCCCGCGATCACGTTCTTCAGCATCGGGGTGGTACCCGGTGTCGTCTCGACCGTCATCTTCGCGCTGCCCCCGGGCGTGCGTCTGACCGAGCTCGGCATCCGCGGGGTCGACTCCGAGACCGTGGAGGCCGGGCACGCGTTCGGCGCGACGCCCGGACAGATCCTGCGTGGCATCCAACTGCCGCTCGCGATGCCCACCATCATGGCGGGCGTCAACCAGGTCATCATGCTCGCCCTGTCGATGGCGGTCGTCGCCGGCATCGTCGGCGCCGACGGCCTGGGCAAGGAGGTCGTGCAGTCGATCTCGACCGTCAACCTGCCCAAGGGCGTCGAGGCGGGCCTCAGCGTGGTCGTGCTGGCGGTGTACCTCGACCGCCTCACCGCCGCCCTCGGCAACCGGTCCGACAACGCCTCGTCGCTGCTCGCGGCGCTGGGCCGACGTCGCGCCCCTGCCGCCCCTGCCGCCCCCACCCCCGCGTGAGTCCCGGCACCTCACACGCGCGCACACACGGAAACGCATACGAAAAGGAAGAGAACACAGCGATGAACAAGCGACACCTCACCACCACCCTGGCCCTCGGGGCCGTCAGTGCCCTCGCGCTCGCCGGCTGCGCGAGCGGCAACCAGGCCGAGGGCGGAGACGGCGGCGGCGGCGACAAGGGCACGATCACGCTCGGGTTCCTGCCGTCGTGGACCGACGGCCTCAGCACCGCCTACCTGCTCGAGGACCAGCTCGAGAAGCTCGGCTACACCGTCGAGATGCAGACCCTCACCGAGGCGGGCCCGCTCTACGCCGGCCTCGCCCAGGGCGACGTCGACATCTACCCGTCGGCATGGCCCGAGCTGACGCACGCCGACTACATGAACACCTACGGCGACAAGATCGAAGACCTCGGCGCGTACTACGACAACGCCAAGCTCACGATCGCGGTGCCCAGCTACGTCGACATCGACTCGATCGAGCAGCTGCAGGCCAACGCCGACCGCTTCGAGGGGCGCATCTACGGCATCGAGCCGGGTGCCGGCCTCACGAAGCAGACGCAGGAGACCATGCTGCCCGGCTACGGCCTCGACGGCGACTTCGAACTCGTCACCTCGTCGACCGCGGCGATGCTCACCGAGCTCGACAACGCCATCGCGGCGCAGAAGGACATCGCGGTCACCCTGTGGCGTCCCTTCTGGGCGAACGACGCCTACGACGTGAAGGACCTCGAGGACCCCCAGGGTCTGATGGGCGACCCCGAGGCTCTGCACTTCCTCGCCACCTCGGGCTTCGCCGAGAAATACCCGGATGCCGCCGAGCTCATCGCCGGCATCCAGCTCGACGACGAGCAGTACGGCTCGCTCGAAGACCTCGTGGTCAACGAGTACGGCGAGGGCAAGGAGCCCGAGGCCGTGCAGGCGTGGCTCGAGCAGTACCCCGACGCGTTCCCGACGCAGCGCGACTGACGTTTCTTACGCCAAAAGGGTCCCTCCGTGCGCGGAGGGACCCTTTTGGCGTCGGTCCCGCTGGCCGTCTCTCAGCCGACGACGACGGCGTCGTCGATGAAGGATCGCTCGAACACGAGAGCGAGGACCTGCCCGGCGATGTGCACGCCTACGACGGCGCCGACCACGACAACGACGGCCGCCGCGATCGATCGAGCCGCTCGACCCCGGACCACGCACAGCACCACTACTCCGAAGACGAGGGTCAAGATCTGGACGGTGAGCCTCCATTCGTCCGGCAGCGGCGCGGCCAGTGCGACGGCGGCTGCCGCGACAGCCCACCAGTGGAGAGAGGAAGCTCGCGATCTGGCCCGCGTGTGTGCAGGGATCGTCATGCCGAGTAGATTCGGCCGTCGACCCGAGCAGGATTGCCCGCTTGCGTCGTGACCGTGTGCACTTTCGTGAACTGGAAGGGCAGGCCCTTCACGAAAACGCTGGCTTGGGTGCGCACATCGCAGGTCCCACGTCCTTGAGAGATCCAAGATGTGGGTGACGAGCTCGCACTGATCACTCCTGATGCAGACCCCGTGCAGTTGATGTTCCGTGTGACTGAGCTGCCACGCGCCTCATATGTGTAACTCAGGCTGAAGGTGATGAACGTGACATTCCCGATCTTGACGTCCTGTCGGTTGCTCACCTGCAGCGTTCGAATACCCGCTGCGGCCAGGGTGGTGAGGCGCCCACTGTCCGAGGGGGCAACAGGTAGCTGGCGAACGGTGGAGGTGGCCTCGGAATAGGTGAATAGTGTCGATGGGTCCGCGGCGCCCGCCTCCTGCTTCTCCTCCGGAAGTGCGGCGAAGTACTGCTCGACCTGGCGCTTACTCGCCGGTGAGAGCGCCAGATCGTCGACGAACTCGTGGAACGTGGACTCGGGGTCCGTCGCACTGTCCCTCGCCGCGAGTGCCGCGGAGGTGGGCGCGAATGCGATGGCGAGGGCAAGGAACGCGGCTGAAATCGCCGATCGATGTTGCGTGCTCATGAATTGTCCTTTCGGCGCGAGCGCCGTGGGGTGGAACGACGTTGGTCAACGCCCACTCACAAGGTAAACATGAGCATGCATACATAACGAGATGAAATCTCACCGCCTTCGGGTGAGTGGCGTCTTCGGCGCACCGGCAGCTCTTCTCGGCGAGACGGACCGCATCCTCCGCCCGACTCAGGCGATCGCGTGCGCCGTCGTGAAGCGCGTGATGAAGCCGGGGTGGCCCGCGGGCATCGCCAGCACCGAGTCGGGCGTGCGGCCGGCGAGCTGGGGGAAGCCGGCGTCGGCGACGAGGTCGTCGTCGAGCACGTCGAGCTGCGCCTCGACCAGGGGCCACGGTTCGTGGCTGTTCGCGGCCCAGATCGTGCGGCCCAGGTGACGCTCGTGGAAGCCCCATCGCGCGGTCAGGAACCGCGAGAGGGGGGTGTCCACCGTGTCGGTGCCGAGGGTGGCACGCACGTGGGTTCCCGGATGCCGCCCCCCGTGACGCCGCGAGCGGTACTCGATGCGCGCGCCGTCGGTGCGGACTCCGGCCCGAGCCCACCGGTAGGGCAGGCCGAACAGCGCGCGGGCCCCGAGGACGGGGGCCAGATGCTCGGCCTCGAGCGTGCGGAACACGACGCCGCGGCGGCCCTCGTCGTCGATCGCGTAGGTGCGCACGTTGATCTCGGTGAACGTGCCGACGAAGGGCACGGGCGGCAGGGGCAGGAAGCGGAACTCGCTGAGCACGAAGGGCACGAGCCCCACCCACGCGGAGCCGTCGTGCACGTCGGGACGGGTGCCGGCCGGAAGCAGCGGCGCGACGTCGGCCGGGTCCACCCGCCAGTGTACGAAGACGGCGCGGTTCCACCGCTGTTCGATGACGGCGCGTCCGGGCAGATCGGGGGCATGGCGCTCGGTGATCACCGGCTCATTCTGACCCCGACACCGCGGCGCGGAGGGACACTGGACAGATGACCCCGGCATCTGGTGCGGATCCTCGGCTCGTGGCATCCATTCGCGAGCTGCTCGCCGCGCGCGACGCCGACAAGACGATCTGCCCATCGGAGGCGGCCCGTGCCATCGGCGGCGACGACTGGCGAGATCTCATGCAGCCGGCACGCGACGCCGCGCACGAACTCGTCGGGCTGGGCGAGGTCGAGGTGACGCAGAAGGGTCGCGTCGTCGACGTGACGACGGCGCGGGGGCCGGTGCGGATCCGCCGCAAGAGCTGACGACTCCGCGCGGGAGCCGTCGCGTCAGACCGCGGGCTCGGGCGGGATGAGCGGAGTGCGGGGTGTGTCGCCGCTGCCGCGGGGCAGTTCGAGCGCGACCTTCTTCTCGAGCACGTCGACGGCCTCGTCGGACAGCCAGATCAGACCGTTCAACTCCTCGCGCACGCGGCGGTAGGCGACCTGCCGCTCGTTGGGGGTGGCGGCCTGGTCGGTGGCGACACTGAGCAGCTGCTTCGCGGTGTCGAGGCGCTTGCGCTCGTCGGCGGTGAACGCGGCGTCTTTGACCCGTCGGGCATCGCGCTCGGCGACCTCGAAGGCCACTTCGTAGTCGGTGACGGCCTCGCGGTACTCCTTGAGCCGATCGGGCGACAACACCTCATCGGTGCGGGGGCGCAGATTGTCGGCGACCTTCTTCGCGCGCAGGAACGCCGCCGTGAGCGGCTGGCGGCCGTCGCTCATCGCCGGGTAGGTGATGAGCTTCGACGCGTCGAGCTCGTACTCGAGCCAGCGGTGGGTGACGGCGTCGTGCGCGTCCACGGCGCGCTGCTGGGCGTCGGCGACCGGGGCGCCCACGGTCGGAGCGGAGATCGACGCCGGAACGGCCCCGCCCTGCGCGCGGATCAGCTCGATCTGCTCGCGGTGGCGCCGACGGGCGGCGACCTCGCGGTGCTTCACGCGCGCGTTGACCGCCCCCATGGTCATTCCGAAGACGGGGAAGACCAACCACCAGTACTGGCCGGCGAAATTCCAGAACTCCTGCACGGCGCCATGCTACGCCGCTCGCCCGACGGCGGCTCAGGATGCCGGCGGTCGCGGCTTCTCGCGCGCGGGCGGCGGCCACACGGGGCGCTCGTTCGGCGTCGGGGGAGCGGCGTCGGGGCCCTTCTTCTGCGCGCGCTTCGCGCCCCGTTCGCTCCAGTTGCGGGCCGCTGCACGGCCCATCGACTCCATCGAACGGGCCAGCGCGCGCTGAGCCGTCTCGGCGAGATCGGAGGCCACGCGACCCCACGCGTCGGTGCCCTCGACGCTGGGCTGCTCGCCGCCGCGCCGCGCGGCGCGCTCCGCGCGGTCGAACGCGTGCGAGACGTGACGCACGGCATCGCGGTACGCGAGGAACTCGGCGGGCTCGAGACGCGTCGTGGTCGAGGCCGGACGCAGCCACTGCGCGCGTTCGTGCGCGCGCAGGAAGTCGGCGAGCAGGGGGGAGCGCGAGTCGGTCATGGCGGGGTAGTCGATCGCCAGCGCGGGGTCGGTCTCGTACGACATCCAGCGGGCGAGGATGGCGTCGTGCTCGGCCAGCAGGCGCGCGACCGGAAGGGGCGCGCCACCGGAGCGGATCGCCGGGAGCATGGCCTTCGCCGCTTTCACTCCGGCGCGGCTGGCCCGCACCTCGGCGGTCGCGGCGCGCAGGTCGCGTTGGGCGTCGACGAGTCGACCGCGGGCGGCGGCGACCACGTCGGCCGGAACGCGGGACGCCGCGCGCTCGGCCTGAGCGCGCACCACCTCGGCGTCGGCGACCTTCACCTCGGCGCGTCCGCGCATGACGGCGTGCCGGGCGCTCTGCAGATCGAGCTGCGCGGCGTCGAGCTCGAGACGACGGGCGGCGTTCTTGCTCAGCGGACGAGAAGCCCAGGCCCGGGCCGCTCGGTCGCCGGTGGTCGTGGTTCCCGCGGGGAGCGCGCGTTGCCGTGTGCGGCGCACGCCGACCCACCCGAGTGTGCCGGCACCGGCCGCTGCGGGGCCGATCCACCACCACTCGGTGAGAAAGATCACCAGCGGTTCCACACCCCCATGCTACGGGCGGTGTCTGACATCACGCCGGGCATTCGGCCGGAACGCGCAGGGGAAGCACCCCCGACGCCCGAGTCGGTTCGACGCGAGAGGGGGCGCTCCGCCGGGACGCACCCTCGGCGACGGGGAACGCCCCTCGCGTGGGACGCGAGTCAGCCCAGAATCAACGTCAGCACGGTCGCGCCGCCACCGGTGAGGATGAGCGCACCGATCACGACCCACGCGGTGAGCTTCACCCGCCGCTGGCGCTTGTCGCTGAACACCGTCATGTCGTCGTCGTCGCTCATCGCACTTCTCCTCTGGGCGGGCGGGGTGTCGGGGCCGAGGGCCCGAACCCTCAGGCCACGGGCTCCGCGACGGTGGGACCGAAGACGGCGGGCAGGGTCTCGTTCGACAGGCGGCGCAGCTCCGGAACCGTGACGGTGAAGACGTCCTGGATCTCGAGGGATGCCACCGTGCCGGGCTCGACGTCGGTCACACCGATGCGCAGCACCGGGTAGCCGCGGCCGTTGCACAGGCCTCGGAACTTGACGTCTTCTTCGCGGGGGACGCTGACCAGGACGCGGCCGGTCGACTCGCTGAACAGGGCCGCCGTGGCATCGACGCCGTCGCGCTCCATGAGCTCGGTGAGCCAGACGCGCGCACCCACGCCGAAGCGCATGACGCCCTCGGCGAGGGTCTGCGCGAGCCCGCCCGACGACAGGTCGTGCGCGCTCGACACGAGCGACTGCGAACCGGCGGCCTTGAGCAGCTCGGCGAGCTTGCGCTCCTGCGCCAGGTCGACCCGGGGCGGGCGGCCGCCGAGGTGGTCGTGGATCGTGCCGGCCCACTGCGAACCGTCGAGCTCGTCGGCGGTGGTGCCGAGCAGGTAGAGGTTCTCACCGGCATCCTGCCAGCCGCTGGGAATGCGAGCCGCGACGTCGTCGATGATGCCCAGGACGCCCACGACGGGGGTCGGGTGGATCGGCTGGTCACCGGTCTGGTTGTAGAACGATACGTTGCCGCCCGTGACCGGGATGCCGAGCTCGAGGCATCCGTCGCTCAGACCCTCGACGGCCCGGCTGAACTGCCACATGACCTCGGGGTTCTCGGGGCTGCCGAAGTTGAGGCAGTCGGTGACGGCGGTGGGCACGGCGCCCGTGACCGCGACGTTGCGATAGGCCTCGGCGAGGGCGAGCTTGGCGCCCTCGTACGGGTCGAGCTGGTTGTAGCGGCCGTTGCAGTCGGTCGCGATCGCGAAGCCGAGGCCGGTCTCTTCGTCGACGCGGATCATGCCGGCGTCGTCGGGGAAGCTCAGGGCCGTGTTGCCGAGCACGTAGTAGTCGTACTGGTTCGTGATCCACGAGGTGTCGGCGAGGTTGGGGCTCGCGACCAGGGTGGTGAACTGCTGGCGGAGGGTCTCGGCATCCGTCGCCCGCGCGAGGGTCGTCGCCGTGTCGTCGTTCAGCGCGTCGATCCACGTGGGGTACGCGACGGGACGCTCGTACACGGGGCCGTCGACCGCGACGGTCGAGGGGTCGACGTCGACGATGCGCTCGCCGTACCAGTCGATGACGAGGCGACCGTCTCCGGTGACCTCGCCGAGCACGCTGGTCTCGACGTCCCACTTGCCGACGACGGCGAGGAACGCGTCGAGCTTCTCGGGCGCGACGATCGCCATCATGCGCTCCTGCGACTCCGACATGAGGATCTCTTCGGGCGTGAGCGAGGGGTCGCGCAGCAGCACCTTGGAGAGCTCGACCTTCATGCCGCTGTCGCCGTTGGCGGCGAGCTCGCTCGTGGCGCACGAGATGCCGGCGGCCCCGAGGTCTTGGATGGCCTCGACGAGGTCGTCTTTGTACAGCTCGAGGCAGCACTCGATGAGCACCTTCTCGGCGAACGGGTCGCCCACCTGCACCGCGGGGCGCTTGGTGGGGCCGCCGTCGGCGAAGGTGTCGGATGCCAGGATGCTGGCGCCGCCGATACCGTCGCCGCCCGTGCGGGCGCCGAACAGCACGACCTTGTTGCCCACCCCGGTCGCGTTGGCGAGCTTGATGTCTTCGTGGCGCATGACGCCCACCGCGAGGGCGTTGACCAGCGGGTTGCCCTGGTAGACGGCGTCGAAGACGGTCTCGCCGCCGATGTTCGGCAGGCCCAGGCAGTTTCCGTAGAACGAGATGCCGCTGGTGACGCCGTGCACCACGCGCGGGGTGTCGGGGTGGTCGATGGCGCCGAAGCGCAGCTGATCCATGATCGCGACGGGGCGCGCGCCCATCGAGATGATGTCGCGCACGATGCCGCCGACGCCGGTGGCCGCGCCCTGGAACGGCTCGATGTAGCTGGGGTGGTTGTGCGACTCGACCTTGAAGGTGACCGCCCAGCCGTCGCCGACGTCGACGACGCCAGCGTTCTGGCCCATGCCCACCATGAGGCGGGTCTTCATCTCGTCGCTGACCTTCTGGCCGAACTGGCGCAGGTAGATCTTGCTGGACTTGTAGGAGCAGTGCTCGCTCCACATGACCGAGTACATCGCCAGCTCACCGCTGGTGGGGCGGCGGCCCAGGATCTCGCGGATTCGGGCGTACTCGTCGCTCTTGAGACCGAGGGCACCGTAGGGCTGCTCTTTCTCGGGCGTCGAGATGGCGTTCTCGACGGTGTCGGCGAGTGCCGTACGGGCGGCGGATTCGGGTGAAGTGGTCACGCGGCTGAGCTCCAGAAATCGCAGGGGCCGGACGGAGTCAGTCTAGTTGGGTGGTCGGACATCGCCGGGGCCGTCGGCGGGCGGCCCGCTCGGGGCGTTCGGGCGCAAGGTCGGTGATTCTCACAACGTCGGTTCGATTCGGGCTCGATCGGCCGAGGGTGCGCGAATCGCTGAGGTTTCGTGCGGGCGGGGGCTCGTGGCATCCGGGCTGAGGGTGCGCGGATCGCTGAGGGCGTGCGGCGGCCGCCCGGCCGCGCGATGCCCGGCGGTAGGGTGCAGACACCCGCCCCGACCGAAGGTGCCCATGCGCGTCGTGATCGCCCCCGACAAGTTCAAGGGCACGCTCACCGCCCAGGAGGCGGCGGATGCCATGGCCTCGGCGGTCCGCGAGCGGTGGGCCGAGGCCGAGATCGTCGTCCTCCCCATGGCGGACGGCGGTGACGGCACGCTCGACGCCCTCGGCGGGCCGACCCGTCGCGACACCGTCACGGGGCCGCTCGGTCTTCCGGTCGCCGCCGCCTGGCGTCTCGACGGTGACAGTGCCGTGATCGAGTCGGCCGCGGCATCCGGGCTCGTCCTCGCCGGGGGGGCGCAGGGCAACGACCCGTGGGGCGCGACGAGCCGCGGCGTCGGCGAGTTGCTGGCTCTCGCCCTCGACGCCGGGGCGACGCGGATCGTCGTGGGAATGGGCGGATCGGCGATGACCGACGGCGGGCGCGGGGCGCTCGACGCGCTGGGCGCTCGCGTCCCCTTCCCGCCCGGAGTCATCGTGCTGACCGACGTCACCGCCGCGTTCGGCGATGCCGCGCGCGTGTTCGGCCCGCAGAAGGGGGCCGACCCGGCGATGGTCGAGCGCCTTACGGCTCGACTCGCGACGGATGCCGCGGAGTGGACCGCACGGTTCGGTCGCTCGCTCGACGGGGTGGCGCGGACGGGCGCGGCCGGGGGTCTGTCGGGCGCACTGTTCGCCGCCGGGGCGGAGCTCGTCGACGGCGCCGCCTTCGTCGCCGCCGCGCGGGGGCTCGACGCGGCGATCGCCGGAGCCGACCTCGTGCTGACGGGGGAGGGCGCGTTCGACGCGACCACCCTCGAGGGCAAGGGGCCGGGTCACGTGCTCGCGCTCGCCGCAGGGCACGGCGTGCCTTCGGCCCTGATCGCCGGGAACGTGGCCCCGGGAGTCGACGGCCCCCACGTCTTCTCGATGACCCGGATCGTGGGGGCGGACCTGGCCTGGCGCGACCCGGTCGTCGCCCTCCGCGCGGCGACCGCGGAGGCCCTGTCGCGGCTCGATCGCTGACCGCCCTGGAGCGGATGGCGGGCGGAACGCGGCACCGACCCGGGTGTCGGGGAGGGGGCCCGCCGTCGTACCCGGCGGGCCCGGCGGTCAGGACGCGGTTTTCGCGATCCGCACCCGGATGTCCTTCATCAGCGGCTGGTCGCTCTGGCGGCTGTAGTCGTCGGGACCGAGCAGCACGTTCAGCTCGGGGAAGTAGCCGGCGGCGCTGCCGCGCGGGGTGTCGTACTCGAGCGCTCGGAACGCCGTGACGCTGCGGACCGACCCGTCGCGCGAGGTGGCGACGATGTCGACCAGGTCGCCCTCGGCGATGCCGCGCTCCTTCATGTCGCGACGGTGCATGAACACCAGCTCGCGGATGTTGCGGACGCCGCGGTACCGGTCGTCGGCCGAGTAGATCGTGGTGTTCCACTGATCGTGCGAGCGCATGGTCTGCAGCACCAGCACGTCGGCCTCTTCGGGGATGACGTCGGGCAGCTCGGCATCCGAGAACTCCGCCTTGCCCGACGGGGTCTGGAAGTCGCGCTCGCGAGCGGGCTGCGGAATGCGGAAGCCGTACTGCTGGCGGACGAGCTCGTTGAAGCCCTCGAAGCCCGGCAGGACCTTCGCCATGGTGTCGCGGATGCGGTCGTAGTCGCCGACGTACCACTCCCACGGCGTCGCCGACTCGGGCATGGTCGCGCGGGCCATGCGCGCGATGATCTCGGGCTCGCTGAGCAGGTGCGACGATGCCGGGCGGCGGGAGCCGAGCGACAGCATGACCGAGCTCATGGCATCCTCGGTCGAGATCGACTGGGGGCCCGCCTCTTGCACGTCGCGTTCGGTGCGGCCGAGGCAGGGGAGGATCAGCGCGTCCTTGCCGTGGGTCAGGTGGCTGCGGTTGAGCTTGGTGCTCACGTGCACCGTCAGCTCGCACCGGCTCATCCCCTCGGCGGTGAGGGCGGTGTCGGGGGCGGCCCGCACGAAGTTGCCGCCCATACCGACGAACACCTTGACGTCGCCGCGGTGCAGGCCCGCGACCGTGTGCACGGTGTCGAGGCCGGGCTCGCGGGGCGAGACGATGCCGCAGACCTCGTCGAGCTTGGCGAGCCATTTCTCGGTGGGCTTGTGATTGATGCCGCAGGTGCGGTTGCCCTGCACGTTGCTGTGACCGCGCACGGGCGAGGGGCCGGTGCCGATGCGGCCGACGTTGCCGCGCAGCAGCAGCAGGTTGACGATCTCGCGCACCGTGTCGACGCCGTGCTGGTGCTGGCTGACGCCCAGGCACCAGCTGATGACCGTGCGCTCCGCGCTCAGGTAGACGTCGGCGGCTCCTCGGATCTCGGCCTCGGTGAGACCGGCCTGCTCGACGAGCTCGTCCCAGCCGGTCGCCTCGACCAGGGCGCGGTAGGCGTCGAGGCCCGTCGTGTACTCGTCGAGGAAGGCCTGGTCGAGCGCGGTGGGGTCGGTCTCGGACGCCTCGAACACGACCTTGGCCATGCCGCGGATGAGGGCGAGGTCGCCGCCGGGGCGCACCTGCAGGTTCATCGTGCTGGTGGGGGTGGACTGGAACGTCGCCATGTCGACGATCTCGTGGGGCACGATCGTGCGGGTCGCCGCCGCTTCGCGCAGCGGGTTCACGTGCACGACCTGGGCGCCGCGGTCGACGGCCTCGGCGAGGCTCGTGAGCATGCGCGGAGCGTTCGAGGCGGCGTTGACGCCGAGCACGAAGAGGGCGTCGCAGCTCTCCCAGTCTTCGAGGTCGGCGGTGCCCTTCGGGGTGGCGAGCGAGGCCGTGAGGCCGCGGCCCGAGCCCTCGTGGCACATGTTGGAGCAGTCGGGGAGGTTGTTCGTGCCGAGCTCGCGCGCGAACAGCTGGTACAGGAACGACGCCTCGTTGCTCAGGCGCCCCGAGGTGTAGAACGCCGCCTGGTCGGGCGAGTCGAGCGCGGTGAGGTGCTGCGCGATCATGCGGAAGGCGTCGTTCCACGAGATCGGCACGTAGTGATCGGATGCCGCGTCGTAGGCCAGGGGGCCGACGAGGCGACCGGCGTCTTCGAGGTCGAAGTCCGTCCACTGCGACAGCTCCGTCACGGAGTGCTCGGCGAAGAACTCCTTGCCGACGCGCTTGTGCGTCATCTCCCACGTGACGTGCTTGATGCCGTTCTCGCAGATGTCGAGGGCGACGCCCTTGTCGTCGGGCCACGCGCAGCCGGGGCAGTCGAACCCGCTCTTGGGGTGGTTCATCGTGAACATCGCGCGCGTCCCCGCGACGGGCTGGCGTTGCTCGAGCAGCACTTTGCCCACAGAGAGGGCGGCCCCCCAGCCGGCGGCCGGGTGCCCGTACTCGCCGGTGCTCGACCACTCGGTCGTGACCGCCGGCCCGAGCCCGCCCTGTCGCGGCTTCTCGGCCATCAATCCGAACGACTCACCCATGTTCACCCTCCGAAGTCTTCATCGCCGGGGCGGTGGCATCCACTCCCACCCCCGTGCGCGTTCGTCAGCGTACGCTCGTGACCTCGTCCGTCGCGGGGGTTGTGGACGGCGCCTGGATGCGATCCGCCCGCGTGTACAGGTTCATGCTGCCACCGCGAACGAACGCGGCCAGCGTGAGCCCCGCGCGCTCGGCCAGCTCGACGGCGAGAGAGGAGGGCGCCGACACCGCCGACAGGACCGGGATGCCGGCCATCACGGCCTTCTGCACCAGCTCGAAGCTCACGCGGCCCGAGACCTGCAGCACCGTCCCCCGCAGCGGCAGGCGGTCTTTCAGCAGCGCCCACCCGACGACCTTGTCGACGGCGTTGTGCCGACCGACGTCTTCGCGGGCCACGAGCATCGCGCCGCTCGCGACGTCGAAGAGGGCGGCGCCGTGCAGCCCGCCGGTCTTGTCGAACGTCTTCTGCTGCTCGCGCAGGCGGTCGGGGAAGGCCGCGACATCGTGCGCCGACACCCGGATGCCGTCGGATGAGACGTCGTAGGACGACACCTTCTCGACCGCCTCGATGGAGGCCGTGCCGCAGACGCCGCACGAGCTCGTCGTATAGAACGAGCGGGCGATGTCGGGCGAGGGGAGGGCGACGCCCGGTGCGAGCGTGAGATCGAGCACGTTGTACGTGTTGCCGTCGGCGCCGCCGGTGCCGGGGCCGCCGCAGTGGATCGCCCGGGCGAACTCGTCGCCGCGGCTGATCACGCCCTCCGACACGAGAAAACCGGCGGCCAGTTCGACGTCATGACCCGGGGTGCGCATCGTGACGGCCAACGGCGACCCGGCGACGCGGATCTCGAGCGGCTCCTCGACGGCGATGGCATCCGGTCGCTCGCGACGGACCCCGTCGAGGGTGAGGCGGGTGACGCGGCGGGAGGCGGTGAGGCGGCCCACGTCAGGACCGGAGGAACGCACGGAGGGGGTTCATGGATCGAGCGTACGCCCGGCGGCGCCGACCGGATCGGGAGGGGCGGGGAGGGGGGATCCGGGGGCGGGGACTACGGGGATCCGCTTCGTCGGGCGTCCGGGGCCGCCGACGCGGGGCGCGTCGTGGGAGCGCATCCACCCGCGGAATCACACGGAAGGCGTCCGTTCGCATTCATGCGAATACAGATCTCGGAGTTTTTTTCAATCCCGACGTGACGATTCCTGCACCCGGTACGTCTTATCCATGTAGGCCAAAGCGCCCACCCCGGAACGACCGGGTCACGACTGTTGAAAGGCACGGACATGGCTGAGAACGCCCCCACCACCCCCGCCGCGCAGAACGTCCCCCAGACGGCGTCGCGCGTGAACCGCCCGCTGAGCGCCCGCGGACAGGACGCCCACACCGAGGGCAAGACCACGATCGCCGAGGGCGTCGTCGCCAAGGTCGCCGGGATCGCTGCCCGCGAGGTCGCCGGTGTGTACGCGCTCGGCGGCGGCGGAGCCCGCGCGCTGGGTGCCATCCGTGACGCGATCAACGCCACCGACCTGACGCAGGGCGTCAAGGTCGAGGTCGGCGAGACCCAGGCCGCCGCCGACATCACCATCGTCGTCGAGTATGGCGCCCCCATCCAGGAAGTCGCCGACCAGGTCCGCGGCCGCGTCGCCGGTGCCATCAACCGTCTCGTCGGCCTCGAGGTCGTCGAGGTCAACGTCGACGTGAACGACGTCCACATCCCGGGCGACGACAACAACGACGACGACAGCAACGAAAAGCGCGTCCAGTGAGCGCCACGACGAAGGGCGCCCTGGTCGGGCTCGTCCTGGCCCTCAGCGCCCTGATCTTCGGCTTCTGGGGATTCATCCTCGTCGCCCTGTTCATGGCGATCGGAATCGTCGTCGCCCGCATCACGGCGGGTGAGATCGACTTCGGCAACATCGTCAACGCCTTCAAGGGTCGGAGCACATCGTGACCACCGTCACCGCTTCTCCCGGGGTCGGCAACCGCAGCTCGGTTGCCGGCCCCGGCCTCCCCGCGGGCCGCGTCGCCATCTCGGACCGCGTGCTGCAGAAGACCGCGGAGCGGGCCGCCGCCGACATCATCGGCGTGGATGCCAAGAACGTCCGCGTCGAGATCGTCTCGTCCCGCGACACGGCCGTGGTCCGCGTGACCTCGGCCTTCCCCGTGCCGCGCCTCGACGACACCGAGGCCGTGCGCGCCGCCACCCCCGTGCTGGAAGCCGCCCGCGTCGCCCAGAGTGAGCTGCGGTCGCGTCTGACCCGCCTGTTCGGCCGCGAGGTCTCGCGCGTCGACCTGACCATCTCGGGCGCCTCCGCCCCCCAGCGAAAGCGAGTGCTGTGATGACCGACGCCGTGCTCCGCACCGTCGTGCGCCGCGAGACCCACTCGCCGCGCACCGTGGCCATGATCGTGGTGGCCGTGCTGCTCCTTCTCGTCCTGGCCTACGCCGCGGTCGAGATCGTCCTCAACCTGGTCGGGCAGCCCGCTCTGCTCGTCGCGCCCGGCGAAGCGCTGAACGCCGTCGTCGCGGCCCCCACCGCCCTGCTTCCCGTCGCGTTCATCGTCGGCGGCATCGTGCTCGCCCTCGTGGGTGTGCTCGTTCTCGTCCTCGCGCTCAAGCCCGGACGCCTGTCGCGTCACGAGATGGCGTGGGGTGAGCGTGCCGTCGTCGTCGACAACGGCGTCGTGGCCTCTGCCGTCGCCCAGCACCTGAGCAACGAGTCGGGCATCGCCCGTGACGACATCGTCGTGGGCGTGGCCCACCGCTCGGTCGACGTGACCGTGCGGCCCCCGGTCGGCATCCCCGTCGACGAAGCCGAGCTGCGCCGCCTCGTCGAAGAAGAGGTCACCTCGTACAAGCTCTCGCCCGCCGTGCGCACCCACCTGCGCGTGCAGCGTCCCGACACCAAGGAGTCCCGATGAATGCGACGCGTCGCGGTCTGAACCGCTTCCTGCTCTTCCTGGTCGCCGTCGTGCTGCTGGCCGCCGGTGCCCTCGCTCTGCTCGTCGGGCTCGCCCCCGGCGGAGCCGACACCTGGACCTCGGTCATGGGCGGCTTCCAGGGCTGGCTCGTGGGCCTCGGTCGCGAGTCCGCCGGCTGGGGAGCGGTCGCCGCCTTCGTGGTGCTGGCCGTCATCCTCATCGTCATCGCCTCGTCCGCCGTGCGCGGTCGTCGTCAGGCACCCCTGCAGTCCACCGGCAGCGCGAGCGACGAGGGCCGCATCACGGTCACCGACAACTTCGCCTCCGAAGCGCTGAAGAACGCCCTGGCCGAGCGCGACGAGATCCTCTCGGCCCGCATCACCGCCGGCGAGATCAACAAGGAGTCGGTGCTGCACGTCGCGGTGACCCCGCGACAGAACACCTCTCCCCGCCAGGTGGCCGAGCACGTCGACACCCTCGTGTCGAACCTCGCCGCCCTGACGGGTCAGAACCTGCGCGCCTACATCTCGATCCACTCGGGTCTGCGCGCGAAGCTCGCGCACGACAACACCCGCGTGCATTGACACCCCACGAGGAGACGTCATGACAACCATCGACCCCGCCATCGACCCCCCGGCCCTGGACGCCGCGGCCGCGCTCGCCGCGACCGCCGCCGGATCCGTCTCGGGCGTCCACTCCCTCGGCAGCCTGCTGGGGCGTGCGTCGGATGCCGTTCGGGAGCGCGTGGGACTCGCGAGCACCGCGCCCGGTGTGAAGATCGACACCGATCGCGCCGACTCCGTCACCGCCACCATCTCGCTCGTCGTGGACTACCCGCACAAGCTGCACGAGGTGTCGGATGCCGTGCGGACGGCCGTCCGCGATGCGCTCGAGCCCCTCGGTCGCGGTCGGATCGACGTCGACGTGGTCGTGACGGGCGTCTTCGGCCCGTTCGACCGTGACGTCGTCGACGAGGCGGAGCAGAAGGCGGATGCCGTGTCGGCCCGCGCCCGCGACGTCGCCGGCGACGTGAAGGAGCGCACGGATGCCGTCGCCGCCCGCGCGTCGGAGGCGGTCGACGACATGAAGGCGAAGTCGAAGGACGTCGCGGCCGGCGCCTCGGCCGCCGTCGATGACGCGGTAACGAAGTCGAGGGACCTCGCCGCCAGCGCGTCGGAGACCGTCGACGTCGCGGTGGCCAGGTCGAAGGACGTCGCCGCCGGTGCCGCAGCCGCTGTCGAGCAGACGGTGCAGGCGGCACGCGAGCGGGTGGCCTCCGCCGATGCGGACGCGGACATCGCTGCGGCGGACCGCGTCACGGAGGGCCTCGAGCCCGAGAGCCCCGTCACGAGCACGCCCGCCGACGACCGCGGAGACGTGCGCGACGTGGTCGCCGAGGCCCTCGAAGACGCCGCGGTCGACCTCGCGATCGCTGCCGACGAGGTACGCACCGACGACGAGACGCCGGCGACGGACAGCGTGCAGTCGGTCGTGGAAGACGACCGTCCCCGCTCCTGACCCCAGGCACGACGAAAGGGCGCTCCGGCTTCGGCCGGGGCGCCCTTCGCGTCGCCGTCGGCGATCTCGGTGCCCGAGCCGTCGCCGACCGCCCGTGCGCAACTCCTGAGGATCGGGCGGTGCGCTGAGGCCGACACGCGGATTTCCGCCCCCGCGGCGGTCGGGTGCCGCCAGAACTCAGGAGTTATGCACGCCGCGGCGCCCCGACGCCGCGCTGCGGAGCGCCGCGGGGCGAGCGCGACGCTCGGCCTGCCGCCGCGTCGACGAAGGCCCGAGTTCATCCGACACGGGGCACCCCGGGTCAGCGCGCGTCGAGTGCCCGCAGATATCGCCGCGTCATCCACGCCTGTACGGCACGGCCGAGCGGTGCGCCCACGCGCGTGAACCAGCGGCCCGGTGCCGAGAAGGCCGCGATGTCGAACGCCACCTCGCCCGATGGGCGCAGCGTCAGCGTGAAACGTTCCTCGCCGCGTTCGGGGTGGCCCGCACGCGTGCCGTAGGCGAAGCCGGCCGAGGTGTCGGTGCGCTCGGCCCAGACGACGAGGCAGGGGATGCGGAACGCCAGGATGCCGAGACCCAGCCGCATCGTGACGCGCGTGCCCTCGCGCATCGGCGTCTCGGACAGCTCGACCCGGGCGCCGGCGCGCCGCTGGGCCTCGCCCGCGAGCAGGGCGTCGGCCGCGCGCTCGAAATCGCCGCGGCCGTGCCCGATCACGCGGTGGGCGCGGACGTGGTGGTACCCCGGGGGCATCTCGCCGGCCGTCGCGCCGACCTCGTCGTAGGTCAGGTCGTCCATGTCTTCACGGTAGACCGGGCGCGTCCGGGGCTCCGGGGGTTGCGGCGAGGTGACGAGCGGAGGGGGTGGGACGGGCGTGACGAGCGGAGGGGCTGGGGCGGGAGTGATGAGCGGAGGGGGTGGGACCGGCGGAGGGCGAGGGACCGCTCTCGCGTCCTCCGCTCGTCCCAGATCCTCCGCTGGCCCCGCTCTCCGCCGCCCGCGCGCCGGCCCCGCACCGAGGCCTCGGCGCCGCCTAGCCCGCCCGCCCCGCTCCGGCCACCCGCGCAGCGCCCGCCCGCCCAGCCCGCCTGACCAGCCCGCTCGTGCAGCCCCCGCCCGCCCCCGCCCGCCCGCACACCCCCGCGCCTACGCTGGAACCATGCCCGTCCCCTCCGCACGGACCCCCGCGTGATCGACGTCGCCGACCACCTCGCCGCCGTCCTCGACGCGGTCGAGCCCCTCGACCCCGAGTCCCGCGACGTGGCGGCGGCCCGTGGCCGGGTGCTGCGGCATCCGGCGCGGGCAGCCGTCGACGTGCCGGCCTTCGACTGCTCGGCGATGGACGGCTTCGCCGTGCGCGATCTCGCGCCCGCGACCCTGCGCGTGGTCGCCGATCTTCCCGCGGGGACCGACCTCGACCCGCGGATGGATGCCGGCGACGCGGCCCGCATCA
Organism: Microbacterium sp. BH-3-3-3; assembly: GCF_001792815.1. Lineage (NCBI taxonomy): Bacteria > Bacillati > Actinomycetota > Actinomycetes > Micrococcales > Microbacteriaceae > Microbacterium > Microbacterium sp. BH-3-3-3. Next base: position 1,809,332 of record NZ_CP017674.1, on the reverse strand, counting down.
TGACGGGGGCGCCCGTGCCCACCGATGCCCTCGCCGTCGTTCCGTTCGAGGACACCGCGCACGGACTCGCCGGCGGCGTCGAGTCGGTCACGATCGTCGTGCCGCCGCGAGGACCCGGTGCCCACGTCCGCCGCCGCGGCTCGGACGTGCGCGCGGGCGACCTCGTCGTCGCCGACGGGCTGCGGGTCACCGCGGCGCGGGCGGGTGCCATCGCGGCATCCGGAGTCGGCACGGTCACCGTGTCGCGCGCCGCTCGCGTCGCGGTCGTGTCGACCGGCTCGGAGCTCGTCGCCCCGGGCGCGCCGCTGGCGCGCGGTCGGATCCCCGAGTCGAACAGCGTGCTGCTCGCCGGGCTCGCTGAGGAGGCGGGTGCCGAGGTCGTGCTGCGCACGAGCGTGGGCGACGAGGGCGACGGACCCCGCCGCGCGATCGCCGCGGCGGAGGCGGCCGGGGCCGACGTCGTCGTGTTCTCGGGCGGGGTGAGCGCCGGGGCGTACGAGGTCGTGAAGAACACCCTCGGCGACCTCATGCGCTTCGATCGCGTGCGCATGCAGCCCGGCAAGCCACAGGGCTTCGGGCGCACGCCCGCGGGAACCCTGCTGTTCGGCCTGCCCGGCAACCCGGTCAGCGCGGCGGTGTCGTTCGAGCTGTTCGTGCGGCCCGCGCTGCGTGCACTCGAGGGCGATGTCGACCTCGGCCGCGCCGCCGTGCGCGTGGCGCTCGCCGCGGGGTGGCGTGCGCGTCCCGAGCGGGTGCAGTACGTGCCGGTCGCCCTCGACCGCCGTGACCCGTCGCGCTGGCTCGCCCGCCCGGTCGAGCGCGGCACCCGCGGCCTCGGCGATGCCGACGGCCTGGCGGTCGTCCCCCCGGGCGAGACCGATCTCGTCGCGGGCGATCTCGTGAGCGTGATGCTGTGGTGAGGGCCGACGCCATCCTGCTGGCCGGGGGGCGCGGATCGCGGGTCGGCGGCGCGGTGAAGCCCCTGTTCGAGGTGAACGGCGCAACGCTCCTCGCCGCGGCGATCACCGCCGTCCGTGCGGCGGGCGTGGAGCGCATCGTGGTCGCCGCGCCCGAGCTCGCCCCCGGCCTCGACGTCGAGTGGGTGCGCGAGGAGCCCCCGTTCGGCGGCCCGGTGGCGGGGATTATCGCTGCCCTGTCGTCGGTGGATGCCGATGAGGTCTACGTCGTCGCCTGCGACCTGCCGACCGTGGGGCAGGCGGTGGCGCTGCTGCCCGATGCGCTCCCGTCGGGCGTCGACGGCGTCTGCCTCGACGACGGCCGACGCCAGTGGCTGATCGGCCGGTACCGGACGGCGGCGCTGCGCGCAGCGGCATCCCCCCTTCCCGACCGCGGACGCGATGCGTCGATGCGTGCCCTGCTCGGGGGGATGACGGTGACCCCGGTGTCGGTCGACCCGGCCCTGACGCGCGACGTCGACACGTGGGACGATCTGCGGGCTGCCCGAGCCCGGTGACGCTCGCGGCCGCCGTGCACAACGGCGGGGCGATGGGGAGACACGCCGGGGACGAGGTGCTTCGAAGCGGCGGGTCGGGGCGCGGCCCGCGGTTGTGCACGGCGGCGCGGGATGACCCGGCTCTGACGCGCGACGTCGACACGTGGGACGATCTTCGAGCAGCCCGAGGAGGAGCAGCCATGACCGAATCCCGCACCCTGCCGCCCGAGGCGCTCAACGACTGGAGCGCGGCGCTCGCCGAACGTTTCGATCTGGGCGAGGGCGACATCCCCATCTCGCTGATCCTCGACCTCGCGCGCGACGTCGCGAACGGTGTGGCCCGGCCCGCGGCGCCGTTGAGCGCCTTCGTCGCGGGGCTCGTCGCCGGCCGCGCGGGCGGCTCGCCCGCCGACACCGAGGCCGCGGTGGTGGCGGTGGTGGAACTCGCGCGCGGGTGGGAGAACCACTGAGACGCCGGGGCACGAGCGGCAGGGCCTTGAACGACGGAGGGGCTGCAGAGCACGCGGACGCGGGTGGGGGTGCTAGCGAGCGCTGCCGATGACGTCGACCGCGAAGCCCCCCGACGCCGTCTCGAGACGTGAGTCGTTCGTCCAGAGAGCGCGGCACCCCGCCCGTCGGGCGACGGCGAGATGCAGGGCATCCGCCGTCTGCAGGCCTCGATGGCGGGCACGCAGCAACGCCGCGTCGAGAAAGGCGTCGGGGTCCACCGGCAGCAGTTCGAGAGCATCGAAGGCGCTCCACATGGTCGACTGCGCCTGGGCGTCGGCATCCCGCATCGGTTTCACGAGCGCCTCGAGCATGACCAGGGGGCTCGTCGCGAGCGGCTCGTCGGCGGCCGCGAGTGCGGCGCGCGTGCGCTCGCCGATGTCGTCGTCGCGCTCGACCGCGTAGATGACCAGGCAGCTGTCGACGTAGATCACGCCCCGGCGGCCCGATTCTCGGCGACGATCGCATCGATCTCGTCGACCGGTCGCGCTCGCTCCGCAGAGAGAGGGTGTGCAGCCAACCACTCCGCGAAAGCGTTGCGCGTCGGTGACGGGGCGCCCTCGATGGACACGATCCGCGCCACCGGCACCCCGCGGCGCGCGATCGTGACCTCGATCCCCGACTCGGCGTCGGCGATCAACTTCGACAGGTTGTTCCGCGCTTCCAGGACGTTGTACATCATGGCGGCATCCTAGCCAGGAACGTGGCTAGGCGGCGTTCTCGGCGAAGACAACATCACTGCAGTGCGAAACGCGACGCGGAGGTTCCGCAGATCAGCGGCGTTCTCGTCGTCGGTCCACCATGGTGCATGTCGTGAGGAAGGAGATCAGCCGGGTCCCGTCGTCCGTGCGGAACACCTCGTCCAGCGCGACGTTGAACTCCTCGTGCCGCGCGTAGGGGATGTTGATGGGCTCGAAGCCCGACTGGACCAGCGCGCCCGTCATCATGATTCTGGCGGTGCGTTTGTTCCCGTCGAAGTAGAACTGGGACCGGGTTGCCGAGGCGAAGTACACCAGGGCGCGGGCTCTTGGATCGCCGAGTGCGCCGAGCCCGGCGAGCAGGTTCGTGTAGTCCTCCCGGAGCTGCTCCCCGTTCTTCCCTGTCGGGTCACCGTCGACGGTCCCGCCGCTGGCGAGCGTGACGGAACCGCCGCCGTGCACGCTCCCCTCGCCACGGAAGTTGCCCGACTCGATCGCTTCGTATCTGGCAATCACACCGTGGATGCGGTCACTCATCTCTTTGCGCAGCGAGAAGGAGCCGTCACGCACCGCGCTGATCATCAGGCCCATGCCCTCGCTCAGGGCGAGGATTTGCTCCGCCTCCTCGAGCTTCTTCCCACCGACGGTGACACCATCCAGCAGGGTCTGCACCTGCGGCAGCGTGAAGGTGTTGCCCTCCAGGGCGGCCGCGTTCCAGACGAGTTCGGGCAGCGACTTCTCTAGGCGGAAGAGCGACCGCTGCACCGCAGACGGCTCGACGAGTTCGAAGTTGATCGCACCCGGTCGCCAGGTGATCCGGCCCGTGCGCTGCTCACGGGTGGCGTCGCCGACGAACGGATCACGGATCGAGGCCCCCGCCTGGTGTCGGTCACGGTTCTCCTGCGCACGCTTGGCGAAGTCCGCCGCGGTCATACCCCACTTCTTCGGAGACCGCTCCTCCGTGGTCTCTTCGCTCATCGTTCACCACCCTTCGGTGATCTCGTCGGCCAGCTGGTCGTAGCCCAGTCCGTACAGGTCGATCGCCGCCTGGATCGGCGAGACGATCTGCTGCTCCCAGTCCGGCGGGATCATCATGTCGACCAGGTAAGCCTGCATCGTAGGCGCGACCAGAACACCGGCCGGCTGATACTCGTCGACCTCGCGCATCGTCGCCGACAGCCGCTCGGCCACCGCGTCGGTATCCGTCGACCAGACCACCACGGGACCGGGGTCCGGGGCGTGGCCGAGGTAGGCGCGAGCAGCCGCAACTCCCGAAAGTGCCCCACTCAGCGGACGCAGTGCACTGTTGGCCACCTCGATCGTCTGCTGCTGCGTGAGCCCCGGCTTCGGGGCGAAGAACCGGGCACCCTTCCGGTGCTGCGCGGCCGAGTACCGGCCCGCCAATTCGAGCAGTCGATTCCGGTCGGGGCCGGCGTGACGCTCGAGGCGAGCCATCCATTCGTCGATCTGCTGGACTTCCTCAGGTGACGTCATCCCCCAGCCCTCAAGATCTTCCCGGGTCGGGATGGCCGGGTCGGCGACTACTCGCGCCGCCACGGCGGCTGCCGGGTCGCTCACGGGCACCAGCTGCACGTCGATGTCGTACCCGGCCGCCAGCGCGAGCTCGCGTAGCGTCTCGATCGTCGGCGCGGACACTCCATCGCGCACCCGGCGCACGGTCATACGAGAGAGCCCGGTCGCGCGCGCCGTTGCGGTCGGCGTGCGCCCGAGGAGCTCGATCAGAGACGGAACATCCATGTGTCTAGGGTAACAAGTATGTGTCGTGTGACACAAGGATGTGCCAGACGCTGACGGGCGAGGGGGCGGTGCTTTGCCATGACCCCGCCCCGGGCGAGCGAGTCGCAGACCCGGTTGCTTCGTGCGGGGTCACGGCCCGACATACTCCCCACGCGGTCGCAGGCGCATCGGCGCTTCGGCGTATTCCGCGGCGATGTGCGCGATCCACCCCGCCAGGCGGCCCACGACGAAGATCGAGCTCGCCGCGTCGTCCGGGAGACGGGCTCCGGATGCCAGGGCGGCCAGCGCGAGATCCACGTTGGGCCGCGCGTGCGCACGGGCGGCGACGGTGTCGCTGAGCCGGGTCACGGCATCCATCGTTCCTTCTCCGTCGGGGAGCTGCGCGAGCAGCGGGAAGAGCGCGTCGGCGCGGTCGTCGACACCGCTGTACAGGGGATGACCGAAGCCCGGGATGCCGTTGCCGTCCTGCACCGCGTCGGCCAGCGCGCGGTCGGGCTCCCTGCCCCGGCGCACCTGCGTGAGCAGGCGGGAGGTGCGGGTGGCGGCGGCGATGTGCAGGGGCGAGTCGGCGGCTCCCAGAGCTGCGCCGACCGCCGCGTATCCGTCGGCGCGGGCCGAGGCCGCCACCCGCGCGGCGAAGGTCGACACGGCCAGGTCGTGATCGATGAGCAGGATGAGCGCCGCGTTGATCGCGCGGACGGTGGGGCCGTCGCTCACGTCCCAGGCGCCGGCCAGGGAGCGCGCCACGTCGAGCTGCGCGTCGCCGCCGAGAGCCACGGGGAGCCCGGTGAGCAGGGTCCAGCCGATGCGGTGAAGGGTCGTGGGGGCGGTGTCGTGGCGGAGCGGGTCGTCGGCGGCGAACCCGGTGAGGGCGGCACGCAGGCGATCCATGGCCCCCGCGTGCGGGGGGAGGGCCTCGACCATGGCGCGGGCGCTGCCGATCGCGGTGTCGGGGGCGTCGATCCGCTCCGCGCCCCACAGCCACGCGACGACCTCGGCGAACGGCTGGTCGATGAGGTCGCGAGCACGCCGGCCCCGGTACAGCAGCTCGCCGTCTTCGATGTCGGCGATGTCGGTCTGCACGATTCCCAGCGGCATCCCCGTCGTGGGGTGGGTCGGGGTGCGCCCGGCCGTGCGTCGCCGCCCGGCCGCGAAGGCCTCGAGCTCGAGGGCGTCGAACGTCGAGCCGCGCGCGTCGCGTTCGCGCGTCACGAGGCCGCGCGAGACGTAGGCGTAGAGGGTCTGCGGTTTCACCCCGAGACGGGCGGCGGCCTGCGCGGCGGTGAGGCGGGGGAGCGGGGCGGTCATGATGATCCGATCAACGTTGACGCTGGGTTCGTCATGTTCGCACACTGGGCGCATGAGCGAGCTGATCGACGTGCCCCGCGGTCTGAACGGCGTCGTCGCCGCCGAGACCACCATCGGCGACGTGAACGGAGGGGCCGGGTATTTCCACTACCGAGGGCACTCCGCCGTCGAGCTGGCGCGCGAGCGCTCGTTCGAGGAGGTCTGGCATCTGCTCGTCGTCGGACAGCTTCCCGACGCCGGCCGCCGCGCCGCGTTCGCGGAACGCATCGCCGCGGCCCAGGCGGATCCCCGGATGCCGGAGCTGATCGCCGCCGTCGCGATGCACACCGACCAGCCGCTCGCGGCGCTGCGCGCGGTGTGGACGCTCGCGGCATCGGTCCGCCGATCCGCGGCGCTCTACGACCTCGACCCCGATGCGCGGCTCGACGAGGCGATCCGGTTCGCGGCGATCGCCCCGCTCGCCCTCGCGCCGCAACGCGGGGCAACGGGAGCCGGGGTGGTCGCCGACTACCTCGAGCGCGTCACGGGTGCGACGCCCGACGCGGCGCACGTGCGGGCGCTGTCGGCGTACCTGATCGCGGCGATGGACCACGGCTTCAACGCCTCGACGTTCACGGCCCGGGTCATCGCGTCGACGGGGGCAGACATGGCATCCTGTCTCACCGGCGCGCTCGGCGCGCTCTCGGGTCCGCTGCACGGGGGAGCCCCGGCGCGGGCGCTCGACAGCCTCGACCGCGCGGGCGACGATCCGTCGGCCTGGATCGCCGGGGAGCTCGCCGCGGGGCGCCGGCTCATGGGCTTCGGGCACGCGGTGTACCGCACGGCCGACCCGCGCTCGGAGCTGCTGCGTGGCGTCGCCCGCGACCTCGGCGGTCCGCGCGTGGCGCAGGCGCTGGCCTTCCAGGATGAGGCGGAGCGGCAGCTGGCGGCCCGGCACCCCGAACGCCCGCTGCACGCGAACGTCGAGTTCTACGCCGCGGTGGTGATGGAGCAGTGCGGCATCGCGCGCGACATGTTCACGCCCACCTTCGCTCTCGCGCGCACGATCGGCTGGACGGCCCACGTGCTCGAGCAGGCGCGCGACCCCAAGATCATCCGCCCGTCGGCGCGGTACGTCGGGCCGGCTTTCGCGGGGTGAGGTGATTGCCGCGGTTCTGGGGCGGCGACACCGCGGAAGAAGGATGCCGTGGGGCGGTGTGCATGCGGGGCTCAGCCGCGTTGGCGGCGTCCCGCCCTCTCGGCGAACGCGTCGATGGCGTGCAGGATCTCTTCGCTACGCCAGAACGGGCCGAGCTTGTGCTCCGCTTTCGAGCGCACGATGCCGGCGTCGACGAGCGCCTTCAGTGGCGGGTACGCGTTGGGCTGTGCGATCCCCAGCTCTTCGGCGGCGGTCGCCGAGTCGAGAACGGGCCGGGAAACGAAGACGTCGAGCAGTCGCCAGGCGTTGGAGTCGCGTCGGGCGGTCAGTCGATCGTTCCAGGATGCGCGGATGTCGTCGATGTCGGAAACGAGCTCGCGACTGTTCGCGACCGCGCGAAATGCTGCGGCTGCGAAGGCGCGAACGATGTCGTTCGGGTCTCCGTCTCGATAGGCGGTCAGCGCGGCGTGGTAGCCGTCGACGTCGGCCAGGAGGCCGGCGGAAACCGGGATGGCGACGTTCCTGGTGACACCTCGGTAGCGGAGCATCGACTGTGCCAGGGCTCGACCCGTTCGGCCGTTGCCGTCGGTGTAGGGGTGGATCGTCTCGAACTGCGCGTGGGCGATCGCGACGGAGACGAGAGACGGCACGTCCCAGCGGGTCGAGAAGCCAGCGAGGTCTTCGACGAGAGACGCAACGTGTTCGTGGTGCGGCGGGACGAACTCGGCACGGACGGGTGAGTCGCCTCGGGTTCCGATCCACACCTGTTCCGTCCGGTATTCACCGGGGGCGTGCCTCGGCTGCGACTCCATCAAAACGCGGTGCATCGCAGCGATGCTGGCCGGCGTGATCTGCGCCGCGAGATCGAGGGCTGCGTGCAGCGAGCGGGTGTTCGCGGCGATCAGTTCGGCGTTGCGGGATCCCTTCGCGCCGAGTTCCGCGGAGAAGATCGCACGAGCCGACGCGGTGAGGTTCTCGATCTGCGACGAGGAAGCGGCCTCCGAGCGCAGGAGGACCGGGGCGAAGCCCGCGACCCGGCTGCCGAGTTCGGCATCGAAGCGTGCGAGTTCGGCCGCCGCTTCCTCCGCCTCCGCAGCGACCTCAGGGACCAGTGAGGGGTTGAGGGAGGCGATTGTCGGCGGCACGGAGGCCTCATAGCGAACGCGGGCATGACCCTCGCGTGCGGCGCGGATTCCCCTGGCCGCCGTGGGTACCCAGTCGCGCGTCTCGTAGCCGACGGCTGGCCAAGACGTGTCGCCCGCGGGTTCTCGAGGCGGATCGGAATTCATAAGGGGCGCTCCCATTTTTATGACTTACGGCACTATCTCATAAAAATTCCGTCCCCGAATGTGACCTCCGCCTACCCGAACACCACCGTCCACGACACCGCGCGCGGCCAGAGGGCGTATCGCGGCAGCACGTCGGGTCCGCAGGCGCGCGACCCCAACCCGTGCTGCGCGGCGTCGAGGTAGAGCCACAGTCCGCGCGACGGCGGCAGCTCGTGCGCGTGACCGACGCCGGTGCGCTCCTGCGCGGTGTGACGATCGAGCTGGAACCCGGGCAAGCCCGTCGCCCCCGCGTCGATCGCGCGCAGGTGCAGCGGGCCGAGGTCGAGGGCGCGCAGGCCGGGGCGGTGGCCGGTCTCCTGCGGCCGGCCGTACGCGACGCCGAGGTCGTCGACGGCGGCCTCGAAGCGTCCGACGTACGCGGCCTCGCCGCTGTCGGCGTACGACTCCGCCGGTCCCGTGCCGAACCACTCCACCCGCTCGTCGGCCAGCGCGCCCGGCAACCCGATGCGCGCGCCGACCCGCGGCCACGTGCAGTCCCAGGGGCCGAACGGGCGGATGTCGGTGTGCAGTCGCAGGCCGTCGCCGTCGAGGCGCCAGGCGAAGGTCGTCTCGATGCCCTGCGCGCTGTGCGCGGCCATCGACCGCACCCGCTGCACCAGGCCGTCGTCGGTGCGCTCGACCGACAGCACCCGGTGCTGCAGGCGGTCGAGGCCGCGCTCGAGCCACCGCACCGACGACGCCGGCGTGCTCTCGTCGCCGCGGCCGTGCGTGAGGGCCGGGTCGGCCGTCTCGTACGAGCCCTGCCCGTCGAGCTGGTCGTTCTCGGTGGGCGCGCGCCACAGTTCGGGCAGCGGTCCGGAGATGTCGAGGTCGCGCCAGCGCAGCAGGCCGCCGCGGCGGTCGAACACCGCCTCACCCAGGGCGTCGCCGTCCCATGTGGCGCGGCCGCGGCGGGGCGGGCAGGGGGGAGCGGCCCGGAGCGGGCGCTGTGCGCGCGAGACGATGTGCCCGGCGTCGCCCCACGGCGGGGCGTCGCGCCACCTCACCTCGAGGGTGAGCCAGCGCTCGGTCGCGGCATCCGGCAGCCCGTCGAGGGGGACCTCGACGGTGCCCTCCTCGCCCGGGGCGAGCGCGGGCAGGGCGACGATCCCGTCGGTCAGACGGATGCCGTCGTCCTCGATGCGCCAGTGCAGCTCGAGGTGGTCGGTGCCGAGCGTGTGCTGCCGGTTGCGCACCCGCCAGGAGCGCTCGCCGAGGTGTTCCAGCGTCACGGGGGCCCACACCGCGGCCAGTTCGCCGAGACCGGGAGAGGGCGTGCCGTCGGAGAGCACGAGACCGTCCATCAGGTAGACGCCGTCGTGCACGGGCTCGCCGAAGTCACCCCCGTACGCGAAGAACTCGGTGCCGTCGGCGGCGCGGGTGCGGATGCCGTGATCGCGCCACTCCCACACGAAGCCGCCGTGCAGGCGCGGGTACTGCTCCACGAGCGCCTCGTAGTCGGCGAGCGAGCCGGGGCCGTTGCCCATCGCGTGCGCGAACTCGCACAGCACGAAGGGCTTCGCGCGCTGACGTGCGCCCTCGGCGGGACCGATCTCGTGCACGGGCATCGTCTGCTCGCCGCAGACCGAGGCGACCTCCTCGATCGTCGGGTACATGCGCGAGTACACGTCGGTGTACGCCCCGCCGTAGTCGCCCTCGTAGTGGATCGGGCGGGAGTCGTCGCGCTCGCGGATCCACCCGGCCATCTCGGCGAGGTTGCGGCCGGTCCCCGACTCGTTGCCGAGCGACCACATCACCACGCTCGCGTGGTTCTTGTCTCGCTCGACGGTGCGGCGAACGCGGTCGAGGCAGGCGTCGCGCCAGGCGGGGTCGTCGGCGGGGTTGCCCGTCCACTCGACGTCCCAGAACCCGTGCGTCTCGAGGTCGCACTCGAGCACGACCCAGAACCCGAGCTCGTCGGCGAGCTCCAGCATCCGCGGGTGCGGGGGCTGGTGGGCCGTGCGGATGGCGGTGATGTTATGCCGGCGCATGAGGGCGAGCTCGCCGCGCACGTAGTCCTCGTCGAACACGCGGCCGCGGTCGGGGTCGGTCTCGTGGCGGTTGACGCCGCGGAAGATCAGCGGTCGCCCGTCGGCGAGCAACCGGTCGCCGATGATCTCGATCCGGCGGAAGCCCACGCGCAGCCGCACGGTCTCGGCCTCCGTCGACACCTCCACGTCGTACAGGCGGGGTGTCTCCGCCGTCCACGCGTCGACGGCGTCGAGGGGGAGCATCGCCACCTCGGTGGCATCCGCCCACGTCTCGTCGATGCCGAGTTCGGGCACCCGCACGGTCACGGGCCAGCCACCGCGGGGGCGCACGTCGAGGGTGCCGGCGCCGGTCGCGGGGTCGCGGTCGCCGCGCACGAACACGTCGTCGAGGCCGTTCGCGGGCCGGCCCTGCAGCGAGACGCTGCGGAAGATGCCCGGAAGCCACCACTGGTCCTGGTCCTCCAGGTAGCTCGCGGCCGACCACTGGTGCACGCGCACGGCGAGCACGTTCTCGCCGTCGACCAGGTGGTCGGTGACGTCGAATTCCGTCATCAGGCGGCTGCCGGTGAACCAGCCGATCTCGGTGCCGTTCAGCCAGACCGTCGCGAGCGACTCCACGCCCTCGAAACGCAGAAGCGTGCGGCCGCCCGCGCAGAAATCCGGATGCCACTCGAACACGCGCCGGTGGTCGCCGGTGGGGTTGGCATCGGGCACGTGCGGGGGGTCGAGGGGGAACGGGTACCGGATGTTCGTGTACGTCGGGTGGCCGTGCCCCCGCAGCCCCCAGTGCGAGGGCACCGGGATGCGGTCCCACCCGGAGGCATCGGCGTCGACGGCGGCGAACGGCGGCGGGCCATCGAGGTCGTCGCCGGGATCGGCGTCGTGCAGAAGGAAGGCCCAGTCGCCGTCGAGGCTCTGGACCGGGGCGTCGGAGCGCAGCCAGGCGCGCGGGGGAAGGCGGGTGTCGGATCCGGGGGTGGGATCGCCGAGGTGGGTCATCGGTCCTCACGGAGGGCGTCGGGATCGGCCACGACGGTGACGTCGGGATGCCGTTGCAGGAAGGAAGCGGGGTTGTCGGCGGTGACGGGGCCGGTGAGGGCCGCGCGCAGGGCGGCGGCCTTCGCGGCACCGGATGCCACGAGCACGATACGCCGGGCCGACAGGATCGTGGCGACCCCCTGCGTCATGGCGTGCGTCGGTACGCGGGAGAGCTCGCCGTCGAAGTGCTCGGCATTGGCGCGGCGGGTGCTCTCGTCGAGCTCGACGACACGGGTGCGGGTCTCGGCATCCGATCCGGGTTCGTTGAAGCCGATGTGGCCGTTGCGGCCGATGCCGACGATCTGCACGTCGACCCCGCCCGCGGCGGCGATGGCCCGTTCGTAGGCCGCGCCGTCGGCGGCGGTGGAACCGTGCGGCACGCGCACGTTCTCGGCCGGGATGCCGAGGGGCTGGGCGATCATCGACCGCACGTAGGCCGCGTACGAGCGGGGGTCGGAGGCTTCGAGCCCGACGTACTCGTCGAGGGCGAAGAGGTGCAGCCCCTCGGTGGCGAGACCGTCGGCTCGGCGACGGGCGAGCGCGGCGTAGAGCGCGAGAGGGGAGGACCCCGTCGCCACGCCGAGGACGCCGTCGGGGGCGACCGTCGCCACGATGCCCGCCGCCACGTCGCCGAGGGCATCGGTGTCGACCACGATGACCCGCGTCGAGGGCGAGGTCGGCGTGAGAGGGGCGCGGAGCGCGGTCCCGCTCACTTGATCGCGCCCTTGGCGATGTCGCCGATGAACTGGCGTGCACCGATGAGGAAGACGATCAGCAGCGGCAGCACGGCGAGGAGCGCCCCGGCCATGACCATGCCGTAGTCCTGGCCGAAGGCGGTGTTCAGCTGGGCCGTCGCGACCTGGAGGGTCACCTGGTTGGGGTTGGTCAGCACGACCAGCGGCCACAGGTAGTCGTTCCACGCGGCGATGAAGGTGAAGATGCCGAGGAAGCCCAGACCTGGGCGGATGAGCGGCAGGCACACCGTGAACCACTGGCGGAAGAAGCCCGCGCCGTCGAGCACCGAGGCATCCATCAGCTCGTCGGGGATGGACGAGACCATGTACTGGCGCAGCCAGAAGATGCCGAACGCGTTGGCCGCGGCCGGCACGATGAGCGCCTGCAGCTGGCCGACCCAGCCCAGGTTGGTCATCGTGATGAACTGCGGGATGACCGCGAGCTGCATCGGCAGCATGAACGTCACGAGGGTGATCGTGAAGAGCGTGCGGCGCAATGGGAATTCGAACTTCGCGAACGCGAACGCGGCGAGCGAGTCGAAGACCAGCACCAGGAAGGTCACGCTGCAGGCCACGATCACCGTGTTCAGCAGGGAGCCGGCGAAGTCGATGCGCGCGAAGACCGCGCCGATGTTGTCGAACAGTCGCGGCCCCGGGATGAACGTGGGCGGAGTCGTGTAGATGTCGCTCGTGGAGTTGCTGGCCATCACGACGAGCCAGTACAGCGGGAAGAGCGAGATGAACGCGCCGACGGAGAGGATGCCGTACAGCAGGACGCGTCCGGGTGTCGCCTTGCGGCGACGGCGCATCGGTACCCCGGCGGTGGTGATGTGCTCGGTGACCGTGGCGGTGGGGGGCGTGGTGACGGTCATGCGCGGGCCTTGTCTTCCTTCTTGCCGGCGGTGAAGCGCCAGCTGATGATGGTGAAGATCACGACGATGAGGAAGACGCCCCACGCGATCGCGGCGCCGTAGCCGAAGCGGTTGTAGCTGAAGGCCTGCTGGTAGAAGTACAGGACCATGGTCAGCCCGCCCTGGCCCGCGCCGCCGCTGTTCGGGTTCGTCGTGCTCGAGCTCGCGGTGAGCACCTGCGCTTCGGTGAAGCTCTGCATGCCGGTGACCGTCGAGACGACGAGCACGAAGATGATCGTCGGGCGCAACAGCGGCAGCGTGATGGAGAAGAAGCTGCGAATGGGGCCCGCGCCGTCGAGCTTCGCGGCCTCGTAGACCTCGCCGCCGATGGACTGCATCCCGGCGAGGAAGATGATCGCGTTGTACCCGGTCCACTGGTAGGTGATGAGGATCGAGATCGTGAGCTGGATGCCGAAGGGCGTCGACAGCCACTGCACACCCGGCAGGCCCAGCGAGTTGAGGGCCGCGTTGGCCAGTCCGAAGTTCTCGCCGAAGATCGAGCCGAACAGCACCGCCATGGCCACCACCGAGGTGATGTTGGGCACGAAGTAGGCGATGCGGAACGCGGTGCTGAAGCGCACGGCGTTGTTGAGCAGGGCGGCGACCGCGATGGCGATGGCGAGCATCGGGAACGTCGACAGCGCGAAGATGACGAAGGTGTTGCGCACCGACAGCCAGAACGTGCCGTCGGTGAACAAGCGCGTGTAGTTGTCGATCCCGGTCCACTCCGCCGTGCCGAGGCCGTTCCAGTCCTGGAACGACAGCACGAGCGAGTAGGCGGTGGGAAAGAGGCCGAAGCCCAGGAAGAGCAGGAAGAAGGGGGCGATGGCCACGTACATCGGCCAGTGCCGGATGAGGCCCCGGCCCCGGGGGCGCGCGCTGGGGCGCACCCCCGAGGCCGTCATGACACGCGTGGCGGATGTCACTTAGAGCGCTCCCACACCTGCTGGGCGGCGGTCAGCGCGTCGTTCCACGCCTGCTGCGGGTCCTTGCCCTGCGACTGCACGTTGGCGAGCTCGGTGATGAAGGGCGCCGCCACCTCGTTGTCGATGGGGCTGGTGTAGCTGACCGGCATCTTCTCGGACGCCGCCTTGAAGACGTCGGTCGTGACCTGTCCGCCGAAGAAGGCGTCGGGCTCCTGCAGCGCCGGCTGGCTCAGCGCCTCGGTCGACGAGGGGAAGTTGCCGACCTCGGTGTAGGTGGTGGCCTGGTTCTCGGCGTCGAGCAGGTACTCGACGATCTTCACGGCCTCGTCCTTGTTGGCGGTGGCCGCGGGGATCGTCAGGAACGATCCGCCGATGTTGGCGGGCCCGCCGGGCATCGCCGTGACGTTCCACTTGCCCGAGGTGTCGGGGGCGTTGCTCTTCAGGTCGCCCTGGTACCAGGCGGCGCCGAGCAGCGTCGGCAGGGAGCCGTTGTTGACGGCGGCGGCCCAGTCGGGGCTGCCGTCCTGGATGCCGGCGACCAGGCCGCGTTCGTTGGCTTCGATCGCGGTGTCCCAGGCCTTCTTCACCTGGTCGCTCTCGCCGAGGAACTCCCCGTCCTCCGACACGAACTTCGTCTCGCCCTGGCCCATGACCTTGGTGAAGACGTCTTCGAGCGACACCTCGAGGTAGGCGCCCGTGGCGGCCTTGAGCTTCTCGCCGAAGGCGAAGTAGTCCTCCCACGTGGAGGTGGCGGCGGCGACCTCGGCCGGATCGGTCGGAAGGCCGGCCGCGGCGAGCACGTCGGTGCGGTAATACAGCGCGGTCGGGCCGATGTCGGTGGGGAGGCCGATGAGCTTGCCGTCCGAGGTGGTGGCCTCGGCGAGCTTCCACTGCGGGAAGTCGGCGAGCTTGGCGTCGATGCCGAGGGTCGAGAAGTCGGTGAAGAGGTCGGCCTGCTGCAGGAAGTAGGGCATGTCCTCGCCCTTGATCCCGGTGAGCGAGGGGATGCCGCTGCGTCCGGTGAAGACGGTGACGAGCTTCTGCTTGACGTCGTCACCGATGGTGGTGACCTCGAGCTTCGCGTCGGGGAACTCGGTCTTGGCCGAGTCGACGACGCTCTCGCCGATGCCGCCGGGCCAGGTCCAGAGGGTCATCGGGCCGTCGGACGACCCGCCGGCACCGCCGGAGCAGGCCGAGAGGGACACGGCGGCGACGGCGGCGACGGCGACGGTGCCGAGCACGCGTCGGTGACGCGGGGTGAAAGTCATCATGGGCGGGTCACTCCTTGATTCGGGTGGGGCGTGAGGAAGAGGCGGTGCGGGATGCCGCCGAGGCGGCGAAGGGCGATGCGCCGTCGTGCAGCGCAGCGCGGAGGAAGGCGAAGCGCGCCGGGTCGGCGGCCGCCGGGTGGGAGTCGAGCCAGGGGAGGAGCTCGTCGAGGCGGGGAGCGGCGGCCGCGCCGCCGGGACGGGAGACGGTGATCGCGGCCACGAGAGCGGCGAATTCGACACGTTCGCGCAACGACCAGGCCGTGAGCTCGGCAGCAGCGAGCGCTCCGCCGAACACGTCGCCGGCGCCCGTGGCATCCACGAAGTCGATCGCGACGGCGTCGATCTCGACCTCTTCGCCCGCGGCCGAGTCGACCGCGATGGCGCCGTGGCCGCCGCGGGTGACGACCGCGAGGGGGACGCGATCGGCGAGGGCGCGGGCGGCGGAGCGGGCGTCGTCGGTGCGCGTGTAGGCGCGGGCCTCGGCCTCGTTGGGGAGGAAGGCGTGGCATCCGTCGAGCACGTCGAGCGCCGAGGGGTTCCACTGCTCGTCGGCGTCCCAGCCGATGTCGGCGAAGATCTTTGTGCCCTGCGCGGCGCGTGCGCGCACCCACTCCGACACGGAGTCGTCGAGGTGGAGGGCGGCGACGGGCGTGAGGGGCGCACTCTCGAGCAGAGAGGCGAGGGCCGCGGCGGGGCGGCCACCGGTGACCAGGGCGCGGTCGCCGCCGTAGTTCATCGCCGCCGTGACCGGCAGGCTCCAGTCTGCGCGCTCGCGGATGCCGTCGACGATGCCCTCGTCGCGCAGCCGGTCGCGCACGAGCCGCGAGAGGGCATCGGTGCCGGCGTCGGCGCAGAGCACCGTGGGCACTCCGAGTCGGGAGGCGGCGATGGCGTAGTTGGCGATTCCCCCGGGGCCCCAGCCGAAGGCGGGGGTCCAGTGCTCCTCGCCCAGGCGGGGAGCTGCGGCGAGCTCGGCGAAGACCAGATCGAGGAAAAGCTGCCCGGCCGTCAGGAGGCGGGGCGTGGGACCGGATGCGACTGTCATCGGCCCCTCCTCTCTTCGGTGACGACCGGGGCGTTGCACCGTTTATAGCATTCGTCGCTCAGGAACGCGCAAATTTTTGCGTGTAAATATTTTGTTACTGAGCGATTTTGAGCGATAAGGTGATCGCATCATGAAAGACGTCAGAGACCGCGAGATCCTCCAGCACCTCCGTTCCGCCCGCGCGGCGACGGTCGCGGAGCTCGCCGAGGCCACCGGTTCGAGCATCGCCACGATCCGTCGTGATCTGCAGCGCCTCGACGACGCCGGACTCCTGCGACGCACGCACGGCGGCGCCGTGATGGGCGAGGGCGACGCGCCCTTCGCCACCGTCGAGCCCGTCAATCGCGACGGCAAGGAGCGCATCGCCCGCGCCGCCGCCGAGACGATCCGCGACGGCCAGGCCGTCATCCTCGACGTCGGGACCACGACCCTGCAGCTCGCGCGACTGCTCCGCGGCCGTGCGGTCACCGTCATCACCAACAACATGGCCATCTACGACGTGCTGCGCGACGAGCGCGACACGCACCTCGTCGTGCTCCCGGGCGACTACGACCCGGTGTACCGCAGCGTCGCGGGCCACCTCACGACCGAGTCGCTGCGGCTGATCCGCGCCGACCACGCCTTCCTGGGCGTCAGCGGCATGTCGCCCGAGGGCGATCTGCGCGACACCACGCTGGCGCAGGTGCCGATCAAGCAGGCGATGCTCGCGGCATGCGACGCGGCGACCGTGCTCGCCGACCACAGCAAGTTCCCCGGCAGCGGCGCCGGACGTATCGCCCTGCCCCTCGCCCTGCGGCGGCTCATCACCGATGCGCCGCTCGAGGGCCCGATCGTCGAGTCCCTGGGCCGACGGAATGTCGAGATTGTGACCGCATGAAGCTTGCCATGATCGGTGGCGGAGGATTCCGCACCCCCTTGGTGTACCGAGCCCTGCTGCTGGACCGCGATGCCGGACGCGTCGACGAGGTCGCCCTCGTCGACACCGACGCCGCGCGGCTGCGGACGATGGCCCGCATCCTCGAGGACCAGGCGCGCGACTTCCCCGATGCCCCGCGCGTGAGCGTGCACACGGATGCCGAAGAGGGCCTGCGCGGGGCCGACTTCGTGTTCTCGGCCATCCGCGTCGGCGGGATGGCCGGCCGTGCCGCCGACGAGCGCATCGGTCTGTCGCACGGGGTCATCGGGCAGGAGACCGTCGGCTTCGGCGGCATCTCCTACGCGTTGCGGACGCTGCCGGTCGCGATGCAGCTCGCCGAGCTCATCCGGCGCGTCGCCCCCGACGCGTGGGTCATCAACTTCACCAACCCCGCCGGCGTGGTGACCGAGGCCATGGGCCGCGTGCTGGGCAACCGTGTCATCGGCATCTGCGACTCGCCCATCGGCCTCGCCCGCCGCGCGCTCGGGGCCCTCGGCATCCGGGACGCAGCCGACGTCGAGATCGAGTACGCCGGCCTCAACCACCTCGGGTGGCTGACGGCGCTCCGCCGCGACGGCGTCGACCTGCTGCCCGAACTGCTCGCCTCGCCCGAGCGCATCGAGTCGTTCGAAGAGGGAGCGCTGTTCGGCGCCGACTGGATCCAGACGCTCGGGGCTCTTCCCAACGAGTACCTGCACTACTACTCGTACCGTCGCGACGTGCTCCAGGCCGACCAGTACGCCGCGACCACGCGCGGGCGCTATCTGCTCGACCAGCAGGCCGGCTTCTGGGAGACGGCGGCGACCGCGCCGCGTCCCCACGCGGCCTGGGAGGCCTGCCGGCACGAGCGCGAGGTCACCTACATGGCGACCAACCGGGACTCCGCCGGCATGGGCGACCGCGATGAGGAAGACCTCGTCTCGGGCGGCTACGAGAACGTCGCGATCGCGCTGATGCGCGCGATCGCCTACGACCAGTCGGCGCGGCTCATCCTCAACGTCCCCGGCGGGGGCGTGCTGGCGGGCCTCGACGCCGAGGCCGTGGTCGAGGTGCCCTGCATCGTCGGCGCCGACGGCCCGCGCCCGCTCGAGAGCGCGGCCGTGCCCGCGTTCGGGCAGGGCCTCATCGCCACCGTCAAGTACGTCGAGCGCCAGACGATCGAGGCCGCTCTCACCGGCTCGCGCGCCGCGGCGCTGCGGGCCCTGGCCCACCACCCGCTGATCGACTCGGTCCGCGTCGCGCGGGCCTTGCTCGACGACGCGAGCTCCAGCTTCGCCGACCTGTCGTACCTCCGCTGAGCCCGGGGGCGCGACCTCGACCCGAACGTCGGCCGCGCCCCCGCACCAGCCCGCCGCCCCGGCATCCCTCCCCGCCGCCCCTCCCGACGCATCCCGACCCCGCCTCCCGCGCTGACCCCGAAACCGGAGACACCGTGCACCAGAACCTCACGCTCGTCGAAGAGCGCATCCACCGCGTGCTCACCGAGCGCATCGTCCCCGCCGTGTACTCCGCGCGGGTGCCCGTCGCGCTGAAGGCCTGGATGGTCCCCGACGAGCCGGTCCCGGCCTCCGAGGCCCTCGCCGCCGATTACGCCCCCTTCGCCGTCGGCGACAGCTGGGGGCGGGCGTGGTCGACCTGGTGGTTCGAGGTCACCGGTGAGATCCCGGCCGACTGGGCCGGCCGCACCGTCGAGCTGCTGCTCGACCCCGGCTTCCAGGGCGACTGGCCCGGCAACCAGGCCGAGGCGCTCGTGCACACCCCCGACGGCGTGCAGGTCAAGGGCATCCACCCCCGCAACCACTACGTGCGCCTGACCGACGAGGCCGCGGGCGGCGAGCCCGTGCACTTCTTCGTCGAGGCCGCCGCCAACCCCGACATCCTCGTGAACGACTTCGTCCCCACGAAGTTCGGCTCCAAGAAGACCGCTCCCGAGACGCCGATCTACACCTTCCGCACCGCCGAGCTCGCGGTCTTCGAACCCGAGGTGTGGGCGCTGCAGTTCGACGTCGAGGTGCTGTACCAGCTGCTGAAGGAGCTGCCCGAGACCGAGCCCCGCCGCCACGAGGTCATGCGGGCGCTCGAGCGCGCGCTGAACGTGCTCCGCCTCGACGACATCGTCGGTACCGCAGCCGTCGCGCGCGCCGAGCTCGTCGACGTGCTGTCGCGTCCGGCCTCCGCCTCGGCCCACCGCCTCTCGGGCATCGGCCACGCGCACATCGACACCGCGTGGCTCTGGCCCATCCGCGAGACCAAGCGCAAGACCGCCCGCACCTTCTCGAACGTCCTCGCGCTCGCCGAGCAGTACCCCGACTTCCGCTTCGCCGCCTCGTCGGCGCAGCAGTACGCGTGGGTCAAGGAGCGCTACCCGCACGTGTGGGAGGGCATCAAGACCGCGATCGCGAACGGACAGTGGATCGTGGTCGGCTCGCAGTGGGTCGAGCCCGACGGCAACCTGCCCGGAGGCGAGGCCATGGTGCGCCAGGTCACGCAGGGGATGCGGTTCTTCCGCGACGAGCTCGACGTCGAGACGCACGGCATCTGGCTGCCCGACTCGTTCGGCTACACCGCCGCGTTCCCGCAGATCGCGAAGCTCGCGGGCCTGGACTGGTTCCTCACGCAGAAGATCTCATGGAGCCAGACCAACAAGTTCCCCCACCACACCTTCTGGTGGGAGGGCATCGACGGCTCACGCATCTTCACGCACTTCCCGCCCATCGACACCTACAACTCCACGCTCGAGGGCGAGGAGCTGCACCACGCCGTGCGCCAGTTCCGCGACAAGGGCAGGGCGACGACCTCGCTCGTGCCCTTCGGCTACGGCGACGGCGGCGGCGGACCCATCCGCGAGATGATGGAGCGCCAGCGCCGGGTGGAGTCGCTCGAGGGATCGCCGCGGGTCGAGATCGAGCACCCCGACGACTTCTTCGCCGCAGCCCGGGCCGAGTACCCCGACGCTCCCGTCTGGGTGGGCGAGCTCTACCTCGAACTGCACCGCGGCACCTTCACCTCGCACGCCCGGGAGAAGCGCGGCAACCGCGAGGCCGAGCACCGCCTGCGCGAGGCCGAACTGTGGTGGACCGCCGCCGCCCTGAAGGGCGCCGAGTACCCGTACGCAGCGCTCGATCGCCTCTGGCAGGGCGTGCTGCTGCAGCAGTTCCACGACATCCTGCCCGGATCCTCGATCCAGTGGGTGCACGAGCAGAACGAAGAGGACTACGCCGCCGCCCTCGCCGAGCTCGACCACTTGATCGCCGAGGCCCTGGACGCCGCGGGGCTCTCGGCCGCGGTCGTGAACTCCGCCGACCACGCCCGTCGGTCGTTGGCCCTGGATGCCACCGGCACCCCGCTCGCGCTGGTCGAGACGCCCGCGCTGGGCGTGGCATCCCTCGTTCCGGTCGCGCCCGCGCACCCGGTGCGGGCGGAGCGATCCGGCGCGGACATCGTGCTCGACAACGGTCTCGTGCGGGTCACCGTCGACGCCCGGGGCCTCGTGACCTCGATCGTCGACCTCGCCGCGGGCCGCGAGCTCGTGCCCGCCGACCGTGTCGCGAACCTGCTGCAGCTGCACCAGGACCTCCCCAACGCCTGGGACGCCTGGGACATCGACGCCCACTACCGCTACACGTTCGACGACCTCGACACCGCCGACGCCGTCGAGCTCGCGGTCGACGACGAGCTGCGCGCCCGCGTGATCGTCACGCGCACCTTCGGCACCTCGCGGCTGACGCAGACCATCGCCGTGCACGCCGACGACGTGCGCGTGCACTTCGCGGTCGACCTCGACTGGAACGAGCGCGAGAAGCTGCTCAAGGCCTCGCTGCCGTTCGTCGTGCACGCCCACCACCACAGCGCCGAGATCCAGTACGGCCACGTGCGCCGCGCGACCCACACGAACACCTCGTGGGAAGACGCGAAGTTCGAGGTCATGGCCCATCGCTGGGTGCACGTCGAGGAGCCGGGCTACGGCATCGGCGTCACCAACGACGCCACCTACGGCCACGACATCACCCGCACGGTCGGGGCCTCGGGCGAGGTCGAGACCGAGGTGCGCCTGAGCCTGGTGCGCGCGGCGAACTCGCCCGACCCGGTCCAGGATGCCGGCCACCACACGTTCGCGTACGCGGTGCACCCCGGGGCCGACATCGCCGCCGTCGTGGCCTCCGGGTACGAACAGAACCTGCCGCTGCGCCGCCCCGCGGCCGAGGGCACGGTCGAGCCGTGGAGCGTGCTGCGCTCGTCGAACGAGGGCGTGCGCATCGAGGCCGTGAAGCTCGCCGACGACCGCTCGGGCGGCGTGATCGTGCGCGTGTACGAGGCACTCGGACGCCGCGCGGCGACGACCCTCACGCCCGGGTTCGCCGTGGCATCCGCCTCCGAGGTGGACCTGCTCGAACGTCCGCTCGGCGACGACATGGCGCGCTCGCGCCGCCTCGCGGTCGAGGGCGAGGGCATCGCGCTCGAGCTGCGTCCGTTCCAGGTCGTGACGCTGCGGCTCTCGCGCGGATGACCCGCACCGTCTCGCAGAGCTCCCCCGCGGCGCGCGCGGGGGGCCTGCGGATCGGCGTGCTCGTCGTGTGGCTGGTCGGGGTCATCGCCTACGTCGTCTCGATCGTCAATCGCACCTCGCTCGCGGCCCTGGGGCTCGAGGCGGCCGACCGGTTCGCGATCACCGCGGCGACGCTGTCTCTGCTGGCCGTCGTGCAGCTCGCCGTCTACGGCGCGTTGCAGCTGCCCGTCGGGCTGCTTCTCGACCGGTTCGGCGTGCGAACCGTGTTGACGGTCGGCATGCTCGTGATGGCGGGGGCGCAGGTCGTGCTCGCCCTGGCACCCGACATCGGCGTCGCCATCGCGGGGCGTCTGCTCATGGGGGCCGGTGAGGCCGCCATCTTCCCCGGACTGCTGCGCGTGATCGGCATGCGCTTCCCGCCGCGGCTCGCACCGACGGCCGTGCAGGTCACGGGTCTGACCGGCCAGTTCGGGCAGATCGTCAGCGTCGTGCCCTTCGCCGCGCTCGTCGGCGTGGCGGGGTGGGTCTCGGCCTTCCTCTCGCTGGCGGGGGTCACGGCGCTGGTGGCGGTACTGGTCGCCGTGGTCGTCCGCGAGCGCCGGCCCGTCGCCGTCGAGCGGGCGAGCGTCTCGCGCGCCGTGCGCGAGGCGTGGAGATCACCGGGAACGCGGCTGGCGTTCTGGGTGCACTTCGTCACCTCGTTCTCGGGCAACGCCTTCGCCCTGCTGTGGGGCTTCCCGTTCCTCGTGGCGGGCCAGGGTCTGGATGCCGCGACCGCGGGCGGTCTGTTCTCGGTCTACGTCGTGTGCGGCATCGCCTTCGGGCCGATCGTGGGCGCGATCTCGGGTCGCTTCCCCCGGGCCCGCACGGCTCTCGTGCTCTCGCTGGTCGGCGCGCAGGCGGTGTCGTGGGCGGCGGTCCTGGCGTTCCCCGATCGGGCGCCGCTGCCGCTGCTCGTCGTGCTCGCCGCCGCCATGTGCGTCGGGGGACCCGCCTCGATGGTCGCGTTCGACATCGCGCGCGACCACAATCCGCGCGAACGGCTCAGCACCGCCACGGGCGTCGTCAACGGCGCGGGATTCCTCTCCAGCATCCTCGTCATCCTGCTGATCGGCGCCGTCCTCACCCTGCAGGCGGGGGGAGGCGAGTACTCGCCCGGGGCGTTCCGGCTGGCCGAGCTCGTGCAGGTCCCGTTCTGGGTGGCCGGAATCGTCCTCGTGCTGCGGGCCCACCGCACGGTGCGGGCGTCGTCGTCCGATTGAGTCCCCCGCGGACGAACGGTCGGATGCCGCGGACGAACGGTCGGGCGCGCGACGCCGCCGCTCGCGAGCATCGATACATGACCACCACCGCCCCGGTTCCCGTCTCCGCGCCGTCCACCATGAGGTACGGCGGACTCATCGTCGTGATGCTGCTGAGCTTCCTGCTGGTCACGGCCGAGTTCCTGCCCAACGGCGTGCTGACCGAGATGGCCGCCTCGCTCGGCATCACGCCCGGGCAGGCGGGCCAGACCGTCACCGTCACGGCCCTGGCCGGGCTGCTCTTCGCCCCCACCGTGGGCCTGCTGCTGCCCCGCCTCGATCGCCGCACCCTGCTCACCGCCGCCGCGGCCGCGGCCACGGTGTCGAGCCTCGTCGTGGCCGCAGCCCCCAGCCTCATCGCCATCCTCGCCGCGCGCTTCCTACTCGGCGCTGCGATCAGCGCGTTCTGGGCCATGTCGATCACGGTCGCGGCGCGCCTGTCGAGCCCCGACCGCATCGGGCGGGCCGTGATGTTCGGCTCGGCGGGACTGTCGCTCGCGACCGTGGCGGGTGTTCCGATCGGCGTCGCCCTGAGTGAGGTGCTCGACTGGCGGGTCGCCTTCCTGCTCATCGGTGTCATCACGGCCGTCGTCGGCGTCGCGGTGCGCGTCGTGCTCCCGCCCGTACCGGCGGCCTCGGCGTCGAGCCTGCGCATCCTCGTCGACACGCTGCGGCGCCCGGGCGTGGGCGGCGGCATGATCGGTCACGTGCTCGTCGTGCTGGGCCACTTCCTCGCCTACACCTACGTGCGTCTCGCTCTGGAGCGCGTCCCGGGGGTCGACGGGGGCACCATCGTGCTGCTGCTCGCGTTGTTCGGGGTGGGCGGGTTCGTCGGCAACCTCGTCATCGGCATCGTCGTCGACCGCGCCTTCGTGCGGCTCTCGGTCATCGGACCGCTCGTCATCGCGGTCGCCGTCGCGGTCGTCGTGCTGCTTCCGACGGCGATCATCGCGGTCGCGGCGGCCGTGCTCGTGTGGGGCTTCTTCTTCTCGTCGTGGCTGATCATCGTGAACACGTGGGTGGGGCACCGCATGCCCGACCGTCTCGAAGCGGGCGGCAGCCTCGTGGTCACGGGCTTCCAGCTCGCCATCACGATCGCGGCGGGCGTGGGCGGAGTGCTCGTCGACGCGGTCGGGGTGGTGACGGTGGATGCCATCGGCATCGCGCTGCTCGTGATCGGCGCCGTGCTGTTCGGGGTCTCGGTGCGCGAGCGCCGCGCCGTCGCGGGCTGAGGGTGACGCCGGCCGGGCCGCCCAGCGGCAGCGGCGCCGGCGGGGGCGTCAGATCGCGACGGTCGCCCGGCGGCCGGCCCGCCACGCCGACGGGGCGACACCCGCGTGGCGGCGGAACGCGCGGCTGAAGCCCTCGTCCGACGCGTAGCCGAGCACCCGTGAGGTCTCGGACACCGGCGTTCCGGCCTCGAGCAGGTCTTTCGCCCTCTCCATGCGCACCGCGCTCACGTATGCGGCGGGAGAAAGCCCGAAGTTCCGACGGAACCGCTCAGCGAACACCGACCGCGACATCGCGCCGAGCGATGCCAGTTCGCCGATGCTCCAGTCGTGACCGGGATCGTGAGCGATCGCGGCGACGACCCGCGCGAGGAACGGGTCGTCGGCGCGGGGCGGCCAGGCCGCGTCGCGGTCGGTCGAGGCCCACGCCCGCAGCGCTGAGAGCAGCACGGTGGTCACCATGAGCTTGCAGATGGTCTCGTCGCCCTGGCGCTCGGCGGTCTCCGCGTTCGGGGTCGTGCCCAGGTGCGCCGCCAGCGCCGCCGCCGCGGGTTCCGCGTGCGCGAAGCCGCTGACGAAGACGAACGGCGGCAGGCTGCGCGCGTCGCCCGACGGGGCGACCTCGAGGGGGACGACCGTCACCTCGGCGCCGGACTGCGAGGCCAGGGCGAGCCCGTGGCATCCGAGGCTCACGAACGCGTCTCCGGCCAGCAGTGTCCGCCCGCCGACGGTCGTGGCGACCGACCCGCTCGCGGCGTCGACCGTGCAGGCCGTCCGCGCCGAGGCCGATCCGCTGATCTCACCGACGCGCACGTAGACGAGGGCCGCGCCGCCGCGCGGCAGGGCGAGGCGCTCTCGGGGGGCGAGCGTCAGCTGATGCGCGCGACCGGGGCGCACGTCGAGCGTCGACAGGGCACGATCCAGCGCAGGCTCCGGCGTCATGCCTGCGAAAACCTCCGCGGCCCGCCCGCTATTCCGGGCGACCCGCACGCCCGGGGTCCCGCCCTCCACGAAACGGATGGCCTCCGTCGCCGATGTCGGTGACAATGGAGGGCATGCGATCCCCCCGCCCGCTGCTGTTCGTCGCGCTCGCCGTCGCCGGCGTCGCCCTCTCATCGTGCACGGGCCACGTGGCATCCGAGCCCTCCACCGCCGTCGCCGAGTCGCCGTCGCCGCACGGGAGTCCCTCTGCCACGGCCACGCCGGTGCCCGATTCCGGGCCGGTTGAGGCCTTCCGCGCGTGGTGGACGGCCGTGCGCTCCTCCGACACCGTCGCCGCCTGCGGGGCGCTCACCGCGGGCCTGCAGGAACGGATGCTGACGGAGTACACGGCGTCGACGGGACTCGAGGTCGAGGACTGCGCCGAGCTCGTGCGCCAGAGTTCACTGTTGTACGCCGCGGCGGGGATGTCGCCCGACGTCGACGTCGCCGTCGTGACGGAGCAGGGCGATGACGCCGTGCTCGACGTCACCTACGCGAGCGGCGACTGTGGAACGGTGCACCTCTCGCACACCACCGGGGTGTGGATGCTCACCGAACTCAGCCAGGAGTGCGCCGCGCGCTGACCGTCGCCGACCTCGGGGTCGACGCGCGATCAGCCGAAGAACTCCGCGGCCGTCGCCACGCCGACCGAGATCGAGAGCAGGCCGGCGGCGACGCCCGCGATGAAGCCGGCGGCCGCGAGCTCCCGCGCCATCCGCGCGTTCAGGCTCAGGATGCCGCACACCGCCGACACCGCAGCGATGATCCACATGCCGATCTGGATCCACATCAGTCCCTCGAGCTCGGCGATCGCGCTAACCGTGACGAGGAACAGGTACCAGGCGATCACGACGACGCCCGTGACCAGGGCGATGACCGACACGACCCGCAGATCGCCCTTGGGCCGCGGCGGCGCGGGCGGTTCGGGACGGGGTGGGATGCCGTGGGCAGGCTCGAGCGAGTCGGGAAGGTCGTCGTCTGCCATGAAGCGATCCTCGCACCTCGAACGCGATCACGCGCGGCGGTTGCGCGGGCACCCGGCCCCGTTCGGAGAGCCCCCACCCTGTCGCGCCTAGGCTGCTGCCGGTGAGAACCATCGGCATCGACCTCGCCGCGAGCACCCCCGGCACCGCCCTGGCCGAGATCGTCTGGTCGCGCGGCGCCGCGCGACTGACGCGGCTCGAGGTGGGGGTCGACGACGCCGACATCGTGGCGTCGGTCTCGGCCGGCGACGCGTGGCTCGGCATCGACTGCCCGCTCGGGTGGCCCGACGCGTTCGTCGACTTCGTCCAGGCCCACCACGCCGAGGCGGCCCCCGCGCTCGGACCGGTCGACGGGGGAGCGGACTGGCGGCGCCCCCTCGTCTACCGGCACACCGACCACGTCGTCCGCGAGCGCATCGGTCGGTGGCCGCTGAGCGTGTCGACCGACCGGCTGGGCGTCACGGCGCTGCGGTGCGCCGGGGTGCTGCGGCGCCTGGCCGAGGCCGGCTTCGCGGTCGATCGTGCGGGGGAGGGGCGCCTGTTCGAGGTGTACCCCGGCGGCTCGCTGCGCGTGTGGGGCTTCGACACGACGGGCTACCGAGTGGATGACGCCCGCCGCAGCGCCCTGCTCGACACGGTGCGCTCTCGGGTGCCGTGGTTCGACGTCGGGCCGTTCGCCGGGCTCGCGATCGCGAAGGCCGACGCCTTCGACGCGGTCATCGCCGCTCTCGCGACCCGCGCGGGGGCGCTCGGCCGGTTCGAGCCCCCGGCGCCCGAGATGCTCGCCGTGGCGCGGCGGGAGGGGTGGGTCGTGTTGCCGAGTGGGGGGTTGGAGGGTCTTGTTCGGGACGCGTGGAGACGACGCTGAATGTCAGTTCGTCCCCGTCGTTCGGGCCGCGTCGATGCGCGTGATGAAGTCGTTCGCCCACGCCGCGGCAGCGGTGATATCCGGGATGACGTTTACTCCGGTAGAGGATGCGTCGTAGAGGGTGTCCCAGTTCTCGTTCACGACCACGACGGGGGGCCACTGCTGCCCGGCGCGATAGGTGAAGAGGCGTGTGCACGTCTCGCGCACGAGAGCGAGGTCGAGGTCCTCTTCGCGATCGAGCAGTTGCAGGTCGATGAGGTCGTGTGCGCGCTCGCTACCAGGGCCCGTCGCCGCGTGAAGCTTCTGCGCAATCTGATGGTCACTACGCATCACACTGACCGGCTCCGGGCGGGGAAGGCCGACGGATGGGAACAGGTCCGCGAGGTCGTCGGCGAGCGCTGTCTCCGGCGCATCAGCGTCGCCGATCTCGTTGTGGCCCAGCTCGAACGTGACGGTGCACCACGGCTTGCCGAGATAGTCGAGTTTCACATCGAAGGGCTGCATGACGTACGTGGTGGGTACGTCCGCCGGTTTCGGCGCCGTGCGTTCGATGAGGCGACCGGTGAATCCCGACCACCCCGTGCGCAGCCGTTCCTCGAAATCATCGGTGAACTCAGCCAGCGTGCCCGGTCGCGCGGCGTCGAGGTCTTTGGTGAATCGAGTGGCCCGGCCGTAGCGGAGAGCCATGGCGCTTCCACCTTTGACGGCCCCGGCTGGGAGCATCTGGCCGACCACGACCAGCGCCATCCCGACCGTTCGCCTGTTGACTGCTCCTTCGTCGCCCTCGATGTTGGCGAGCCGCTGCCGTAGCGAGGCGAGGTTCGCTGGGGCTTTGTCGTACGTCACGCGGCCAGCGCCACTCGCACTCGCGACATCTCTGCCATGGTCAGGTACCCCTCTGCGCGCGCTTGGGCGGCAGCTTCGAGCAGCCGTCCGGTCTGGACGCGGCCCCGACATTCGAGGAGCGCATCCACCACGGGCTGCGCCGCGATGCCCTCGTACACGGTTGGCTTCGCGCCCGCAGGGGCCGGGGTGAGTTCAATATGTGCGGGCACCGTGCGTCGAGTGCGCTTAGGGGTCGCGAGGGTGATGTTCCGGGGGTTCACATCGGCGAGCCCCAGGAGCGCGAGGACCGTCTCTCCTCGCAGGAACGCACCCTCTCCCGCGCGTAGCGCCGCTTCCGCGTACTCATCCAGAGGGGTGTGCGGGATGGTCTCGTCGCGGTACAACCCGTAGGCGATGTGGGTGAACCTGTTGCGCGTAGCGAGCTTGACCAGCTCGATTCGGGGGACGCCCGCGCTCTCGGCTTCCCGCGTGGTGACGTACCCATAGTTGTCGATCGCGATCTCGTGGACGATGTCGCGGTAGGTGGGCCGAGTCATGTCAAAACTATACCACTTTCGGTATAGTGTTGACATGACTCGGGGAGCTTCGAGGGTCGGCGTGAGTGCTCCGAAGATGGCGTGACTCGGTCCTGTGCACGCCACCAGCCCGGGTCGCCCTGAACGTGTACCTACTTAGGCTCTCCTCGCGCCCGAAGTGCAACGCGAATGCGTGCTCGACAGGTCTTGTGCAGGACCCCTCTCCACGCTAACGTACAACCAAATGGTTGAACAACACCACCTCGACTCCGCCGACATCGATCGCGTCTTCCACGCGCTCGCCGACGCGACGCGTCGCGACATCGTGCGGCGCACACTCGTCATCGAGCAGTCGGTGTCGGACCTCGCCGCGGGATACGCCATGTCGTTCGCCGCCGTGTCGAAGCACATCGCGGTGCTGGCCGAGGCCCGGCTCATCACCAAGCGTGCGGAGGGGAGGGTGCGACTCGTGCGTGCCGACCCCGCCGCCCTCGCCCGGGCGCAAGAACTGCTGCGCTCGTACGAGAACCTCTGGCGCGGCCGCATCGACCGGCTCGATGCGCTGCTCCTCGAGGAACCGGATGCCATGGCATCCATCCCTGCGCCCGAACCGACCGAGAACTGACCCGACGAAGGAGTCCGTCATGCCCGTCACATCCGTTGAGAGCGACACCGAAGCGCTCACCATGAGCCTGGTCGCCGACTTCCCCGTCGGTCCCGAGCGTCTGTGGGCCGTGTTCACCGACCCGCGCCAGCTCGAGCGGTTCTGGGGTCCTCCCGGCTGGCCGGCGACCTTCGACGCGTTCGACTTCTCGGTGGGCGGGCACGCGAAGTACCACATGACCTCGCCCCAGGGTCAGCACGCCGGTGGGGCATGGGAGTTCACGCGCATCGACGAACCGCGAGGATTCGAGGTCATCGACTCCTTCGCCGACGACAACGGAGACCCCATCGAGGGGATGCCGTCGATGCGCATGGTCTTCTCGTTCGAGGCCACGCCCGAGGGCTCACGGCTGACGAACGTGAGCCACTTCGCGTCGGCCGAGGCCCTCGAGCAGGTCGTGGCGATGGGCGCCGTCGAGGGTTCGACCCTCGCGATGAACCAGCTCGACGCCGTGCTGCTCGGACTCCGCGAGTTCGCCCAGGGCACGGGCACGCAGCTCGAGGTGCTCAGCGACCAGCACGTGCGCATCACGCGCCTCATCGACGGCCCGCGCGAGCTGGTGTGGCGCGCGCACGTCGACCCCGATCTCATGCGGCAGTGGATGCTCGGCCCCGACGGCTGGCGCATGACCGTCAGCGAGGTCGACGTCTCGGTGGGCGGTCGATACCGCCTCGCGTGGGAACCCGAGGCCGGTACCGAGGGCGAGGGCTTCGGCTTCGACGGCGAGACCCTGCTCATCGACGAGCCGCGCCGCATCGTGCAGACCGAGCACATGACCGGCACCGACTACCCCTCGACCACGAACGACCTGTCGTTCTACGAGGAAGACGGAGCCACCCTCGTGACGCTGCTCATCGAGTACCCGGATGCCGCGACCCGCGACGCCGTCCTCTCCACCGGCATGGTTGACGGCATGGAGCAGAGCTTCGAGAGGATGGAGCGCGTGGTCCTGGCGTAGCCGGTGCACAACTCCTGCAGATCGGCTGTCGCTCGGCGGAAGACGCCGTGGCGCGTCGGATTTGCAGGAGTCGTGCTGATCGGGCGGGGGGACCCGCCCGGCTGACGACGTTCCGCGAACGGATGCCGCGGCCTCGGGGCTGCGGCATCCCGCCCGCAGACGGGCTCTCGCGGACCCGCGCGCCGAAGCTCGCAGAAGTACGCGAACCTCGCAGATTCCGCGGGGAAGTCTGCGAGCAAGGCGCCGTTCTGCGAGCTCCGGCCTCGCCTCAGCTCTTGATGTACCCGTTCGGGTTCAGCACGTACTTGCGCGGGGCGCCCTTGTCGAAGTCGGCGTAGCCCTGGGGCGCGTCGTCGAGGCTGATGGGCGTGGCGTTGACGGCCTTCGCGATCTGCACCTTGTCGTGCAGGATCGCCATCATCAGCTGCCGGTTGTACTTCATCACCGGGCACTGGCCGGTCGTGAACGTCAGCGACTTGGCCCAGCCGAGGCCGAGTCGCAGCGAGAGCGAACCGACCTTCGCTGCGTCGTCGACCCCGCCCGGATCGCCCGTCACGTACAAGCCCGGGATGCCGAGGGCGCCACCGGCTGCGGTGACCTCGAACAGCGAGTTGAGCACCGCCGCCGGGGCCTCGTGCGATGAGTCGGAGCCGTGCCCGCGCGCCTCGAAGCCGACCGCGTCGACCGCGGCATCCACTTCGGGGGTGCCGAGGATGTGGTCGATCTGGTCGCGCGGGTCACCCTTCGACACGTCGACGCTCTCGAATCCCAGCGACCGCACCTGCGCGAGGCGTTCGGCGTTGAGGTCGCCGACGAGCACCGCCGCCGCGCCCAGCAGCTGCGCGCCGACGGCCGCGGCGATGCCGACCGGACCCGCGCCCGCGACGTACACGGTCGATCCCGGGCGGACGCCGGCGGTGTAGGCGCCGTGGAAGCCGGTGGGGAAGATGTCGGACAGCATCGTCAGGTCGAGGATCTTCTCGAGCGCTTGCTCGCGGTCGGGGAAGACCAGCAGGTTCCAGTCGGCGTAGGGGACGAGCACGTACTCGGCCTGCCCGCCGACCCACCCGCCCATGTCGACGTATCCGTAGGCGCTGCCGGGGCGGTCGGGGTTCACGTTCAGACAGATCCCGGTCTTGCCCTCTTTGCAGTTGCGGCAGCGGCCGCACGCGATGTTGAAGGGCACCGAGACGATGTCGCCGACCTTGACGAACTCGACATCGGGACCGACCTCGATCACCTCCCCGGTGATCTCGTGGCCCAGCACGAGACCCGCGGGGGCGGTGGTGCGACCACGGACCATGTGCTGGTCGGAGCCGCAGATGTTGGTGGAGACGGTGCGCAGGATCGCGCCGTGGGGGACCTTCCGGCCGACGTTCGCCGGGTTCACGCCCGGGCCTTCCTTGAGCTCGAACTCGGGGTAGGGGGTGTCGATGACCTCCACCACTCCGGGTTCTTTGTACGCCACTGCCTTGTTACCGGACATCGTCGTCCTCTCCGGCCGGTCGACCCGACCTGGTCGCGTCGTGTGGGCGGACCCGCAGCGACACCCGACGCGACGTGCGACCGGATTCGGCCGTGAGCGATGCGGGGGTGCCCTCAGCCAAGACGCCGATGACCGGAACGTCAAGGGATGGCGCGAGACGCCACTCGATGCGTCATCCGCGCGACCCGTCTACTCCGAGGGTGAGGCCCGGCGGACGGCGTCGCGAACGGCCCTCTCGACCTCGGCTGTCACCTCGACCACCGCGAACGACACCGGCCACATCGGACCGTCGTCGAGGTGCGCGGTGTCGTCGAAGCTGACCGTGCCGTAGCGCGTCTTGAACTTCGACGCCGGTTGATAGAAGACGACGACCTTGCCGTCCTTCGCGTAGGCCGGGAAGCCGTAGAAGGTCTTCGGATTCAGGTGCGGCGCCTCCTCCAGCACGATGACGTGGAGGCGTTCGGCCATCGCCCGGTCGACGCCCTCGAGGTTGTCGATCGCCTCGAGGCAGGCCTCGTTCTCCTTCTCGAGCTTCGCCGCGCCCTTGAGCCCCTTCGTGGCCTTGAGCTCCTCGGCGCGCTGTTTCATCGCCGTACGTTCTTCGTCGCTGAATCCTGCTCCGCCTGCTGCCATGGCATCCACCTCTCGTCGGTCTGCGGGCAGGATAGCGCCGTTGTCGGCGCGGATACAGGGCCGTGCGCGACGGCGCGCGAGGCGCGCTCGCTCACGGATCTGCGCAAGGTCAGTGGCGATGGGGTGGATGCCGCTGAGGTTGCGGGGATCGCTGAGGTTGTGTCGGGGTGGGCCGGCGGCGGCCGGGGGTGGTGGCGCGCGGCGCGCTCGCTCAGGCACCTGCGCAAAGTCAGTGGCGATGGGGTGGATGCCACTGAGGTTGGGCGGATCGCTGAGGTTGCGCCGCGCTGCGCCGGGCTGGGCGTCCCGGCCCGAAGCGCGACTCAGGCCAGCCGCAGCCCTTCCTCGAGCGCGACCCACGCGAGCATCGCGCACTTCACGCGCGCGGTGTACTTCGACACCCCCGACAGCGCGGCGGCGTCGGCGAACGTCTCCTCGTCGAGGGGGATCTTGCCGCGCGAGCGCATCGCCTCGCGGAACTGCGCGATGAGAGCATCGGCGTCGGCGCGCGGCATCCCGTCGTCGCCGCCGTCTTCCTGCAGCAGCGCGACGAGCATCGACGCCGACGACTGCGAGATCGAGCATCCCGCGCCCTCCCAGGTGACGGATGCCACGCGCTCGCCGTCGTCGGACAGCTCGACGCGGAGCGTGATCTCATCGCCGCAGATGGGATTGCGCTGGTGCACCGTGGCGCTGTGCGCGCCCGGTTCGGCGAGGCCGAAGCCGCGACGGTTCTTCGCGTGGTCGAGGATCAGTTCCTGGTACAGCGATTCGAGCCCGCTCATGCACGTGCTCCCGCCGTGGTCGCGCCGACGCCGAAGAAGCCGCGAACGCCCGAGACGGCATCGAGGAACGTGTCGATCTCGGCGGCGGTGGTGTGGATCGCCGCGCTCGCGCGCACCGACGCCGTCAGGCCGAATCGGCGGTGCAGCGGCTGTGCGCAGTGGTGACCGACGCGCACGGCCACGCCGCGGGAATCGAGGAACTGGCCCACGTCGTGCGCGTGCACGCCGTCGACCGCGAAGGCCTGCAGGGCGATGCGCTCGGCGGCATCCGTGTCTCCGAGCAGGCGGATGCCGTCGATCGAGCGGAGTCCCTCGCGCATGCGTGCTTCGAGCGTCGCCTCGTGGGCGTGAGCGGCGGCGAGATCGTGCTCGCCGAGCCAGCGCACCGCGGCGGCCAGCGCCACCGCCTGCGACACCGGCTGCGTGCCCGCCTCGAAGCGCTGCGGCGGCGGGAGGTATTCGGCCTTGTCGAGTGTGACGGTGGTGATCATCGACCCGCCGGTGGTGAAGGGCGGCAGCGCGTCGAGTACCTCGTCGCGACCCCAGAGCGCACCGATGCCGTAGGGGCCGTAGACCTTGTGCCCCGAGAAGACGGCGAGATCGACTCCGGATGCCGGCAGGTCGAGCGCGAGGTGCGGAGCCGACTGGCACGCGTCGAGCACCGTCAGCGCGCCGACGCCGCGGGCGAGGGTGACGAGCTTCGCGACGGGGTTCACGATGCCGAGCACGTTCGAGACGTGGGGGAACGCGACGACCTTGGTGCGCTCGCCGATGAGGTCGGCCGCGGCATGCATGTCGAGCATGCCGTCGTCGAGGACGGGGATGTGGCGCAGTCGCGCGCCCGTGCGCGCGGCGAGCTCTTGCCACGGGATGAGGTTGGCGTGGTGCTCCGCCTCGGTCACGACGATCTCGTCGCCCTCGCGCACGCGCCCCGCGTAGCCGAGGGAACCGGCGATCAGATTCAGGCCGCCCGTCGCCCCCGAGGTCCACACCAGCTGCTCGGGCTCGGCGCCCACGAACTCGGCGACGGTGACACGGGCGTCCTCGAACAGCTCGGTCGCATCGGCCGCGAGCGTGTGCGCACCGCGGTGCACGGCGGAGTTCGCGCGCTCGAGGAAGGCGCGCTCGGCATCCAGCACGGCACGCGGTTTCTGGCTGGTCGCTCCCGAATCGAGGTACACGAGGGGCCGGCCGTCGATCTCGGTCTCGAGGATCGGGAAGTCGGTACGCACGGCGGCGACGTCGAAGGGGAGTGTCACCCCTCCAGGCTACGCGGGGATGCGTCCGCCCCGGCCTGCCGGAGCTCCCGCAGTCCGGCCTTCCCCCTCGCCCGCCGATCGGGGCCCGGGCCGGACTCCGGAGAAACAGGGCCTCGGGGGGAGTGCGACCGCCGATCGGGCGCTCCGCGCGCGGGATCTCCGGAGTTTCGCACGCTCCGGAGGCGTGAGGTTCGCGCGGCGTCCCGCATGGGAACCGTCAGCGCGACGGATCGCGGCGGGATCGGCGCGCCTGCACCGACGACGAGGACACGCCGACGCGGTGACGGTTCAGTCTCGCGCGAGCAGTCGCGCCGGCACCGTCGTGGCCGCGGCGCGAGCAAGGTCGAGGGGGACGCCCGCCGCCGTCGCCATCTCGATCGCGCGCTCCATCGTCAGGGTGGAGCCGGCGAGGGTGTCGGTGCCCGCGAGGACGGGGCGCCCGTCTTCCACCTCGACCTCGAGACCGCCGAGGCGGTACGGGCCGTCGCCCAGTCCGGTCGCCGACATCGCGTCGGTCACGAGCGCGATGCGACTCGGGGCGGCGGCGAACATCGTGCGGATGACGACGGGGTGCACGTGGATGCCGTCGGCGATCACCTCCAGAACGACATGGTCCCGCTCCAGCGCGGCGCCGACCGGGCCGGGAGCGCGGTGGCCCAGACCCGGCATCGCGTTGAAGGCGTGCGTGAGCAACCGCGCGCCCCGGTCGAACGCGGCGGCGGCGGTGTCATGGTCGGCCTGCGTGTGTCCCACCGCGACGGTGACCCCCGCCGACACGAGGCGGTCGATGGCCTGCATCGCCCCCGGGAGCTCGGGCGCGATGGTGACCTGACGCAGGATGCCATCGGCGGCCGACAGTAGACGATCGACCGCCTCCGCTGTCGGGGCGACGAGGGCGCGCGGATCGTGCGCTCCCCGGCGCGAGTCGGCGAGGAACGGACCCTCCAGGTGCACGCCCGCGACTCCCGGGAGTGCGGGGAGTATCTCGCGGATCTCGCGCAGACGCTCCTCGAGGCGATCGATCGGCGCGCTCACCAGGCTGAGCAGCAGCGTCGACGTGCCGTGCGCGCGATGGAACGCGACCGCGGCCGCGAGGCCGTCGAGGTCTGCGTCGTCGAACGAGTGCCCGAGCGCGCCGTGGCAGTGCAGGTCGACGGCCTCGACCGCGGCGGGATGTGCCGGGGTGTTCATGGGTGTTCCTCCTCGTACGACTTTCGCTGCGCGCGCCCGGGTCAGGCCGACACGACGCCCTTGCGCAGCAGAGCGTTGGCGTAGATCCGCGTCTCGCCCGTGCGCACGATGAGGTAGGCGCCGCGGGCGAGGTCGTAATAGTCGAAGCGCTCCACGAAGCGCGTCCCCTCGGCGCCCACCGCGGCCGCGTCGATGAGCTCCCGCTGCACGTCGAGGACGGCGCCATCGGCCGAGCGCATGAGATCGAGAGCCGGCGCGTCGTCGGCGGGGGTCACGCTGCGGATCGCCGCGAGCACCGCGGGCGATGCGGTGCCCGGCAGATCGATGACCCGCGCGCCGACGGCGAAGGCGGGGAAGTGGGCGTCGGCGACGACGACCGCGTCGGAGTGGCCCATCCGGTCGAGATGCAGCAGCATCTCGCCGGTCAGCAGGGGATGGATGCCGGACAGCATGGGTGGCCTTTCTGTTCGTCGAGCGATCAGGGGATCAGTCGTGCGCGGGCGAGGTCGTCCCAGAACTGCTCGGGGACGACTTGGCGCCACGACTCGGCGTTCTGCTGCAGCTGGGTGGGGCGGCTTCCGCCGATCACCACCGTCGTCACGAGCGGTTCGCGGGCGACGAAGGCCAGTGCCGCGACCGGGAGCGACACCCCGTGCGTACGGCAGACGTCGAGGATCCGCTCGAGCCGCTCCCACACGGCATCCGGCACCCCGCCGTACTCGTACCGGGCGTCGCGCGACGGAGTGTCGCTCGCGAGAAGGCCGGAGTTGAAGACCGAGGCCGCCACGATCGTCGTGCCCCGCTCGCGGCACGCGGGGAGCACCTCGGCCGACGCGGGCTGCTCGAGCAGGGTGTAGCGGCCGGCGACCATGACCTCGTCGAGCGCGGCGCCCCGCACCGCGGCGGCGAGGGCGTCGGCATCCATCGAGCCCACGCCGATGCGGTCGACCCGGCCCTCGGCGCGCAATCCCTCAAGAGCGGGCAGGGCCTCGGTCAGCGCCTGGCCCAGATCGTGCTTCTCGGGGTCGTGCAGGTAGAGGGCGTCGACGCGGTCGAGCCCCAGCCGCTCCAGCGAGTCGTCGAGGCTGGCGACGATCCCGGTGGCCGAGAAGTCCCACACCCGCCGCGCGTCGGTGGGGACGTGGAAGGAGTTATCGAGATCGAGCCCGCCGTCGCCGGCGGGGTTCGGCCGGAGCAGGCGCCCCACCTTCGTCGACACGGTGAACTGCTCGCGCGGCTTGTCTCGGAGGAATGCCCCGAGGCGCCGTTCGGACAGGCCGAGACCGTAGTGGGGTGCCGTGTCGAAGGACCGGATGCCGGCATCCCACGCCGCGGCGAGGACGGCCTGCGCCTCGGCGTCGCTGAGGGCGCGGTGCAGGTTGCCGACGTTCGCCGCGCCGTAGGCGAGGGTGGCGCCGTCGCGGAGGGGAAGGTCAGACGGCGACATGACTCCCCGTCCACGTGTAGGCCTCGCGGCTGGCCGGCAGCATCTCCATGCCCGCGCCGGGAGCCGTCGGCGCGAGATACGCGCCGTCGCGGATGACGACCGGAACGGTGAAGTGCTCGTGCAGGTGGTCCACGTACTCGATCATGCGCCCCTCGCGCTCACCCGAGACGGCGACGTAGTCGAACATCGACAGGTGCTGCACGGCTTCGCACAGGCCCACGCCGCCCGCGTGCGGGCAGACGGGGACGCCGAACTTGGCGGCCAGCAGCAGGTTCGCGATGTTCTCGTTGACCCCGCCGACGCGCACCGCGTCGATCTGCATGACCCCGATCGCGCCGGCCTGCAGGAGTTGCTTGAAGATCACGCGGTTCTGGGCGTGCTCGCCGGTGGCCACGCGGATGGGGGCGACCCCCCGGGCGATCTCGGCGTGGCCGAGGACGTCGTCGGGGCTCGTGGGCTCCTCGATCCACGCGGGGTCGAAGGGAGCGAGGGCGTTCACCCACTCGATCGCCTCGGACACCTCCCATCGCTGGTTGGCGTCGATGGCGATCGGGAAGTGCGGCCCGCACGTCTCGCGGGCGAGGCGCAGGCGCCGGACGTCGTCGTCGAGGTCGGCCCCCACCTTGAGCTTGATCTGGCCGAAGCCGTCGGCGATCGCTTCGCGGCACAGGCGCTGGAGCTTGTCGTCGGAATACCCCAACCAGCCCGGCGAGGTCGTGTAGGCCGGGTAGCCGTCCTCGAGCAGGCGGGCCTCGCGCTCCTGCCGTCCGGGTTCGGCGCGACGGAGGATGCCGAGGGCCTCCTCGCGCGTGAGCGCATTGGTCAGGTAGCGGAAGTCGACGAGCGAGACGATCTGCTCGGGCGTCATGCGGGCGAGCAGCCGCCACAGCGGCAGGCCGGCCCTCTTCGCCTTGATGTCCCACAGGGCGTTCACGACGGCGCCGATCGCCATGTGCATGACGCCCTTCTCGGGGCCCAGCCACCGCAGCTGCGAGTCGCCGACGAGTTCGCGCCACACGGCACCCATGTCGTCGAGCAGCGGTTCGAGCTCGCGGCCCACGAGGAACGGCGCGAGCGCGTCGATGGCCGCGACCTGGACGTCGTTGCCCCGACCGATCGTGAAGACGAACGCGTGTCCTTCGTCGTCGTCCGACACCACGCGCACGTACGCCGCCGAGTAGTCGGGGTCGGGGTTCATGGCATCCGAGCCGTCGAGGCTCAGTGACGTGGGGAAGCGGACGTCGGTCGTCTCGAGCGCGACGATACGGCTCATGGGGCTCCTTCGGGCAGGTGGTGCGGCCGGAGCGGCAGCAAACATCCGATGTCTATACTGGCACACGCCGGCCGTGTGTCGCCGGCCGAGACGAGGAGGACGCATGAGATTCGCACGCATCGGCGAGCGGGGGCACGAGGTGCCCGTGGTCGTGGTCGACGGTCGGTACCGGGACCTGCGTTCCCTGACGCTCGACATCGACGCCGCCTTCTGGGAGTCCGACCCCGTCGACCTCGTATCGCGCGCGCTGGCCGAGGGGACTCTTCCCGAGCTCGCCGTCGGCGCCGACGCGCGGATCGGCGCCCCCATCGCGCGACCGGGTGCGGTCGTCTGCGTCGGGATGAACTACGCCGCGCACGCCGCGGAGTCCGGCTCGCTGCCGCCCGAGCAGCCGGTCATCTTCCTCAAGCTCCCCAACACCGTCACCGGACCGAACGACGAGGTCGTGCTGCCGCGGGACGGCGTCAAGACCGACTGGGAGGTCGAACTCGGCATCGTGATCGGGCAAGAGACGTCCTACCTCGACTCGCCCGACGAGGCCGCCGCGCACATCGCGGGATTCGTGCTCGTCAACGACCTCTCCGAGCGCGCCTTCCAGCTGGAGGTGTCGGGCGGGCAGTGGTCGAAGGGCAAGTGCGCCCCCGGGTTC
Source organism: Microbacterium sp. BH-3-3-3 (assembly GCF_001792815.1). Classification (NCBI taxonomy): domain Bacteria; kingdom Bacillati; phylum Actinomycetota; class Actinomycetes; order Micrococcales; family Microbacteriaceae; genus Microbacterium; species Microbacterium sp. BH-3-3-3. Next base: position 1,770,735 of record NZ_CP017674.1, on the reverse strand, counting down.
ACCCCGACCGGACCGTGGGTCGTCACCCCCGACGAGCTCGATGCGGGAAGCCTCCGGCTCCGCAGCTTCGTCAACGGCGCACCGCGGCAGGACTCGAACACGGCCGACATGATCTTCTCGGTGGCGCACATCGTGTGGCACCTCTCGCAGTTCATGACGCTGGAGCCGGGTGACCTCGTGCTCACGGGCACCCCCGAGGGCGTCGCCCTGTCGGGACGCTTCCCCTACCTGCAGCCCGGCGACGAGGTCGAGATCTCGATCGACGGCCTCGGCGCCCAGCGTCAGCGCTTCGCGGCGTGGAGCCGGTCGTGAGCGCCGTGGCCCGCGGGCAGCTCGACGGTCTGCGCGCCATCGTCACCGGGGGCGCCTCGGGGATCGGCGCCGCCATCGCCGAACTGCTCGCCGCCTCGGGGGCGTCGGTGGCGATCATCGACCGCGACGTGCCCGCCGAGTGCGGAGACGCCGCGGCGGACATCGCCGCCTACCGGGCCGACGTGTCGGACCGCGCCAGCGTCGAGGCCGCCGTCGCCGCGATCGAAGCGCGGTGGGGAGGCATCGACATCGTCGTCAACAACGCCGCCATCGGCGCCCAGGGCGACGTCGCCGCCAACGACGACGAGGAATGGGCGCGGGTGCTGTCGATCAACGTCACGGGCGTCGCCCGGGTCACGGCCGCGGCCCTTCCGGCGCTCCGCCGTTCCCCGGCCGCGGCCGTGTGCAATGTCGCCTCGATCGCGGCGGGCGCCGGTCTTCCCCAGCGCGCGCTCTACAGCGCGTCGAAGGGCGCCGTCGCCGCCCTCACGCGGGCGATGGCGGCCGACCACATCCGCGAGGGGATCCGGGTGAACGCGGTGTCGCCCGGCACCGCCGACACTCCCTGGGTGCGCCGTCTGCTCGAGTCCGCCGCAGACCCGGTGCGCGAGCGCGCAGCCCTCGAGGCGCGGCAGCCGCACGGTCGCCTGGTCTCGGCCGACGAGGTCGCCGGCGCGGTGCTCTATCTGGTCAGTCCGCTGTCCGCCTCGACCACGGGCGTGGTCCTCGACGTCGACGGCGGTGTCTCGGGGCTCCGGCTGCGTCCGGTCGACCCGAAGTAGAACCCCTCGCCGTTCGCCGCGAGGACGGCATCCCTCCCCGCGGGTCCGAGGCGGTCGAGCGCCCAGGCGTCGACCGCCTCGAGCCACCGGCCCGGGTGCTGCCGTTCGGACACGGGCCAATCGCCGCCGTAGAGCAGGCGCTCTGGGCCGAAGGCCTCGAGGGCCACGTCGAGGAACGGTTCGATCTGCGCGGAACTCCACGCACCGCGCGCCTCCGCCGGGAGTCCCGAGAGCTTGACGTGCACCGACGGTCTGCGCGCCAGGTCGACGAGGTCGCGATGCCAGTCGGATGCACGCGGGTCGACCGGTCGCGACGCGCTGCCCACGGCGGGCTTGCCGAGGTGATCGAGCACGATGGCCAGCCCCGGCACGGCGTCGGCCAGCGCGGCGACGTCGGCAAGCTGGGCGGGCCGGACGCAGGCGTCGAAGCGCAGGCCGCTCTCCGCGAGCAGGCGGGCGCCCGCGACGACGTCGCGACGCCGCGCGAAGCCCGGGGCCTCGTCCTGCAGCGAGCGCCGGACGCCCACGACGAGGGGGGTGGCGGCGAGGCGGTCGAGGTCGTCGGCCACCCGCTCGCCGTGCTCGAGCGGGGAGTACGCGACGATGCCCCGGATCCCGCACTCCTCGGCGAGGGCCGTGACCCACGCGACCTCGTCGAATGCCTGACGCGGATCGCATTCGGCCTGCACGAAGACGGATGCCGTGGGTGCCGACGTGCCCGCCCAGGCCGCCCGGTACTCCTCGGGCCCGAACCGACGATCGAGATCCCCGTCGAGCCAGGGGTACGAGAGGTGGGCGGGATCCCACAGGTGCAGGTGCGTGTCGAGGAGGGGCACGCAGCGATCGTACGCTCGCGCCGAGCCGGTCATCGGATGTCTGCGGCCTATCATGGCGACATGTCTTTGACCGACGACGCGATCGACCAGATCAAGGCCATGATCGTCAGCGGCGAGCTCCGACCCGGCGACCGCCTGCCGCCCGAGAAGGACCTGGCCGAGCGTCTCGGGCTGTCCCGCAACTCGCTCCGCGAGGCGGTGAAGGCGCTCGAGGTCATCCGGGTGGTCGATGTGCGGCGTGGCGACGGCACGTACGTCACGAGTCTCGAACCGGCGCTGCTGCTGGAGGCGATCTCGTTCGGACTGGACCTGCACAACGATCGCTCGGTGCTCGAGCTGTTCGCGGTGCGCCGCATCCTCGAGTCGCACGCCGCCGGGCTGGCGGCCCAACGGGTGGATGCCGACCAGATCGCCGCCCTCGAGGCCGAGGTCGACGCGGTGGGAACCGCCACCTCGCTCGACGACCTCGTCGACCACGACGTGCGCCTGCATCGCCTCATCGCGGCGTGCTCGGGAAACCGGTACCTGGCGGGTCTCATCGAGTCGCTGTCGGCGCACACCGTACGCGCGCGGGTCTGGCGCGGTCTGACGCAGGACGGGGCCGTGGAGCGGACGCTCGTGGAGCACCGGGCCCTCGTCGAGGCCCTCGCGGCGCATGACGTCGAGCGGGCGTCGGTGCTCGCGAGCGCCCACGTGTCGGGCGTGGAGGAGTGGCTGCGGCGTGCGGCGGTGGGGGAGGCCTGAGCGACGCCACGGCGGCACGGCTCCTGCACCCTCGCGCTCTCGGCGCCGGTGGGACGGGTGCGCGCGGATCCTGCCGGCGCCGTGCGCGGCGCACCGGCCTCACAGCACCAGCCGGTACCCCATCCCCTGCTCCGTCAGCAGGTGCACGGGCGCCGAGGGATCGGCCTCGAGCTTCTTGCGCAGCTGCGACATGTACAGCCGCAGGTAGCCGCTGTCGGCGACCTGTTCGCTGGCCCAGATCTCTTTCAGCAGCGTCTGCCGGGTGACGAGCGAGCCTGGGTTGCGGACGAGGAACTCCAGCATGCGCCACTCGGTCGGAGTCAGGTGCACGCGGGTGCCGTCGCGCAGCACGGCCTTCGCGGCCAGGTCGACCTCGACCGCGCCGAAGCGCACGATCGCCTCGCCCGAGGCCGGCGTGACCCGCCGGGCGTGCACCCGCAGCCGGGCGAGCAGCTCGTCGATCTGGAACGGTTTGGTCACGTAGTCGTCGGCGCCGGCGTCGAGCGCATCGACCTTGTCGGCCGAACCGGTGCGGCCCGACACGACGATGATCGGCACGCTCGTCCAGCCGCGCAGCGCCTGGATCACCTGCACGCCGTCGAGGTGCGGCATCCCGAGGTCGAGCAGCACGATGTCGGGATGCGATTGCGCGGCGAGCGTGATGGCCGCGGCGCCGTCGGCCGCGGCGACGACGTCGTACCCGTGGGCGGCGAGGGTGATGCGCAGGGCGCGCACCAACTGCGGGTCGTCGTCGGCGATGAGCACCTTCACGGCGTCCTCCTTCGGATGGCGGATGCCACCGCCACCGCGCTCTGGTCGGCACCGGCCGCGTCGCCGCCCTCGACGGGGAGGGCGATCACCATCGTGAGTCCGCCGCCGGGGGTGTCTTCGGGGGTGAGGGTGCCGCCCATGCCTTCGGCGAAGCCGCGCGAGAGGGCGAGACCGAGGCCGAGCCCCGCGGTGTTGTCGGTGTCGCCGAGGCGCTGGAAGGGCGCGAACATGTCGTCGCGCCGTTCGGCCGCGATGCCCGGTCCGTGATCGATCACGCGGATCTCGGCCGTGCCGCTGAGGCGGCTCGTGGCGATGCGCACCCGCGTGCCCGCGGGCGAGTAGCGATCGGCGTTGGCGAGCACGTTCACGAGCACGCGCTGCAGCAGCACGCCGTCGGCGCGCAGGGCCGGCAGGTCGGGGTCGAGCGCGAGCTCCACCTCGTCGGGACCGAGGCCGAGCTCGTCGAGGGCGGCGATCACGACGTCGGCGGCGTCGACGGGGGCGAGCGAGACCGCGAGCACCCCGGCCTGCACGCGGCTCACGTCGAGCAGGTCGGTCACCAGCAGCGACAGCGTCGCCAGGCTCTCGTCGGCGGTCTCGATCAGCTCGCGGCGGTCGCTGTCGGAGAGGTGGTCGCCGGCGGCGCGAAGCCCCCCGAGGGCCGCGACGGCCGACGCCAGGGGTCGGCGGAGGTCGTGGCTGACGGCCGAGAGCAGAGCCGTGCGCACCTGGTCGGTCTCGGCGAGGGCACCGGCTTCGGCGGCGGTCTCGGCCAGGTCGGTGCGTTCGAGGGCGGCGGCCAGCTGCGCGACGACCACATCGAGCAGTCGGCGCTCGCTCGCGTCGAGATCGCGGCCGTGCAGCTCGAGCATCGCCCGGTCGGCACCCACCGGCACGGTGGTCGACCGACCGTCGCGCACCGGCTCGCCGTCGGTGGCGATGACCTGACCGTCGGCGGTGATCAGGCGCACGCCCGCGAGACCGAACGCCTCGCGCGCGCGGCTGATCAGGGCGGGAACCGCGCTCTCACCCCGCAGCACGCTGCCGGCGACCGTGGCGAGAAGCTCCGCCTCGGCCGAGGCGCGGCGGGCGGCGCGGGCGCGGCGGGCGGCCTGATCGACGACGATGCTCACCAGCATCGCGATGATCACGTAGAGCACGAGGGCGATCGCGTGCACGGGATCGCTGATGGTGACGGTGTAGAGCGGCGCGATGAAGAGGAAGTCGAGGGTCACGCCCGACAGCACCGCGGCGAACACCGCCGGCCAGATGCCGCCGATCAGCGCCACGATCACCACGAGCAGCTGGTACGCCAGCACGTCGGTGGTGATCGAGTCGTCGGAACCGGTCGACAGCAGAAGGAGCGAGATGAGGGGGCCGCCCACGAGCGCGGTGACGAACCCCAGGATGCGACGCTTCGCGCTCAGCGCGGGCCCGGTCAGGCGGGGGAGGGCGAACCGCCCGCCGGCGCGCGCGTGGTTGACGATGTGCACATCGATGTCGCCGGAGGCGCGGATGACGGTGGCGCCGATGCCGGGACCGGTGAGGGCCGCGCCCAGCCGTCCGCGGCGGCTGACGCCGATCACGAGCTGCGAGGCATTGACCGACCGCGCGAAGTCGACGAGGGCGGTGGCGACGTCGTCGCCGACGACCTGGTGGTACGAGCCGCCGAGCTGCTCGACGAGGGCCCGCTGTGCGTCGAGGGCGCCGGGCGTGCTCGCCCGCAGGCCGTCCTGCGTCGACACGTGCACGGCGAGCAGCTCGCCTCCGGCCGAGCGGGCGGCGATCCGCGCGCCGCGCCGCAGCAGGGTCTCGCCCTCGGGGCCGCCGGTGAGGGCCACGACCACGCGCTCGCGCGCCTGCCACGACCCCTCGATGCCCTGCTCGACGCGGTAGCGCTGCAGGGCCGAGTCCACCTCGTCGGCGAGCCACAGCAGGGCCAGTTCGCGGAGCGCCGTGAGATTGCCCAGACGGAAGTAGTTCGACAGGGCGGCGTCGATGCGCTCGGCGGGGTACACCGACCCCGCCGACAGGCGGTCGCGCAGGGACTGCGGCGCCAGGTCGACGACCTCGATCTGGTCGGCGGCGCGCACCACGGCATCCGGGACCGTCTCGCGCTGCACGACCCCGGTGATCTTCTCGACCACGCCGTTGAGCGAGGCGATGTGCTGCACGTTCAGCGTGGTGATGACGTCGATCCCGGCCGACAGCAGCGCGTCGACGTCGAGCCAGCGCTTGTCGTGGCGCGAGCCCGGGGCGTTGGTGTGCGCGAGCTCGTCGACCAAGGCCAGCGCGGGGCGCCGGTCGAGGACGGCATCCAGGTCCATCTCGTCGAGCGCCACCCCGCGGTGCTCGACGGCGCGGCGGGGCAGCATCTCGAGGCCCTCGGCCTGCGCGGCGGTGGCGGCGCGGCCGTGCGTCTCGACGATCGCGATGACGACGTCGCGGCCCTCGGCGGCGAGCCGACGCCCCTCTTCGAGCATCTCGTAGGTCTTGCCGACGCCGGGCGCGGCCCCGAGCAGCACGCGCAGATGCCCGCGCCTCACGAGGCGCTCCCGTGGCGTCGGTCGCTCGAGATGCCCGACCCCGTGGTCGGGACCGCCCGGTCGCGCGGCGCCGATACCCCGTCGAGTGTCCACGGCACGCCGCGTCCGCGCGCGGCCAGCGGCGTGTTCCGGACACTCGACCGGGGTTGCCCCGACGGGCGACGCACGCGAACCCGCCGTCGCGCACGGAGCGCGACGGCGGGGACCACGACGAGAGCCATGTCAGCGATTCTCGTCGCTCATCGGGCGTCGAGCGCGCGATTGAGCTCGACGACGTTGACGCGCGGGTCGCCGAGGTATTCGAGATCGCGGGGCAGGGTGTGCTCCGCGACGAGGGTCGACACCTCCGATGCCGGGATGCCACGGGCCTCGGCGACCCGCTCCACCTGGCGCTGCGCGTTCGCGACCGAGATGTCGGGGTCCAGTCCCGAGCCCGAGGCGGTCACCGCGTCGGCGGGGATCGTGCCGGCACCGTTCAGGTCGTCGAACGCCGCCTGGTGGTCCTGGATCGAGGCGATGAGGTCGCTGTTCTCCGGCCCGAGGTTCGACCCCGTCGAGGCCGCGGAATCGTAGTCCGCGGCCGAGGGACGCGACTGGAAGTACTGCGGCAGGGCGGTGCCGTCGGAATCCTGGAACGACTGGCCGACCAGCTGCGAGCCGTGGACGGTCCCGTCGGCCGAGCGGATGAGCGACCCGTTCGCCGCGAACGGCAGGGCGACCTGGCCGATCGCGGTGATGAGCAGCATGTAGCCGACGCCGAGGACGGCGGTGAAGACGAGCATCGCGCGGACGGCGACGCCGGTGGTCCGCAGGGTGGTGCGCATGACGGGGCCTTTCAGAAACCGGGGAGCAGGCTCACGACGAGGTCGATGAGCTTGATGCCGACGAAGGGGACGAGGACGCCGCCGAGCCCGTACACGAGCAGGTTGCGGCTGAGGATGCTCGAGGCGCTGGCCGCGCGGTATTTCACTCCGCGCAGCGCCAGGGGGATGAGCACGATGATGACCACGGCGTTGAAGATGATCGCGCTGAGCACGGCCGAGGCCGGCGACGACAGCTGCATGACGTTCAGCACCGCGAGGCCCGGGAACACGCCCATGAACATCGCCGGGATGATCGCGAAGTACTTCGCGATGTCGTTGGCGAGCGAGAACGTCGTCAGCGCGCCGCGCGTGATGAGCAGCTGCTTGCCGATGCGCACGATGTCGATGAGCTTGGTCGGGTCGCTGTCGAGGTCGACCATGTTGCCGGCCTCCTTCGCGGCCGAAGTGCCCGTGTTCATCGCGACGCCCACGTCGGCCTGAGCCAGCGCCGGGGCGTCGTTCGTGCCGTCGCCGGTCATCGCGACGAGGTTGCCCCCCTGCTGCTCGCGCTGGATGAGCGCGAGCTTGTCTTCGGGCGTGGCCTCGGCGAGGAAGTCGTCGACCCCGGCCTCGGCGGCGATCGCCTTGGCGGTGAGGGGGTTGTCGCCCGTGATCATCACGGTGCGGATGCCCATGGCCCGCAGCTCGCCGAACCGCTCGCGCAGCCCGTCCTTGACGACGTCCTTGAGGTGGATGACGCCGAGCACGCGGCCGACGCCCGACGAGAGCGTCGCGACGACCAGCGGCGTTCCGCCCGACTGCGAGATGGCGTCGGTCTCGCTCTGCAGCTTCGCGCGCAACGCCTCGGCGACGGGGGCTCCGGATGCCGCGAGCCAGGCCGCGACGGCGGACGCGGCGCCCTTGCGCACCTGCGTGCCGTCGACCAGGTCGAGGCCGCTCATGCGGGTCTGCGCCGTGAAGGGCACGGGTTCCGCACCCCGGGGCAGGTCGGCGACGATCCCCTGGGCTGCCGCCAGCTCGACGACCGACACGCCCTCGGGCGTGGGGTCGGCCTGCGACGACAGCGAGGCGTACTCCGCGAGCTCCGGCCCGCCGACGCCCGTCAGGGCGACGAACGCCGACGCGCGACGGTTGCCGTAGGTGATGGTGCCGGTCTTGTCGAGCAGCAGGGTGGTGACGTCGCCCGCGGCCTCGACGGCGCGGCCCGACATGGCGAGCACGTTGCGCTGCACCAGGCGGTCCATGCCCGCGATGCCGATGGCGCTCAGCAGGGCGCCGATGGTCGTGGGGATGAGGCAGACCAGCAGCGCGACGAGCACCGGGATCGAGACGGGGGATGCCGCGTACGAGGCGATGGGGTTCAGCACCAGCACGACGATCACGAACACGATCGACAGGCTCGCGAGCAGGATGTTCAGCGCGATCTCGTTGGGGGTGCGCTGACGCGAAGCGCCCTCGACGAGCGCGATCATGCGGTCGACGAACGTCTCACCGGGCTTCGAGGTGATCTTCACGACGATGCGGTCGCTGAGCACGCGGGTGCCGCCGGTGACGGCGCTGCGGTCGCCGCCCGACTCGCGCACGACCGGGGCGGATTCGCCGGTGATCGCCGACTCGTCGACCGTGGCGATGCCGTGCACGATGTCGCCGTCGCCGGGGATGAGCTCGCCCGTCTCGACGAGCACGACGTCGCCGAGGCGCAGGTCGCCCGAGGGGACGTCTTCGGTCGCGGCGGCGGATGCCGAGGGGTCTTCGGCGGAGTACGAGACGACGCGGCGGGCCGAGGTGGTCGTGCGGGTCTTGCGCAGCGTCGCCGCCTGCGCCTTGCCGCGGCCCTCGGCGACCGACTCGGCGATGTTCGCGAAGAACACGGTGAGCCAGAGCCAGACGGCGATGCCCCAGGTGAAACCGGCGGGGAGCGTGGTGTCGCCGCCTCCGAGGAACGGCTCGGCGAGAGCGATGAGCGTGGTCAGAGCCGCGCCCACCCAGACGAGGAACATCACGGGGTTGCGCCACTGCGCCGCGGGGTTGAGCTTCTTGGCCGCCCCCGGAAGGGCGGCGACGACCTGGGCGGCGCTGAACGCACGCCGCGGGGTGGGCTGCTCGGGATCGGCGGCGGGGGCCGGAGCGTGGGTGAGGGTGGACATCAGCGGGCAAGTCCTTCGGCGAGGGGTCCGAGAGTGAGGACCGGGAAGTAGGTGAGCGCCGTGACGATCACGGCGACGCCGGCGAGCAGACCCGCGAACTGCGGGCGATGCGTCGGCAGGGTTCCGGCGGTGGCGGGCACGGCATCCTGTGCCGCGAGGGCACCGGCCAGCGCCAGCACGAACACGATCGGCAGGAAGCGTCCGAGCAGCATCGCCACACCGAGCGCGGTGTTGAACCACGGGGTGTTGGCGGTGAGGCCGGCGAAGGCCGAGCCGTTGTTGTTCGCCGCCGAGGTGAAGGCGTAGAGCACTTCGCTCAGACCGTGCACGCCCGGGTTGAGGATCGAGGTCGACTCCACGTCGTCCCGGATGCCGGGAACCCCGAAGCTCAGCGCGGTCCCGGCCAGCACCAGGGTGGGCGTGACGAGGATGTACAGGCTCGCGAGCTTGATCTCGCGCGGCCCGATCTTCTTGCCCAGGTACTCGGGGGTGCGGCCGATCAGCAGCCCGCCGACGAACACCGCGATCACGGCGAGGATCAGCATTCCGTAGAGCCCCGAGCCGACGCCGCCGGGGGCGACCTCGCCGAGCATCATGTTGATCATCGGCATCATGCCGCCGAGGGCGGTGTTGCTGTCGTGCATCGAGTTGACCGCGCCGGTCGAGGTCAGCGTGCTCGTCGACGAGAAGAGCGTCGAACCGAAGATGCCGAAGCGCACCTCCTTGCCCTCGAGCGAGCCGCCCGCGAGCTGGGGAGCGGTGCCGGCGCCGGCGAGCTCGGCCCACGTCATCAGGGCGGTGGAGGCCACGAAGATCGCCCCCATCACGCCCAGGATCGTGTATCCCTGACGGTTGTCGCCGACGATGCGCCCGAAGGCGCGGGGCAGCGAGAACGGGATCACCAGCATGAGGAAGATCTCGAACAGGTTCGTCCACGGCGTCGGGTTCTCGAACGGGTGGGCGGAGTTGGTGTTGAAGAACCCGCCGCCGTTGGTGCCGAGGAGCTTGATCGCCTCCTGCGAGGCCACCGGCCCACCCGGGATCGACTGGGCGGCTCCCGTGAGGGTCGTGGCATCGGTGAAGCCGTTGAGGTTCTGGATGACGCCGCCCGCGAGCAGCACGACGGCCGCGACGATCGAGAACGGCAGCAGCAGGCGGTACGTGCCGCGCACCAGGTCGACCCAGAAGTTGCCGATCACGCCGCTGCGGCGATACGCGAACCCGCGCACCAGGGCGACGGCGACGGCGATGCCCACGGCGGCGCTCACGAAGTTCTGCACGGTCAACGCCGCGAACTGCACGGTGTAGCCGAGCGTCGTCTCGCCCGAGTAGGACTGCCAGTTGGTGTTCGCGACGAACGACGCCGCGGTGTTGAACGACAGTGCCTCGCCCGGTGCCTCGAGACCCAGCGAGAAGGGCAGCACGGTCTGCAACCGCATGATCGCGTAGACGAGGACGACGCCCACGAACGAGAACAGCAGCACCGAGCGCAGGTAGGCCTGCCAGGTCTGCGCGCTGCGGGGGTCCACGCCGATCAGGCGGTAGGTGCCCCGCTCGACGGCGAGGTCGCGCGCGCCGGTGTAGATGCGGGCGATGTAGTCGCCGAGGGGGCGGTACGCCAGTCCCAGGGCGACGATGAGGGTGAGGCTGGTCAACACGATGGACCAGATCATTCCGGCGTCCATGTCAGAACTTCTCGGGGCGGACGAGGGCGACCACGAGGTAGACGACGGCGGCGACCGCGAGCACGGCGGCGAGGATCGTGAAGAACATCACGGCCGGTCCCCGCTGTTCTCGCGGGCTGTCGGGGCAGACGGCGGGGTGGGGCGAGGAGACGAGGCGCGGACCTCGGGGCCCAGCTTCTCGACCCCCTTCGCGACGAGGGCGACCAGCGCGAAGATCGCGACGGTCGCGGCGAGGAAGACGGCATCGAGCACGACGACTCCAGGATCGAGAACAGAACCGCGGGCGGACCGCGGGCGCCGCGGGGCGGCACGTGTTCCGATACAACCGGCGGGGGGTTCGGCATCCGGGCGTCCTCACGGTTTCCCTACGGGTCCGCGGCGGACGCATACGGCGCGCTTACGCGGGGGGCTGCACGACTCCGGCAGAACGGGGTGTCGGGGCTCGCGGCCGCGCGGTGGGGTGGGTAGCGCAGGAGTCGTGCGCGCGCAGCGCAGCAGCCCGGGCGCATGATGGAGTCATGCTCGCGTCCGACGGTCCCGGTGTCGCGGTCACGGCGACGCTCGTGATCCCCGCGTCCGAGCTGTCGTGGCGGTTCTCGCGCTCGTCGGGCCCCGGCGGGCAGGGAGTGAACACCGCCGACTCGCGGGTGGAGGTGATGTGGGATGCCGCGGCCTCGACCGCCCTGTCGCGCGCGCAGCGCGAGCGGGTCCTGGACCGCCTGGGGAACCGCCTCGTCGACGGCGTACTGACCATCGCGGCGTCGGAGCACCGCGCGCAGGCGCGCAACCGCGACGCCGCGCGCGACCGGCTCGCCGCGATCCTCGCCGAGGCGGTGCGGCCGCCCGCCCCTCCCCGCCGCGCGACGAAGCCGACGCGGGGCTCGAAGGAGCGCCGCCTGCAGGCCAAGCAGCGCCGCACCGACGTGAAGCGGATGCGCCGGCGGCCGACCGACTGACGTCGGAGGGCCGACCCGGCCCGCTCCGCCGCGTCAGCCGGCGGCGCCCGCGGAGCCGCCCTCGGCGCGGCGGCGGCGCACCTGCTCCTCGAGGTCGGCGAGGTGCATCTCGCGCTCGAGGTCGGCGATCTGCTGCTCGGTGGTGCGGGAGGCGCTCGGTGCGGCCGGGGCGGGCGTGTCCTTCTGCCAGCGGCGCGGGTCGCCGAACGACATCGGTGCGGAGCGCGCCTCGTACTCGCGACCGAGCGCGAACCACAGGATCGAGCCGATCAGCGGCAGCAGCACGATGAAGAAGATCCACGCGAACTTCGGCAGGTGTTTCACCTGGTCGTCGCGCCGGGTGATGACGTCGATCAGGGCGATCACCAGGACGGCGACGGTCAGCAGGGCGAGTACTGGCATGGCATCCACCCTGTCGCAGAGTCGCGGCCGCGTCCACTGACGGGTCGCGCGGGCCGAACTCCTGACTTTTCGGCTGCGCGCGCGGTGCCGAGCGGTCGGAGACGGCCCAACCCCGCAGTTCTCAGGAGTTTGGCCCGCGCCCGCGCCCGCCCGAAACGCCGACGCCCCCACCACGAGGGCGGGGGCGTCGGACGGGACTCAGGATGCCGAGGGGGGCGGCGCCTTGCGCGAACGCGGCGTCGGGGTGTTGTCCACCGGCTGGCCGCCGCGCTGCTGGCCCGGCAGGGGGCGGGAGCGGCGACCGTAGATGACCTCCGACGAGTCGAGCAGCCACGGCACGAGGGTGATCGAGACGCCGTGCACGAGCATGAGCTGGTGCGCCAGGCGGCGCGAGCGCCGATTGTGCAGGATCGACTCCCACCAGTGCCCCACGATGTACTGCGGCAGGTAGACGGTGACGATGGCCGAGCCGTTCTTCTCGCGGTACTTCTTGATGAACGTCGACACCGGCGAGGTGTACGTGCGGTACGGCGAGTCGATGATCACGAGGGGGATGGGCACCTCGTGCTCGGCCCAGTCGCGCTGCAGCCTCGCCGACTCCTCTTCGGTGATCGCGACGTGCACGGCGAGGGTCTTGTCGTGGTTGGCGGCGAGGGCGTAGTCGATCGCCTTCGACGTGGGCTTCTGCAGGCGGTTCACCAGCACGATCGCCACGTCGCCCGACGAGCCGAAGTGCACCGTGTCGTCCATCTGGATCTCGTGCTCGACGTCGCGGTAGTACCGGTTCACGCCGATCATCAGCACGGCGAGGATCGGGATGGCGATGAACACCAGCCACGCGCCGTGCGTGAACTTCGTGACCGTGACGATCAGCAGCACGAGCACCGTCATCGCGGCGCCGACGGAGTTGATCCACAGGCCCGAGATCGCGGAGCGGCGCTCGATGGCCGCGGACTGCTGCTTCGCCGCCTCGGCGGGCAGGAGCTTGAACTCGCGCAGAGCGCGCCGCCAGTGCCGCACCATTCCGATCTGCCCGAGCGAGAACGACACGAACACGCCGATGATGTAGAGCTGGATCAGCGTGGTGAGGTTGGCCTGGTAGACGATCAGCACGCCGATGGCGACGATGCCGAGGATGATCATGCCGTTCGAGTACACCAGGCGGTCGCCGCGGGTGTTGAGCGCCTTCGGGGCGTAGCCGTCGCGGGCCAGGACCGCGCCCAGCAGCGGGAAGCCGTTGAAGGCGGTGTTGGCGGCCAGCAGCAGCACGCACGCGGTGGCGGCCTGGATGATGAAGAACGGGATGCTGCCCATGCCGAAGGTCGCCGCGGCCACCTGCGCCATGAGGCTCGGCTGCGGGTTGTTGGCGCAGTCGAAGCCGATGAGGTGGCAGGGGTTCTCGGCGTAGTGCACGCCCGAGATCAGCGCCAGAGCGGTCAGACCCGCGAAGAGCACGATGGCCATGCCGCCCATGAGGCTCAGCGTCGTCTGCGCGTTGCGGATCTTGGGCTTGCGGAACGCGGGGACGCCGTTCGACACCGCCTCCACCCCGGTCAGCGCCGAGCAGCCGCTCGAGAAGGCGCGCAGCACGAGCAGGATGAGCGCCGCCTGGGTGAGCGACTCGGCCTGCACGGCGTAGTTGGCGCTCGAGGCCTCGGGAGCGTCGCCGAGGAACGTGCGGGCGAGGCCCACGACGATCATCACGCCGACCGACCCGATGAACAGGTAGGTGGGGATCGCGAAGACGCTCGATGCCTCGCGCACGCCGCGGAGGTTCACGATCACGATGAGGATCACGAAGCCGACGGCGATCTCGACGCGGAACGGGTTGAGTTCCGGCAGCGCCGAGATGATGTTGTCGACCCCGGATGCCACCGACACGGCCACCGTGAGCACGTAGTCCACGAGCAGGGCCGCGGCCACGACCACGCCGGGCACTTCGCCCAGGTTCTTGCTGGCGACCTCGTAGTCGCCACCGCCCGAGGGGTAGGCCTTGATGAGCTGCCGGTAGCTCAGCACCACCACGATGAGGAGCACCACGACGGCGACCGCGACCCACGGGCTGAGGGTCAGCAGGGCCGTTCCGCCGATGAGCAGGATCATCAAGAGCTCCTGCGGGGCGTACGCCACCGAGGAGAGCGCGTCGGAGGCGAAGATAGGCAGCGCCATCTTCTTGGGCAGGAGCTGGTCGTCGAGTTTTTCCGACGTCAAAGGCTCGCCGATAAGGATGCGCTTGGCCATCGGCGTCTCGACGCCGGGCTCGCGACTTTCTTCAGTCACGGCGCGTGACACTACGCGCACTGGACGGGCGGCGCAATCCGACGCGCACGTCGTTCATCGCATGGCAGCCAGACCGTGATCAACGCGACAACCCGATGCCGGGTCGGCTCGAGGCGCGAACCGCGGGTCAGGCCGGGGCGGCCGCCTCGGCGATGAACGCCGCGACCGCGTCGGCGCCGGCGTGGTCGTCGGCGCTGATCGTCACGACGGCGTCGCCGGCGAAGACGATCATCTGCCCGTACGCCCCGTGCAGCCGCCACGCGGCGCCGGGTCCGTCCCACCCGGCCAGGGCGTACCGGCGGTACCCGTCGCCCTGGCTGCCGGTGTCGATCCAGGCCGAGTGAAGGGCATCCACCGTCTCGGCCGGGACGAGTCGTTCGCCCTGCCAGACGCCGCGGTCGCGCAGCAGCAGGCCGAGGCGCGCCATCTCGTCGGTGCGCAGGGCGAGGCCCTCGCCGGCGAGGATGCGCCCGTTGGGACAGCGCTTCCAGGCGAGGTCGGCGAGGCCGAGCGGGGCGAACAGCCGGGGGCGCAGGTACTCCTCGACGTCGCCCGTGCGGTGGGCCAGCACGTGCATCGCGGTGTACGTGCTGGCGTTCGAGTACTGGAACACGCGGCCGCGCGACGGGCGCGAGAGGAACTCGGCGGCGAGGTCGGGCCAGTCGGTCATCATCGTCGGCGACCACGGCAGGTCGATGCCGCTCGACATCGACAGCAGGTGGCGCACGGTCACGTCCGGCGCGGCGGTGGGGACGATGCCCGCGACGGGCTCGTCGAGATCGAGCAGCCCGTCGGCGGCGGCGATCCCCGCCGCGAGCACGCACACGGCCTTCGCGACCGAGTGGATCTCTTCGCGCCCGTCGGGCGTCCAGCGGTGCTCGGCGACGTCGTCGCCCACGCGCACGTGCAGCCCGTGGGCGACGAAGCCGGTGTCGCCGATGTGGCGCACGAGCGCCGCGCGCAGGTCGTGGGCCGGGGTCATCCCCCCAGGCTACGGGCGGGCCGTGTCAACCCGCGGGGTCGTCGGGCGGCGACGCCGCGCTGGTCCCTAGGATCGCGGGGTGAACGACATCGTGGGCTCGGGGCTGCTCGCCGTCATCGCGGGCGGGGTGGTCGCCGTGCTCGCCCTCGTGCCGTTCGTCGCCGTGAGCTACCGGCGCCGCGGGGGTCTGACGCTCTGGCGCACGCTGCTCTGGGCGGGGGCGGCGGTGTACTTCTGGGCGATCTGGACGTACACGCTCATTCCTCTGCCCGACGACGACCTCTATCGCTGCGCGGGAGTCAACCTGCGGCCGTTCGAGTTCGTCGACGACATCCGCGCCGCCGTCGCCGTGTCGGGGCGCTACCTGACCGATCCGACGGTGCTGCAGGTGGCGTTGAACGTGCTGCTCTTCCTGCCGCTGGGCTTCTTCCTGCGGGTGCTCGGGGGCCGCGGCATCCTGGTCGCCGGTCTCGTGGGACTCGCGACCTCGGCACTCATCGAGACGACGCAGCTGACGGGCGTGTGGGGCCTCTTCCCGTGCGCGTACCGCGTGTTCGACGTCGACGACCTCATCATGAACACCTCGGGGGCCCTGCTCGGCTCGCTGGTCGCCTTCGCGGTGCCCGCGGCGCATCGAGGGGTGGCGAAGAGCCCGGATGCCGAGGTGCCCCGCCCCGTGACCCGCCGCCGCCGTCTGCTGGGACTGGTCTGCGACGTCGTGGGCATCTCGCTCGTCGGCGTCGCGGTGTCGGTGCTCGTGCAGGCGGTCACGGTGCTGCTGCTCGGCGAGTCGGCCACCCTCGCGACCGACGAGGCGGCCTCGTGGGCCGGGACGGTGGCGGGCGCGGCGCTCTGGCTGGGGGTCGTGCTGGTGACCGGCCGGTCGATCGGCGACCTCGCGACGCGCGTGCGGTTCACCAACGGCATCCTGCCGGTCTGGGTCGCCCGTCCGCTGCGATTCCTCACCGGGGCGGGCGCCTACGCGGTGCTCGCGGCGCTGCCGGCGCCGTGGTCGATCGCGGCGTTCCTGCTGGCGCTGGTGACCGGCGCACTGCTCGTGGTCTGGCGCGACGGCCGCGGCCTCACCGGCTGGATCGGTCGCCGGCGCCTGGTCGACGATCGCGCCGGGGTGGTAAGCCCGTCGGTCGACACGAGCGCATCCGGGTGACCCGGCTCGGTCTGTGCGGCGTCGACGACGGCGTGCGCGTGCACCGAGTTTTGCCCCCTCGGTGGGACACGAGTGAGGCCGCGCCGACCGACGCCGCGGACCGCCCGCTACCGTAGGCCGCATGGGGGAGCCGCTGTCGGCCGCGGATGCACGCATCCTGGCGCTGGAGTCCGAGGTCGTGCGCGGGCATGCGCTGAAGCTGCTCGTGCTCGAGCCCGGCGAGGCCCTCGATCTCGAGGCGGTGCGCGCGAGCGTCGCCGAACGCCTGTCGGCCTTCCCGCGCGGGCTCCAGGTGGTCGTCGACGACGGCGACGGACCGGCGTGGATCGAGGCGACCGACGTCGATGTCGCGCAGCACGTGCGCCGTCACGCGGCCGACGACCCCGCGGCGCTGCGCGCGGTCGTGGGCCGGCTCATGTCGGAGCCCCTCGACCGCTCGCGCCCGTTGTGGAGCGTCGACCTCGTCGGCCCCCTCGCCGATGGTCGAGAGGCGGTGGCGGTGCGCCTGCACCACGCCCTCGCCGACGGGCTCACTGCCGTGCGCTTCCTCGAGGCGGTGATCTTCGAGCCGCACGACGCCCCGGCGCACGAGGTCGGCCTGCGCGATCCCGACGCCCGCCCGACGCGGTGGAGCGAATGGGAACGGATGCCGATGACCCTGGCCCGCGAGCTCGCTCACCCCGGCTCGCACTCCCCGTTCGACCGCCCGATCAGCGCGCGTCGCGCCCTCGCCTTCGTCGACGTGCCGCTCGCCGAGGCACGCGCAGTCGGCGCTTCGCGCGCCGACCACGCCACGATCAACGACGTGCTGCTCACGGTCATCGCGGGGGCCCTGCGACGCCGCCTCGTGCACCACGGGCACGTGCCGCGGCTCAACGCCCAGGTTCCCGTGAGCCTGCACGAACGCGGCGAGGACGCCGCGGCATCCGGCAATCGCGACTCGTTCGTCGACGTCGGCCTGCATCTCGACGAGCCCGACGACCTGCGCCGGCTCGACCTGCTCAGCGCCCAGACCCGCGCCCGCAAGCACGCCCACGATGCGCGCGCCCTCGACGAGCTGTTCCATGCGCTCGCCGCGGCCGGGTCGGCCGGCGCGCTGCTGCGCGGTCTCGCCGACGATCCGCGCGAGTTCGCTCTCGCCATCTCGAACGTGCCCGGGCCGCGCGTGGCGGTGTCGGTCGCCGGCCGCCGGGTGGGCCACGTGTACACGTCGTCGGAACCGGGGCCGAGGCACGCCCTGCGCGTCGCCGCGATCTCGAACGACCGCTGGCTCGGAGTGGGGTTCTGCGTCGACCCCGAGGCCGTGCCCGACGTCGAGCTGCTGGCCGAGGCCGCGCACGACACGTGGGACGCCCTGCGCGCGGGCACGCGGTGAGCGGCGCGCGCTGAGACGGTCGCGTATCGCTCGGCGTCGGCGCCGCTGAGCGCGCGGGGCGGCACCCGCCCGGTCGCGGGGCACTTAGGCTTTTCGAGAAGGAGGCGCATGTCGTCGAGAGCGGGGCGGGCCCAGCGCGCAGGACGCGGAGTCGCTGCGGCGACCCTGGCGACCTTCGTCGCGACCGTCTCGCACGCCTCCGTCGCCGCCGAGCTGCCGTCGCTGATGAACATCGCGGTGGCGCTGTGCCTGGCCGCGCCCGTGTGCGTGCTCCTGGCCGGCCGCTCCCTGTCGTGGCGGCGGCTCTCGCTCGCCGTCGTGCTCAGCCAGGCGGTGTTCCACGGACTGCTCGCCCTCGACCTGCGCGGGGGCGGCTCCGCCGTACCGGTGGGGCACCACGGCGCGGTGACCTCTTTCCTCGATGCCGCGGCCTCCGGCTCGCTTCCCCCCGACCACAGCGGGCACTCGCCGTGGATGTGGGTCGCCCACGCGTGCGCCGCGGCGCTCACGATCTTCGCTCTGGGAACGGGTGAGCGCGCGCTGCGCGCCATCGCCGGCTTCCTGCTCGCGACCTTCCGCGCCCTGCGGCCGGTCGCGTCGCCTCCGGTGGCGGTGAGCGTTCCCGCCCCGGCGGCCGAGCCGCCGCTTCGCGCGACGGGTATCGCCGTGCTGTCGGTGATGAGGCATCGGGGTCCGCCGCTCGCGGCGTGACCTCGACCCCTCATCCTTTCGCGCGACGCGACACCGTCGCGCGCGCACCGTCAGAAAGCAGCACCATGTCCCGTACCCCCTTCCTTCGTCGTGCCCTCGTCGGCCTCGCCGCCGGCGCGGCCCTCGCGATCGCGGTCCCCCTCGCGGCATCCGCGCACGTCACCGTCAACCCCGACACCGCCACCCCGGGCAGCTACGCCACGGTCAACTTCCGCGTTCCCACCGAGTCCGAGACGGCGTCCACCGTCAAGCTCGAGGTCACCCTGCCCACCGACACACCGCTGAGCGCCGTGCTCGTGCAGCCCGTCCCGGGCTGGACGGCCACGGTCGAGAAGGGCGCCCTGCCCGCGCCCGTCGAGGTCGACGGCAACACTCTCACCGACGCCGCGCTGAAGATCGTGTGGCAGGCCGACCCCGGCGTCGGCATCGGCCAGGACCAGTTCCAGGTCTTCTCGGCCGTGCTGGGACCCGTGCCCGACACCGGTCACGTGGTGCTGCCCGCCGCGCAGACCTACTCGGACGGATCGGTCGTCGACTGGGCGGCGACGCCCGACGAGGTCGCCGCCGACGACACGCTCGAGCCGGCTCCGGTGCTCTACATCAACGACACCCCTCCCACGGGCGCGCACAGCCACGGCACGGCGTCCGCCGCGCCGTCGCACGAGCACGACGCCGGTGAGGCCGCGTCGGCCTCGGGCTCGGCATCCGACTCGTCGGGGGTCGCTCTCGGACTCAGCATCGCCGCGCTGATCGTCGCCGCCGCCGGAGCGGTGCTCGGCGCCCTCGCCCTGTCGCGTCGCCCGAAGCGCAGCTGACCGTGCGGGCACCGCGCGCCCTCGGGCGCTCCCTGGCGGTCGCGGCGATCGCGCTGGGCGCCGTGCTCGGCGGGGCTCAGGCCGCGTCGGCGCACGACAGCCTGGTCTCGACTTCGCCCGCCTCCGGCGACACGGTGTCGACGGTGTCGGAGGTCACCCTCGACTTCAGCGCCAATCTGCTGGGGTACGACGGCGGCAACATCGTCGTCGTGCTGGGACCCGACGGCCGGCACTACGAGGCCGACTGCGTCGCGCTCGCCGGGCCCACGCTGAGCGTGCCCGTCGAGCTGGGGGCACCCGGCGACTACACGGTCGAATGGCGCGCGGTGTCGTCCGACGGGCACCCGGTCTCGGGGACCTTCCCGTTCACCTCCACCGCCGCGGGCACGTCCGTGGGGTCGGACGACTCGCCCTGTGCGAGCGCCGTCGGCTCCGCGGCTGCGCCGGCCGAGTCCGCGTCATCCGAGACCGGCGGACCGTCGGGCCTCACGGTGGGGCTCCTGGTCGGCGGCGGCGTCGTGGTTCTGGTGGGCGTGCTGGTCGTCGTTATCGTGCGCACGCGTCCGCGGGAGGAGTGAGCCGGTGGCCGGGGAGCGCTGCTCCCCGGCCACCGTTCGCGGAAACGTGTCCAGTGGGATGCCGCACCCGGGCGCCGGGGGCGCGACCTACAGGCTCTGCCCCGGCACCGAGAACGTGTCGCAGGCGTTCACGCCGCCCTCACGCCCGGTGTCGAACCAGCGCTGACGTTGCTCGCTCGAGCCGTGCGTCCAGCTCTCAGGGTTGATCGCCCCGCCCGATTCCGCCTGGATGTGGTCGTCGCCGACGGCCGAGGCCGCGGCCAGCGCATCCGTGATCTGCTGCTGCGTGGGCGGCTCGAGGTACGGGGTGCCGTCCTCGTCGACCTGCTCGCCCGCCGCGGCCACCCAGGCCCCCGCGTAGCAGTCGGCCTGCAGCTCGGTGCGCACGCCGTTGCTGTCGGGACCTGTGCCGTCGTTCGGGTACTGCTCCATGACGCCGGTGAGGTTCTGCACGTGGTGGCCGTACTCGTGGGCGAGCACGTACAGCTGGGCCAGCGGGCCCGCCGTGGTGTCGTACTGCTCGCGCAGCAGGGCGAAGAACGTGGGGTCGACGTAGACCGTCTGCTCCGGCGGGCAGTAGAAGGGCCCGGTGGCGTTCGAGGCCGTGCCGCACTGCGTCGAGGTGGCGCCGTCGACGATGATCAGCTGCGGCGGGGTGTACCCGTCGAGGCGCTCCTGCCAGAACTGGTCGACGCTGAGCGAGGCGGCCGCCAGTCGACACGAGTCGTCGGTGTTGGCATCCTGGCCCGTCTCACAGCTCGTCAGGGCCTCGCCCCCACCCGCGGGGGCCGCGGGCGCCTGACCGCCGCCGATGAGCCCGGTCAGGTCGGTGCCGGTGAACAGCGAGAAGAGCAGCACCACGATCGCCCCGAGGCCGACCGTTCCACCGCCCACCGCGGCGATCGTGCCGCCGCGGCGCTTGGCGGTGTTGTTGCCGACGCGGGCGTTGTCGTTGAAGGTCACGTCCGACACCGTAACCGGGGTGGCGTCCCCGCGGGCAGGGGCTGGACTTCTCGGCCGCCCTGCTTCCGGGATGCGGGCGTCGCGCGCCGTGGGCGTCGAGCCCCCCGGAGCCGTCAGAACCCGGGGGAGCCTCAGCCGATGCGCCGCACCGCCGCGTCGGCGGGCGGCGGCGCGGTGCTCTCGCGCACGACGAGCTGCGGGCGCTCCGACGAGAAGCGACGCCCGGTCTCGCCGGCGATCTCATTGAGCAGCAGTTGCAGGCCGCGGCGGCCGAGGCCGGCGAAGTCCTGGTCCACCGTCGTGAGCGGCGGCGTCCACAGCGCGGAGAGCGGGTGGTCGTCGAAACCCGCCACCGAGATGTCGTCGGGAACCCGGCGGCCCGAGGCCACGATCCCGCGGATGACGCCCATGGCGATCTCGTCGTTGCCGCAGAACACGGCGGTGACCGAGGGATCCTCGGCGAGTCGCCGACCGATCTCGATCCCGGACCGCGGGTCCCAGGTCGCGTCGCTGAGCGCGGGGATGACCGCGCCGCGACGTTTGAGGGCTCGTCGCCAGCCGGTCGTGCGTCCGTCTTCGCGGCGCGAGGGGGGCACGCGCACATGGTGCACGGTGGCGTGCCCCAGATCGAGCAGGTGGTCGGTGAGTTCTTCGGCCGCGCGCGACTCGTCGAGCACCGCCTGCCGCAGACCCGACTCGCGCACCCCCGACAGCGCGACCAGCGGCAACGACACCGGGATGCGGTGCAGGGCGGCGACACCGGGCGGGTCGAACTTGAGCACGCAGACGCCCGCGAGCGGCTGGGCCAGGGTCGCGGCGATCGCCCGGTCGATCTCGCCCTCGTCTGTGCTCTCGACGACGGTGATCATGACCGTGTAGTCCTCGGCGCGGGCGGCCTCTTCGATACCGCGGATGGTCTCGGCGTAGCCGTACTGCGACGTGTCTCCGGCGATGACCGCGATGACCTGGGCCTTGCGCGACGCCAGCACCCGGGCGGCGGCACTGGGGCGGAAGTCGAGGGCCGCGATGGCCGCCTCGACGGCCTCGCGCTTCGACGTGCTCACCTTCGCCGCGCCCGTGAGCACCCGCGAGACCGTGGGAACGGACACCCCCGCGCGCGCAGCCACGTCGGCGATCGTCGCCGCCTTCGTGCGGGGGGTGTCCATCGTGCTCCGTCGGTGTGGAGCGGCGAAGGTCATTTGACGGCGCCGCTGGTGATGCCCGAGATGATCTTGCGCTGGGCCACCATGAAGGTGATCAGCAAAGGCAGGCTCATCAGAATGATGTAGGCGAAGATCAGATGCCAATTCTGAAGGTACAGACCGGCGCTCGCCACCTGGTACAGGTTCAGCGGGAGCGTGTCGAGCCGGCCGCCCACCACGAACAGCGCGTAGAAGACGTCGTTCCAGATGTACAGGCAGATCAGGATCGTCGCGGTGGCGAGCACCGGCATGAGCAGCGGCAGGATGATCTTCATGAAGACGCGCACCGGCGAGGCGCCGTCGACGCGAGCCGCCTCTTCGAGTTCGAGCGGGATGGTGCGCACGAATCCGGTGACGAAGAAGATCACCGTCGACATGTACATGCCCATGTACACCCCGATCATTCCGACGGCGGTGCCGGCGAGACCGAGCTGACGCAGCAGCAGCACGATGGTCACGACCGCCGGGGGCAGCACGATGCCGCTGATGGCGAGGGCGTAGACGAAGGCCAGGCCGCGCGAGCGTCGCCGACCGAGGATCCACGCGGCCATAGAGCCGAGGATCAGCACGCCCAGTACCGCGGGCACCATCACCAGGACGCTGCCCCCGAACGCGGCCAGCATGCGGCCGTCACCGATGACGGTGGCGAAGTTGTCGAACAGCCGCCATTGCGAGGGGAGGGCGAGGGTCGGAACGAATGCCTCGGCCTGCGTCTTGGATGCCGTGACGACGGCCAGGTAGAAGGGCACGCCCAGCAGCGCCACCGCGGCGACGATCGCCGCGACCGGCTGGAGCCAGCGCGCGAGCGGCGTGCGGCGCCGGGGCGGGCGGCCGGCGCGACCGGTGGTGAGGGTCATGGTCTGAGTCACAGCACGTCCTCCCGCTTGCGCAGAATCCGGATGACGGGGAAGGCCAGCAGGGCCACGACGAGGAAGAGCACGAGGCTCATGGTCGTGGCTTGGGCGAAGAGCCCCTGGCCGAAGGTACGGAAGATGAAGATGTTGAGAAGCTCGGTGGTGCCGCCGGGGCCTCCCGCGGTGGTCGCCTGCACGATGTCGAAGCCGTTCATCGAGCCCAGCAGCGCGGTGGCGACGTTGAAGGTGACCGCGGGAGCAATGAGGGGGAAGCGGATGCGGCGGAAGGTGGTCCACCAGCCCGCCCCGTCGAGGCGAGCGGCTTCGAGCACGTCGTCGCTGATCGTCTTGAGTCCGGCGAGGTAGATCAGCATCGACAGCCCCATCCACTTCCACGCGTGGATGAGGGCGACCACGACGATGGTCCAGGTCGTGCTGCCCAGCCACGCGACGTCGATGTTCTGGCCCGAGATCGCACTCAGGATGCCGTTGAGCGCGCCATCGGGCTTGAGCATCGCCTGGAAGATGTAGCCGACCGCGAGGGCCGACATGATCACCGGCACGAAGAAGGCGACTCGCAGAGCGCGGTTGGTACGTGTGTCCCGTTCGAGCAGCAGCGCGAGGGCCAGGCCGAACAGGTTCTGGAACACCGCGACGAGCACGGCGTAGACGAGGGTGACCGTGAGGGCGTTCACGAGCGCCCCGTTGGAGAACAGCGAGACGAAGTTACCCGTGCCGATGAAGTCGATCGAACTCTTGAAGCTCGACCAGTTGGTGAAGGCGTAGACGAAGTTGAACACCGTCGGCACGGCGAAGAACACCACGAGGACGGCGAGGGCGGGCAGAAGGAACCACAGGGGGTGATCCTTCTTGTGTCGTCCTCGCGAGGGGACGTGCGCCGAACGCGGCGGCGGCGTCACCGCGCGGGGACGCTCGAGGGTCGAAGTCATTCTGTGCTCCTCGCCGAGAAAGAAGGGGTGGGGCGCCGGGTCGGGTCCCGGCGCCCCGGGTGGGTGTCAGAAGCCGGGTGCGCCGATGGCCTTGGCGAGCTCTTCGAACTGCGCCTGGGTGGCCTCCGCGACCTCCGTGGGCGTCTTCGTGCCCTGGATCATGTCCCCGAGGTTGAGGTAGAGGTCCGGGTTCGCCACGGCCTGGGCCTGCATCGAGGGCACCGCGGAGCCGAGCGAGTCGCTGACCGACAGCAGTGCGTCGGGCACCTCCGACGACGACGACACGCCCGTCTGAAGCGACACCGTCTTCTGCGCGTTCACGAAGTCCTGGTACCCGTCCCCGAGCCAGTACGACAGCAGCTGACGTGCGGCGGCCTCGCGAGTGGCATCCCCGGTCTTGAACGCGACGAGGGCGTTCGCCTGGTCGGGGATGAAGGTGCCGACGTTGCCCGAGGGCGAGATGGGGAAGAAGCCGATCTTCTCGTTCAGCTCGGCGGTGTCGGCGAGCGACTGCAGCTGGCCGAAGTACGAGTTGACCTGCACCGCCATGGCCGCGTCGCCCGAGAGCAGCGCCGGACCCTGGTCCTCGAAGGTCGCGGTCTTGAGGTCGGCGTTGAACAGCCCCTCCTTGATGAGGCCGTCGTACGTGTCGATCGCCCCCTGGATGGTGGGGCCGGTGAACTTCTCCTCGTTCGCGTTCACGCGATCCCACAGGCCGTCCTCGGCGGCGTCGGCCAGCTGCACCTGAACCCACCACTGCGTGGCCCAGGGGGTGCCGCCACCGAAGTCGAAGAAGGGCGTGACGCCCGCGGCCTTCAGCTGGCGCGCGGTGGCGAGGAACTCGTCCCAGTTGCCCGGCGTTGCGGTGATGCCCGCCTTCGCGAACACCTCTTTGTTGTAGTAGACGCCTTCGACGGCGGGGGTGCTGATGAGTGCCGCGTAGCGGGTGCCGTCGAGGATGCCGGTGATGTCCTTGAGCGCCGGGGTGTAGGCGTCGACGAAGGGCGCCCCCTCGAGCGACTGCAGGTTGGTCGTGGCGTTCAACGCGGTCAGCTGCGACGCGGTCGGCTGCCAGAACGCCAGGTCGGGCTTGTCGCCCGTGGCCACCTTGGTCTGCACACTCTGCTCGTAGGGGTCGGGGATCGTCACGACGTCGACCTTCGCGCCGGTGGCCGCTTCGAATCCCTTCACGACGCTGTCGGGCACCGTGTTCGAGTTCTGCGCGGCCCAGATCGTCAGGGTGGTGCCGTCGAGTTTCGCGTCCTGCGCGGGCCAGTCGGCGGGACCGGCGGCGGCGCCGCCGCCGGCTCCCGGGTCCGAGCAGCCGGCGAGTGCGAGGGCCGCGACGGTGGTGAGCGCCGCGGCGGCGATGAACCGCTTCTTCATTGAATTGCTCCTTGGATGTGATCAGTGTGATCTGGTGCGGGCGTCGGTGTCGAACCGGTGGGCCGTGTCGACAGACGCAGGGTGCGCGCGGCGAGGGGGCCATCGGTGCCGCGCACGTGGAGGGTTCCCGTTCCGGCATCCCATTCGGTATGCCAGGCGGGGAGGTCCAGGGGGAAGACCGTGGTCACCTCGACGTCGGAGCCGACGAGGTGGGGGAACGAGAGCGTGATCTCATCGGGGCCGCTGCGCCGCCAGACCGAGACGATCTCGCCGTCACCGGTGCGCAGACCGAGGGCGAGCCAGGCGTCGTCCCAGCGGGGGAGGCCGAGCGGCCAGTCGGGGTGCGCCCCCGCGATCTCGCCGCGCAGGTCCTTCGCCACGGCGATGGCCGACGCCACCCGCTCGCGCTGCGCGGCGTCCATGCGGTTGAGGTGGCCCGAGACGTAGAAGCGTCCGAGCAGGCCCGTGACGAGGCAGAACGTCGACTCCTCGGCATCCATCTCGGGCTGGGGGTAGGCCCAGCTCGCCGCCTGCTCGGGGAGGATCGACAGGGGCGCGGCCACGGCGATCGGGGGGTACTTGCGGAAGTCCTGCTGGTCGGACGTCGACTGCATCGCCAACCGCGAGAGCATCGCGTAGTCCATGCGCATCGCGCCCGAGCTGCAGTTCTCGATCACGAGGGTCGGATGACGATCCAGCACGCCGTCGAGCCACGCGAGCACGGCGCGATTGTGCTGCAGCAGGCCGTCGCCCACGCTGTCGGCGTCGCGGTCGGTTCCGGGGCCGGGGTCGATGTTGTAGTCCATCTTGAAGAACCCGATGCCGAAGTCGGCGATCAAGCGGTCGACGACGGCATCGAGGTGCGCGCGGGCGGCGGGATGCCGCAGGTCGAGGTGGAACCGGTCGTGCTCGACGACGCGCTCGCCGTTGCGCTGCAGGAACGCCTCCGCGGGCAGCCGATCGGCGAGGGGGCTGCGGATGCCGATGACCTCCGGTTCCAACCAGAGCCCGGCGACCATGTCGTCGGCGTGGATCGCGTCGATGACCTCGGCGAGGCCGCCGGGGAAGCGCGTGGTCGAGGGCAGCCACTCGCCGACCGTGTCCCACCAGTGGCCGGAGTCGTCGTACCAGCCGGCGTCGATGCAGAAGACCTCGGCGCCGACCTCGGCCGCGGCGCGGATGAGGGGCAGGAGCTTGGCGGTGGTGGGGTCGCCGTCGAGGGTGTTCATGTAGTCGTTGAAGACCACGGGCATCGCGGCGTTGTCGGGATGGGGTCGTCGGGTCGCCCGCCGGTGGTCGGTGAGGGAGTCGATCGCCGCGGTGCCGGAGGGGCCGAACGCGACCGTCACGGGAACGCTCGCGAAGATCTCGGCCGCGCCGAGCACGCGCGACCATCCGGAGTCGGCGTCGGTGGGCCCGGACAGTGCCAGATAGCCGCCCCGGGTGTCTTCGCCGATCTCCCAGCGCCAGGCCCCGTTGTGCTCGATCTGCCACGCGAGCGCCAGACCGGCCGACGTCGATTCCAGGATGCCGGTGGGCAGCCGGTGCGCCGTCGACCACGTCCCTGTGGAGACGGCGGCCCGTGCGCCCCGCGGGTCGTGGCCCGTGAGGTGCTCGGCGAGGGGAACGAAATCGGGGCCGCGCAGGGGAGTGCGCGTCCACCGACCCTCTCCGAGCCAGTCGCTGACGCCCGTGACGCGTTCCCAGCCGGAGAGCGCGTCGAACGCGTCCCGCTCGGTGAAGCCCGACACCCACGACGCCACGGCCCGCAGCACGATGCGGCCGGTGCCGACGTTCACGACCCGCACGCGGCTCGCGATCGCGGCGATGCCGTCGCGCACCGTCAGCTCGAGGATTGCCTCGAGGTCGCCCGAGCGCTGCCGCACCGTGAGCGTGCGCGCGTCGGCGTTCGTCGTCTCGGTGTGGTCCACGTAGCGCATCCGCGCGCCGTGCTCGGTGTGCGCCAGCCGCCCGGACGCCGGACGGTGACCCGCGTCGGCGGTCAGCACCTCCACGAACGGGAGCCGGTGCACGGGGATCGTGCGACCGGCGACCGTGATCGCGGTGCACGACACGGGTGATTCGGCATCCCACTCGAGGGTGATCGTCACCAGGTCGTTGCCCCACCCCAGGGTCGGGGTCGGCGCCGGGCCGGTGGCCGCGGGCTGCATCGTCGTCATTCGTCTCTCCGTCGTGTCGAACTGTCGAGGACGCTAACCGAGTTTGAAAGCGTTATCAAGTCCGATCTTGAAACCGCTATCAAACCCGGTTACATTTCCCTCGGGCGCAACGCCGCGCCCTCTGATCGATGGAGACAGACCCCGATGAGACACCCCCGATGGATTGCCGCGAGCGTGGTCGGAGCCACCGTGCTCGGAACGCTCGCCGCCGTCGCCGCACCCGCGACGGCCGCCACCACCGACACCCTGACCGTCGACTTCGCCACGACGACGGGCGACTTCCGCGGTGGGGCGTCCGGCACGCTGTACGGTCTGGGCGACGAGGGCGCCCCCACCCAGGCGCTGATCAACGGCGCCCACATCACCAACACCTCGCAGAAGGCGCCCTACGGGACGCAGCACCCGAGCGGTGACTCCCTCAAAGTCGAGAAGGGGTTCTTCGCCAAGAGCGGCACCCAGCTCGACATCTACGTGCAGGACTACTACCCCGACTGGGCGTACAACGCCGGTCGCCGCCCCGGCGACGACCGCACGTACAACCAGGTCGACGGGTCGTACACGACGCAGCCCAACGGCGTCTGGGACTACCTCGAGGTCGTCGAGTTCGTCACCGAGGCGGTCGCCACGAAGTCGGCGTACCCCGACAAGTACGTCTTCATCCCCTTCAACGAGCCCGACGGCGGCAATTGGTACGCCGACGGCAACGTCTTCGCCCAGCAGTTCCTCCCCGACTGGAAGGCCGCCGTCGAGAAGATCCGGCAGGTGTACGCCCGCCACGGTCTCGGAGACCCCGTCATCGGAGGCCCGGGCGATGCGGCGTGGCGCGCCGACCGCACGGCGACCTGGCTCGACTACGCGAAGCAGACCAACACCCTGCCGCAGTTCATGATCTGGCACGAGCTGGGGATCGACAATCTCGCCACCTACCGCTCGCACTACGCCGAGTACCGCAAGCTCGAGGCCGACCGCGGCATCTCCCCGCGCCAGATCAACATCACCGAGTACGGTCTGCTGCGCGACATGGGCGTTCCCGGCCAGCTCATCCAATGGTTCTCGATGTTCGAGGACACCAAGGTCGACGCGCAGACGGCGTACTGGAACTACGCCGGCAACTTCTCCGACAACTCCGCCCGCCCCAACGGCGCCAACGCGGGCTGGTGGATGTTCAAGTGGTACGGCGACCTCGCCGGCAGCAAGACGGCCAAGGTCACCCCGCCGCAGCTGAACGTCGCCGACACGCTGCAGGGGATCGGCGCGATCGACGCCACCGACAAGAAGGCGACGGTGCTGTACGGCGGCTCCGGTGCCGACACCGTCTCACTGAACCTCACCGGTCTGGGCTCGAACGTCTTCGGCTCGCGCGTCGACGTCGAGGTGCGCGAGGCCCCCCTCTCGGGTGCCGAAGGCCTCGCGGCCACTCCGCGTGTGGTCACCACGCTCTCGGGCGCGACCGTCACCAACGGCGCCCTCCAGGTCAGCGTGCCCAACTACGACCGCTACGCCGGCTACCAGGTCGTCGTCACGCCGCAGCGCGACGCCGTCCCCACGACCGCGCAGGTCTGGTCGACCTCCGTCGAGGCGGAAGACACTGCGCTCACGGGCGCCCGCGTCTACGACCAGTCGCCCACCGGAAACGGCGGGTGGATGTTCCTCGCCTCGCACGGTCGAGACGTCGGCTCGTTCAACAACGCCGCATCGAAGGCGGACTGGAACGTCACCGTGCCGCGCGACGGCACCTACCGGTTACAGGTCATCGGCGCGACGCCGGGCACCCCGGGGCGGCATGCGCTTTTCATCGACAACGCCACTCCCACGACGGTGCAGTACACGGCCGACCTCGCCCTGAACGACAACAGCAAGTGGAAGTACCGCGGCAGCGCCGAGGTGCAGGTCGCGCTGAAGAAGGGCACGCACACGCTGTCGTTGCGGGCGAGCGCCGACGGCTCGACCGTGCTGCCGAACTCCGACATCACGCTCGACAAGTTCGTGCTCACCGACGTCACCGACGGCGAGGCGACGGTCTACCCCGCCTCCACGATCCGTCTGGCCGGCACAGCCGCGCTGTCGTACGTCTCCGGACGCCGCGGTGCGGCGACGGTCGGCGCGAACGGACGCGCCGACGTGTACGCCACGGCCTTCCAGCCGGGCTACTACGACGTCAAGGTCGACTACCGCACCACCGCGGCATCCGATCTCGCCGTCGACGTGAACGGTCGCCGCCTGGCGACGGGCACCGCGGCGTCCGCGGGAACCTGGTCGACCACGGCCCGCGTGCACCTGTCGGAGGGCATCAACGAGATCGAGGTGCGCTCGCAGGCGGGCATCGCCCTCACGGCGGTCACCACCACCCGCGTCGCGTCGGCGGACACCGCCGCGATCAAGGTCGAGGCCGAGTCGGGTACCCGTGCGGGCGGGGCGCGCGTCGGCTCGTATGGCGCGGCCACGGGCTCGAACGTGTCGAACGGACAGTTCGTCGGCAACCTCGGCAACGCGGCGGGCAACACGCTCAGCATCTCGCGGGCGCCGGGCTTCGATGCGGCCGGTGACTACGACGTCGTCGTGAAGTACGCCAACGCCGAGGTGTCGGGACGCCACGACTACAACCCGCAGGTCGTCGACCGACGCCTGCAGGTGACCGAGGCCGGGAAGGGCAAGGTGGGCGAAGGTTACTTCCGCTACACGTACGCCTGGAACAGCTTCTGGGAGCGCACGATCCCCGTGACCCTGTCGACGACGAACGGGGCGATCGTCCTCGGCAACGACGGCCCGTGGGCCCCCGATGTCGACTACGTCGTCATCGCCCCGGCCCGCCTCGGACAGCCGTCGACGGTGAAGGTCGGCTGACGCAGCTGCCCGGGAGGCGCCCGCACCCGAGGGTGCGGGCGCCTCTCAGTTCAGGAACTCCCGCGCCGCCACGACCAGGTTCTCGACACCGCGGTCGATGGTCGGCTGCATGACGGGCGCGAAGTACGGCGAGTGGTTCGTCGGGATGTCGCGCTCGAGGGTGCCGCCGGCCAGGGCGTCGGCGAAGGTCTGCGGGTCGACGCCGCCCCAGAACCAGAACACCAGCGGAGCGCCCGACTCGCGCGCGAACCACGACACGTCCTCGCTGCCGGTGAACATGCCCGGGTTGACGACGCCGGCCTCGCCGAACGCGCGGTGGAATGCTCCGGTGAGCCGGGCCGTGGCATCCGGATCGTTGATCGTGGGGGGAAGGGTGTGGTCGGTCGAGATGGTGGGGGTCTGCTCGGCTCCGGATGCCTCGGCCTCGGCGCGGATGATGCGCTCGACCTTGCTCATCACGCGCGCGCGGGCGGCGTCGTCGGGGTAGCGCAGGCTGAGTTCGAGCTTCGCCTCGGCCGGGATGATGTTGTTCTTCAGTCCCGCGTGGATCGAGCCGACGGTGACGACGGCGACGTCGCGCGGGTCGACCTCGCGCGAGACGACGGTCTGCAGGCGCATGACGGTGGCCGCAGCCATGACGACGGGGTCGATCGTGGAGTGCGGGCGCGACCCGTGACCGCCGCGACCGTGCAGCACCACGGTGAGACCGTCCGAGGCCGCCATCTGCGTGCCCGGACGCACTCCGATGACGCCGGCGGGCAGGGGGGTGACGTGCTGACCGAGCACGATGTCGGGCTTCGGGTAGCGCTCGAGCACGCCGTCGGCAATCATCGCCTGCGAGCCGGCGCCGTACTCCTCGGCGGGCTGGAACACGGCGACGACGGTGCCCGACCACTCGTCGGTCGTGGCGACGAGGCGTTCGAGGGCGCCGATGAGCGCGGTGACGTGCATATCGTGCCCGCACGCGTGCATGACGGGAACGGCGTTGCCGGCCGGGTCGGTGCCGCGCGCGGTGCTGGCGTAGGCGAGGCCCGTCTGCTCCTCGACGGGCAGGCCGTCCATGTCGGCGCGGAGCCACACGACGGGGCCGTCGCCGTTGCGGATCGTCGTGACCACGCCCGTGCGCCCCACGCCCTCTTCGACCTCGAGACCGAGGTCGGTGAGGTGGCGCACGATGACGCCGGCGGTGCGCGTCTCTTGGAACGACAGCTCGGGGTGCGCGTGCAGGTCGGTATACAGGCTTTCGAGGTCGACGCTCATGGATCGAGCCTAGTTCGCGCCCGCGCGTCCGTGTGGGGCTCCCGCACGCGCCGCGCTCCGGCCCCGCCGTGCCCGGCGCTATGCCGTGCCCCGCCCCGCCGTGCCCCGCGCCGGACACAGGTCCGGCGCCCCCCAACCGTCGAGTGTCCAAGACACGCCGCGTGTGTGGGGGCGGGTGCGGCGTTTCTTGGACGCTCGACGCAGCTTCGTCTCCGGGGGATGCGGCGTTACCCCCCTGTTGAGTGTCCAAGGCACGCCGTGTGTGCGGGGGCGGGTGCGGCGTGTCTTGGACACTCGACGCAGCTTCATCTCCGGGGGATGCGGCGCTACCCCCCTGTTGAGTGTCCAAGACACGCCGTGTGCGCGGGGACGGATGCGGCGTGTCTTGGACACTCAACAGGGGTTCGCGGGGGCGG
Source organism: Microbacterium sp. BH-3-3-3 (assembly GCF_001792815.1). NCBI lineage: Bacteria > Bacillati > Actinomycetota > Actinomycetes > Micrococcales > Microbacteriaceae > Microbacterium > Microbacterium sp. BH-3-3-3. The sequence goes on along the minus strand of NZ_CP017674.1, from coordinate 1,738,766 downwards.
CGATACCGGATGCCGTGGGGCCCCGCAAGCCGTCCGGTCCGGCCGGGTGCGACGGCGACGCTGATCGCATGACCACCACACACTTCGACTACCTCATCGTCGGCGGCGGAATGGTCGCCGACACCGCCGCCCGCGGCATCCGCGAGATCGACCGCGACGGGTCGATCGGCATCCTGAGCGACGACGTCGACGAGCCGTACACGCGCCCGGCCCTGAGCAAGAAGCTGTGGACCGACGACGAGTTCACGTGGGACAAGGTGCCGCTGGGCACCGCCGACGACACCGGCGCCGACATCCGTCTGCGCACGCGCGCGACGGCGATCCGCCCCGACGCGCACGAAGTGGATGCCGACGGCGAGACCTTCGCGTACGGCAAGCTACTCGTCGCGACCGGCGGAAAGCCGGTGCCCCTCCCCGTCGAGGACCGGTCGAACGGCGAGCGGGTGCTGTCGTTCCGCACCGCCGAGGACTACCGCCGCCTGCGGTCTCTGGCGCAGGACGTCGACCGCATCGCCGTCGTCGGCGGCGGGTACATCGGCTCCGAGCTGGCCGCGGCCCTCGTGCAGAACGGCGTCGACACCGTGCTCGTCCACACCGGGGCCGTGCTGGGCGACGCGGTGTTCCCCGCCGCGCTGGCGGAGCGCTTCGAGAAGCTCTTCCGCGACGCGGGGGTCGAGATCGTCGCCGGCTCCAAGGTCGAGGGCGGAGAGGCGGATGCCGCGGGCGTGCGGCTCTCGCTCGAGAACGGCGACGAGGTGCGCGCCGACGCCGTGGTGAGCGGCCTGGGCATCGATGTCGCGACCGACCTCGCCGAAGGCGCGGGGCTCACGGTCGACGACGGCGTCGTGGTCGACGCGCAGCTGCGGTCGTCGGCCGACGACATCTGGGCCGCGGGCGACGTGGCCAACTACCCCGATCGTCTGCTCGGGCGCCGCCGTGTCGAGCACGTCGACAACGCCAACGCGCAGGGCACGGCCGCGGGTCGCAACCTCGCGGGTGCCGCCGAGTCCTACACGCACACGCCCTACTATTACTCGGCCGTCTTCGGCATCCGGTACGAAGCGGTCGGAACCCTGGATGCCGAGCTCGAGACCGTCGAGGACTGGATCGACACCGAACGGGGCGTCGTCTACTACCTCGACGACGGCCGTGTCGTGGGCGTTCTGCTGTGGAACGTCGAAGAGGCCCGCGATGCCGCTCGAGCGGTGCTCGCCGACGCCGACACCCTCACGCGCGACGACCTCGTGGGGCGCATCCGCTGACGGTGGCGCGGGCCACGGGGCTTTCTGCCCGTGGTCTGCTCGGCGGCGGCGTATCCGCGCGGCGCGGGTCGTCGCTAATGTGAACGCGTGCCGTGAGCCTGATCGCGACGCCACTCACCCGGGAGCTCTCTATGTCGTCTGCCCTGATCCATCTCTCCGTTCCCGTCGACGCGGCGCGCGACGCGGTCGCCGCCGCCCTCGGTGAGCAGGGCTTCCGCGTGCAGCCCACCGCGTCGGGCTCGCTCGACGTGTCGCGGGGGAGCCTCGGCACCACTCTCGTCGCCGGGGCGTTCGCCGGGCAGGACATGCACGTGCGGTTCGACGTGCACTTCGCGCCGGAGCAGGGCGGGGCGACTGCCGCGTTCGAGCACTCCGCCGCCGGCGGCTTCTTCAAGGGCGGGGCGATCGGCGCGGCGAAGTCGGGTGACGTCGTGAGCGAAGCGGCGCACGCCGTCGGTGTGCGCCTCGCGCAGCAGGGCCTCGTCGTCGGTGCCGTGCCCGCCCCGTCCGACGTGGCGGGCGACCCCGCCGCCGCCGACCCCGCTTCCGCCGACCCGGCGCTCGCCACCGCCTCCGGGTACCCGGGCTATCCCGGTGCCGCGGCGCCGTCGGCCGGATACACGGCCGGCGGGTACCCGGCCGGAGCGATCCCGCCGCCCGTCGACTACGCGAACCGCACCAACGTCGTCTCGATCGTGGCGATCGTCCTTGGCTTCGTCGTTCCCCTCGGCGGCATCATCGCCGGAGCCGTCGGCCTCGCGCAGATCAAGCGCACCGGCGAGAAAGGACGCGGCCTCGCCATCACCGGCATCATCGCCGGCTCCGTCCTCACCGTGCTGACGATCCTCGGCGTGATCGCCCTGATCGTCTTCGCCGTCTTCGCCGAAAGCCAGTCCTCCGCCGACCCGTTCGTGCCGCCGTCGACGTCGGAAGACGGCGGAGTCACCATCGCCCCCGGCGAGCCGACGCCCGACGACGTCTACGTCCTCGCCGTCGGGGAGTGCCTCGACGCCCTGCCGAGCGGGTACGTCAGCGACGACAGCTTCGTCGACTGCGCGACGCCGCACAGCTACGAGGTGTTCGCCGCGTCCTCGCTCGCCGACGGACCCTTCCCTGGAGATGACGCCATCACCGCCCAGGCGGAAGCCGTCTGCGACGCGGAGTTCGCCAGCTTCATCGGACTCTCGTTCGCCGACTCGACCCTCAACGTCGACTACTTCGCCCCCGTGGGCGAGACGTGGGCCGAAGGAGACCGCGCCGTGTCGTGCCTGGTGTCCGACCCGGCAGGCGAGGTCTCGGGCAGCCTGGCGGGTTCCGCGCGCTGATCGCGGGGCGTGGGTTCCGCGCGGCAGAAGGCCGCGCGGGCCATGTGCGCGGCAGGACTCCGGCTCAGCGGCCGTTCTCCGGGCCGCGGAGCCCCGCACGCCGGGTTCTGCAGGAGATGTACGTCACACGGGCGCGGCGGGTGCCGCGGACCTCCGGGAACCTCCGGGAACCTCCCTCCGGTCCTCGTGCGCAGCCACGCCCCGCAGAAAGCAACCGCCCTCGCCCGTACCTCCGGGGCGGCGCGTGGGCGCGGCAATCTGACCGGCCTCGGGGGGCTCAGCGCCCCGACTGAGCCGACGACGGTGGCGCCGTCGAACCGCGGTCGACGAGCTCGAACGGCAACGTGCCGCGGCCCGGAGCGGGGTCGGCTCCCTCGAGCGCGGCGAGCACTGCTTCGGCGGCGCGCGCGCCCTGCCCGCGCGCGAACTGATCCACCGTGGTCAGGCTGAACCAGCGCCCCAGCTCGTGACCGTCGACGCCGATGACCGACACGTCCTCGGGCACGCGCAGACCGAGTTCGCGCGCCGCGAGGATCGCCCCGATCGCCATCTCGTCCGAGGCCGCGAACACGGCGGTCGGTCGCTCCGCCGTCGCCAATACCCGCGTCGCCGCCGCCGACCCGCCCTCGATGGTGAAGTCGGCCGGTTCGACCCGCGGTGCCGACAGGCCCACGTCGGCGAGAGCGGATTGGAAACCCCGCCGACGCAGTCCCGGCACCGACGACGCGGCGTCGGTGGTCACGTCCGCGCCGATGTGCACGAGCCGGCGATGCCCGAGCTCGAGCAGGTGCGTCGTGGCCAGGCGCCCGACCGCGAGGTCGTCGACGGTCAGGGTGGTCAGCTGCGGGTGGGGGCCGGCGATGGCGACGATCGGAACGCCGAGGCCGCGAAGAGACGCCGACTCCTCGGCATCCACCTCGATCGCGATCGTGATCACGGCGTCGATGCGCCGGCGGCGCAGGTGGTCGTCGAACACGCGGCGACGTTCGGCCGGGTCGGCGCTCACGCTGTACAGCGTGATGTCGTAGCCCTCGCGCACGAGGGCGTCGGAGATGCCGGCGAGTACCGTGCTGAAGAACCAGCGGTCGAGGAACGGCACGACCACCCCGACCGCCCGTGCCCGTCCCGTGGCGAGGCTCGACGCGGCCGCCGACACGACGTAGCCCAGTCGCTCGGCCGCGGCGACCACGCGGTCGCGGGTCGATGTCGAGACGGGGCCGCGTCCGCTCAACGCACGCGAGACCGTGGCCGTCGACACCCCCGCCGCGCGGGCGACGTCGTCGATTCCGGCCACGGTCTCGCGTTGTCTTCTCGGATCGGTGCGGATGCGGGCGGCTCAGGCCGCCGCGATCCACACGGTCGTGTCGGTGGGCAGGCGCTCGCCGTCGAGGGGGCCGCTCGCGATGAGCACCTCGCCCGCGGGCAGCTCGACCGGGGCGTCACCGAGGTTGGCGATCACGGTGAGCGTGCCGTTGCGCAGCGCCACGACGTCGTCGCCGTAGCCGTCGAGCCACTCGATGTCGCCCGCACCCAGGCCGCGGGCGCGGCGCTCGGCGAGCAGCGCGCGGTAGAGCGTGAGGGTGGAGGAGGGGTCGTCGACCTGCACGTCGTGCGCGAGCTCGGCCCACTCTGCGGGCTGCGGCAGCCAGGCCTCGCCGGTGGTGTTGAAGCCGTACGCGGGGGCGTCGGCGGTCCACGGGATCGGCACGCGGCATCCGTCGCGTCCGTAGCGCTCGCCGTTCGTGCGGAACCAGGTCGGGTCCTGTCGGGCGTCGTCGGGCAGGTCGATGACCTCGGGCAGGCCCAGCTCTTCGCCCTGGTAGAGGTACGACGAGCCCGGCAGGGCCAGCATGAGCGAGGTGGCGGCGCGGGCGCGGCGCAGGCCCTTCACCGGGTCGGGCTTGCCGGGGGACTTCGGGCCGATGCCGGCGCCCTGCGGGTTCTCGGCCGTCAGCGCCAGGCGGGAGGCGTGGCGTACGACGTCGTGGTTCGAGAGCACCCAGGTGCTCGGGGCGCCGACGGCGGTGTACTCCGCGATCGACTCCGTGACCACGTCGCGCAGGGCCGCGGCATCCCATTTCGTTTCGAGGTAGTGGAAGTTGAACGCCTGATGCATCTCGTCGGGACGCACCCACAGCGCCGTCTGCTTCACCGTCGGCAGCCACGCCTCGGCGCAGAGTGCGCGGTCGCCGTCGTACTCGGCGAGCACCTCGTGCCAGTCGCGCCACACGTCGTGCACGCCCGGCTGGCCCCAGTACGGCACCTCGGCGGCGTCGCCGCCCATCGAGCCGCCCTCGGGGTCGGGCGTGAAGTCGGGCAGGCCCTCGGCCTTGATGAGACCGTGCGCCACGTCGACGCGGAAACCGTCGACGCCGCGGTCGAGCCAGAAGCGCAGGATGTCGCGGAACTCCGCGCGCACTTCGTCGTTGGTCCAGTCGAAGTCGGGCTGCGACTCGTCGAAGATGTGGAGGTACCACTGGCCCGGCGTGCCGTCGGCCTCGGTCACGCGCTTCCACATGCCGCCGCCGAAGACGGACTCCCAGTTGTTCGGCGGCAGGTCGCCGTTCTCGCCCTTGCCCTCGCGGAAGATGTAGCGCGCCCGCTCGGGGCTGCCCGGCGCGGCCTTCAGCGCCTCTTGGAACCACACGTGCTGATCGCTGGAGTGGTTGGGCACGAGGTCGACGATGACCCGGATGCCGCGCTCGTGCGCACCCGCGAGCATCGCGTCGAAGTCGGCGAGGGTTCCGAAGATCGGGTCGACGTCGCGGTAGTCGGCGACGTCGTAGCCCGCATCCTTCTGCGGTGACCGCTGGAAGGGGCTGAGCCAGATGGCATCCACCCCCAGGTCGTGCAGATCGTCGAGGTGAGCGGTGACACCGGGCAGGTCGCCCAGGCCGTCGCCCGACGCATCCGCGAACGAGCGCGGGTAGATCTGGTAGATGACGGCGGTGCGCCACCACTCCGCGCCGGGCGCCGAGGCGAGGTCGGAGCGCGCGTCTTCCTGCGTGAAAGTCATGCGACCACGTTAGTGCAAGCGCTTGCAGTCCTGTGTCTCGACGATGTCCTCGCGCCCCTTGCTCGTTGAGTGTCCAGGACACGCCGCACTCCCGGGTCCGTGCGCGGCGTGTCTTGGACACTCGACAGGGGTGTCGCGCGGGGCGGCGGGCGGTCGTCATGCGGGCGGCGGGGGTGGGCGTCGTGCGGGCGGCGCTCGGCGCCGCGCCCAGCGCCCGGCGCCCAGCGCCCGGCGCCCCGCGCCCGGCGTTGAGTGTCCGAGACACGCCGCTCGCGGTGGGGAGAGCACGGCGTGTCCTGGACACTCAACGAGGGGAAGGGCGGGGGTGGAGCGCCGCGATTAGGCTGGGGCGGTGCCCGACGCCTCTGCTCTCGCCCGCGCTGAATCGCTCATCACGAGCATCCCCGACTACCCGAAGCCGGGGATCGTGTTCCGCGACATCACGCCGCTGCTGACGGATGCCGCGGCCCTGCGCACCGTCGTCGAGGCGTTGATCGAACCCTTCGCCGGCCGCTTCGACGCCGTCGCGGGGGTCGAGGCGCGCGGCTTCCTGCTGGCCGGCGCCGCGGCGATGGTCGCGAACGTGGGGCTCATGCCGATCCGCAAGGCCGGGAAGCTCCCGCGACCCGCCGCCGCGGTCGAGTACGACCTCGAGTACGGCTCGGCGACCATCGAGATGCACGACGACAACGCCGCAGGCGCCCGCGTGCTACTGCTCGACGACGTGCTCGCCACGGGGGGAACCCTGCGCGCCGGTCGCGACCTGCTCCAGGCCGTCGGCAGCGAGGTCATCGGCATCGCGACGCTGCTCGAGATCGACGGCCTGGGCGGCCGCGAGGTGCTCGGCGGCGACGTGCACGCGGTCTTCCACGTCTGACGCCGCCTTCGCCCCGCCTCGCACCCGCCCCCAGCGTTGAGTGTCCACAACACGCCGCGCGGCCCATCGCACGCGCGGCATGTCTTGGACACTCAACGAGAGGGGGCCGTCGCGCGCCGCGGCACGCGCACCGACGCCACGGCATCCGCCACCGCTCCCGCGACCCGGTCGGTCTGGCGCAGGGGCAGGGCGTTCGAGTGGGGCCGCGTGAACGCCCCGGCCTCCATGGCCGAGGTGAAGGGGCCGAGGGCGAACAGCGTCGCGTGGACGGAGCCGTCGCGGGCGACCACCCGCCCGTCGGCGTCGACGTCGATGCGGCCGAGCGACCCGGTGAACGTCGCGTCGCTGACCTGCACCTCGCGGCCGTGGCGGGTGGCCAGCTCGCGCAGCGCCGGATTCTCGCTCGCTGCGGCCCCGCTGCCGGGGAGCCAGGCATCGACGAGGGTGGTGGTGACCAGCTCGCCGGGAACGCGGGGAGAGGATGCCACGAAGCGGCCGTCCGCGATCCGCACGGCCACCTCGGGGCCCAGGAAGCGCACGACTCCGGCGTCGGCGAGGGCGCCGATCTCTTCCAGGCGGTGCGCGGGCGGCCCCGAGGCGACGTAGCTGAAGAACGTGTGCCAGGTCACGGGGAGGTCGACGGCGCGCGACCTGGCGCTCCACCGCTCGGTGGGGATGTCGGCCAGGGCCAGGAACGACAGCAGGATCGTAAGGAACAGCGCCTGCGCGGTGCTGCGTTCCTGCGTCGTGCGCAGCTGCAGGTCGTCGGCGATGTGGCGGCGCACGCGCCGGTGCACGTCGGCGGCGTCGACGAACGCCTCGTCGCCGAGCGGCACGTCGAGCGCGGGCACGTCGAAGCGGTCGAGCGGGTCGGGCACGACGGCGGCGACCGCGCGGCGGAGGGCGGCCGTGTTCCCGTCGACTTCGGGCAGGGTCACGCGGAAGGCCGCCCACGTCGTCGTCACCCGCTCGGGGTGGCCGGTGAACAGCTCGCGGTAGTGCCCCCACACGAGCTCCCGCGCGACGAGGGGCCACACGTCGTCGAGGAAGTCGATCGTGCCCGGACGGGCGAGAAGGTCGGCGATCGCGGCCGGGGTCAGCACCTCGCGCGTCGGCGGTTCGCCCTGCACCTGGGACGACACCTTCGAGCGGTACGGCACCCCGCGGCGGGAGCCGAGGTGCAGCCGCGGCTCCCGCCCCGACGGCTCGTACCGCAGCCGGCCGTCGGCGGTACGCGCGAAGCGGCCGCCGCGTCCTTCGGCCAGCAGCACGACGGCATCCACCGCCGCCAGGCCCATTCCGCGCACGATGACGTCGTCGCCGGGGCGGAGCACCGAGAGGTCGGCGTCGGCGGTGAACGACGGCGGCACGTAGGTCAGCCCGGCGTCGGCGGCCGCGGCGAGCAGATCGCGGGTCTGACCGTCGGGCTCGCGTCCGTTGTGGCCGAGGGCGTACACGACGATGTCGGCGGGCAGACGGATGCCGTCGGCCAACGCCACCTCGTACCCGTCGACCGTGTCGTCGACCCACTGCACGGCGCCGCGGTGCCACCGCACCTCGACGCCCGGGGGCGCGATGGCGACCGTGCGCCGCCAGAACCAGTCGAGGTACACGCTCTGCAGCCGGCGCGTGGGGAAGCTGTCGCCGCGGAGCGCCTGCAGCTCGGTCGCGAGGTCGGGATCGTCGATCTCGACATCGGGCAGCGAGCCCGCGCGCACGCGCTCGGCCCACTCGATGAGCGACGGTCCCGAACGCACAGGACCCGCGATCGTGCACGACTCGTCGGTGAACACCGTGACGTCGCGCGCCATCGAGTTGAGCTTGAGCAGGGGTGACTGCTCCCGCCGCCAGATGCGGCCCGCGCCGGGCGGGTGCGGGTCGACGAGGGTGACGTGCAGGGCCGGCGTCGCGGCTTTCGTGCGTCGGGCGAGCAGGCGCTCGACGAGCATCACGGCGCGGGGTCCCGCGCCGACGATGACGAGCCGCGCCGCCCGGTCGCTCATCGCGCGGCGGCCGTCGCGGTGTCGTGCGGCCCGGGGGTGTCCGGAGCGCCCGCGACCACCGGCGGCAGTCCCAGCAGGTCGTGCAGGGTCGCGCCCTCGTCGTAGGAGCGGCGGTACGACCCGCGCTCCTGCAGCAGGGGCACGACCTTCTCGGTGAACTCGTCGAGGCCGTGCGGGGTGACGTGCCCGACGACCGTGAAGCCGTCGGTCGCGCGCTCCTGCACGTACCGGTCGATCTCGGATGCCACGTGCTCGGGCGTCCCGACGAAGGTGTGGTTCGCCGTCAGGCGGATGACGAGCTCGCGGATGCTGAGGTTCTCGGCCGTCGCCTGCGCGCGCAGCTGCCCCACCCGGGCGCGGATCGCCGCGTGGCGCCCGGCGAAGCCCTGCGCGGTCTCGACGCCCGTGTCGGGTTCGACGTCGGGCAGGGGGCCGTCGGCGTCGTACCCGCTGAGGTCGCGGTTCCAGATCTGCTCGAGATAGGTGATCGCGGTCTGCGGCCGCACCTGGGCGAGCGCGATCTCGCGCGAGTGCTCGCGGGCCTCGGCCTCGGTGTCGCCGAGCACGAAGGTCGCCGCGGGCAGGATCTTCAGCGAATCCTCGTCGCGGCCGTGGGCGGCGAGGCGACCCTTCACATCGCGGTAGAACTGCTGCGCGTCGTCGAACGCGGTGTGCAGCGAGAAGATCACGTCGGCGTGGGCGGTGGCGAAGTCGCGGCCGTCGGGGGAGTCGCCGGCCTGCACGATCACGGGCCGGCCCTGCGGGGAGCGGGGGACGTCGAACACCGCGTCGACGTCGAACAACCGCGTCTCGTGCCGTACCCGCGCGATGGCGTCGTCGCGCAGGAACGCCCCGGTCTCGGCATCCGCCACGATCGCGTCGTCGCGCCACGACGACCACAGCGCTTTCGAGAGCTCGGCGAACTCGGAGGCCCGCACGTACCGGTCGGCGTGGTCGAGGTAGCCGCCGCGGCGGAAGTTCGCGCCGTGGAACGCGTCGGAGCTGGTCACGGCGTTCCACCCCGCACGGCCGCCCGAGAGCAGGTCGAGGGTGCCGAGCTGGCGGGCGAGCTCGTACGGCTCGTTGAACGTCGTGTTGAGCGTGCCGACCAGGCCGATGTGCTCGGTGACGGCGGCCAGGGCGGTGAGGATCGCGAGGGTGTTCGGGCGTCCCGCCACGTCGAGGTCGTGCAGCTGCCCGCGGTGCTCGCGCAGCCGCAGCCCCTCGGCGAGGAACAGGTAGTCGAAGAAGCCGCGCTCGGCGGTGCGGGCGAAGTGCTCGAACGACGAGAAGTCGATCTGGCTGCCCGCGGCCGGGTCGGTCCAGACGGTCGTGTTGTTCACCCCGGGGAAGTGGGCGGCGAGATGGATCCGGCGGCGGGTCATGCGCCGACCTCCTGACGGGCGTAGCGGCTGGCGAGACGGGGGAGTCCGACGCGCTCGCGCAGGGTGGGCGCGCCGTCGTCGGGGAGCAGGATGCCGGCGCTCGCCGCCCGCGGGATCACCCGGTCGGCGATGGCCTCGAGGTCGGCCGGGAGGCGGGCGGGACGCAGGCGCACACCGTCGACCCCGGCGTCGGCGAGGGCGCGGATCTCGTCCACGACGTCGTCTGCGGTGCCCACGACCACGCGGGCGTCGGTGGTGAGCGGCGCGCGCTCCTGCAGGCGGTTCCAGACGGCGGCGGCCGCGGCGGGGGTCTCTTCGACGAGCACGAGCAGGTCGGCGAAGACGCGCAGGGGCTCGTCGAGCGTGCGCGCCGCGTCGGCGGCCTCGGCCAGCTCGCTGCGGATCCCGTGGACCGCGGCCGCGTCGGCGGGCGTCACGAACACGAGGTCGGCGTGCTCCGCGGCGAAGCGGTAGGGCACGCTCTGGTGGGCGAGAGCGGTGACGAGCGGCTGTCCCTGGGGGGAGCGCGGCACGATCGAGGCGCCGGTGATCGAGAAGAACTCGCCCTCGAAGTCGACGTTGTGCACGCGGTCGCGGTCGAGGAACTTCCCCGACGCGAGGTCGCGCACGATCGCGTCGTCTTCCCACGAGTCGGCGAGACGGCGGATGACGTCGGCCACCTCGCCGGCCTCGCGGAAGGCGGCGAGCAGCGCCGGGTCGTCTTCGACGCGCCCGGATGCCGGCAGACCCGTGGGTCCGTCGGCGCGGCGCCCGAAGTTCGCGCGCTCCTGCGCGGTGGAACCCGCCACCAGACGCACGCCCCCGCGGCCCCGGCTGACGTGGTCGAGGGTCTGCAGCCCCGTGGCGAGGTGGAACGGCTCGGGGTGCGTGGTGGTCGCCGTCGGCACGAGGCCGATGCGGCGCGTGACCGGTGCGAGGAACGACGCCACCAGCACCGCGTCGAGGCGCCCCCGCACGAGGTCGCGCCGGGTCTCGGCATCCTGCTCGAAGGAACGGCCGCCGAGGCTCAGCGCATCTTCGATCGTCGCGAGCAGCAGGCCCGCGTCGTCGGCCGTGCGGGCGAGCGCGCGCCAGTACGCCGGCGACGTCAGCTCGGCGGGCCGCGCCGTGCGCTCGCGCCAGGCGGCCGGGTGCCAGCCGGCGCCGTCCAGGGCGACGGCGAGGTGGATGCGGTCCGACATCGGGGGCTCCTTCTGTGAGGCGGGGTGCTGATCACTGTCGCCGGGCGCGGGGCGAGCCTCAATGCGTGTCGTCACATATCGCCTCGCGGCGTCATGAACGGGCACGAGCTCAGAACGCCGCCCGGCAGCAGGGCGTCGGAGCCTCGTCTTCTTCCGATGCTCGGGGTCGTGACCTGATTCCTGGGTGAAGTGCGGCCCAGCCCAGGAATCAGGTCGGCGACGAAGGGCGTCAGGGCGCGCTCAGGAAGAGGAACCCGTGTCGTGCGCTTCCGGTGAACGTCGATGCGCCAGGTTGCGGCGGACGAGCGGCCAGAAGAGCACGAGGACGCCGGTGGCAACGAGGCTGGTCCACACCTGGGTGCGGCCGGCTTCGGTCGTCAGCATGACGACGATCACTGCGGCGATGCACAGGATCAGGAGGATGTTCAGCCACGGGTGTACCCACACCTTGAGCTTCAGACCGGCCTTCTCCTCCGACGTCATCTTCTGGCGGAGTCGCCACTGCGTGAGTGCGATGAAGACGTAGACGAACAGTGCGACGAGTCCCGCGGAGTTCATGATGAAGTCGAAGATCCCCGACCCGGGAGCCACGAAGTTGACGAGAGTCGCGATGAGCCCGCCGATGGTCGATGCGAGCAGGGCCATGATCGGCACGCCGTTCCTCGACTTCTTCGCGACGAACCTCGGCGCGAACCCCTGCTCGGCGAGGGCCGCGAACATGCGCGATGCGGAGTACAGGCCGGAGTTGAGCACGGAGATGACAGCCGTGAAGATGACGAGCTGCATGATGATGCTCGCGCCGGGGATGCCGATTCGCTCGAGCGCGTAGGTGAACGGGGCGCTCGCCACGTCTGTCGGCGCGGGCAGTTCGTTCCACGGGACGACGGTCACAATGACGAGCACCGAGCCGACGAAGAACAACAGGATCCGCCAGATGATCGTGCTCGACGCGTGACGGATGCCTTTCGCAGGATCCTCGGATTCGGCCGACGCCATCACCGCGATCTCCGTGCCGAAGTAGGAGAAGATCACCAGAGCGATGCCCGTGAACGCGATGCCGAGTCCGTTCGGCGCGAAACCGCCGTGCTCCCAGAGATTCGACACCGACGCCTCGGAATCCGGCCAGAGACCGAACGCGAACAACAGGCCCGCGCCGAGGAACACGATGATCGCGAGCACCTTGATGCTGGCGAGCCAGAACTCCACCTCGCCGAACATGCGGACGGAGATGACGTTCGAGATCACGAACAGCGCGATCAGGAAGAGTGACCAGGCCCACGAGGGGACGGCGGGGAACCAGCCGGCCATGGTCTCGCCACCCAACACTGCTTCGTACGCGAGGACGCCGACCCAGAAATACCAGTAGAGCCATCCCACCAGGTAGGCGGCCCAGTTGCCGAGCCCCACCCGCGCGTATTCCATGAACGAGCCGATTGCGGGCCGAGATGCCGCCATCTCGCCCAGCATTCGCATTGCGAGGAAGACGAGCAGGCCTCCGACGAGGTACGACAGGATTGCAGCGGGCCCCACGGTGCGGATGACATTCCCGGAACCCACGAAAAGGCTTGCGCCGATGATGCCGCCCAGTGTTATCATCGTCACGTGTCGAGAACGCAGTTGTTTTGCTTTCGGGTTGGCGCCGACGAAACCAGCTGAGGTCTCAGGCGACACGGGTTTGTTCCAGTTCTGACTGTTCGAGTTGCTCATATCATTTCTCCGTAATGGTTGAATGGTGAGTCAATGTCGGCGCCGACCGTTTTGCGGCCGATGGCCGACCCTCTCGGTCGGCAAAATCGGTGGATCTGGTGAGGTCTGCCCTACAAGTGGTTGACTTGCGGCGAGCGTAGAAGCTCCGTCGCGGGCTCCACAGTCACCGCTGTGTACAGTGCACTCGACTTTTTCGCCGAGATGTCTGTTGCTTCTCGAGACCGCTCTCGTCGTCGATCCGTCGGCCACGATCGAGCCGTTGCCCCGGGTCGGAGTGGGCGCGTCACTCTGCGACACCGGACCGGTGGATGCCGACCGTGCGTTCGTCGCCCAGGGCCGCGCATCGATCGCGTCGGGGTCGGCGCCTCCCTCATTCGCGTCCGCGCACGCCGTCTCGGGTGAGCATGACGTCGCACGACGCTTCGCGGCGCGATGACCATCGCGGACGGCGGGGCAAAGTAGCGTCCGCTCCCGCGCAGCGCACGACTGTGACGCTGCGCGACAGCGCGTGTCGGTCGGTGACGCATCGCGACGGCCCGTGTCGTCCGAGATGAACGCGACGCCGTCGCGCCCTACGTTCGGCTGAACTCCGTCCCCTACTGCGAGAGGTCCGCCGATGAGCGCTGCCACCGCGACCGCCCCGTTCACGGGCCTGTCCGCCCTGCTCGACGACGCCCGTCGCGATGCCGCCGACATCGACGTGCGGCCTCCCTCGACCGACACGGCGACCTTCGGGCACGACGCCGGCACTGCGCCGCGACGCGGGACCGCTGTGCAGGACGGGCCCGCGGTCGCGTTCCCGTCCACCGTCGCCGAGGTACAGCAGCTCGTGCGCCTCGCCGGCCGCCACGGCGTCAGCGTCGTGCCGCGCGGTGCGGGGACCGGCCTGTCGGGCGGTGCCACGGCAGGCGCCGACCAGCTCGTGATCTCGACCGACCGACTCACCCGGATCGTCGAGGTGTCGCCCGCCGACGAGGTCGCCGTCGTGGAACCGGGCGTGCTCAATTCCGCCCTCAACGAGCGCCTCGCCCCTCTCGGCCTGTTCTACGCCCCCGACCCCGCGAGCTGGCGCATCTCGACCATCGGCGGCAACATCGCCACCAACGCCGGCGGCTTGCGGTGCGCGAAGTACGGCGTCACGCGCGAGTCGGTGCTGGCCCTCGACGTCGTGCTCGCCGACGGCAGCCTCGTCTCGATCGGGCACCGCTCGATCAAGGGCGTCACCGGGCTCGACCTCGTCTCGCTGTTCGTAGGCTCGGAGGGCGTGCTCGGCATCGTCGTCGGCGCCACCGTGCGCATCCGTCCGCTCCCCGTCGCGCGGCGCACGGTGACGGCGTTCTCCGACTCCACGGCCGCGGGGGCTGCGGCGATCGGGGCGATCACGGCCTCGCGCGTGCGCCCCAGCGTCATCGAGTTCCTCGACCAGCCCACCCTCGAGGGCATCGACGCGGCGAACGACTCCGGGCTCCGCGTCCGCGGCGCGGCCCTGCTGCTCATCGAGCTCGACGGGTTCGGCATCGACGAGCAGACGGCCGAGCTGACGGCCGCGCTCGAGGCCGTCGGCGCCCGCGTGCGGGTCGAGACCGACGACGATGCCGAGGTGCTCTGGGAACTGCGCCGCTCGGGCCGACGCTTCGATGACGGCTCCTGGTTCGCCGGCGGCGACGTCGCCGTGCCCAAATCGCGCATCGCCGAGATCTTCGCCGGCTTCCCCGAGATCGAAGCCCGCCACGGCGTGACCGTCAGCGCCGTCGCCCACGCCGGCGACGGCAACCTGCACCCGGTCGTCACCCTGCCCATCCCCGCCGACGCCGACCCGGCGGTCGTTCCCGCGGCGGTGCACGACGCCGCCGACGATCTGGTGCGTGCCGCCCTCGCCGTGGGCGGCACGGTCAGCGGCGAGCACGGCATCGGCACGGTCAAGCGCGCGCTCGCCGCCGAAGAGCTCGCCGCCCGCGTGCGGGCGGCGCAGCTCGCGATCAAGGACGCTCTCGACCCGGCCGGCCTGTTCAACCCCGGAAAAGCCCTGTAACCCGTTCCCCACAGCTCGAGGATTCTCATGACCATTCGCACCCGCCCACGTCGACGCCTGCTCGGCGTCGCCTCCGCCCTCACCGTCGGAGCCATCCTGCTCAGCGGCTGCGGCGCGGCCTCGACCGCCGCCCCGTCCGCCGACGCCACCCCGAAGCCCGGCGGCGACCTGGTGTTCCTCATCGACTCGCTCGGTGCCACCTGGATCCCCAACAACAGCTCGATCTCGAGCTACCAGGGCAACATCTGGGGTCACCTGACCGACAAGCTCGTCTACGTCGACGCCGAGGGGGCCCTCAGCCCGTGGATCGCCGAGAGCTGGGACGAGAACGCCGACAAGACCCAGTTCACCCTCCACCTCAAAGAGGGCGTGACCTTCTCGGATGGTACGCCGCTGGATGCCGCCGCGGTCGTGGCGAACATCGACATCTGGGCGAAGGGCCGCCCCGACGAGGGCATCAACCGCATCGGCCTGTTCCCCTCGGCCAACTACCAGGGCGCGGAAGCCGTGGATGCCACCACGGTGACGGTGTCGTTCTCGGCGCCCACGCTGAGCTTCATCCCGACGCTGGCGTACCACGGCTCGATCCTGCTGTCGCCGACGACGCTCGCCCTCCCCGCCGACCAGCAGGCCGACCTCACGAACGACATCGGCAGCGGCCCCTTCACCGTCGAGAAGGTCGCCGACGGCGACAGCGTCGTGCTGAAGAAGCGCGACGACTACGACTGGGGCCCCGAGGCGATCGGACACGACGGCCCGGCCTACCTCGACACCATCACCTACAAGCAGGTGGCCGAGCCCTCGCTGCGCACCGCCTCGGTCGAGTCGGGCCAGGCGCAGGTCGCGTACAACGCCAGCCCGCAGGACCTCGACGCGCTGAAGGGCGAGGGCCTGACGGTCGAGACGCCGCGCTACCTCGGCTTCGTCAACGGCTACGCGTTGAACACCACGGTGGCGCCGTTCGACGACGTGCGCGTGCGCCAGGCGGTGCAGCACGGCATCGACCGCGACGAGATCCTCTCGACCGTCTACACCGAGGACTGGCACGCGGCCGAGTCGCTCATCCAGAGCACCGTCCCCGAGGCGACCGATCGCAGCGCCGACTTCGCCTACGACCCCGACGAGGCGGCATCCCTGCTGGACGCGGCGGGATGGGTGAAGGGCGCCGACGGCGTGCGCACGAAGGACGGCCAGAAGCTCTCCTTCACGCTGTACCCGAACCCCTACCTCCAGGCCTCGCAGTCGGTCGACGAACTGGTCGACCAGCAGCTGACGACCCTCGGTTTCGAGGTGAACCTCGAGACGTACGACGTGCCGACCTACGGCCAGAAGGTCATCGGCAACGCCGCCGTGCCGGCGACCGAGATCACCCGCAGCTTCGTCGACGTCGGAACCGTCGCCGGGGTGCTCACCTCGCAGAAGAAGGGCGACGAGGACTGGTTCAAGGTCGGCACCTCGGATGCCACGCTCAACGACCTCGCCACGCGCATCGCCACGGCCACCGACCGCGACGCCCGTGCCGCGGTGGCCGACGAGCTGCAGGGCTACGTGCTCGATCAGGGCTACTTCGTCCCGCTCACCCAGATCGTGCAGCGCGTCTACGTGCAGGCCCCCGACGTCAGCGGCGTCACCTACAACGGCCTCGCCTACGCGTACTACCTGGACGCCTGGCTGAACGACTGACCTCGGCCGCGGGGGCGGGTGCACGGCATCCGTCCCCGCGGCGTCAGACAGAGAGGAAGAGAACATGCTGCGCATCTACGGCCGTTTCGCCCTGCGGCGCACCGGTCAGGCGATCGTCGTCGTCGTGCTGGCGTACCTGTTCACGTTCGTCGTGATCAGCATCCTGCCCGGCGACCCCGTGACGAGCACGCTGAGAAACCCCGACAACGGGTTCACCGAGGACGACATCGCGCGCATCGTCGCCTACTACGGGCTCGACCAGCCCTGGTACGTGCAGCTGGGCTCGTCTCTCGGCCGATTCGTGGTGGGCGATCTCGGCGTCTCGCTGCGGTCGAACCTGCCCGTCGGCACCCTGGTGTTCGACGCCCTGGGCTCCACGCTGAGCCTCGCGGCGGCCGCGCTCCTCGTCGCGATCGTGCTGGCCGTCGTCATCGCGTACGGGACGCAGTTCCTGCCCCCGCGCTTCGGTCAGGGCGTGCTCCGCTCGCTGCCGTCGCTGTTCCTGTCGGTGCCGAACTTCGTCATCGGCCTTCTGCTCATCCACGTCTTCGCGTTCGGCCTCGGACTGTTCAGCATGATCGACACCGAGACGCCGTGGGGCACCTTCTTCGCGGCGGTGGCGCTCGGCATCCCCGTGTCGGCGCAACTGGCGGAGGTGCTCATCGCCTCGCTCGATCACGAGTCGCGTCAGGAGTACGTCGCCGTCGCGCGATCGCGGGGGCTGCGGTCGGGGGCGCTGTTCCTGCGCCACCTCGCCAAGCCGTCGGCGTTGCCGACGGTGACGGTGCTGGCGTTGATCGTCGGCGAGCTGCTCGGCGGCGCCCTCATCACCGAGGCGATCTTCGGCCGCGTCGGCATCGGCACCCTCGTCGAGTCGGCCGTCGCCAGCCAGGACCTGCCGGTGCTGCAGGCGGTGGTGTCGCTCGCGGCCGTGGTGTTCGTCGTGGTGAACCTTGTCGCCGACCTCGCGTACCCCCTGCTCGACCCCCGCGTCTCGGTGGGTCCGTCCGGGCGCCCGGCCGTCAGCGCTTCGCGCGAGGACCCGGCGCCGCTGCTCCGCGAGGAGGTGGGGATCGTATGACCGCCGCATCGCTCCTCGCGCCGCGGGCGACGATCGCCCGGGTGCGCGGCATCCGTCTCTCCGTTCCGATCGGCGTGATCGTGTCGTTCGTCGTCGTGGCCGTCGTGCTCGCCTGGTCGCTCGCGCCCACGCTGTTCACGACCCAGAACCCCGCGCAGGGAGTCCCCGCCGACAAGCTGCAGGGCCCCAGCGCCGCGCACGTGCTCGGCACCGACCACCTCGGTCGCGACCTGTTCGCGCGCATCGTCTTCGGCGCGCAGTCGTCGGTGACCAGTGCCCTCGTCGCCGTGACGATCGGGGTGGTCGTCGGTGGACTCATCGGTCTGCTCGCCGGCTTCCTCGGGTCGTGGACCGACGTCGTGCTGGCGCGCTTCGTCGACGTGCTGCTGGCGATCCCCGCGTTCCTGCTCGCCGTCGTGATCGTCAGCTCGCTGGGCTTTCAGACCATCAACGCCGCGATCGCCACCGGGGTGTCGGCCGTCGCGGTGTTCGCGCGCGTCATGCGGGCGGAGGTGCTGCGGGTGCGCTCCTCAGTCTTCGTCGAGGCCGCGCGTCTGCAGGGCGGCTCGAACCTGCACGTGCTGTTCCGGCACGTGCTGCCCAACGCCTCGCGCTCGCTCGTTCCGCTCGCGGTGCTGCAATTCGGCCTGTCGATCCTCGTCATCGCGGGGCTCGCCTTTCTCGGCTACGGCGATCCGCCCCCGGCATCCGACTGGGGTCTGCTCATCTCGGCAGGCAAGGACTACCCCCGGGCGCCGTGGCTGGTCGTCTGGCCCGCCCTGGTGACCGTGGCGACCGTGCTGTCGATCAACCGCATCAGCCGCTGGCTCCGGAGGACGTCATGACCACCACCCTCGCGCTTCACCCCGAGACGGTCGTGGCGACTCCGCCGCTGCTGCGCGTGCAGGATCTCTCGGTCTCGTACGGCCGCACCCCCGTGGTGCACGACGTGTCGTTCTCGATCCCGCGCGGCGGCAGCCTCGCCCTCATCGGGGAGTCGGGCTCGGGCAAGTCGACTATCGCGCGCTCGGTGCTCCGGCTCCTCCCGCGCGGCACGGGCCGGGCGCGCGGACGCGTGGCGTTCGCCGGCGACGATCTGCTCGATCTCTCGGAGGCGCGGTTCCGGCCGTACCGCGGGCGCCGGATCGGTTTCGTGCCGCAGGACCCCGCCCACGCGCTCAACCCCGTGCGCACGGTGGGGTCGCAAGCGCGCGAGGCGGCCGCCCTGGCCGGTCTCGCCGACGCCCGCGCGCAGCGCGCGGCGAGCCTCGACGTGTTCGCCCGCGTCGGCCTGCCCGATCCCGCCCGCGTCTACGACTCGTACCCGCACCAGTTGTCGGGCGGCATGCTGCAGCGCGTGCTCATCGGGCTCGCCGTGCTGCCGCGGCCCGAGCTGCTCGTCGCCGACGAGCCCACCAGCGCGCTCGACGTGACGATCCAGAAGCGCATCCTCGACCTGCTCGACGACCTGCGCACCGAGGACGGCATCGGTCTGCTGCTCATCACGCACGACCTGGCGATCGCCGCCGAGCGCACCGACGAGATCGTCGTGCTCAAAGACGGACGCGTGCAGGAGGCCGGCTCGACCCGCACCGTCTTCGCCGCGCCGACCTCGCCGTACACAGTGCAGCTGCAGGCCGATGCGCCCGCGCTGAACCCCGACCGCTACCGCGGCGACGTCGTCGACCGCGGGGTCGACGAGTGGACCACCGACACCGCGTCGGCCCGCATCCACGTCCGCGACGTGTCGAAGAGCTTCGTCGTCGACGGGACGCCGCGCCCCGCGGTGTCGGGGGTGTCGTTCCGCGTTCCGGCCGGGACGACCCATGCCCTCGTCGGAGAGTCCGGCTCCGGCAAGACCACGACGGTCCGCCTGCTCCTGGGGCTGGAGAGCCCCGACGCCGGGGAGATCCTCGTCGACGGGAAGGCGGTGACGGGCCGCACGGAGCAGGAACTGCGCGGCATCCGTCGCCACCTGCAGCTGGTGTACCAGAACCCCTTCACCTCGCTCGACCCCACCTGGAGCGTCGCGCGCATCGTGCGCGAACCGCTCGATCGCTACCGCGTCGGCACGCGCGCGGAGCGTTCGACCAGGGTGGCCGAGGCACTGGATGCCGTGGGCCTGCCGCCCGAGCTCGCTCGCCGTCGCCCCGACGCGCTGTCGGGCGGACAACGCCAGCGCGTGGCCATCGCCCGTGCCCTGGTGCTCGAGCCCGACGTCATCGTGCTCGACGAGCCGACCTCGGCCCTCGACGTGACCGTGCAGGCCGGGGTGTTCGAGGTGCTCCGCCGCCTGCAGCGCGAGCGCGGTCTCACGTACCTCTTCGTCTCGCACGACCTCGCGCTGGTCCGGCAGATCGCCGACACCGTCTCGGTGCTCAAGGACGGTCGGGTCGTCGAGGCCGGCCGCGTCGCCGACGTGCTCTCGCACCCGCGCGAGCAGTACACGCGGGCGCTCGTCGAGGCCATCCCCCGTCCCCTGGCCGCCCTGGCCCGACCCTCGGAGTCGTCATGACCCTCCTCGTCTCATCCCGTCCCGCGCTCATCGAGGCGTTCACCGTCCCGAAGGGTTTCGGTGACCAGACCCTGCGCGACCGTCGGCCCGATGCGATCGAGCTGCTCGGCGGCATCCCGGATCCGTCGGTGCTGCCGACCGCCGAGCTCGCCGAGGCGACGGCCCGCGTGCTCGCCGCCCCCGGGGCGCCGTCGTTGCAGTACTCCCGCACCGAGGGCATCCCGGCGCTGCGGGAGTGGATCGCCGCGCGCGAGGGCGTCGCCGTGGAGCGGGTGCTCGTGACCAACGGCGGTTTCCACGGCCTCGCTCTCGCGGTGCAGACGGTGCTCGAGCGCGGCGACCTCGTGGCCGTCGACAACCCGGTGTTCCCGCTGTTCCTGCGCGGCCTCGAGCTGGCCGACGCGCGGGTGCTGCCCATCCGCGTCGGGGCCGAGGGGCTCGACGTCGACGAGCTCGCCTCGCAGCTGCGCGACGGAGCGCGCCCCGCCGCGGTGTACACGGTGCCGGAGTTCCACAACCCGTCGCAGTCATCGTTGCCGACCGAGCGCCGTCGCGAACTCGTGGCCCTGGCCGAAACCTACGGCTTCGTGGTCTTCGCCGACGACCCCTACCGCGAGCTGCGGTTCCACGGCGAGCCCGAGTCGGTCGCGCCCTTCCACGACTCCGACCACGTCATCCACGTCAACACCTTCACCAAGACGCTCGGCCCAGGGCTGCGCCTGGGATGGGTCGTGCTGCCGGAGCGGTTGGTCCCGGATGCCGTGGCCCTGCGCAGCCGCCAGGACTCGCACTCGTCGACCTTCGTGCAGGCGGTGATCGCCGAGCTGCTCACGAGCGACGCCGGGCTGTTCGACCGCGTGCTTGAGCGGGCGCGGTCGCTGTACCGCTCGCGCGCCCGGGCGCTCGCCGATGCTCTGGAGGCCGAGGCCCCGGGGGTGTTCGACGTCGCGGTGCCCGACGGCGGACTGTTCCTCTGGCCGCGGCTGAACGATGAGGCGATCGATGCCGACCGGCTCGCGGCCGACGCGAGCGCCGAGGGCGTGGAGTACCAGCGCGGGTCGTTCTTCGCCTCCGGCCCCGGAACCGACGCCGACCGGCACCTGCGTCTGGCCTACGGCGACACCGACGAAGACGACCTGCGCACGGCCGCGGCCCGCCTCGCGCGCGCGGTGTCGCGGCAGCGCTGAGGCGGGGCGCACGGGTGCGCGCAGGGTCGGTGCCGGCGTCGCGCGAGGTGGCGCGGGGCGGCGCCGGCGGGTGTGCGCAGGGTCGGCGATGTGCACAACCTCCGTTCGGTTCGGGGGATGCCGGCTGAGGTTGTGCGTATCGCTGAGGTTATGCTCGCGGCGCGGCGGGGCTCACGGCGTCGGGCTCCACCCCAGCAGCGGCCCCAACCGCCCCGCGATGTCCTCGAGGATCTGCACGTAGTCGTCGGGTGCGAGGTCGAACGGCAGGGCGAAGGCCACCTCGTCGATCTCGGCGAACGACGCCGTCGCCTGCAGCTGCTCGGCGATCTGCTCCGAGGTGCCGACGAGGTCGGCGGCGAACAGCAGCCCGCGGGGACCCTGGGGGATGCCGACGCGCCCGCGCCGCGACTCGGCGTAGGCCTCGTATCGCCGACGCTGGTCGGGTGTGGCCGTGTCGGTGGGGACCACCACGAGACCCTGTGACACGCGGGCGTTCTGGCCGTCGGCGTGCGTGTCGCGGTACAGGCGGATCTGCGCGTACTGCTCGGTGTCGAAGTCGGTCGACGTCGTCGACTGGATGACGCTGCTGGTCAGTAGGTGGAAGCCGTTCTCGGCCGCCCAGGTCGTCGAGGTGGGGCTTCCTGCGCCGTACCAGAGCCGGTCGGCGAGGCCCGCGGAGTGCGGTTCGATGCGCTCGGAATACTCCTCGATGCCCTCGGTGCCCGCGAACGGGCTGACGGCCTCGCCCGCGAGGAAGCGGCGGAGCCGCGCGAGGCGCCCGTATCCGAAGTCCTCGTGGTCGGACGTGTCGGGGTACAGCGCGGCGGCGATCTCGTCGAGCCGGCGCGGCGGACCCACCGAGAAGCCCGGCTCCAGGCGTCCACCGCTGAGCACGTCGACGGTGGCCAGGTCTTCGGCGAGGCGGAACGGGTTCTCGTAGCCGAGCGGGATGACCGCGGTTCCGAGCCGGATGCGACTCGTGCGCTGGGATGCCGCGGCGAGCACCGCGACGGGGGAGGACAGGCCGTACTGCAGGTGCCGATCACGCAGCCACGCGCTGTCGAAGCCGAGGCGCTCGCCGCGCTCGATGATCGACAGGGTGGTCTCGTGCCCGGCGCGCGGGTCGTCGCGGTCGAAGAGGCCGATGGTGAGGAAGCCGAGGGAGCGGAGCGCGCGGGTCACACCGGCCACGGTAGCCGGGGCAGCGGAGGGGTGGGCCGCGCGTCGTCATGCGCAGTCACGCCGCCGGGGGTGAGTTCTCGGCCAGCGTTTTTCACCCGCTTCGCCGGACCGGGACCCGGTGAAGAGGGCGGCATCCGGCGTGGTCTACTGCGGAGGCTCACGCACCGGGCTCCGTGAAGCAGATGCCCGTTGCGCCTGGGCGTCACAGCCGGCGTCGACACCTGCTTCACGATGTCTCGCCCCGATTCCTCGAAAGGGAACCCGCATGTCGAATCTGTCATCTCCTCCTCGCGCGATGCTGAGGCGCTCGGCCGCTCTCCTGGCGACCACCCTCGTCGTCGCGTCTGTCGCACTGGGTAGCGCCGTGTCCGCACAGGCCGCGTCGGCGACCCTGACGTCGAGTTCGTCGACCGTGACGGAGGAGGGGCTCCTCACGTTGACCGCCGATGGCCTGACCCCGGGAGACGGTCTGACCTTCGTTCTCGACGGTGCGACTCCGCTGCCGACCGCCCCCCTCGACGGCGGCGCGGAATCGGCCGACGCCAACGGCACCTACGTCGGCGAAGCCTCCATTCCTCTCGGCCTGGGCCTCGGCGTCCACACCGTCGAGGTGACGGGTGCAGGCGGGTCCGCACTCGCCTCGACGACGGTGACGGTCGTCCCTCGACCCACCTCATCGGTGAGTTCGCCCTCGATCTCGCTCTCCGACTACCTGGCGGGTGGCGTCTCTGTCAGCTTCACGGGGTTCGCCCCGGGCGCGTCCGTCTCGCTCTTCGTCTTCAACGCGGCAACCGGCGACCTGGTCGGACCGGATGCCGTTGCGGGGCCGGATGGCGTCGTGTCGTTCGTCTACATCCCTCAGCCGGACAGCACCTACGCGGTGGTGGACCGGTACGCCTTGATCGCGGCCGCGAGCGACCTCAGCATCGTCTCGGAGCCCGCCAGCTTCGAGGTGACCGCCGACGCCGCCCCCAGCGGCATCGCCCCGGTCACTGCTCCCGCGGCGACGCCCGTCAAGCGC
The DNA here is from genome assembly GCF_001792815.1 of Microbacterium sp. BH-3-3-3. Classification (NCBI taxonomy): domain Bacteria; kingdom Bacillati; phylum Actinomycetota; class Actinomycetes; order Micrococcales; family Microbacteriaceae; genus Microbacterium; species Microbacterium sp. BH-3-3-3. The sequence continues at coordinate 1,715,288 of NZ_CP017674.1, read as the reverse complement.
GCGGCGACCTTCACGGGCTGAGCGCAGACACTCGCCCCCGCGCCGGGCAGGGACGCACGTCCCGGCCCGGCGCGTCCGTGTTCCTGATCCTCCGGAGAAGCCCGTGATCCGCCGTACGACCGCTCGCGCCCTGGTGGGAGCATCGACCCTGCTGGTGGCCCTGCTCTTCACCGGGTGCGTCGCGGCGAGCCCGCCCGCGGCGACGCCGGCCGCCTCCCGCTCCGCCGCCACCCCCGTACCGAAGTTCCGCAGTCCCGAATCCACCGCACCACCCGCCGTCGGAACCTCGGCGACCGCCGTCGCGGAGCAGCTCGCGATCCACGCGGAGCCCGGCGGCGACGTGACCCAGACGCTCCCGAACCCCCAGGAGTCCGGTGCGCCGCTGACGCTCCTCGTCGTCGCGCGCCAAGACGGGTGGCTGCAGGTCGCCCTCGCTCAGCGACCGAACGGGAGTACGGGATGGGTCGCCGCCGATGCCGTCACCCTGCAGACCCTCGTTTACAGCCTCGACGTCTCCACCGAGCAGAACACCCTGACGCTGAGCGAGAGCGGCCGAGCGGTGAAGACCTACGCCGCGGCCACGGGCACGGGTGGAACCCCCACGCCCCACGGTGCGTTCTACCTCACCGAGCTCTTGGAGCCCACGAACGAGGGGTACGGACCCTACGCCTTCGGCTTATCGGCGTTCTCCGACGTGCTCTCCAGCTTCGGTGGGGGCCCGGGGCAGATCGGCCTGCACGGCACCGATGACGAGGCGAGCATCGGCCAGTCCGCCAGTCACGGGTGCATCCGCCTGTCCAACGCCGACATCACCGAGCTCGCCCAGATCCTCCCTCTCGGCACTCCTGTCACCGTCGGCCCGTGAGGGTTCGCAGAGGGTGAGTTCTCGGCCCGAACCGGGCGAGATGCGGGGCTGACGCGCTCAGCGCTCGATCGAGCAGCGGTTACGGCGAAGTCCCGCGGTCAGAGCACGGTTGCGCCGAGGGCCCGCCGTCGGCTCACGCCGGTGTCCGCACCGAGACGAACCGGTTCCGCCGCCGCAGCGCGAAACCCAGTCGCTCGTACGCCGCGATCGCCCCGACGTTCGTCGCCGCCGCGTGCAGCAGTGCGCGGTCCCCGCGCTGCTGGATGTGGAACGCCACGTCGAGCACGAGGCGCGAGGCGAGGCCCTGGCGCCGGTGGTCGGCATCCACCGCGACCGCGCTGATCTCGGTCCACCCCGTGGGGTGGAGGCGCTCGCCGGCCATGGCCACCAGGCGGCCTTCGCGACGGATGCCGATGTATCGACCCAGCTCGTAGGTGCGGGGCCGGAAGGGGCCGGGCTGATTACGGTCGACGATCGCGATCATGTCGGCCGCGTCCGCGGCATCCAGTTCGATCGCTTCGTCATCGGGACGCGTCCGCAGGGCGTCGGTCTCGACGAGCTGCACCCCCTCGCCTCCGCCGAGGTACTCCCACCCCTCGGGGAAGCCGCCCTCGTAGCCCGACAGGCCGACGTCGGCGCCCGGTCCGACGAGGTCGCGCAGGGCGTCCCAGACCCCGGGTTCGTCCCACGTGCGCACGGCGACGAACGGCGCGACGTCCTCGGGATACCGGCGGACGAGGTCGCCGCCGATGGCGAACGAGGAGTGCGGGCCGGCCAGGGAGTGCCAGGCGGCGTTGTCGAGGACGGTGGCGTCGGCGTGGGGGACGTCGAGGAGCGATGCGGAGGTCACCGGGACACTCTGCGCCGGTCGCGGCGGCCGTGCAAGCCGGGGGTCACGAGACGCGCAACCGGACCACCCCACGATGACGGCGTGTGAAGACGTTCGACGCCCGGTGACGGTCGGCGACTCCGCGTGGCGGGTGTCGCCCGCCGAAGTGTTACCCGCGGTTTCCGGTGCCGGGGGAGAGTCGTGAGGAGCGGGGAGATACTGACGGGATGACGGCGGTGGACAGCACGTGGACGATCGAGCGGGTCGACTGGCACGACGAGCGGGCGGTGGCGTTGCGCGCCGCGATGGATGACGAGATCGGCCCGCGGTACGCCGCGGCGTTCGCGGCGTTCGATGACGAGACGCGCGCCCTGCTGGCCGAGGACTTCGCGGTCGATCCCGCCACGATCGTCGACGTGCTGCTCGTGCACGACGGGTCGTCCGGAGAGCCGGTCGGCCACGCGGCGCTCCGCGCCCTCGGCGGCGAGCTCGAGGTCAAGCGTGTCTTCGTCGATCGCCGCGCCCGCGGGCAGGGGGCGAGTCGCGCGCTCATGGCCGAGCTCGAGCGCATCGCGCGGCACCGGGGCGCGTCCCGGCTCATCCTGCAGACCGGCGACCGGCAGCCCGAGGCCATCGCGCTGTACGAGCGCATCGGGTACCACGCCATCGACACGTTTGCGCCGTACGTGCGGTTCCCCGCCTCGCGGTGCTTCGCGAAGCCGCTGGCCGCGGGATCGCCGGCCGCGTGACCGACGACATCCTCGACGTCGCCGTCATCGGCGCGAGCGCGAGGCGGCCCGCCCGAGCGCGGGGGTTCGGGGCGCGAAACGTGCAGTGGGGCGGACAATGACCGCCCCACTGCACGAACCCCGCCCCGAACGGTGCGGGGCGGGTCGCACCAGCGCCGTCAGAGGTCGTACGCGAATGCCCGCAGGTCGAGGAAGCGCCCCGGCTCGACCTCGACCGGATGCTCGCGCTCGGTCAGCCGGCGGAAGCCGAGCTTGAGGTACAGCGCGTGGGCGCCCAGCATCTCGGGGCCGCTGTTCATCACGACGCGCTCCGCTCCGCGCGCCCGGGCGAGCTCGATCACGTGACGGGTGAGGGCCTCGCCCACGCCGCGCCCCCGGGCCGTCGGCGCGACGGCGAGCTGACGGAAGTCGAGCTCGCCCTCGACCGCGAGCGGAGACAGGCGCTCGCCGGGCCGGGGTGTCCAGACGGTGCCCACGATCTCGTCGCCGTCGAGGGCGACCCACACCTCGCCCTGCGCGACCCGGGTCGCAACGTCGGCGAGCGACGCGAGGTAGCCCGCGGTGAGCCCTTCGTAGCTGTGGCGGTAGGCGTCGGCGGTGAGGCGCCCGGCATCCGCGTGCTCGTCGGGCGTGACGAGGCGGATGGTCAGGGCGGGGGCGTCGGTGCGGGCTTCGGCCGGCGCGAGGGCGTCGCCGGCGCCCGCGGCGCGGTCGGCGGGGAGGGAGGTGGTCATGGCATCCCTTCGAGGAAGCGAGAACGCGGCCCGGTCTCGAGGACCGGGCCGCGTTCAGGTCAGGACTTCGGGAGTCCGGGCGGGTTGATCTGCGAGGTCTCGATGCCCTCGGACTCGAGGTTCCACACCTTCAACACGTCGGCGTACTTTCCATTCCGGATGAGCTCCTCGAGCGCGACGTTGACCGGCTCGACGAGCCCGTTGCCCTTCTTCGTGCCCGCGGCGATGTCGGCCTGCAGCGGCCAGCCGCCGGGGACGATCCCGACGATCTTGGTCTCGCCGGTCTCTTTCGCCGCCCACGCGGCGGTGGCGTTCGGACCGAAGGTCGCGTCGACGCGGCCCGACTGCAGGGCGAGGGTCGCCGCGGCATTGTCGTCGTAGTAGTTGAGCTCGGCGGGGGCCTTGCCCGCGGCCGTCAGCTCGGTGTTCCAGCTCAGCAGCACCTTCTCTTGGTTCGTGCCCGAGCCCACGACGACCTTGAGGCCCGAGATGTCGTCGGCCTTGTCGATCTTCTCGATCGCGCTGTCGGAGCGCACGGCGAAGCCGAGCAGGTCCTGCCGGTAGCTGGCGAAGTCGTACAGCTCCTTGCGCTCCTCGGTCACGGTGACGTTCGAGGTGATGAGGTCGTACTTGCCCGATTGGATGCCGAGGGGCCAATCCGCCCACGCCACCACGACGGGGTTGTACTCGAGGCCGAGGCTCTCGGCGATGAGCGAGCCGATGTTGGGCTCGGTGCCGGCGGGCAGCGTCTCGCCGTCGGGCACGTAGCTCAGCGGGGGCACGAAGGCTCCGACCGCGACGGTGAGCTTGCCCGGCTCGATGGGCGTGAAGCCGCTGGCTTCGAGCGCGGCGACGGCGTCGGGGATCGGATCGGTGTGCACCCACTCGACGGCGGGGGCGGATGCCGAGGGCTCCGCCGCCGCGACCGCTTCGGCCGGGCGGTTGATGCCGAGGGCGACGCCGCCGGCGACGACGGCGACGACCGCCGCGGCGATCACGCCGATCGCGATGCTCTGCTTCTTGCTGAGGGCCATGCTGTGTCTCCTTGTGAGGGGTGGATGCCGTGGCGCCGGTGTCGCGTCACGGACGGCGGTGTGATGCCTCCGGCGGGCGCCGGAAGGCGTTTCGGGTACGGGTCGGAGCGAGCGCGCGGGCGGCGCGACTCGGGGGGCGGGGCTCGGGTTCAGCCGAGGACTTTGGCCAGGAACTCGCGCGTACGCGGGTGCCGCGGGTGTTCCAGCACCTGGTCGGGCGTGCCCTGTTCGACGATGCGCCCCTGGTCGAGGAACACGACGCGATCGGCCACCTCGCGGGCGAAGCCGATCTCGTGCGTGACGATCACCAGCGTGGTGCCGAGCTTCGCGAGGTCGCGGATGACGTCGAGCACCTCGCCGACGAGTTCCGGATCGAGCGCGCTCGTGGGTTCGTCGAAGAGCAGCACCTGAGGTGTGAGGGCCAGCGCTCGAGCGATGGCGACGCGCTGCTGCTGGCCGCCCGAGAGCTGCCTCGGGTAGGCGTCGGCCTTGTCGGCGAGACCGACCCGGTCGAGCAGGCTCCGGCCGAGCCCGCGCGCCTCGTCTCTCCCCAGCCGTTTCAGGGCCAGGGGCGCCTCGGTGATGTTCTCGAGCGCGGTGAGGTGGGGGAAGAGGTGGAAGTTCTGGAACACGATCCCCACCCGCGTCCGCCGCTGCAGCACCTCGCGCTCGTGCAACTCGTGCAGCCTGCCGTGGCGCAGCTCGTAGCCGATGAACTCGCCGTCGACCGTGATCGAGCCGGCATCCACCGTCTCGAGGTGGTTGATCGTGCGCAGCAGCGTCGACTTGCCGGAACCGCTGGGTCCGAGCAGCGCCACGACCTCGCCGGGCTCGACCGTGAGGTCGATGCCGTTGAGCACTTCGACGCCGTGGAAGCTCTTGTGCACGTTATGGATCTCGACGAGCCCGCGCGTCGCGGTGACGGCGGTCATGCGCGGCCCCCCGTCGACGTCGCGGCGGGCTCGGTGGCATCCGTTCGCCCCGGCGGCGCCGGGGTGTCGCCGAGGCGCGCCCACTGGACGCCGGCCCAGGTGCGCGCCCGCTGCACCGGGGTCGGCGGCAGGGCCCGAGCCGCGCCCCGGGCGTAGTGGCGCTCGATGTAGTACTGGGCGACGCTGAGGATCGTCGTGATGAGCGTGTACCAGACCACCGCCACCAGCAGCAGCGGGATCACCCGGCTGTTGCGGTTGTAGATGACCTGCACCGCGTAGAAGAGTTCGGGGATGGCGATCACGAAGACCACCGACGCGCCCTTCACCAGACCGATCACCTCGTTCGTGGCGTTGGGCACGATCGAGCGCATGGCCTGCGGGAGGATGATGCGGAACAGCCGACGGGATGCCGGGATGCCCAGCGCCGCCGCCGCCTCGTGCTGACCGGGGTCGACCGAGACGAGACCGCCGCGGATGATCTCGGCCGAGTAGGCCGCCTGATGAAGACCCAGCCCCAGGATTGCCGCCGCGAACGCGCTGACCAGCTGCACCGTCGGGAACTCCACGATCCAGAAGTCGGTGGTGAACGGGGTGCCCAGGCCCAGTGTCGGGTACAGGTAGCCGAGGTTGTACCAGACGATGATCTGCACCACGAGGGGCACCGAGCGGAAGAACCAGATGTAGCCCCACGCCGCGGCGTTGAGCAGCGGCGACGCCGACAGGCGGCCGAGGGCGAGGACCGTGCCGAGCGTGAACCCCACGACCGTCGAGATGGCGGTGAGCGAGAGCGTGTAACCGATGCCGATGAGCACGGGCTCCGAGAAGAAGTACTGCGCGAAGGTGTCCCACATGTAGCGGTCGTTCGTGACGAGGCTCCACGCGAACTGCGCGACGACGAACACCAGCAGCGCGCTGAAGATCCAGCGCCACCAGTGACGCGTGGGGACGACGGCGATGGTGCCGAGGTCGATTCGGGCGGCGGCGGGCGTGCCGGTGGGTTCGGCGTTCGGGCGGGCGGCGGACGCCGGCGCGGTGGTGGTCATGGGTGCTCCTCGGACTCCGGACCGGCGGGGACGCCGGTGGGTGACCGAAACGCTATGACGGGGTCGGAGGGCGCGTGCGGCGCGGTTTCACACGCCGCAACGCCCCGATACGCACCGCAACCCCGCGCCACGCGGGGTAACAGGCCTGCGCGTGACGGCTCGTCGAGGTACGGCGGGGCCGGGGGCAGGCGGGGCACCGGGCCGGGGCGGGCCGAACTCCTGAGGATCGCGACGGCGGCGCGGCGCGCGGCGCGTCGTTTCGCGGCGGAGTCGGCCTCGGCATCCGGTTCCTCAGGAGTTCGGCCCGCCGCAGCGGGGGGCCGTGCGGCGACCTCGCCGCCGCCCGGCCGGCCTCACGCCTCGCGCAGGATCCGAGCCGTCACCCGCGTGCCGAAGTGCAGGGCGTCGACGGGCACGCACTCGTCGGCGGCGTGGAACTGCCCGAACACGTCGAAGTCGGCGGGCACCCGCAACGGCACGAAACCGTAGCCCCGGATGCCGAGGTGTGCGAGGTGCTTGTTGTCGGTGCTGGCAGGCAGCAGGTACGGCACGACCGTGCCCCCGGGGTCCTCCGCGGTGATGGCGTCCTGCAGCACGTCGACGAGCCGCGCGTCGACGGGCGACTCGATCGCGTGCACCGCGCGTCCCCACGCGATCTCGATGTCGGGTCCGACGAGCGCCGTGAGCTCGTCGCGCAGGGCGTCGTCCTGCCCGGGCAGCACGCGGATGTCGAGGCGCGCCGAGGCCGACGAGGGGATGACGTTCGTCTTGGTGCCCGCCTCGAGCACGGTGGGCGAGGCCGTCGAGCGGGTGCTCGCGCCGATCAGCGAGGCGGCGAAACCCAGCCGCTCGAGATCGTCGTCGAGGTCGGCACCGTCGAAGGGACGACCGCTGGCGCGTCCGTAGACCTCGAGGAAACGCTCGAGGGTGGCCGTGCGCACGAGGGGGAAGCGGTGCGCGCCGACGGCGGCGACCGCCCGCGACAGCCGCACGATGGCGTTGTCGGCGGTGGGCCGCGAGCCGTGGGCCGCGTGGCCGCGCGCGGTGAGTGTGGCCCAGGTGACGCCCTTCTCGGCGGTGGCGACGAGGTAGGCGCAGCGGTCGTCGGGCAGCGGCAGCGAGAAGCCGCCCACTTCGCTGAGCGCTTCGGTGGCTCCGGCGAACAGCTCGGGGCGGTTGTCGACGATCCACCGTGCGCCCCAGACGCCCCCGGCCTCTTCGTCGGCGAAGAAGGCGAAGATCAGGTCGCGCCGCGGCACGATGCCGTCGCGGCGGAAGGCGCGGGCGATCGCGAGCAGCATCCCGGCGAAGTTCTTCATGTCGACGGCCCCTCGGCCGTACAGGACGCCGTCGTGGATCTCGGCCCCGAAGGGCGGGTGCGTCCAGTTCTCGGCCTCGACGGGCACGACGTCGAGATGGGCGTGGGCGACGAGTGCTCCGGCATCCGGATCCGACCCCGCCAGACGCGCGATCACGCTCGCGCGTCCCGGCACCGGCTCGACCAGCGTCGTGTCGTACCCGGCGTCGCGCAGCTGGTCCTGCACGAACAGCGCGGCCCGGGTCTCGCCGTCGCCGATGGTCGCGGCCTCGCCCGTGTTGACGCTGTCGATGCGGATCAGGGCGCGGATGAACTCGAGCGCCTCGGCCTCGAGGGGGGATATGTCGGCCACGGCGCGGGTCAGTGCTGGTGGTCGGGACGGGCGTCGTCGGCGAGTTTGAACGCCAGGCGTCCGTGCGCGTAGCCGCCGCCGGCGCGGATGGCGGTGGCGACCCACGCCGCCTCGGCGAGCTCGGCCTCGGTCGCGCCGGCCTTCACGGCGTTCTGCGAGTGCCCGTCGATGCAGTACACGCACTGCGTCGTGATGCCCACCGCCAGCGCGATCAGCTCGCGGTACTTCAGCGGGATCGCGCGCCCCTCGGGAGCGAAGACGGCCTGGTCGAAGGCGGCGAACGCGGCGAGGATGTCGGGCGTCTCGGCCTTGTAGACCTTGGTGTAGGTCTTGTCGGCGGTGCGGTCGAAGTACTCGGACATGGTGCCTCCCGAAGGCAGTGCGGGGTCGGTGTGCGTCGGTCCCACGGTGCCACGGCCCTCCGCGCTCGTCCCCGTCCCGCCGTCACGCGAGGTCACACGCCCGGCTCGGCTTCGCGTCGCGTCCGCGCGGCCCGCGTCCCGCTTTCGGTGGACCGTGTCCCCGAAACGGCTGCCTGCGCGGCTCCCAGGCCGCCGAAAGTGGGACGAGGTTCGTGGCGAGGCTCAGCCCAGCACGCTCGCCCCGAGTTCCACCGGGCTGCCCTCGATGTTGCCGACGATGCCGCGGATGACGCCCGTGCCGTCCTCACGGCGCAGTCCGTCGTACCAGGCCTGGGTCGCGTCGACGTCGAAGGCGTGCGTCTCGTGCGCGCGCTTGCGGGCGCGCAGCACCAGGTCGCCCGCCCGCTCGGTGCGGATGCGCTCGTACCGCTTCAACGCGTCTTCGACGCCGAGGGTCGAGGTCGCGAACACGATGCCCAGGGCGAAGCTGTCTTCCAGGGCAGAGCAGGCGCCCTGACCGATGTCGGGGGCGGTGTTGTGCGCCGCGTCGCCGAGGATGGCCACGCGACCGCGCACCCAGGTGTCGAACGGGTCGATGTCCCAGATCTCCACGCGGTTCAGGGACTCGTCGGGGTCGATGCCGTCGAGGAGCGCGCGCACCCCGGGGGCGCCCCACGAGCCGAACGCGGCCTCGAGAGCCGACATGCGGTCTTCGACCACACCCGAAGGCCCGGGCACATCGACGAAGAAGTAGAAGCGGTCGCCCGCGACGGGCATGACGGCACACCGTTTGCCGTCGCCGACGTAGGTCGTCCATTGGTCGAGCGGCCCGATGCGCTCGTCGGCGGCGACGAGGCCGTTGTAGTTGACGTAGCCGGAGTACGTGCGTTCGGGGCGGATGCCGGTGGGCTCGGTGACGTAGTCCCGCACGAGCGAGCGTGCTCCGTCGGCGCCGATGAGCAGGTCGGCGGTGTCGGTCGTCCCGTCGGCGAACGTGGCCGTCACCGTCTCGCCGTCGTCGGACACCCCGACCAGCTGACGGCCGAGATGGATGTTCGCGGGTCCGACGGCATCCATCATCAGCTGCTGCAGGTCGGCGCGCGCGACCGGGTACGGACGCTGACCGGTCTGGGTGGTGACGGGGGCGAGGCTGAAGCGGCAGAGCTCGTCTCCGGTGTGGCCGTCGTAGTAGGCCATGTCGTCCATCCGCCCGCCGAGGGCGACGACCTGGGGTCCGAGGCCGAGCCAGTTCAGCACCTTGACGCCGTTGGACCACAGCGACAGGGCTGCTCCGACCGGGCGGTTCTCGCGCATCCGGTCGTAGACGACGACGTCGTGGCCGAGCTTCTGCAGGGCGAGGGCGGCCGAGGTGCCGCCGACGCCCGCGCCGATGACGATGACTCTCATGGTGCTCCTCAGCTGCCGCGGTAGGTCGAGTAGGCGAACGGGCTCAAAAGGAGCGGCACGTGCAGGTGCGCGTCGCCCGCGACGGTGAACGCGACGCTCGCCACGGGGTGGAACGACGCGACACCCCGGGACCGGAAGTACGCCCCGGTGGCGAAGGTCAGGCTGTAGTCGCCGTCGTCGAGGCGGTCGGGACCGAGGGCGAGGCGGCCGTCGGCGTCGGTCTCGGCCGCGTCGATCGTCGCGCCGTCGAGATGGGCCAGCGTCACGGCGACGCCCGCGGCGGGGGTGCCCGCCGTGGCATCCAGGATGTGGGTGGTGAGGTGGCTCATTCGGCGGCCTCCGGTTCGGCGGGGGCGTCGTCGGCGAAGGTCGTGCGCAGGCGCAGCAGGGCGATCTCGGCGAGTTGGCGCGTGGCTTCGATGGTCTCGCCGTCGGGGTCGTTGCCGAGGCGGCGCTCGAGCTCGGCTCGCAGCTCGCCCGGGGTGCGGCCGGCGGCGCGGATGAGGAAGACGCGGCCGAAGCGCTGCTCGTACGCAGTGTTGCCGGCGGCGATCGCGGCGACGTCGTCATCGGCGGCGGCGGCCATCGAGCCCTGTTCGCGACGGGATGCCGCGGCCTCGGCCCCGTCGCCCGAGACGTTCGCGCCGATGCGGGGGTGGGCGTGCAGGGCGGCCTCGAGGTCGGCGGGCGACCAGGCGGCGGCGAGGTCCGCGGCGTAGGCGGCGAGGGCGTCGACGCTCGCGTACGGGCGGCCGTCGACGACGGCGTCGACCCAGCCGGGCACGTCGGCCCAGACGCGGACGACCGCCGTGGCATCCGCGTCGTCGAGGGCATGGAAGTCGTGCAGGTGCATGTCGGCCAGGTTAGGGGTGCTGCGTTACGGGGCTGTGGCGCGATGTGTCGGCGATGTTGCTGTGGGGAACATTCCGGTGGCGGAGGCGCGGGCCGGACGCCCCACTGCGGGGCGCGTTCCGTGCACCGGGGCGCGCAACGACCGCCCCGGTGCACGCATCGCGCCCCGAACCCGACCCGGCCGCGCCCGGACTCAGCCGTGCACGATCAGCCAGTGCGCCACGGCATCCGCGTCGCCGGTGTTGTGCAGGCGGTGGGGGACCGAGCAGGGGTAGCTGATCGCGTCGCCGGCGCGCAGGATCACGCGCTCGGCTTCGAAGTCGATGGTGAGCTCGCCCGCCACGACCGTGCCGACCTCGTACCCCTCGTGATGGAAGAGGCCGTCGGCGCCGTGGGCGGCGGCTCCGGGCGGGTAGATCGATTCGAAGTAGTCGATGCCCGGTGACGAACCGGGGGTGAGGCGACGGAACGACACCCCGCTGTCGAGCACGATGTCGGGCGTCTGCCCCGCGCGCTGCAGCGTGAATCCCGAGGGGCCGGCGGGTTCGACGGGGCGGTCGGATGCCGGGTCGAAGGCCGCCACGAGCGGAACCCCGAGGGCGTCGGTGATGGCGATGAGGCGCGAGACGCTCGGCTGCATCACTCCCCGCTCGATCTGCGAGACGGCGCTGGGGGAGATGCCGAGGGTCTTCGCGAGGGCGCGTGCGGAGATGCCGCGGGACTGGCGCAGGTCGCGGATGCGTCCGCCGACGGATGCCTCGGCGGGTACTCCCGCGTCCGTCGTGGTCGCGACGTCGGTGCGGGCATCGGTGGGCGTGGCGCGGGCGTCGTCAATGGCGGCGGGCTGCGTCATGCCCCGAGTCTAAGGACGCCTCGCTCGTGAAGACCTGACTTCACATGTCTGTTACACGAGTGAAACCCAGCGCACGATGTGAACCCATAACTTCACATCAGAGCTCCACTCCGGCCGCGGACTCCACGTCGTGGCATCCATCGTCCTGAGAGGAATGACATGACCACGACGCCGCTCACCGGTCCCCACGATCTCGTGGAGGCCGCTGGCCACCCCCACGGCGGGGGCAACATGAAGCCGCACTACGACGACCGACTCGCCAACGAGGATCTCGCCCCGCTGCGAAAGCAGAAGTGGTCGAGCTACAACATCTTCGCTTTCTGGATGAGCGACGTGCACTCCGTCGGCGGCTACGTCACCGCGGGCTCGCTCTTCGCGCTCGGGCTGCAGTCGTGGCAGGTGCTGGTGGCGCTGATCGCCGGCATCGTCATCGTGCAGATCTTCGCCAACCTGGTCGCCAAGCCCAGCCAGAAGACGGGCGTGCCCTACCCCGTGATCAACCGCGTGGTGTTCGGCATCCGGGGCGCGAACATCCCCGCGATCATCCGCGGCCTCATCGCCATCGCCTGGTACGGCGTGCAGACGTTCCTCGCGGCCGAGTCGCTGAACATCGTGTTCCTGAAGTTCATCCCCGGCTCCGCGGCCCTGCTCGACGTGTCGTTCGCGGGTCTGTCTGCCCTGGGCTGGATCTCGTACGCCATTCTGTGGACGGCGCAGTTCCTGCTGTTCTGGAACGGCATGGAGGTCATCCGCCGCTTCATCGACTGGGCGGGACCGGCGGTCTACCTCGTGATGATCGTGCTCGCCGTCTACCTCGTGTCGCAGGCCGGCATCCAGAACATCTCGTTCACCCTCTCGACGACCCAGCTCGACTTCTGGGCCTCGATCCCCGTGATGTTCGCCGCGGTCGCGCTCGTGGTGTCGTACTTCTCGGGCCCGATGCTGAACTTCGGCGACTTCGCCCGCTACGGCAAGAGCTTCGCCGCGGTGAAGAAGGGCAACTTCTGGGGTCTGCCGATCAACTTCCTCTTCTTCTCGCTGCTGACCGTCATCACCGCCTCGGCGACCGTGCCGGTGTTCGGCTCGCTCATCACCGACCCGATCGCGACGGTCGAGCGCATCGACACCCCCTTCGCGATCCTCCTCGGCGGCCTGACCTTCGTCACCGCCACGGTGGGCATCAACATCGTCGCCAACTTCATCTCGCCCGCGTTCGACTTCTCCAACGTCGCCCCGAAGAAGATCTCGTGGCGCGCGGGCGGCATGATCGCCGCCGTCGGTTCGACGTTCCTCATGCCCTGGAACTGGTACTCCAACGCCGACGCCATCCACTACTCGCTCGGCGTGCTGGGGGCGCTGATCGGCCCGCTCTTCGGCATCCTGATCGCCGGGTACTACATCGCCGCCCGTCAGCGCGTGAAGGTCGACGCGATGTTCACGATGGACACCGCCGGCCCCTACTGGTACCGCAACGGCTTCAACCCGAACGCGGTCAAGGCGGTCATCGCCGCGGGTGTTCCGACGGTCGCGATCGCGATCTTCCCGAAGCTGTTCGCCGATCTGGCCCTCTTCAACGTCTCGTGGATCAGCGACTACAGCTGGTTCATCGGCTGCGGCCTGGGCTACGTGCTGTTCCTGCTGTTCGAGCGCCGCGACCCCCGCATCCCGACGTTCGAGGGCGAGACGGAGGGCATCTCCGACGGCACCGTCGACGCGGTCGCCGAGGTCGCGGCATCCGAGGCTCCGGTGCTCGCGCAGACGGTTCAGGATGCCGGGACCGCAGCGTCGGCGTCGGGTGCGGTGCTCGCGCAGAACGCTGCGGCCGCGCCGGACTCGGCGCCGGTGCTCGCGAACGAGGTTCCGGATGCCGCGACCCTCGCGTCAGCGCTCCGGCGACCGACCGCCGGACCCTCCCGCGAGGTGCTCGCGTGAGGATCCTGCTGATCAACCCCAACACCTCCCGGGCGATGACCGAGAAGATCGCCGACGCCGCCCGGGAGGTGGCGGGACCCGACGTGCTCATCGAGGCCGTGTGTCCCGCCACCGGAGCCGACGCGATCGAGAGCCACACCGACGAGATCGCGGCGGCGGCGGCCGTCGTCGAGGCGATCGCGGCCGATCGCGACGGCCACGACCCGGCCGACGCGTACGTCATCGCGTGCTTCGGCGACCCGGGCCTCGACGCGGCACGCGAGATCGTGGAGGCCCCGGTGGTCGGCATCGCCGAGGCGGCGATGCACCTGGCGGCGGTGTCGGGTCGGCATTTCGGGGTCGTGACCACACTCAGCCGCACGCTGGGCCGTGCCGAAGACCTCGTCGCCCGGTACGGCATGGAGCGCGCCTGCGTGTCACTGGTGGCGACCGGCATCCCGGTGCTCGACCTCGAGGACACGGGATCCGAGGCGGTCACGACCATCGAGCGGTACGGGGCGCGCGCCGCGGCCGCCGGCGCCGACGTCATCGTGCTCGGCTGCGCCGGCATGGCCGATCTCTGCGCCGAGCTCACGGCGCGAATCGGGGTGCCGGTCGTCGACGGGGTCGCGGCGGCTGTGGGCATGGCATCCGGGATGGTGCGCATGGGGCTTCGAACCAGCAAGCGCGACGAGTACGCGCGGCCGCCGCGGGAGCCCCGCCCCGCGGGGGTGTCGGGTGGCGCGGACGGCCGCGAACGGGGCGCGTTTCGTGCACCGGGGCGGTCGGTGGACGCCCCGGTGCACGGCGAGCGCCCCGGTATGGCGGCGGGCGGCGCGGCGGGGTCGGTCCGCGCCCCTTCTCCCCACGCGGGCGATCTGGCAGTTTTCGCATGAATGTTGATGACGGTTACATTCAGGAAATGCGGGGCGCCTAGCGTGAACGACATGAGCACACGGATCGCCGCCCGACGGGTCTACCTCGACGGCGCCTTCAGCCCCGCCACCGTCGTGATCGATGACGGCGTGATCACCGCCGTCGAGCCCTTCGACGCCGCTGCCGCCACCGTGCTGCCCGGCGACGCGGTGCTGCTGCCCGGGCTCGTCGACTCGCACGTGCATCTCGACGAACCGGGCCGCACCGAGTGGGAGGGATTCGCGACGGGCACCGCCGCCGCGGCGGCCGGTGGTGTCACGACGGTGGTCGACATGCCGCTGAACAGCCTGCCCGTCACCACCACCCCCGAGGCTTTGGATGCCAAGCGCGCGGCCGCGGCGGGAAAGCTCGCCGTCGACGTGGCGTACTGGGGCGGCGCCGTCCCCGAGAACCTCGGAACGCTGCGCACGCTCTCCGAGGCCGGCGTCGTCGGGTTCAAGTGCTTCCTGTCGCCGAGCGGCATCGACGAGTTCGGACACCTCGACACCGACCAGCTCGAGCGGTGCCTCGCCGAACTCGCCGAGTTCGACGGCCTGCTCATCGTGCACGCCGAAGACCCCGCGCACCTGCACCCCGATGGCGCACTCGGGTCCCGCTACAGCGACTTCGAGGCCAGTCGCCCCCCGCTCAGCGAACGGGCCGCGATCCGCCGGGTGATCGACGCCGCACGCCGCACGGGCGCCCGCGCGCACATCGTGCACGTCTCCGACGGCGGCGCGCTCGACGACGTGCGGGCGGCCAAGGCCGAGGGCGTGCGTCTCACGGTCGAGACGTGTCCGCACTACCTGACCCTCGAGGCCGAAGACGTGCCCGACGGTGCGGGGGCGTTCAAGTGCTGCCCGCCGATCCGCGGTGGCGCCAATCGCGACCTGCTGTGGGCGGGGGTCATCGACGGCACCATCGACGCGATCGTCAGCGACCATTCGCCGTCCACCGTCGAGCTGAAGGGCAATCCCGACTTCGGCCTCGCCTGGGGCGGCATCGCGGGGCTGCAGACCGGCCTGTCGGCCGTGCACACCACCGCCCGCGAGCGCGGGCTGGCCTTCGAGAGCCTCCTGCCGTTGCTCACGACGGGCCCCGCGCGCATCGCGGGCCTCGAGGGGCTCGGCGTCATCGAACCGGGAGCGCCGGCTCACCTCGTCGCCTTCGCTCCCGACGAGACCTTCGTGGTCGATGCCACGGCGCTGGAGTACCGCAACCCCGTGACGCCGTGGCACGGCAAGACCCTCACCGGCGTCGTACGCGAGACCTGGCTGCGCGGTGAGTCGGTGTACCGCCGCGGTGCTGCGGTGACCGAGCGTGAGGGCCGCGAGATCCTGCACACCCCCGCGGCGGTGGAGGCGTGAGCGCCCCCGCGGCCGGGGTCCCCGCCGCGACCCGTGCTGCGGCCGGGGCCTACGCCGGGGCCAGGGTTCAGGCCGAGGTCCCTGAGCCTGTCGAGGCGACCGTGCCCGGTGCCGCGTCGCCGGTCCCGATCCTCCAGCCCGGCGTCGGCGCCGTGCCCGGCGACCACTACCTTCGCGCCACCCCCGACACCGTCCTTTGGGGGCGCCTGCCGTGCGCGGGCGACACCGCCGTGCTCGAGATCGCGTCGGGTGCCAGCGTCACGTTCGACACCGTCAGTCACGAGGGCATCCTCGACGACCAGGGCAAAGACCCGGCCGCCTACTTCGCGGCACACGGTGTTCCGCGGGAGCAGGTGCTCGACGACGCCGTCGAGATCGCGGCATCCGTCTCGCGCGATGCGATGGCCGACGGACCCCACGTCGTCGTCGGTCCCGTGCACGTGCGCGATGCGCACCCCGGTGACCTGCTCAAGATCACCGTCGAGACGCTCGTTCCGCGGGTGCCCTACGGCGTCATCTCGAACCGGCACGGCAAGGGTGCGCTCGTGGGCGAGTTGCCGCGCGGCGAGCACAATGTCAGCGTCTTCGCCGCCGTCGCCGAACGCGACGGCATCCTGCACGGCACGCTCCCCGTCGTCGAGGGCGGCGACCCGGTCGTCGCGTTCCCCCTCGCGCCGTTCCTCGGAACGATGGGCGTCGCCGTCGCCGGTTCCGACCGACCCCACTCGGTGCCGCCGGGCACGCACGGTGGCAACATCGACATCAATCTCCTCGTCGAGGGGACGATCCTCTACCTCCCCGTGCAGGTCGAGGGGGCGCTCGCGTACGTCGGCGACCCGCACTTCGCGCAGGGCGACGGCGAGGTCGCGCTCACCGCGCTCGAAGCATCGCTGCGTGCCACGCTGCGCTTCGAGGTGATTCCCGCGGTCGCGGCCCGCGCAGCGTTCGGCGAGGTCGCAGGTCCCCTCGTGCGCACGCCCGACTACCTCGTGCCGACGGGGATGGATCCCGATCTCGATGCGGCCATGCGCGCCTGCGTGCGCTCGTCGCTCGCGCTCCTGCGCGGCCGCTGGGGCATGGACGAGCACCTGGGCTACGCCTACCTGAGCGCGGCGACCGACTTCGACATCTCGCAGGTGGTCGACATCGTCTCGGGCGTGCACGCGCGCATCCGCGAGGCCGACTTCGCGGGTGTCCCGGCCGTCGAGCCCGAGCCCCTGGCATCCAGCCCCATCCCCGACGGAGGCACCGCATGACCCCCGCACTAGAGGCCGCACTCGCCCGCGTCGAGTCCGCCCTCCAGCCCGCTGAGGGTCGAGTGTCCATCACACGCCGTGAGGCGCCGCCCCGGAACGGCGTGTCTCGGACACTCGACGGGCGCGACGACAGAGGGCACGGGGTCGCACGATGATGGATGCCAGCAACCCGGCCACCGGAACCGGCGACGCCGGCACCGCGCCCGCCGCCCGGACGGCCGAGACCGCGACCGGAGCCGCCGTCCCGGCCACTCGCCCGACCGAGACCGCGCCCGGAGCCGCCGGCGCCCCGCCCCTCCCCGCCGACCTCCGTGCGGCCTTCGACGCGTACGAGCGCGCGATCGTCGCGAACGACCTCGACGCCCTCGACGCGTTCTTCGCGCCCGGCCCCGACACCCTCCGCGGTGATACGGCGGGGCTCCTGATCGGTCACGACGCGATCAGCGGTTTCCGCTCGCTTCGCGGCGGCGTCCCCCCTCGCGACATCGCCGAGATCCACTATCGGCCGCTCTCGTCCGCGACCGAGGGGGAGAGCACCGATGGCGACGCCGCCCTGCTGATGTCGGTCTCGCGCTTCGTCGGCGGTGGGCGCGGCCTGCAGACGCAGGTGTGGCAGCGGATCGACGGACGCTGGCTCATCACCGCCGCGCACGTCACCCCGCGTACCCCGGCGCTCGACCGTACGATCTGGCGCAGTGTCGGCGATCCGTTCTTGCAGGGCGCGTGGGAGGGGCCGCTGGCGGGGCTCACGGTCGCGGTCAAAGACCTCTTCGCGATCGCCGGGTTCCGCATCGGCGCCGGAAACCCGACCTTCCTCGAAGGGGCGCGCCCCGAGAAGGCCACGGCTCCCGCGGTCGCCGACCTGCTGCGGGGCGGTGCGTCGCTTCGCGGGATCGCCCGCACCGACGAGTTCGCCTACTCGATCGCCGGAGACAACGCGCACTACGGCACCCCGCCCAACGGCGCCGTCGTCGGCGCGCTCCCGGGGGGATCGTCGAGCGGACCGGCATCGGCGGTCGCCTCGGGACACGCCGACATCGGCCTCGCCACCGACACCGCGGGTTCCATCCGTGTGCCGGCGTCGTACCAGGGCCTGTGGGGTCTGCGCACGACCCACGACCTCGTTCCTCGCCAGGGCATGCTGCCGCTCGCGCAGTCCTTCGACACCGTCGGGTGGCTCACCCGCGACGGTGCGACGCTGCAAAAGGTGGCCGACTGGTGCCTCAGTTACGACGGCTCCGACTCGACCGAGAACGTCTACGGAGCTTCGGGTGCCGACCTGCCGTGGCGCTTCCTCGTGCCCGAAGAGATCCTCGACCACGTCGAACCCGCCACCCGCGCGGCGTTCTCGCGTCTGTTGGCCGCGCTCGCGGCATCCGATGATCCGCCCCCGTTCCGGGCCGTGCACACGGGCGATCTCGATGCCACGTTCACGGCGTTCCGCACGGTGCAGGGCGCCGAGGCGTGGCGCAACGACGGCGACTGGCTGCGCGCGCATCCCGGCGCCGTCGGCCCGGCCGTGGCCGAACGTTTCGAGATCGCGTCGCGCATCACACCCGAGGCGGAGGCGGGAGCCCGCGCCGACCTCGAGCCCCTCGCCGAGCACCTCACCGAGCTGGTCGGCGACGCCGTGCTGATCTTCCCCACGGTGCCGGGCCCCGCTCCGCTGCGGACGGCCGATGTCGAGGCCGTCCGCGCCGCGACGCTGCGTATGACGGCCCCGGCGGCGGTGGCGGGGCTGCCCGCCGTCTCGGTGCCGTTGCTGACGCTGCCGACATCGGCCGGTCCGGCGCCGGTCGGCGTGTGCCTGGTCTCGCGCGCCGGCACCGACATCGCCCTCGTTCGCCTCGCGCGTCGGCTCGCCGCCCTGGTGGGCGCGGGCGTGGGCACGTCGTGAGGGTGCGGATGCGGTTCCGGGACGGCGCCCCCTCCCGTGCGAAACTCCTGAGAAAACGCGTCGCGTTCAGCACCCGACCCCATGACGACGGGGCGCGAACCGCGGGCGCCGTCGGAAACTCAGGAGTTCTGCGCGGCGCGTCCCTCCGCCCCGGCTCCTTCCGCTCCCGTCGCCCCCGTCGCCCCCGTCCCTCCCGCCTCTGCCGCTCCCGCACCATGGAGACCTCGTGAACACCCAGATCCCCGGCCCGATCGACCCGCCCGCGCGTCTGCTGATGGGCCCCGGGCCCATCTCGGCCTACCCCAGCGTGTTGCGCGCGATGGGTGCGCCGCTCGTGGGTCAGTACGACCCCTTCATGACCGCGACCATGACCGAGACGCAGGATCTGTATCGGCAGGTCTGGGGCACCGACAACGACGCCACCGTGCTCATCGACGGCACGAGCCGCGCGGGCATCGAGGCCGCGATGATCTCGCTGATCCGTCCCGGGGACCGGGTGCTGGTGCCCGTGTTCGGGCGCTTCGGCCACCTGCTCGCCGAGATCGCCGAGCGCGCGCTGGCCGAGGTGCACACGATCGAGGTGCCGTGGGGGCAGGTGTTCCCGGTCTCGACGATCCGCGAGGCGATCGAGCGGGTGAAGCCACACCTGGTGGCCTGCGTGCAGGGCGACACCTCGACGACCATGCTGCAGCCCCTCGACGAGATCGGCGAGATCTGCCGCGCCCACGGCGCCCTCTTCTACACCGACGCGACCGCTTCGCTCGGCGGCAACGCCTTCGAGATGGATGCCTGGGGGCTGGATGCCGCCACCGCCGGCCTGCAGAAATGCCTCGGGGGCCCCTCGGGGTCGGCGCCGCTCAGCCTGTCGGATCGCGCGGTCGAGATCGTGCGGTCCCGCGCGCGCGTCGAAGCCGGGATCCGCGAGGAGGGCGATGCCGTGGCCTCCGACTTCATCCGCTCGAACTACTTCGACCTGGCGATGATCCTCGACTACTGGGGCCCGCGGCGCCTCAACCACCACACCGAGGCCACGACCATGCTCTACGGGGCGCGGGAGTGCGCGCGCGTGCTGCTGCTCGAGGGCCGCGACGCCGTGATCGAGCGGCACGCCCTGCACGGTGCCGCGATGCTCGCCGGTGTCGAGGGCCTGGGGCTCACCGTGTTCGGTGACGTGGCCCACAAGATGACCAACGTCGTGGCGGTCGAGATCCCCGATGCCGTCGTCGGCGACGCCGTGCGCAGCGAGCTGCTGAGCGACTTCGGCATCGAGATCGGCACGTCCTTCGGCCCGCTGCACGGGCGCGTCTGGCGCATCGGCACCATGGGCTACAACGCGCGTACCGATGCGGTGCTCACCACCCTCGCCGCCCTCGAGGCGGTGTTGCGTCGACACGGGGCAGCGGTGCCCGCGGGCGGCGGTGTCGAGGCGGCGCAGGGCGTGTACGCGGGGGCGGTGGCGTGAGCCGCGCTCTCGTCCCCGGTGCGGCCGTCGTGCTCGGCCGCGGTCGCCGCGGCCCTCGTTCGCGCGGAGAGCGATCGTGACCGCCGCCACGCGCCTCGCCGTCGATCCCGCGCACATCGACGCGGCCGCCCGGCGCGTCATGGGGCGGTGCGAAGAACTGGCGCGCATCACCGCAACGCCCGGCAGCATCACGCGCGTCTACCTCTCGCCCGAGCACGCTCGCGTCAACCGCCTCGCGGCCGAGTGGATGCGCGAGCTCGGCATGACGACGCGACAGGACGCGGTGGGCAACCAGGTCGGCCGTCTCGCCCCCGCGGGGGCGCCCGACGCCCCGGCGCTGTTGATGGGCTCGCACCTCGACACCGTGCCCGACGCCGGCCGTTTCGACGGCATCGTCGGCGTGCTGATGGCCCTCGAGGTCGTGCGGCTCGTGCGACGCATCGACGACGACGGCGTGGCATCCAGTCCCTTCCCGTTCGCTCTCGAGGTCGTCGCGTTCTCCGACGAGGAGGGCACGCGCTTCGGCAAGGCGCTGCTGGGGTCGTCGGCGGTGGCCGGCCAGTGGGATGCCTCCTGGTGGGAGCTGACCGACGCCGACGGAGTCACCCTGCGCGACGCGTTCCGCGACTTCGGTCTCGACCCCGGCCGTATCGGCGAGGCCGCCCGCGAGCCCGACCACCTCGTCGCCTACCTCGAAGCCCACATCGAGCAGGGACCCGAACTCCACCGCGCCGGGCAGGCGCTCGCCGCGGTGTCGTCGATCGCGTCGGCGCGGCGCTTCCAGCTCGTCGTCGAGGGCGAGGCCCGGCACGCCGGCGGCACGCCCTACGACCTGCGTCGCGACGCGCTGCTCGGCGCGAGCGAAGCCGCCCTGGCGGTCGAGCGCATCTGCCGCGGCGAGCACCACATCGTCGGCACCGTCGGACAGCTCGAGGCGTTCCCCGGCGCGGTGAACGTCGTGCCCGGTGAGGCGCACCTCTCGCTCGACCTGCGCGGTGAGTTCGACACCACCCGCGACGACACGTGGAACGCGATCTCGGCCGAATTGGATGCCATCATGGGCCGCCGCGGCCTGCGGTGGAGCGCCCGCGAGGTGCACAGTGCGCCCGCGGTGTTCTGTGCCCCGCTGCTGCAGGACGTCGTGCGCGCGGGCATCGGCGGCGAGGCCCCCACCCTCTTCAGCCGCGCGGGGCACGACGCCATGGCGATCGGCGCCATCACCGACGTCGGCATGCTGTTCCTGCGCAATCCCGACGGCATCAGCCACCACCCCGACGAGGCGGTCGCGGGCGGCGATGTGGCGGTGGGGATCCGCGCGCTCGCCGAGGCGGTGCTGCACCTGGGCGCGGAGCCCCGCTGAGGCGGTACGGCGATCGGGTGCGCGGCGAACGTCACCCGACGGGCGGCGTCGCCGGAGTGCGGCGACCGATCCACTCACCCTGGATTGGCTGTCAGACGATCGCCGGTCCTGCACGAGAATCGTGGCATGACCGACACCCCCGGCATCCTGCAGTTGCTCGCCTTCGCGGCCGAACCCGGGGGCGGCAACCCCGCGGGTGTCGTCCTGGACGCGACCTCCCTCGACGACGCGCAGATGCAGCGCATCGCGGCTGACCTCGGCCACCCCGAGACGGCGTTCGTGACTGCGCGCGAGGGCGACCGCGTCGCCGTGCGGTACTTCTCGCCCGACGACGAGGTGCCCTTCTGCGGACACGCCACCATCGCGACGGCGGTCGCGCTCGCCGAGATCGAGGGCACCGGCAGCTACGTCTTCGACACCGCTGCGGGCGCGGTCGACGTGGTCACCGAGCGCGACGCCGAGGGCGCCATGGTCGCCGGGTTCACCAGCGTCGAGCCGCGGGTCATCGACCTGGAGCCCGAGGTGGCCGACCGCCTGCTCGGCCTGATGGGCCTGACCCACGCCGACCTGGACGAGCGGATGCCGCTGGCGCAGTCCTTCGCCGGCAACCTGCACCCGGTCGTCGCGGTGACCGCGCGCGAGGTGTTCGACACGTTCACCTTCGATCCCGGTGCGATGCGGGAACTCCTCGACGAACGCGGATGGAAGGGCACCGCCATCGTGGTGCACGTCGCGGGCGGTCTCGCCGACGGCCTCGTCGCCGAGGCCCGCAACCTCTTCCCCGTCGGCGACATCACCGAAGACCCCGCCACGGGCTCCGCCGCCGCCTCGCTGGGGGCGTATCTGCGCGAGCGCGTCGGCGTTCCCGCTCCGTTCGGCTTCACGGTGCGGCAGGGGCGGCACATCGGCCGGCCGAGCGTGCTGGACGTCGACGTCCCGGCATCCGGCGGCATCGTCGTGCGGGGCGGCGCGACGCCGCTCTGACCGCGGGACGCGGCCGCGGCGTCGGCGAGCCGAGGAGCCACGCCTGGAATGGGGCGGCAACGGTGCAGCGGGGCGGGTCAGGGACGCCCCACTGCACAATGCGCGCCCCGAACCCCGCAAGCGCGCGCCACGCTGACTCTGCCCCAACGGCGAGCCCCCGTGTCCCACTTCGTGCAGGTTCCGAGGGCGTGAGTCGCACGAAGTGGGACATGCCGCATCCGGCCCGGCTCAGGCCCCGCCGGCCAACCTCCACACCCGGTCACGCGAGAACGGCAGCTCGTATCCCCGGCGTCCCAGGGCGCGCGAGACCGCGTTGCCGATGGCGGCGCCGACCGGGTTGTAGGGCGATTCGCTCATCGACTTGGCCCCGAACGGCCCCAGGCTGTCGTCGGTCTCGGCGAAGTACACCTCGGTGTCGGGCACGTCGGCGAACTGCGGTACGCGGTATGTGCGGAACACCGGGTTCTGCACGACGCCGTCCTCGAGCAGCACCTCTTCGTACAGGGCGCCGCCCAGGGCCTGAGCGGCGCCGCCCTCGATCTGCCCGCGGCACTGCGCCGGGTTGATGACCACGCCCGCGTCGGCGGTCTGGATCGACTGCAGCACGGCCACCGTGCCCGTCTCGGGGTCGACGGCCACTCGCACGGCGTGCACGTTGAACGCGAGCGAGCGCAGGTCGCCGAACTCCGCGCCGTCGGCCGTGAGGCCCTCGGCGTCGACGTGGTCGGCGGGGGCGGCCGCGATGATCCGCTCCCACGTGACGACTTCGTTCGCGACGCGGATTCCGGATGCCGTGAACTCCACATCGTCGACCGTCTCGGCTGCGGCGGACTCCCCGCCCGCGAGCTCGGCCGCGAGGGCGATCATGCGGCGGCGGAGCGCCGTGCACGCGCCGAAGAGCGCCTTGCCGGCCACGACGGTTCCGGCCGAGGCGAAGGCGCCCGTGTCGTGGCGCACCGCGTCGGTGTCGGCGGCCCACAGCTCGAGACGCTCGGGAGCGGCGTCGAGCACGGTCGCGGCGATCTGCCGGTGCACCGTGGAGGTGCCGTTGCCGAACTCGGCGGTACCGACGCGCAGCAGGTAGGTGCCGTCGGGCCGCAGCGTCGCCGTGGTGTGGGCGATGTGCCCGCGTGGGGCCATCGTGGCGATCATCGCGGCGGCCATGCCCTCGCCGACGACCCAGCCCGCGGGGGCCTCGACGCCGTTGCCGCGACGCAGGGCGTTCTGCGCGAGGTCGAGACACTGGTCGAGGCCGTAACTGCCCCAGATCAGGTCTTCCTCGTACTTCTCGTCGTCATCGGGGTGCAGCGGGTCGCCCTCCTTCACCGCGTTGATACGGCGCAGGTCGAACGGGTCGATGTCGAGCCGCTCCGCGAGCGCGTCGAGCGCCGACTCGACGGCGAAGACCACCTGCCCGAGGCCGTACCCGCGGAACGCCCCCGACGGCGGGTTGTTCGTGTACACGGCCTCGGCGTCGATCCACTTCACCGGGACGCGGTACAGCGTCGTCGACTCGGCGCACGAGTGGAACAGCACGCCGATCGCGTGGTTGCCGTACGCGCCGGTGTCGCTCAGCACGTCGAGCTTCATCGCGGTGAGTGTGCCCCCGGCATCCGCCCCCAAGCTCACGCGTACGCGCATCGGATGCCGGAGGGACGCCCGCACGAACTGGTCGGTGCGCGAGAACTCGTACGCGACGGGCCGACCGAGTCTCAGCACGGCGAGGGCCGTGAGGTCTTCGGTGAACAGCTCCTGCTTCCCGCCGAAGCCGCCGCCGACACGCGTGGCGTAGACGCGCACGCGGTGCGGCTCGAGGCCGAAGATGTGCACGAGTTCGTTGCGGGCGAGGAACGGTACCTGGGTCGACGAGCGCACGACGAGGCGCCCCTCGTCGTCGAGCCATCCGACCGAGCCGTGCGTCTCGAGCGCGGCGTGCGTGACCCGCGACGAGCTCCACTCGCCGGTCACGGTCGTGTGGCTCGCGGCGAGGGCGGCGTCGATGTCGCCGCCGTGCCCGGTGTGGAAGCCCGCGACGACGTTGCGTTCGGCCGCCATCACGCGCTCCGCGGGCGTGCGGTCGGGGTGCAGCAGCGGGGCGCCGGGGCTCCGCGCCTCGTCGGGGTCGAAGACGGCGGGCAAGACGTCGTAGTCGATGCGGACGGCCCGGCACCCGGCATCCGCCGCTTCCGCCGTCTCTGCGACGACCGCGACGACGCGCTGGCCGACGTGGCGCACGACGTCGTCGAGCATGCGGGTGTCGTCGGGGTCATCGGTGCGGTGCTCGTGGCGTCCGGTGGAGTAGCGCACCTCGGGGACGTCGGCGTGGGTGAACACGGCGACGACGCCGGGCACGGCGAGGGCGGCGGCGGTGTCGATGGAACGCACGCGCGCGTGGGCGTGGGGCGAGGTGACGACGCGCAGGATCAGCGGCGGGCCGCCCGGCACGGGCTCGTCGAACGTGAAGGGTTCGCGGCCCTGCACGATCCGCCGCGCCGCTTCGGGGACGACCGAGGTGCCGATGCGTCCCGCTGCCGCGGCGTCGACCCCCGGCTCGGCATGGGCGGCACCCGGCGAGGTCGCGCCGTGTCCCGCGCACGATCCGGCACCGGTCGCCGGGGCGCACGACTCCTGCACATGCGGCTGCGCCAGCGATCCCGGCACGGTCGGCGACGGTACAGCCGGAGTCGTGCACGTCGACCGCGGCGCACGCGTCTCGGCGACCCCACCCGTCTCGCGCACGGGACCCAGCACCGACGCCCGGATCGCTTCGCGGATCGGACGGTACCCCGTGCACCGGCACAGGTTGCCCTTCATCCGGCGGTCGAGGTCGGGGAGGTCGTCGGGGGTGAGCGTGGATGCCGTGACACTCATCCCCGGAGTGCAGAACCCGCACTGGAACCCGAAGCCGGCGGCCAGGGCCTCCTGCACCGGGTGGAGCTCGTCGCCGGGGGCGAGCCCCGCCGCCGTCGTGATCGACCGGCCCTCCAACCGCACGGCCGGCACGATGCACGAGTGCGTGGGCGCACCGTCGAGCAGCACCGAACAGGCGCCGCAGTCACCCGCGTCGCAGCCCTTCTTCACCTCGACGTGGCCCGTCTCACGCAGCAGCGTGCGCGCGCTCTGCCCCGGGCGGGGGTCGGCCTCGACCGTCGCCCCGTTGACTTCGAATCTCACGCGCGGCCCCTCCGTCGAGCGATCGAAACCGTGACGGTCGCGCGACGCGCGGGCAACGCCCGGGCCCTCACGCGGCACCCGCCTGCAGATCCCGCGACAACGCCGTCCGCAGGCGCTCGGCGAGCACGACGCTGACCCCGCGCCGCCAGTCGGCGCTGCCGAGCGGGTCGGTGTAGAAATCGGGGGCGGAGGCCACGGCATCCCGCAGCTCTCCGGCGCCGGGCAGGCGGCCGAAGCGCAGCACGCGCGGTCGACGCACCGCGGCGGTCACGACGAACACGGTCGCCCCGTCGGGGTCGACGCGGGCCGTGACGACGGCGCCCGAGCGCCCGAGCTCGGCCAGGGCGATCTTCTGCAGCCCGACCCGCGAGCGCAGCGCGTGCGCGGGAACGTCGAGGGCGCGCACGACCTCGCCCGGCCTGAGCGAGGTGGCGGCGTTGTCGATGACGAGATCGGCCACGGCGATCACGCGTTCGCCGCCGTCGGGCGTCCACACCAGGGCCGTGGCATCCAGGGTCGAGAGGAAGGCGATCATGGCCCCCGCCGCGAACGCCTGGCACACGTTGCCGCCGACGGTCGCGGTGTTCCAGATCTTGAACGAGGCGAGAAGCGCGTCGGCGGACGGACGGGCGAGGGCGAGCGAGGTCCAGTCGAGCGGCGCTTCGTGCTCGGCCCACGCGAGCAAGCGCGCGATCGTGCAGGTCGCGCCGATGCGCAGGCCCTCGGCGGTGATCTCGAGGTCGGGCCAGTCGAGGGTGGTGAGGTCCACGAAGCCGGTGGTGTCGGGCTGCGGCTCACTCATGATCCAGGTGCCGCCCGCGATGACGGCCTCGCCGGGGGCGAGGGCGAGGTCGGCGCGCGTGCGGGCGGGGCGGTACGAGGTGACGGTGGTGATGTCCATGTCAGCCCGCCAAAATCCGGCCCGACCAGCGGCCGTCGTCGAGCGTGTAGTGCTGCCGGGTGCTCTGGCCGAGGGGATCGCCGCGCCAGAACGTGAGGGTGAGGGGACGCAGGCGGAATCCCACCCAGCGCGCCGGCGGCTCGAGCTGGGGGTGCGCCTCGTCGAACTCGGCCCACAGATGCCGGCGGGCGTCCGCGGGGAGGTGGGCGTTCTCGCGCGTGTTCACCCAGGCCAGCAGCTGCAGGTACCGCGAGCGCTGGGCGTACACCGTGGCGGCCTCGGCGGGCGTCACGCGCTCGACGATCCCGCGCACGACGAGCTGTCGACCGAGCTCGGGCCACGCGACCGCCATCGCGGCGACGGGGTTCGCGCCGATCTCGGCGACCTTCGCGCTGGCGGCGTCGGTGTGGAACGTCAGCCCCGCGGCATCCCGGTCGCTGATGAGCACGTGCCGCAGCGACGGGAGGCCGTCGAGGCCGAGGGTCGAGAGGGCGGCGAGTGGACGCAGCTCGCTGTCGTGGGGAGGAAGCCACTGCACCATCAACGCGAGCGGATCCTCGACGAGCGCGTCGGTGTCGTCGACGTCGAAACCGAACGTGGTGCCGGCCGTGATCATGGGTCCTCCGGGAGGCTGCGGGTATCGCCGAGCGTAGGCATCGCGCATTTCGGCGATGTTGCCGCCATGAACATTCGTGGAAACACGCGCTCCGTACACTCCCCGCCATGACCTCGCTGCCCCTCATCGACGCGTGTCCCAAGCGCATGGAGTACGGCCCGTGCGGCGGTGTCGGCTTCGACGGTTCGTGCGAGATCGACGCGGATCACCGCTGCGCGTTCCTGCACCGCCCGACCGTCCCCTGGACCGGCATCGACCGATCGACGGTGCCCGCTCCCGCCCCACGCACCGCCGGAGCCCTCGCGACGCTGGACGCTCTCGGCACGCGGCCGTGGGTCGTGGCCGATCTTCCCGCGCGGGCGTTGAGCGTGGCATCCATCGACGCGTGCGCCGCCGTGCTCGCCGGAGAAGTGGATGCCGTCCTCGCCGGCGACGCGGGGAGCGCCCGCGTGCAGTTCCCACCCGCATACCGCGCGTCGCTGGTGCAGCGCCGGGGGCTGCGCGTCTGGACCGGGCTGAACATGCGCGACCGCAACCGCGTCGCGATCGAGGGGGAGCTGGCGGCGCTGGCCGTCGAAGGGGTGGCCGGGGTGCACTGCGTCACCGGCGACCACACCGAGACCGGGCATCGACCCGATGCCGCGCCCGTGTTCGACCTCGACTCGACCGAGGCGACGGCCCTCGCGCGTGCCGCCGGGCACGTGGTGTCGGTCGCCGCGTCTCCGGCCGCGCCGCCCGTCGAGCGCCGGGCCGCCCGGCTGCGCGAGAAGCTCCGGGCGGGTGCCGACGTGTGCTTCGTGAACCACGCCGGTGGCGCGGCGCCCGTGCGCCGGTTCATCGCCGAGGTCGCCGCCGAGGCCATGTACATCCCGTGTGTGCCGGTGGTGGTCGATCACGCGTCCGCCGCCCTGCTGGAGTCGTTCACCACGCTCGTGCTGCCCGAGGACTTCCTCTCACGGGTGCGAGACGCCCACGACCCGCGGGCCGAGGGCATCGCCCTGGCCGTGGCGCTCGCCGAGGAGATGCTGGCGCTCCCCGGCGTCGTGGGGGTCAACCTCTCGGGCGGTCGCGAGGGTGCCGAGGAGTCGTTCGCCGAGGCGATGGCCGAGGTGGCCCGGCGGCTGCGCTGACGCGTTCGTTCGCGCGGCGGCACGTCGCCGCCGCGCCGCGCCGCGGGCGACACCTCGCCGCCGAGCGCGCTTCGTCGCCGCCCCGCTCCCGGGCGACACATCTCTGTTGAGTGTCCAGAACACGCCGCGCCGACGCGCAGCGATGCGGCGTGTTTCGGACACTCAACGCCTGGGGGCGGGGGCCGCGGCGCCGACGCGCGGTCCGGGGGCACTTCGTCGTCGAGCGTGCCGGCGCGGCCGCGTCGCCGTGCCGAGCGCCGCGCCGCGGGGGACACCTCTCTGTTGAGTGTCCAGGACACGCCGCGCCGACGCGCAGCGATGCGGCGTGTTTCGGACACTCAACAGGGGGGAGACGCGGGGGAGACGCAGGGGAGGCGCGGGGCGGCGCGGGGGAGGCGCGGGGGAGGCGCGGGGGAGGCGCGGGGGAGGGACTACGCCGCGAGCGACAGCAACCAGGCGTAGAGCGCCATCGATGCGCCGTAGACGACGATCAGGATTCCGAACCCGAGGAGTTGCGCGCGCCAGCCCGGCTTCGGCTTCAGCCACCAGGCGAACATCTTGAACACCCGGGGCATCACGAACCAGCCGAGCAGTTGCGTGCTGACGAAGTTGCCGACGAACAGCGACAGCCAGAACGGGATGGCGTGGGGTCCGTCGAAGAGCGGGGTGCTGACGAAGTAGCCCCACCCGAACACGATCGGATACAGCGCCGCCAGCACGAGCAGGTTGTTCTTCATGACCGACTCGCGCGCGGTCTCGCCCTTGGGCGTCCAGAAGTCGAAGCCGAAGCTCGACGTGGCGACAGCGAGGTCGGCGTTGAACCGTTCGCCCTCGCGGAGCAGACGTTTCCGCTCGGGCGAGTCGATCCAGACCGCGAGATTCTCGGCCGAGTCGAACGTGAGGATGACGACCCACTCGTCTTGGACGCCCGGCACGGGTCGCTGAATGCGGTGCGCTCGAAAGCCCCGGAACTGCGCCTCGGTGTCGGAGATGCGTTTCTGCCACGCCAGGTAGTCCTGCTCGAGTGCCGCGGGAACGGTGGACGAGATGAGCACCGAGACCTCGTCGCCGTGCGTCGGGTCCTCCCGGAACAGCGTCACTTCCTCGTCGAGCACCTGCACGTCGGCGATCTGGGCGTAGAGCGAACGCCGAGCGGGGCCGTCGAGCCAGGCGCGCGCCGAGGCGGCATCGGTGAAGCGCTGCACGAGCGTCCAGTCGCCTCGCGCGTCGGTCGGCGTGATCACGGTGCTGCCGAGGTACCCGGGCGTGCCCGTGAGGGACCGACCCGACTGCTCGACCCATCCCTCGAAGGCTTCGACGTCGTCGGCCGCGACCTTCCGGTGGGTCACGAGAGTGACGGCGGTGTCGGCGGCGCCCGACACCTCCCCGGTGACCGGTCGGCCGTCGGTGACGGCGAGGCGCTCCACCCCTAGCTCTTCTTGTAGCGGCGGATGCCGGAGACCCAGGTCTCGTCGACGTTGCGGTCGTCGCCGACCATCATCACCGCGAACAGTGCGTGCGCGGCCTGTTCCATCGTGGTCGGGCCCTCGTCGCCGAAGAACAGAGACTGGTGCCACGGCATCGCGGACGGACCGGCGTTCCAGTCGAGCGCCACGAAGTCCGCGGACTTCCCGACTTCGAAGTTGCCGACCTGGTCGTCGATGTACAGACCCTCGGCGCCGCCGAGGGTGACCGACCAGAACGCGCGGTAGGGCGAGAGCTTGCTGCGCTCGGCCGCGGCCAGATCCTGGGTGATGCGGTTCGTCGTGCCGTCGAGCAACGTGTTGCCCAGCATCCCGACCTTGTAGGCCTCGTCGAGCACCTGGATCATGCTGAACCGGTTTCCGCCACCCATGTCGGTGCCGAACGACATCTTGACGCGCTTGTCGGGATCGGTCGCTTTCGCCAGGCGGAAGATACCGCTGCCGAGGAAAAGGTTCGAGCACGGGCAGAAAACCACCGCGCCGCCGCTGTCGGAAAGACGCCCGAATTCGTTATCGGAAAGCCAGACCGCGTGCCCTCCCGAGAATTTCGGGCCGACCAGATCGTATTTCTCATAGACGCCGAGATAGTCCGTGCAGTCCGGGTGCGCCAGAAGAAGGTTGGAGATCTCCAAGGGGTTCTCCGAGATGTGGGTGTTCACCCAGAGGTCGGGGTGCTCCTGCTTCAGCCGCTGGCATGCCTTCAGCAGGTCCTTGCTCGCGCCGAGGGCGAACCGCGGGGTGATCGCATAGCGGTTACGGCCCACGCCGTGGTACTTGGCGATCATCGCCTTGCTGTCGTCGTAGAACTCCTCGGGCGTGCTCGTCGAGTCCTCCGGTGCGAACTGATCGATACCGGTGACGCCGCTGATCACCAGCATGTCGCGCCGGGCGGCGGCCTCGAAGAACTCCTCGACCGCGACGGTGGAGGTCGTCGTGAAGGCCTGCACCGTCGTCGTCCCGCCCGCGAGCATGTTGTCGAGGAAGCGATCCGATCCGGCGCGCGCGTACTCGCGGTCGCTGTAGCGCGCCTCCTCGGGGAAGACGGTGTCGAGCAGCCACGGCAGGAGCTGCTGCCCGAAGGCACCGAGCGCCCGCGTCTGCGGAACGTGCACGTGGCCGTCGATGAAACCGGGCGTGATGATGCGCCCGCTGATCTCGGTGATGTCGAGACCGGGGTACTGGGACGAGATGTCGTCGAAAGGTCCGAAGGCGACGATCAGGCCGTCGTCGACCACGAGCAGGCCGTCACGGAGGAATCGCGCCGATTCCTCTTCTCTGCCCACGTGCTTCCACGGGTCGTCGATGAAATCGAAAAACGTGCCGCGGATTCCAGAACTGACGATGATCGCGCCTTTCAGAGAGGGCTGTTCAACGTCCGCGCCTCGGCATCTATACCGTCGGCGGGTCTTTATCGGACGACTGACGACATAGTGGCACAAAACAGTTTTGGTCCGAGGAAATTATCTGCGAACAGTCCGAGGCGGGTTATTCGGAGCCGGAAGGCCCTTTCCCATGCCCGCCTGATCGGCGTACCCGCGCGGCTCAGTGCATGACCATTCCGCCGGTGACGTTGATGGCCTGTCCCGTCAGGTAGCTGCCGGACGGCGACGCGAGGAAGTGCGTCACTCCCGCGACGTCCTCCGGAATGCCGAGTCGTCCCAACGGAGACTTCGCGCTCCACGCGGCGACGTCGGCCTCGGAGCGGGTGTCGGCGCCCATGTCGGTGAGCACGTATCCCGGGCACACGGCGTTGACGGTGACGCCGTGGCATCCCCATTCCTGCGCTCCGGCACGGGTGAGGGCCACGACCGCGGCCTTCGACGCCGCGTAGTGCCCCTCGCCGCCACCGCCCTGCTTGGCCGCCATGCTGGCGATGTTCACGATCGCGCCGCTGCGTGCCTCGAGCATCGTCGGCGCGACCGCCTGCATGGTCACGAGGGTCGCGCGGGCGTTGATGTCGAGCACGCGATCCCAGTCGTCGACGGTGATGTCGAGCAGCGACGCGTGCTGGAAGACTCCCGCGCAGTTGACCAGCACGTCGACGCCGCCGAGGGCTGCGACCGCTTCCCCCACCGCACGCCGGGTGTCGAGCGGATCGCGCAGATCGACGGCGAAGAAGCCGGATGCCGCGCCCTCGGCCGGGGCGCGCCGATCGAGCACGACGACCGCGGCGCCGTCGACGGCGAACCGGGCGACGATGGCGGCACCGATGCCGCCGGAGCCGCCGGTGACGATGACGCGGTAGGGCATGGCACTCCTTCTGGCGAGGTTCGGGTCGCCCTCGGGCGTCACCGTACGCGGAGCGTCGCACGCCGTGACGTCGGGGCTGTTTCGGCGGCGTAACGCTCTCGCCGACCCGCGTCGGCGGTCGTCATCTCACGTGAGCCGTGCCCAGACCGCCGCCGCGTCGACCTCCAGCCGCGCGTCGGTTCCGCGCGTGCGCCACGCATCGCGGTCGAAGACGAACACGCGCTCCACCTCGAGCACGTACAGGCGCTTGTCGGGTACCGCCAGCACCGCGGCGGCGTCCTCGTCGGTTCCGGCATCCCTCGGCAACCGCTCGGCCAGCACGGCGCTGATCGCCGAGGCGTCGGCATCCACCTCGCTCGCTCGGAACGACAGTTGCACACCGTCGGCGTCGGTGATCGCGGCCGACGAGTCGTACACGACCCCGGATGCCACCCCCGACGCCGAGATCGCGCGGGCGTGCCGCGAGGCGCGGCCGGATTCCACGTACATGCCGCGCGCGAGCAGACGGTACTGCGCGGCGGCGGTCCACGGCCCGTCGGCATCGGCCGTGCCGATCACGACGTAGCGCTGCGCGGCGAGGATCGAGGCGGCGCGCTCTTCGGGCACGGTCATGTCGCCATCGTGCGCGTGGCGCGCGACGTCGGTGTTTCGGCCCCGTAACGCTCTGGCGAACCCGCCCTCGCCGCGCGATCGCGCCCCGTACTCTCGCTCTCGCCCGCATCCCCTCTCGTGAGTGTCCAGGACACGCCGGATCCCGCCGCACCGGCGCGGCGTGTCCTGGACACTCGACATGCCTGGAGACCCCGTGACCGACACCGTGCACCCGGCCATCACCGACCCCGACGTGCGCGCACACCTGGCCCGCCTCGCCGCGAGCGCGGGCACGATCCCCTCGGGAGCGACCGATGCCGACGGCGACGACGCCGCGCGCATCGCCGAGTTGCGCGCCAACCCGTCGTGGGTGCGCCTGCCCGACGACGACGTCGTAGAGTCGATCGACACGGATGCCGACGGCCTCGCGCTCCGCCTCTACCGACCCCGCACCGGCCACCGGGGCACCCTCGTCTTCGCTCACGGCGGCGGCTGGGTCGCCGGCAACCTCGACAACAACGACGCCCTCTGCCGCGCACTCGCCGCGGCGACGGGCACCCAGGTGCTGAGCGTGGACTACCGACTGGCGCCCGAGCACCCTTTCCCGGCCGGTCTCGACGACCTCGACCGCGCCCTGCGCTTCGCCGCCGAAGGAGCGGACGGTCTGGTCGACCCCGACCTTCTCGGCGTCGCCGGGCACAGCGCCGGGGGCAACCTCGCCGCGGCTCTGGCGCTGCGTTCGCGTGAGGGCCGGGCTCCCGGCATCCGGTGCCAGGTGCTGCTGTGCCCCGTGCTCGACGCGCCCGATCCCGACCGCCCGAGCTATCGCGCGCACACCGAGAACCTGCCGCTGACCTCGCGCGGCATGCAGTGGTACTGGGGACTGTACGTGCAGGATGCCCCGGCCCCGGCCCCGGCCCCGGCCCCGACGCCGCAGCCCGGCCCGGCGGCAGTGGTGCCCGGGGTCGTCGCCGCGAAGACCTCACCCGAGGTGCCCGTCGAGGCCGCGCCGCTGCGCGCCCCCGACCTCACCGGCTCGGCGCCGGCGGTGATCGTCGCGGCGGGCGTCGACCCGCTGTCCGACGAGGCGGAGGAGTACGCGGGTGGGCTCTCGGCATCCGGAGTCCCCGTGGAGTTCCTCCGCCGCGAGGGAGTGCCGCACCTCTTCCTGGTGTTCCCGTCGACGCCCGCGCGCGACGAGGTGCTCGCCGCCATCGCCCCCGCCGTGCACCGCGCCTTCGCCTGACGCGCGTCCCTCTCGCCCCCCCGGCCGCCCTTCCCGGCGTTGAGTGTCCACAAAACGCCGCACGAGCTCGCCCCCACACGGCATGTCCTGGACACTCGACGGGGCCGCGCGGCTCCGCGCGGCGCGCACACAACCCGCTACCCGCTCGGAACACCGCGGAAACACGCCATTGTTACCGTCATCAACATGTCGCTTCTGGTCATCAACGCACGGCTCATCACGGTTCCCGCGGGCACCGACGACCCCGGTTACATCGAGCGGGGCTTCCTGCTCGTCACCGACGGCCGCATCGCGGCGATCGGCGCTGGCGACCCCGATCCGGGCGTCACCGCCGACGAGATCCTCGACGTCGACGGCAAGTTCGTCGCTCCCGGGTTCGTCTCGTCGCACAGCCACCTCTTCACGAGCGGCTCGCGCGGACTCGGCGTCGACCAGACGCTCTACGGCTGGTGCACCTCGATGTTCAGCGTGCTGAACAACGCCTCACCCGACCAGATCTACTGGGCGACGCTGCACGGCTCGCTCGACTTCCTCGCGAACGGCGTCACCACGGCGTACAACTTCACCGACCCGCTCCTGCCCTGGGAGCCGATGGTCGAGGGCAAGCGCAGCGACGGGGGCGGACAGCTCCGTGACCAGTCCTGGCACACGCGACAGGCCGATGGATGCCACGACGCCGGCCTCCGCTTCGTCGACTCGATCGCGTTGGATGCCACCGTCGGCACCGACGACGAGATCTTCGCGCGCTTCGAGGCGTCGCTGGACCACGTTCTCGCGATGGACCCCGACCTCGCCCTCGGCGCCTCGATCATGGGCCAGGTGCAGTGGTCGACGCGGCCCGACGCCGCCGAGATCGAGGTCGCGGTCATGGACCGCTTCGGCGTCACCAACCAGGCGCACTTCCTCGAGACCTACGAGGCGATCGAGCACCAGCAGACCAAGTTCCAGCTCTACAAGAACGCCGGTGCTCTTCGCCCGGGCATGATGTTCGGCCACTTCATCCAGACCACGCCCGAGATCATCCAGGATGCCGCGGCCGGCGGCGCGAGCATGTCGTGGCAGCCGGCATCCAATGGGCGTCTGGCGTCGGGCATCGCGCACGTGCCCGAGATGCTCGATCTCGGCATGAAGGTCGGCATGGGTCTCGACGACCAGGCCTGCACCGACGTCGCCGACCCCTGGCAGAACATGCGCATGGGGATGTTCATGCAGCGCGCCCGCACCCACGACCCGCTGTCGATGATGCCCGAGCGCGTGCTGCGCCTGCACACCCTCGGGGGAGCCGAGATCATGGGCGTCGACGACCGCGTCGGCAGCCTCGAGGTGGGCAAGTTCGCCGACTTCGTCGTGGTCGACCCGCGCACCCCCGACATCGGACCGCTCTGGAACCCCGTGCGCAGCTACGTGCTCGCCTGCGGGCTGCGCAACCTGCAGCAGGTCTACGTCGGCGGAAAGCTCGTCAACGACCGCGGCGTCTCGACCAACCCGCTCGCCGCCGAGGCATCCCGCGTGCTGCACGAGGAGCTGCCCGCGCTGGCCGACGAGTACGGCGTCATCCTCTGACGCCGTTCCCGTCGGCCGGCCGAACGTGCGGATCGGTGTCGCGCGTCAGTGCGCGTCGCCGGGGGGAGGCGCCAGCGGGACGAAGACCCGCATCCGCGAGGGTCCGCGCTGCGCCCAGCGGTGGTACGGAACGAGCGTCACCGTCGCCGAGCGCGTGACGATCCCGGCATCCGGCTGACCTCCGAAGGGCAGAGGGTCGCCGGAGGGTGTCTGCTCGACGATCACCGCCGACGCGCGGGCGCCGTCGGCTTCCGCCTCCGGTGCGCGCGGCACGAGGCGCACGCTCTCCAAAGCGACGCCGTGCGGCAGATCGACCGACTCCAGGCAGAGCACGAGCGGCCCCCGCTGGACCGCCGCGGTGCCTCGGACACCGTCGATGCGTCCATCGGGGAAGACCAGTCGCGGCGATCGCGGCAGGGTCAGCGTCACGACGGCGCCGGGCGAGACGTCGACGATGTCGTACCAGCCGGGGGCGGCCGGGCGAGCCGGGGCGTCCCCGATCGCGACGGACGCTGCATCGGCCCACGAGGGGATGCGCAGGCGCAGCCGGGCCCCCTCGGCGGGCACGTCGTCAATGCTGATCCGCACGCGATCCTCATCGGGGTAGCGGGTCTCGAGACGCAGACGCCACCCTCCCGCGTGCAGCTCTCCCGCGGCGTACTGCAGCAGCACGATCCCGTCGTCGTCGAGGGCGACCGTGTACGCCGCGAGCGACGCGAGCGTCCGGGCGACGTTGGTGGGGCAGCACGACACCTCGAACCACGGTGCCCGCACCCCGCCCTCGGCCCGCGGGTTGACCCCGTCGGCGGCGGGCTCGCCGGCCTCGCGCTGGTGCAGCGGGTTGGCGTAGAAGAACGCGCGGCCGTCCGGGCTGGGCGAGGTCGCCACGACGTTGAAGAGCGTGCGCTCGATCAGGTCGGGGTAGCGCACATCGCCGGTGTGGAGGAAGAGGCGCCACGCGAACATGATCGAGGCGACTCCCGCGCACGTCTCGCAATAGGCGCGGTCGGCGGGGAGTTCCCAGTCGTCGCCGAACCCCTCGTCCTGGTGGCGCGACCCCATCCCTCCGGTGAGGTAGGTGCGCCGGGCCACGGTGTTCTCCCACTGCCGCTCCAGAGCCGCCAGCAGGTCGGTGTCGCCGGTGTCCACGGCGATGTCCACCGCGCCCGCCGACAGGTAGAGAGCGCGCACGGCGTGCCCTCTGAGCACCGAGGCGTCGCGGACGGGGACGTCGTCCTGGAAGTACTCGGCCGACTGCAGGGGAGGAACGGGCAGGGTGCCGTGTCCCCGGCGCGCCAGGAACACGCGCGCCTGCTCGAGGTAGCGACGCTCGCCGAACGCGC
Organism: Microbacterium sp. BH-3-3-3; assembly: GCF_001792815.1. Taxonomy (NCBI): domain Bacteria; kingdom Bacillati; phylum Actinomycetota; class Actinomycetes; order Micrococcales; family Microbacteriaceae; genus Microbacterium; species Microbacterium sp. BH-3-3-3. The sequence continues at coordinate 1,678,508 of NZ_CP017674.1, read as the reverse complement.
GCCCCGCTTCGGCGAGCGCCACCTCGATCTCGGCGTGTCCGCACACGCCGTCGCGTGCGTCCGCGCCGAACTCGCGACAGATGTGGTCGGCGGCGCGTCGCGCCACCTCGACGAGGGCGTCGTCGGGATGACCGGCGCGCGCTCGGGCGACCGCCGCCTGCAGGAGGTGGCCCATGTTGTAGAGCTCGTGCCCCATGGACAGGTCGCTGTAGCGCGGTGCCTGCCCGCGGTGGCCGAAGGCCGTACCGAGGTATCCGTCGGCATCCTGAGCGTGCGCGACCCGGTCCACGAGGGCCGAGAACGTGACCTCGAGCGCCTCGTCGGGCTGTCGACCGAGTTCCCACGCCATCGCTTCGAGCAGCTTGTAGACCTCGGAGTCCGAGAACACCCATCCGGTGCGCTCCTCGAGCGCCTCGCTCCGGGCGACGCGGTCGAAGTTGGCCAGCCATCCCAGTCGTTCCATCCACTCAAGGCAGTGGGCGAGGGTCGCGGCGGCATTGACCGCTTGCCGGCGTCCCCAGAAGCCGTCGGCATCCATGCGGAGGGCTCCGACGTCGACACCCCGCAGGCGGGAGGTGGCCGGCACGACGGGGACCGCCTGTACTCGTGGTCGGGTGGTGAGGGGATTGTGCAGAACCACGGTTCAGTCCTTCACGGCGCCGGCGGTCACGCCCGCGGCCACGTAACGCTGGGCGACGACGAGCAGGATCGCCGCCGGAATGGATGCCACCGCGGCGGTCGCCATGATGGCGTTCCACTGCGTGGTGTTGTTGCCGATGTAGGCGTAGATGCCGAGCGTGATCGGCTTGAACGCGGAGTTGCGGGCCAGGGTGGAGGCGAAGATGAAGTCCGACCACGCCCACAGGAACGAGAACAGGGCGACGGTCAACACCGAGTTGCGGCTTAGGGGCAGCACGACCGACACGAACGTGCGCCACGATCCGGCGCCGTCGATGCGTGCGGCCTGCAGCAGCTCCCGGGGGAGGCCGCCCATGAACGCGGTGAACAGCAGCACCCCGAAGGGCACCGCCACGGTGGAGTCGGCGAGGATGAGCCCGGGCACGCTGTTGAGCAGTCCGGCGCGTGCGTAGATGGCGTAGAAGCCCATCGCCATCACGACCGCGGGGATCATCTGCGCGACCAGGAGCACGAAGTTCAGGGTGCGGCCCCCGCGCAGGTTGAGCAGGGCGAGGGCGTACGCCGCGGGGGCGGCGATGACGACGGTCACGACGACGCACCCGAGGCCGATCACCAGGCTCGTCCCGAGGTTGGGGAGCTGCTGGCTGAGGACCGCGGTGTAGCCCTCGATGGTCGGGTCGAAGGGGAACACCTGGGGCGGGCTGTCGCGCAGGTTGCTCGTCTTCGTGAACGAGACGTTCAGCATCCAGTAGACGGGGAAGAGCATCAGGGCGGTGAAGATCAGGCCGAGGCCCGTCTTCCACCACGAACGGCGGGCGGTCATGAGTTCTCCTGGCGACGCTGGGCCCGCAGGTACACGAGGCCGAAGACGAGGGCGATGACGATGAGGACGTTGCCGACCGCGGCAGCGGGCGACAGGTCGGGCTGGCCGGTGCCGAAAGCCTCCCGGTACGACCAGATGGCGAGGGTCGTGGTCGCGTCGGCGGGGCCGCCCCGGGTCATGATCCAGATGATGTCGACCACCTTGAGGGTGTAGACGAGGCCCAGCAGGAGCGTGATCGCCGACACCGGGCGCAGAAGCGGGAAGGTGATGCTCCAGAACTGCCGCCACGGGCCCGCGCCGTCGAGCGAGGCGGCCTCGTAGAGGTCGGTCGGGATGTTCTGCAGCCCGGAGTAGAGGATGACGAGGTTGAAGGGGATGCCGAGCCAGATGTTCGCGATGACCACTGCCGTCATGGCGGTGTCGGGCGACGTCAGCCAGTTGATCTGACCGATCCCGAACGCCCCGAGGACGGAGTTGATGATGCCGTTGTCGCTGTTCAGCATCCACGACCAGGTGGATCCCGAGACGATCAGGGGCAGGAGCCACGGAACGAGGAAGAGCCCGCGCAGAAGACCGCTCAGGGGGAAGTGGGAGCGGAAGAAGACGGCGAGCCCCAGCCCGATCGCGTACTGGAAGACGAGCGACACCACGACGAAGATCGCGGTGTTGGCGAGAGCGGGCCCGAACGTGGGCGAGGAGATGACGGCGATGTAGTTGTCCAGGCCGACGAAGGCGGCATCGCCTTGCACGAAGGCCCGCACGGTGTAGTCGTGGATGCTGAGGTCGATGCTGCGCACGAGCGGCCACAGGTAGAACACGACGAGGTAGATCACGAGCGGGGCGGCGAACGCCGCCGCTACCCAGGGGGATCCCTCGAGACGGGCGCGACGACGACGCCCGGCGGCGGGCACGGTCACCGCGACGGTGTCGTCAGACGCGCGGGGGTGCTCGCGCAGGGTCGGGAACGACATGGAATGCCTCTTTCGACGGGGGTGTCCGGGGGACGTCGCCGTCCCCCGGACACCGATGGGTGCCGTTATTTGCCGGTCGCCGACTGCGCCGCGGACTGGGCGGCGTCGAGGGCCTGCTGGGGCGTCTGCGCACCCGAGAGGACGTTCTGCACGGCGGTCCACAGCTGCTCGGAGATGAGCGGGTAGTCGGTGCCGAGGTTGTCGCTCGTGCGGCCCTTCGCCGCCTGCACCGCGGAGACCCACGTCTCGAGGTCGGGGTTCTCGGCCAGGAGGTCCTTCTGGCCCTCTGCGGTGGGCGGGATGTAGTACGCGAAGGTGTTGGCGGTGTCGACGAAGCCCTCGGGCGTCGTCATGCACTCGATGATCTTGCGCGTGGTCTCGTAGCGCGCGGTGTCCTTCTGCACCGGAGCGACGATGAACTCGCCGCCGGTGGGAGCGGGAGCGGCGCCGCCGTCCTTGGCGGGCAGCTCGATGACGCCGCTCGCGAAGGGGGCCTTCGCGGCGCTGTCGACCTGCCAGGTGCCGTTCTCGGCGAAGGCGAAGTCACCGGTGAGGAACTCCTCCCACACCGTGTTCTGCGAGTTGGTGATGACCGAGTTGGGGGCGTAGCCCTTGTCGAGCCAGTCCTTCCACAGGGTCACCGCCTCCACGGCTTCGGGCGATGAGAGGTCGGTGAGGTCGGCGCCTGCGCCCCAGAACCACGGCAGGAACTGGAACGAGCCCTCTTCGGTGTTGATGCCCGAGAAGGTGATGCCCTTCTTGCCCGCGGCCGACACCTTCGCCAGGGCGGCGTCGAGGGCATCCCAGTCCGTGATGGAGGCCGGGTCGACTCCGGCTGCCGAGAGGACGTCGGCGTTGTAGTACAGCGCGAGGGTGTTGGCGCCGATGGGGATGCCGTACGTCTTGCCGTCGAGGACGCCGGCGGCCAGCAGGTTCTCGTCGATGGCGGAGGTGTCGAGACCGAGGTCGTCGGTGGTCGAGAGCATTCCGGTGTCGGCGAGAGTGGACACCGCGGGGTTGTCGATGAGGATGACGTCGGGCGACGTGCCGTCCTGGGCCGAGAGCAGCGCCTGGTTGGTGAGGGCGGTGGTGTCGTAGGCGGTCCGCTGGATGGTGACGCCGGCCTGCGTGCCGCAGTCCTGGACGCGCTTCGCCCAGTCCGAGTCCTCGGCGTGCTGCGGGTACGGATCCCACCAGGTGTAGGTGCCGCTCGCGGCGTCGCCACCGGTGCCGGCGGTGCCGCCGGAACATCCGGCGAGAGCGCCGACGGCGATGCCGGCCGTGGCGACGGCTGCGGCGATGCGCAGGACCTTGGGGTTCATTGTTCCTCCTCGAACATGCTCGGGTGAGCGCTGTGTGTTCCCGTCTCAGCGACGGGGTGGGGGTGCGGCGATGCTGCCGCGGTCATCGATGACGGGCGCGATCAGTTCGACGACGGTGGGGTTCGCGTCGGCGTCGGAACGCAGGCGCGAGACCAGTTGTTCGACGGCGCGTCGACCGAGCAGGTCGGCGGCGCTGTCGATGGCGCTGAAGGGGAGCGAGAACGTGCGGGCGAACTCGTCGGAGTAGCGGCCGATGACCGAGATGTCGGCGGGCGACGACAGGCCGCGCGCGGCGAGCACCGACGGCAGCGCCGCCGCTGCCGCCTCGTTGTTCAACAGCAGGCCGGTGGCGTGCGGGTACTGCTCCAGCACGGCGTGCAGATCGTGTCCGATCCGGGGCTGGTGCGACGATCCGAAGACGTGGTTCAGCCGGATGCCGTGCTCCTCGGCCCGCGCGCGGGCGCCGTCGGCCAGGCGCCAGACATAGGCGCCGCCGCGCTCGACCACGTGCTCGGGCTGCGACACGAGCGTCACCTCGCGGTGCCCCGCCTCGTGCAGTCGGTCCACCATCAGTCGACCGGCCGCGACGAAATCGAGGTCGAACGTGTCGATACCGGTGGCGTCGCCGGGGAGTCCGACGAGCGCGCCGGGTTGGTGGGCCGAGCGGAGCGGGTCGAGTCGTTCGTCGAACTCCGCCACGTTCAGCAGCACGAACCCGTCGACCATGCGCGACGCCGCGATTCGCGTCAGCGCTCCCACCCCGTCGCTCTCGGTGACGAGCAGGGTGTCGAAGCCGAACTCGCGGGCCCGGTCCGTGATGCCCAGGATGTACTGCAGCATGGCGGGCGCGAACTCGTCGTCGAAGAACTGCCCCAGCAGGGCGAGAACGTTGGTGCGCGAGGTCGCCAGCGCCCGGGCGCCCGCGTTCGGGGTGTACCCCAGCTCGCGCACGGCCCGTTCGACGTTCTCGCGCACGGCCGGCGAGATCGTGCGCTTGCCCGACAGGGCGTACGAGGCCGTGCTGCGAGAGACGCCGGCGGCTCGCGCCACATCGCCGATGTTGACCATGTCGCCGTCCTTTCTGTCGCCGGGTCTCTTGTGCCCGGCGGGATGAATCGGTGGTAGTACCGAGTGTCCCCGTTGGGCAACGAATTCAACGTATCGAACTGGTTCGATTCGAACCGGTTCGAAAGTACAATGGCGACATCCGTTTGGCAAGCAGCAATCCTCACGAACCGAAAGTTCCTCGATGACGAGTCCGATTCCCTCCTTCCCTCTGCGGCACGTCCCGTTCAGTCGCCGCGGCTCTTGGCTCGACCTGTCGCCGGTGGTGGCCGCGCACCGCACGGTCGACGACGTCCACCTCGTGTCTCACCGCACCGGGATGCACGCGGTGCTGTCGCTCGTGCCTGCAGTCGCGTCGGGCGCGGTCGATGAGCCGTGGGACGTGGCGGCCGACGCGGCCACCGTGCGCTGGACGACGGGGGCGACGGCGGTCCGCGCCGTCTTCGCTTCGACCGACACGCTCCGCCTCCGCGGCGACGCCGGGTCGAGCCTGCGTCTGGCGGAGGTCGCCGCCGAGCTGACCCCGTTCACGGGCATCTACCTGTTCCAGGATCCGCGTGACGGCAGCGCCGTCTTCACGTCGTACGAGACGGGGTGCCGATACCGCGTCACCGCGCTCGAGGGCCGCCTGCGGATCGAGGGCGCCGAGAGTCTGGGGGCCGCCACGCGCGCTGTCACCGTCACCGGGGGCGATGACGCCGGTCCCTGGGAGATCGCGATCGAGGAGTTCGAGAGTTCGCGCCCGCCCTTCGCGGCATCCTCCGCGTTCGAGGACTGCGTCGCCGAGGTCACCGAGGAGTTCGCGGCCTTCGCCGCGCGCGTCGCCCCCTGGGCCGCGCGCGACGACGTGGCGCAGGGGGCCCGGGATGCGTCGCTGCGCGCGGCGTACGTGCTGTGGTCGGCGACCGTCTCACCGGCGGGATTCCTCCGCCGCGAGGCGGTGCTGATGTCGAAGCACTGGATGGACAAGGTGTGGAGCTGGGATCACTGCTTCAACGCGATCGCCCTGGCACCCGGTGAGCCCGGGCTGGCCCTCGATCAGTTCCTCGCGCCGTTCGACCACCAGGATGCGACGGGAGCGCTGCCCGACTCGATCGCCCACTCCGAACGCCTGTACAACTTCGTCAAGCCGCCCATCCACGGGTGGGCGCTCGCTCGGCTGCGCGCCGAGGGTCTCGCGCTCTCCGACGACGTGCGCGTCGACATCTACGACAGGCTCTCGCGATGGACGCGGTTCTGGCTCGATGAGCGGCGCGTCCCCGGGCGGGCTCTCTCCCACTACCAGCACGGCAATGACAGCGGGTGGGACAACGCCACCGTCTTCGACCGCACGCGCCTGGTCGAGTCCCCCGAGCTCGCGGTCTTCCTGCTGCTGCAGTTCGACGAGCTCGCTCGCCTGGCGGGTGAGACGGGCCACGATCCCGCCCCGTGGCTCGCCGAGGCTGCGCGGATGACCGAGGCGTTGTCGGAGCTCTGGCGCGGCGACGGGTATGCCGCGCGGGGGGTCGCCGACGGCGATGACGTCGAACGCACGAGCCTGTTGCCGGTGCTCGCCGTCCTCGCCGGCGACCGGCTCCCGCCCGGGGTGCCCGAGGTGCTCGCCCGCACCGCGAAGACGTTCCTCACCGAGTGGGGTCCGGCCACCGAGCGCCCCGACAGCGATCGATACGAGGACGACGGCTACTGGCGAGGCCCCATCTGGGCGCCGTCGACCATGCTGCTCGAGGACGGACTTCGTCGCGCGGGCGAAACCGCGCTCGCCGACGACATCAGCGAACGCTTCCGGCGGTTGTGCGAACGCCACGGCTTCGCCGAGAACTTCGACGCGCGCACCGGCCAGGGTCTTCGAGATCGGGCGTACACCTGGACCGCGGCGGTCTATCTGACCCTCGTGCGCGACGCCGTGCGCCGTGGTGATGCCGCGCTGTGATGTGCTCGGGATCCCGGCAGACGCCGTCGTGACCGGGGTCGAAGGTGATCTGTTGACCGCTGCGTAGGACCCGACGTACTCTTGTCGAACCGGTTCACTGTCGAACCGGTTCGATAACGGAGAAACGGGACCATGACCCCGACCGCGACGCACGCCGCGCGACGGGGACGAGTCACCGCCCCCTCCGGTCACAATGCAGAGGAGCACTTGTGAAAACGAAAGCCACGCTGCCCGGGATCGCCCTGGTCGGTGCCCTGACCGCCGCACTTCTCGTGCCCGGCCCGGCCGCCCAGGCCGTCGGACACACACTCGTCGTCGACGCCGGCGCCGTGCTGCGTCCCGTCACCCACGTCGCGGCGGGCGGTCTCTACGGGATCGCCGATGCGACCACTCCGTCGACGGCGATCCTGCAGCCGCTGAGCCTGCGCCAGCACACCCAGCCCCCGCCCGGGGTGCAGCAACTCGGAAACGGGGCGTCCACCCCGACGGGCGACGCGCTCAAGGTCGCGTCGACGGTCATCGGGACCGGAGGTCAGCAGTACATCCGCATGCCGGACGTGTACCCCGACTTCCCGTACAAGTGGCTCGGGTGGGACGACTGGCTGCAGAAGGTGAACAAGATGGTCGACGACCGTCTCGCCGCCACCTCCACGACCAACATCAACGGGTGGGAGATCTGGAACGAGCCCGACGGCACCTGGGACACGCAGAAGGCCGGCCCCTACAACGACGGGTGGACCCGCACCTATCGGGCGATCCGGGCGAAGGACACGGTGACGCCCATCATCGGTCCGGGAACGACCATCTACAACCCGACCTTCATGCGCTCCTTCCTCGAGAACGCCAAGGCCACCAACACGGTGCCCGACGTCATCGTCTGGCACGAGCTGTCGCAGGGGTGGCGCGACATCGATGAGCACGTGGCCGACTACCGCGCCCTCGAGCGCAGCCTGGGCATCTCACCGCGTCCGATCTCGATCAACGAGTACGCCTGGCCCGACCAGGTCGACGTTCCCAGCGCCGCGCTGCACTACATCGCGCAGTTCGAGCGCACCGGGGTGAACGACGCCGAGCGGGCGTACTGGTTCGAATCCGGGACCATGAACGGCCTGCTGCACAACGGCCAGCCGACGGCGTCGTACTGGATGTACAAGTGGTACGGCGAGATGGCCGGGAACATGCTGCCCGTGACGGCGGACGCCGACCTCGACGGCATCGCCTCGCTCGACAGCACGCGCAAGATCGCGAACGTCGTGTTCGGGGGCGACTACGGCGACAACACCGTGCGGGTGGACCGCCTGTCGGGGTTCGGCAATTCGGTCAAGGTGGTGCTCACGACCACTCCCGCCTCGGGACGTGACGTGAACGTGGCCGCGCCGACGACCCTCTCCACGCAGACGCTGCCCGTGGTCAACGGATCCGTCACCATCCCCCTCGCCGGCATGGACGCCCGTCAGAGCTACCAGGCGCTCATCACCCCGGTGAACGGCCCGACCACGTCGTACCAGCAGGTGTACGAGGCCGAGAACGCGACGGTCGTCAACGCGCAGCGCCGCACCTCGTCTTCCGCGTCGAACGGCGGATACGTCGGCGGTATCGACGGAACGGCCGACATGCGGTCGCAGAGCTTCGTCGACTTCACGGTGAACGTGCCGTCGGCGGGCGCGTACACCCTCGGCATCCGCTACGCGAACGGGACCGGCGCCACCGCGACCCAGGGACTGGCGTACAACGGCGGAGCGTGGTCCACGGTCTCGTACCCGGCGACCGGAGCATGGGGACAGTTCGGCGGGTCCGTTTCGACGACGGTCACTCTGAAGGCCGGGTTCAACGTGATCCGCTTGGCGAAGGGATCGCCCGGGTTCTCGGGCGGGGTGGGCTTCGCGGAGCTCGACTCGATCTCCGTGACCCGCTGAGCACCTCTCACCGCGTCACCGCGACGGCGGCCGTGCCCGATCGGGCCGGCCGCCGTCGTCGGTCGCGGTGGCCCCGATCCCCGGAGCCTCGGCGTCAGCGTCGCCCCACCCGCAGCACCGCCTCGCCCACCGCGGCGATCCCCGCGGCCAGCGCCAGCGACACCGCGATCGTGACGAGGGCTGCGGCCGGGCCCGTGGCATCCAGGGCAGCTCCGGCGATCACACCGCCGATCGGCACACCGAGCGACATCGCGGCGGTCGGGTAGGCGAGGGTTTCGGTGACGCGTCCTTCGGGGGCGCGGGCCGAGGCGACGAGGATCCCCGACACCATCACCGGCGACACCGCCAGCCCGAGCAGCAGGATGACCCCGAACAGCACCGGCACGGAGCCCTGCGCGAACGGCAGGCCGACGGCGACCAGGGCCGCCAGAGCCGCGAAGCCGATGTAGCGCGCGGCGGGCGAGAGACGCCACGTGCGCGCGCCGGTGACGACCGAGCCGATCGCGATCGCCACGGCCAGGGCGCTGAACGCCGGTCCGGCCAGCCACGGGCGCCCACCCACCTCGGCCCAGCCGACCAGGCCCACGTCGAACGCGCCGAACACGCCGCCGAGGGCGACACAGGCCAGAGCGATGGGAATCACCCCGGCGGGAGGCAGCACCACACCGCGCCGCTCGGTCCGCGGAGTCGACGCGGGTTGCGTGCCGCGCTGCGAGGCGAGCCACACGCCGCCGATCAGCCCGAGTCCGAGCGAGCCCAGCACCGCGACGGCCGGATCGAGAGCCGCGGCCACCGCCGTGATGGCGGGGGGACCGGCGATGAACACCATCTGGTCGGCGATCGTCTCGAGGGCCAGCGCGGCCGTCCGTTGCGACGGCGGGGCCAGCACCGTCCACCGCGCCCGCACGGCCGAGGTGAGATCCGGGGTCGCCGCCCCCGTCACGAACGCCGCGATCAGCCACGACCAGAACGGTGCCCCCGTCAGCACGAGGGCGAGGAATGCGGATGCCGCGAGCACGAGGCATCCGAGAGACACCAGGATCACGCGCGACTGCCCGTGCCGATCCATGCGCGACGACCACAGCGGGGCCGCGATCGCCATGCCGACCACGAGCGGTGCCACGACGAGCCCGGCCGAGGCGAAGCTGCCGGTCGCGGCCGAGACGAGGAGGATGATGCCGAGCGACAGCGTCGCCCGGGGGAAGCGCGCGAGGATGCCGGCGGCGACGAACGTCCGCGCCCCGGGCAGGCGCAGCACCTGGCCGTAGGCCCGGACGCCCTGGCCGGTTTCGGCGGCGACGCTCATGCGCGTCCCTCGGGCCGCGCACGACTCCTGCAGGCCGGTCGCCCGCCCGCGCGAAGCGAACGTATCCGCCCGTCGTGCAGGAGTCGTGCGCGCCTCGCCCGCATCACGCGGTGTAGTCGAAGCGGCTGATCTCCTCGAGCGCCTCGACGACGAACGACACGCTCTCCTCGAACATCCGCGCGCCGGCCTCGGCGTTCGCGCCGGTCGGGTCGCCGAGCACGCCGGTGGGACCGAAGTCGTTCGACAGCCAGCCGAAGGTCACCGGCTTGGAGTTGAAGCCGATGTGGCGGAACTCGCCGATGTGCGCGGGCACGGTGGCGTGGAATTCGGCCGGGTCGACCAGCTCGGGCCGCAGGTGCATGATCATGCTCGTCTCGCCGTAGCCGGCGTGGATGCCGGTGCCGTGCTCGTCGGGGGTGCCGTCGGTGCCGTCGAACGAGGGCACGCGGGCGGCGGGCATGAAGAAGGTGCGCAGGCCGAAGCGGCGACGCAGCTCGCGGTTGGCGACGTTCAACAGGGCGACGTTGCCGCCGTGCCCGTTGAGGAAGACGAGCGTGCGGGCCCGGGTGGTGAGGATCGAGCGGCCGATGTCGACGACCGTCTGCATCATCGTCTCGGGCGTCAGCCAGAGCGTGCCCGGCGCCCACGAGTGCTCGTCGGACTTCGTGATCGACAGGGTCGGCAGCTGCCAGACGTCGAGGCCCTGGGCGGCGGCCCGGGCGACGGCCGCCGTGGCCGAGGCTTCGGCGACGATGGCATCGGTCGCGAGCGGAAGGTGCGGACCGTGGTGCTCGATGGCGCCGGTGGGCAGCACGAGGATCGAGTCCTCGGTGAGGGCGGCCGCGGCGGCGGGGCCGCTGAGCTCGGCGAGAAGGCGGGTCATGAGATGATCGCTCCCTTTCGGGGTCCGCCGTAGGCGGGGTCGAGCTTGCCGGGGTTCAGCAGGCCGTTCGGGTCGGTGAGGCGGGCGGTGGCGGCGGTCTGCTCGACGTTGAAGTCGACGTTCCACTGATGCGGGTTGTGCACGCCCACCCCGATCGCGTTGAGGTCGGCGATGCCGCGGTACACGTCGTCCTCGCTGACGTAGGGAGCGGCGAGCATGCCGATGGGGTACTCCTTGGTCGACTCGATGTGCAGCTTCCCGCCCGGGAACACCGCCTCGACGGCGTCGACGTCGTCGGCCAGGGGAGCGCCCGCGACCTCGAGGTGGAACACCTCGTGCGGCTGGCTCTTCTGGTACCACTCGATGGGGTGGTTGTAGCTCAGCATCGACAGGCGGATGCTGGCCTGCGGTCCCTCGCGCACGGCTTCGACGCGGCCGCCGGCGCCCTCGATGATCGCGGTGACGGTCTCGATGAGCGAGGCGTCGATGATGGCCCGCAGGCTCGACCGGCCCTCGGGGATGGCCTCGTCGGCGGGGAGGGAGGCCGAGATCTCGGGCCCGTCGCCCGACACCAGGCGCGGTGAGGGGTCGAGGTTGCCGATCGTCTGCAGCACCGACAGCGTGCCGGCGTAGTCGGGGAAGCTCGCCCAGAGCCCTCGCCACTCGCGCAGCGGCTCGAGGCGCACGGTCGCACGCACGATGACGCCGGCGGTGCCGTAGTTGTGCACGTACTTCTGAGCCTCGTCGCCCTCGAAGTGGTGGATCTCGGCGCTGCCGTCGGCGTGCACGACGTCGAGGGCGGCCACGAAACCGCGGTCGTTCGAGCCGTGCGCGATCGAGCCGGTGCCGCCGGAGCCGCCCGAGAGGAATCCGCCGATGGTGGACTGCGCCGTCGAGGGGTACATCCACAGGGCTTGGCCCGCGGCCCACGCGGCCTGTTCGAGCAGCACCATCGGGGTGCCGGCCTCGGCCGTGATGTAGCCGTCGCCGACCTCGACGATGGCCTTGGCGCGGGTGGTGTCGATGACCAGGCCGCCCTGCATCGGAATGCCCTGGCCGTAGTTGCCGGTGCCCTTGCCGCGCACGGTCACGGGAACGCCGTGGCGCGAGGCCGCGGCGACGGCGGCGGCGATCTGCTCCGCGTCGGCGGCGAAGACGACCAGGTCGGCGAGGCCGAGGGGGAGCTTGGCGGCGATGATCGGCGACATCGGCGAGCCGTCGATGCTCGCGCGCTCGCGCACGCGCGGTTCGGTGCTGACGGCGGCGGGACCGAGCAGGTCGAGCAGCTCGTCCTCGAGGGAGAGGACGCGGGTGGCGGTGTCGCTCATGGGTGTGTCTCCGGGTGGAACGGGCGGAAGGGATGCCGGGGGTGTGGGGGAGGAAGTGGTCGCGGTCCCGTCGGCGAGCTCGGGGACCGGGGCGACCCGACCGAACGGCCCGGCCCGCGCGAAGCGGACCGGGCCGGGGCGGTCAGAACGAGATCGAGGTGTCGATGAACTCGTTCGTGTACAGGTCCTCCGCGGTCTCACCCGCGGCGGGCGGGGTGCCGAGGTCGGAGTAGACCTTGCTGGCCTTGGTGTAGAAGTCCGCGAAGCGGGTGTCGTCGAAGTTGCCGTAGGTGGAGTCGGGACCGTTGCCCACCAGGCCCAGGTCGACCTGGGTCTTGACGGAGTAGTCGGCGACGCCCTGCGTGTAGGTCCAGCCGGTGGCGTACTCGTCGACGAGCTTCAGCACGAGGTCGTTCGCCGCCGAGGGGTCCTTGTAGTACTCGACGCCGGCCTTCTGCAGCACGGGGACGAGCTTCGACAGGCACGGGGACAGCTCGTCGAACTTGTCGGACTTCACCGACACCGACGACTGGTACGTCTGCCATCCGGCGTCGTGGATCAGGGCGAAGTCGACCGGCTTGCCCCAGGCCGAGACCTCGTTCTGGTAGACGTACGGCTCGGCCGAGGCGAAGCCCTGCTGCATGTCCTTGCCGCCGGCGGCGACGAAGTTCGAGGGCGTCCCGTCGTACGAGCCGTCGAGGATCGAAGCGTCGGCCAGGCCGGCGCTCTTGAGGTACTCGATGTAGGCCGAGCCGTCGAAGTAGCGCCACACGCCGCCGTTCGACGACAGCGCGCCCTTGACGTCGTCGATCGTCTTGACGTTCGGGTAGGTGGCGGGGTCCCACATGACCATGGTGGGGCTGATGTCGAGGGGAGCGAAGACGGCCTTGGTCGGCGTGGTGGCCGACAGCTGGATCGCCTCGTCGGTGCTGATGTAGCCGAGGGTGATCTTGTCGTCCTGGTACATCTGGGCCGAGACCGTCTGGAAGCCGATCGCGGGACCGCCGGCGCGGATCTCGAGGTTGACGCCGGTGTACTCGCCGTCCGACATCAGCGGGCCGGTGACGGCCTTGGTGTTGGCGTCGATCGTGTAGTCGTCCTTGATCATCTCGTAGAGGTGACCGTGCTCGGCTTCGGGGTTCCAGTCGGTCTGCACGACGACGGTCGCGGGGCAGTCGGCCGAGAGGTCGACGGCGCCGATGGGCATGTCGGTGGCGGGGGCGGCCTGCTCCCCGGCGCTGCCGGCGCAGGAGGTGAGGGTGAGGGCGATCGCGAAGGCGCCGGTGACGGCGGTGCCGCGAAGAAGGGTGGAGCGCTGCATGCTGGTTCGCTTTCTGTGACGGGTGGAGCTCTCGGGTGCGGGTGTTCGGGTGCGGGTGTTCGAGTGCGGGTTTTCGGGTACGCCGGATGCCGCTCCCCACCCGTTGCGGAGGGGGGAGCCGTGGCATCCGGAATGCGGGGAGTCGGTCAGAGCGTGCTGTCGTACCATCGGCCGACGGCCGCCTTCGAGAGCCAGCCGAAGAAGACGAAGAGTGCGACTCCGAGCAGGCACGCGGCGAGGATGGCGGCGAACAGCTCGGCGCTCTGCAGACGCGACTGGTAGTTGGCGATGAGCGAGCCGATACCGGGCTCGCCGCGTCGGAAGAAGTAGTCGCCGACGATCGCGCCGACGACCGAGAGGCCGGCCGAGGTGCGCATTCCGACGAACATCGAGGGGAGCGCGGCCGGGAGGGTGAGCTTGGTGAGCACCGTCCACTTGTTGGCCTTCTGCAGGCGGAACAGCTCGCGCTGGGACTTGTCGACCGACTGCAGGCCGAACAGCGTGTTCGAGACCATCGGGAACAGGGCGATCAGCACGCAGACGATGACGCGGGCGAGGAATTCGTAGCCGAACCAGAATCCGACCAGGGGCACGAGCGCGAGGATCGGGATGCACTGCAGCATCACGGCGTACGCGTAGGTGGAGCGCTCGACCCAGCGGGCGAGCGACATCGCGATCGCCCAGCCGATGCCGAGGACCATGGCGACGATCAGTCCGGTGAGGGCGACGCCGGTCGTTCGGAAGAGTGCGATCCAGATGTCGGCGCCCACCTGCGGGTCGAAGAAGCCGAGGGTGAACATCTCGTGGGGCATGGGCATGAGGAAGCCCTTGCCCGAGGCGCTGAGCCCGATCGAGATGGCGTACCAGACGCCGAGCAGCACCACCAGCACCGCGAACGGCGGCGCGATGACGGCGATGCGAGCCCCGAACCCGCGACGGGCGCCGGTCGCGCGCGGACGCGGTGGCGTGGGTGGAGGAGTGGATGCCGTGGGCGCGGGCGACTCGACGGCGACCGGCTCTGCAGAAGTGGTGCTCATGAGTGTCCTTCCCGAAGGGCGTGGGAGACCTCGCCGACGAGCTTCGCGTACTCCGCGGTGTAGCGGATCTCGGGGTCGCGCGGCATGTCGAAGGGGATCTCGAAGGTGTCGACGAGGTGTCCGGGTCGCCCCGACATCACGACGACCTTGGTGGAGAGGTAGATGGCCTCGGAGACCGAGTGGGTGATGAAGAGACCGCCGAACTTCTGCGCGACGAAGATCTTGATGAGCTCGTCGTTCAGGCGTTCGCGGGTGATCTCGTCGAGTGCGCCGAACGGCTCGTCGAACAGGAACAGTTCGGGGTCGAGGGTCAGGGAGCGCGCGAGCGAGGTGCGCATCTTCATACCCCCCGACATCTGCTTCGGCAGGTGCTTCTCGAAGCCGTTCAGGCCGACGAGGTCGATGGCCCACTTGGCCTTCGGCACGCGCACGCGCTTGGGCTGCCAGTTGAGCTCGGCGAGCAGTTCGACGTTCGACTGCACGTCGCGCCAGGGCAGCAGGGTCGCGTCCTGGAAGACGTAGCCGATGCGGTCGGTGTTGACGGTCGCGGTGCCCTCGCTGGCCGTTTCGAGGCCCGAGGCGATGCGCAGCAGAGTCGACTTGCCGCAGCCCGAGGGGCCGACGACGCTGACGAACTCACCGGGATGGACGGTGAGGTCGACGCCGGAGAGGGCGGTGGTGCCGTTGGGGAATGTCAGGGCGACGTTGCGAAAGTCCAGGATCGGCGCGGTGGGATCCGCGACGGATGCCGGGGCGGGAGAGGCCAAGGTCACGGGGGCGCTCACTTTCCGTTGGGGGCGGGTTACGACGCCGTCGCGGGTGCGGCGGAGCGGGTTCGGACGGGCAGGGCGACGGATGCCGCGGTCTCGGTCGAGACGGTGGTGCGGCTGACGAGTCGGCCGCGGTGCAGCACGACGCGGTCGGCCGACGCGAAGGCGACGGCGTCGCCGAGCGAGTCGGCGCGCACGGCGACGAGGTCGGCGCGGGCGCCCGGCACGGGACCGGCGACGGGCAGGCCCATCACGTCGCGGGCACCGGTCGTGACGGCGTCCATCGCCGCCTCGGGTGCCAGGTGACCGGCCGAGACGAGCAGCGAGGCGGTCTCGAGGTGGTCGCAGCGGCCCACGGGGTTGAAGGGGTCGCGCACGTTGTCGGCACCGGCCGCGACGCGCACGCCGGCTGCGCGCAGGCGGCCGAGGGGCGCGATCCCGCGGGGCACCGCGTGCGCGGCATCCCATCCCTGCAGGTACAGGTTGGTGATGGGCAGGGCGATCACGCCGATGTCGGCGGCGCGGATCTCGTCGGCGAGCAGAGCGAGGTCGGCGGCGGGCATCATGCTCAGGCGGACGCAGTGACCGGCCGTGCGGGGGCGGTGCCACCCGGTGACGGCGCGGGCGTACGCGGCGAGGGTGTCGGCTCCGGCGAGGCTCTCGTCGGTGTGCAGGTCGAGGCCCACGTCGCGGCGGCGCGCGAGGGCGATGAGGCGCTCGAGGTCGGCGAGGGGGTCGTCGGCGAGGTGGGGCGCTCCGCCGACGAGGTCGACGCCCGCGTCGAGCGCGGCGTCGAACACCGCGTCGGGCACGGTGGGGCCGCCGAGGGCGACGAGCTCGATGTCCATCAGGCCCTCGAGCTCGTCGCGCAGGCGCACCAGGGCCCGCACGCCGATGAGGGGGTCGGAGCCGTGCAGCAGATCGACGTGGGTGCGGATCGACGTGATCCCGGATGCCAGCATCCGCAGTGCCGTCGACCGGGCCCGACCGAGCGTCTCGTCTTCGTCGAGGGTGACGGCGAAGGCCTGCCAGCTCTCGATGGCGCGCACGAGGTCGCCGAACGGGGGCTGGATGGCGTCCCACGACTGCGACTTGTCGAGGTGGGCGTGCGGCTCGGCGCCCGCCGCGGTGACGAGGTACCCGGTGAGGTCGAGCGTCTCGCCGTCGGTGTCGGGGAGGGGGCTTCCGGCCGGCACGACCGCGAGCACCTCGTCGCCGTCGAGCGCGATGTCGACGACGGCGCCCGAGGTCAGGCGCACGCCGCGCAGCGCGGCGATCGAGACGGGTGGAACGGCAGACACGGGGTCCTCCGGGGAGTCGGGCAGACAGACGTCGAGACAGGGGCCACAGCATCGGGGCGGGCCACCGGGAGTGGCCGGCCAGTGTTGGTGTGACCAACATCCGGCGATGTTCCGATGCTAGGAACCGCGCGTTTCCGCTGTATTTCCTGGGCGTGACCCTCGTGACAAACCTTGCGCGCAGCCGTGTCGGCGCGGCGAATGCCCGTCCTGCTCCTACAGCTCCAGCGTGATCCGCCCGCACGCCGCCCGTGACACGCACACCATCATCGACCGGTTGGCATCCTGTTCCTCCGGCGAGAGGACGGAGTCGCGATGCTCCACCTCGCCGTCGACCACGGCGACCTCGCAGGTGCCGCACGTGCCCACCCGACAGCTCGAGGGGACGACCGCGCCGTGCTCCTCCACCACGTCGAGGATCGATCGCTCCGGGGGCACGGTCACGGTGAGGCCCGACATCATCAGGTCGACCTCGAACGGCTCGGCCCACACCGGCGGGCCGAGCACCTTCGCCTCGAACCGCTCGACGTGCAGGCTCCCGCGCGGCCACCCCGCCATCGCGGCACCCAGGGACTCCAGAAGGCGCGCGGGTCCGCACGAGTAGACGACGGTGCGCGAGACGGGGGTGCCGAAGTACTCCGCGAGGTCGAGCCGGCGTCCCTCGTCGGCGGCGTACACCTCGATGCGGTCGCCGTACTGCGCGACCAACTCGTCGACGAAGGCCATGGTGCGTCGCGACCGGCCGGCGTACAGCAGCGTCCAGGAGGCCCCGGCGGTCTCGGCTGCCTCGATCATCGGGACGATCGGGGTGATGCCGATGCCCCCGGCGACGAACACGTACGCGCGGCCGGCGGTGGGGGCGAACAAGAAGTGGTTGGCGGGACCGCGCACGCGAAGCGGTGCACCGACGTGCGCGTTCTCGTGCAGCCACACCGAGCCCTCGCGTTCGCGGAGCACCCCGATGCGCCACGTGCCCCGCTCGCTCGGCGATCCGCAGAGCGAGTACTGCCGCTCGACACCGTCGGGCAGCACGACGTCGATGTGCGCGCCGGGCGACCAGTGCGGCAACGTTCCGCCCGTGCGCTCCAGGTCGAGCACGACCACGCCCTCCGCCGCATCGCGACGGGCGCGGACGACGGCTTCGAAGCTGACGCCTCCGGTCATGACTCTCCTTCTGCGGTGTCGTCGACACCGCCGCCGTGCACGAGTTCCTTCACGATGAGCAACCGATACGGCAGTCCGCCCGGCGAGTGCCACCGGTGCGGGGTCCCCGAGCGGCAGTAGACCGAGTCGCCGACCCGCAGGGTGCGCTCGCCGAAGTCCCCGAACGAGATCACCACCGACCCTTCGAGCACGGTGAGGAACTCGTCCTCGTCGTGCACGTAGTGGTCTCCCGGGTCGGGGTTGGCGCCGGTGAACTCGAGGGGTTCGAAGCGTCGGGGGCCCTCCGCGAGCAGACGCGCGGTGCCTTCCGCGTAGGGGCCGATCACGCCCTCGTCGGCGCCGACGAACGAGGGGTGCGCGTCGTGCTCGGGGCGGGGCGGCTCCGAGGCGGCGATGAGTTCGACCCGGCTGGTGCCGAGCGCTCGCGCGAGTCGTTCGAGGCTCGCCATGCTGGGCCGCGCGAGACCGCGTTCGAGCTGGCTGAGGAAGGGATGCGACAGCGTCGCCGCCTCGGCCAGCTGCGTCAGCGTGAGTCCGCGCGCTTTGCGCAGTCCGCGCAGGTGCGCGCCGAGCCGTTCGTCGCCGGTGGGGGTCTTCTCGGCGGGGATCGCGGGAGCCATGGTCGTCATCGTCCCACCCTCTCGAACAGCCGGGCGACGACCTCGTCCTCGTCGGCGGTGACCAGTCGGCCGCCGGCGACGACGACACGGCCGCCGACGACGACGTCGCGCGGACGCCGGCCGGGTGCGGCCCACAGCAGTCCCGCCACGGCATCCGCGACTCCGGCGTCGGCGACCCCCGAGACGTCCCACAGACACAGGTCGGCCGCGGATCCCGGGGTGAGCCGCCCGAGCTCGGGGCGGCCGAGCCCGTCGGCCGAGCCGGCCGTGGCCATCGCGAGCACCTCTGCCGCGGGCAGCTGCGGCCCGACGAGCGCCGAGACCTGCATCGCCAGTCGGGCGTCGGCGAGCAGATGCCCCGCGTCGTTGCTCCCGCCGCCGCTCGTGCCGAGCCCGACGGAGATCCCGGCGTCGAGCAGTCGTCGCACGGGGGCGACGCCCCACCCCATCGGCACGTCGCAGCCGGGTGCGTGGGTGGCGGAGGCCCCGGATGCCGCGATCCGGGCGATCTCGTCGTCCGACACGTCGCACAGGTGGGCGAGGGTCACGTCGGCGTCGAGCCAGCCCCACTCCTCGAGAAGGTCGAGCGGGCGGGCACCGTAGCGCTCGAGGGCGATGGCGACGTCGACGACCTCGTTCGCCTGCGTGCGGCGGCGCAGACCGTGCACGCGGGCGACCTCGCGGAGCGCGTCGAAGGTCTCACGGGGATCGCTGTGCACTCCGGCCGGGCCCACGGCGACCTGCAGCGCACCGTCGGCGCTGATGCCGCCGGGCGCCCCGGGAACGAGGGCGCGCACGATCGCGTCGGCCGAGTCCGCCGCCTCGGCGGGATCGTCGCGCGCGGCACCGCGCACGAACACGAGTCGGGCGCCGAGGTCGCGGGCCGCGGCGGCCGCCGCGCGCGCCATGCCCACGGTGTCGGCTCCGCTCGGCCAGGTCAGGTGGTGGTCGGCGACCGTGGTCACCCCGCTCAGCAGGGCTTCGGCGAGCCCCGCCCGCGCGGCGAGCCCGGTGAGCTCGGGGTCGACGCCGGCGGCGGAGTACGCCGCGGCCATCGCCGGCAACCAGTCGCGCATGGGGATGCCGCGGGTGCCGGGCAGCGTGCGGAACGCCGTCTGCAGGAGGTGGTGGTGCGCGTTGACCAGCCCGGCGGTCACGACGCACCCGGTGGCGTCGATCACGGTCGCCCCCGACAGGTCGGCCGAGGCGACGATCGTGCCGTCGACGCTCACGACGTCGCCGGTGTGCACGCGCCCCGTCCCGTCGACGACGGCGACCGCGCCGCGCACGACGAGCGCGCTCATGCGCTCCTCACCGCGCACGATGCGTCGAGGTCCATCCCGTGCAGGCGTGCGCCGCGCCGGTCGCGCAGCGGACGGGCGTCGGCGGCGTTGCGGGATGCCACGATCTCGGCGATCACCGAGAGCGCCGTCTCTTCGGGGGTGACGCCGCCCAGGTCGAGGCCCAGGGGGGAGTGCAGGCGCGCGAGCTCGGCATCCGTGACCCCCGCCGCGCGCAGGAGCTTCGCGCGGCGCGCGACGGTGGCCCGCGCCCCCATCGCCCCCACGAACCCCACGGGCAGACGCAGCGCCGCGCGAAGCGCCGGCACGTCGAGCCGTTCGTCGTGCGTCAGCACGCAGACCGCCGTGCGCGCGTCGGGTTCGTCGAGGGTGGCGAGGTAGTCGTGGGGGGCCGCGACGACCAGCTCGGTCGCGTCGGGGAAGCGTTCGCGCGTCACCAGCAGCGCCCAGTCGTCGCACACGGTCACCGCGAATCCGGCGGCGGCTCCCAGTCGGCAGAGCGCCGCGGCGTGCTCACCCGCGCCCAGCACGATGAGCCGGGGCGGTGCCGGGCGGTGCAGTACGAGGGCCTCGCCGTCGAGGTCGAGGCGCAGGGTCGCCGCGCGGCCGGTGCGGGCGTCGTCGAGGGCGGCGCGCGTGGCGTCCGCGTCGATCCGGTACGCCACGACGTCGACCGCACCCCCGCAGGCGAGCCCCGCGGCGATGGGGGTGACCGTGCCGTCGTCGCCGAAACCGAACCGCGCGCGGCGCACGGTGCCGGTGCGCAGGGCGTCGAGCCCGAGCATCACGGCGTCGCTCTCGACGCAGCCTCCCGAGATCGATCCGATCACGCGGGCGTCGCGGGTCACGGCGAGAGTGGCCCCCACCCCGCGCGGTGCGCTGCGCACGACGGCGGTCACGGTGACCGCCGCGACGGGCACTCCCGCGTCGAGCAGGGGCACCAGGTCGGCGGCCAGTTCGAGCATGGACGCGACGGTAGTCGGGGCGTGTTTCGCGCACGCTACGCTGTCGTGACCATGCCCGCCGACCCCCTCGTGCCCCCGTGCGGACTCGTCCTCGCCGCGGGCGCCGGGCGTCGTTTCGGTGGTCCCAAGGCCCTCGCCCGCACCCCCGCCGGCGTCCCCTGGATCGCGCTCGCCGTGCGGGCTCTGCGCGCGGGCGGGTGCGGCGACGTCCTCGTCGTCCTGGGCGCGGCCGCCGACGAGGCGGCCCTCCTGGTGCCCGCCGAAGCGACGGTGGTGCGCGTCGCCGACTGGCGGACGGGGGTGGCCGCGTCGCTGCGCGCGGGCCTCGAGGCCGCGGCATCCGGACCCGCATCCGCCGTCGTCGTGCTGCCGGTCGACACCCCCGACGTCGTCCCGGCCGCGATCGCCCGCCTCGTCCGGCGGGCGGCTCCCGACGCCCTCGCCCAGGCGGCGTACACCGGCGAGCCGGGGCATCCCGTGCTCATCGGGCGAGCGCACTGGGCGGCCGTGAGCGCGTCGGTGCGGGGCGATATCGGGGCGCGGCCCTACCTGATCGCCCAAGAGGCGGAGTTCGTCGAATGCGGCGATCTGTGGTCGGGCGCCGACCGCGACGAGCGCTGAGTCACGGTCTGATCACGGCCGCGAGGAATTTTGACGTGCCTCTAGACAAAACCCCCCTCGATGGATAATTTTTCGGAGCCGTCATAATTCGACGGACCAGAGTGCCGGGACGACGACGTACCCGATCCGACGCCGGGGAGGGCGCGGGTGCGGACCACGAGGTCCCTGCTGTTCAGAGAGGAACGCAGATCACATGCTGAAGAAAATCCTGACCGGTGCGGCTATCGCCGCACTCGCCGTCGGTCTCGGAGCGTGCAGCTCCACCCGTCCGGCCGACGGAGGCGGCGACGCCGCCGGCGGTGGCTCGACCGAGTGCAACGTCGGCATCGCGATGCCGACCCGCAGCCTCGAGCGCTGGATCAACGACGGTGAGCAGCTGCAGAAGAAGCTCACCGACGCCGGGTGCACCGTCGACCTGCAGTACGCCGACAACAAGACCGACCAGCAGATCAGCCAGATCCAGAACCAGATCTCGGGGGGCGCGAAGATCCTCGTGATCGCCGCGATCGACGGTTCGACGCTCGGCCCGGTGCTGCAGGAGGCCAAGTCGCAGAACGCCACGGTCATCGCCTACGACCGCCTGATCAACGGCAGCGAGAACGTCGACTACTACGCCACCTTCGATAACTACAAGGTCGGCACCCTGCAGGGCCAGTACATCGAAGAGCAGCTGGGTCTGAAGGACGGCAAGGGCCCCTTCAACCTCGAGCCCTTCGCCGGCAGCCCCGACGACAACAACGCCAAGTTCTTCTTCGCCGGCGCGTGGGACGTCCTGCAGCCGTACGTCGAGAAGGGCCAGCTGGTCGTCCCCAGCGGCAAGTCGCCCGCCAACGACGACGCGTGGGCGTCGATCGGCATCCAGGGCTGGGCGTCCGACAAGGCGCAGTCCGAGATGGACAACCGCCTCTCGTCGTTCTACGGCGACGGCAAGAAGGTCAACGTGGTGCTCTCGCCCAACGACAGCCTCGCCATCGGTATCGAGGCGTCGCTGAAGTCGGCCGGCTACACCCCCGGTGCCGACTACCCGATCATCACGGGTCAGGATGCCGACAAGGCCAACGTCAAGGCGATCCTCGACGGCGCGCAGTCGATGACGGTCTGGAAGGACACCCGCGCCCTCGGCGACCGCGTGTTCACGATGGTGCAGGAGATCAAGGACGGCAAGACCGTCGAGGTCAACGACGAGAAGACCTACGACAACGGCAAGAAGGTCGTCCCCTCGTACCTGCTGACCCCCGAGGTCGTCGTCAAGGACGACGTGCAGACGAAGCTCATCGACTCGGGCTTCCTGAAGGCGTCCGACGTCGGACTCTGATCGATCCCGGACGGGGCGGGCTCGCCCGCCCCGTCCTCTTCTCGCGGCGGGGCGGCTCAGCCCGCCCCGCCGCTCGATCCTTCACCGCCCGGTGAAGGGCATCGGTCGCCTCCGGCGACGATCACACGAGTCGCTTCGGCGGCCCACTTTTGCGTCGCCCTCGGCGACGGTGAAGGGACGACACACACCATGACCGAACCGATCCTGCGCATGGCGGGGATCTCGAAGTCCTTCAACGGGGTTCCGGCTCTCGCCGACGTGTCGATCGACGTGCACCGCGGAGAGGTGCACGCCATCTGCGGCGAGAACGGCGCCGGCAAGTCCACCCTCATGAAGGTGCTCAGCGGGGTCTACCCGGCAGGCAGCTTCGAGGGGAGCATCACCCTCGAGGGTGAGCAGATGGCGTTCCGCTCGATCAACGACAGCGAGGCCGCGGGCATCGTCATCATCCACCAGGAGTTGGCGCTCAGCCCCTACCTCTCGATCGCCGAGAACATCTTCCTCGGCAACGAGAAGGCCCGCCGCGGCGTCATCGACTGGAACGCCACGAACACCGCGGCCGCGGAGCTGCTCAAGCGCGTGGGACTGCGCGAGAACCCCGCCACCAAGATCTACGAGATCGGCGTCGGCAAGCAGCAGCTCGTCGAGATCGCCAAGGCCCTGGCCAAAGAGGTGAAGCTCCTCATCCTCGACGAGCCCACCGCCGCGCTGAACGACGACGACTCCGCCCACCTGCTCGATCTGATCGACCAGCTGCGCGACCAGGGCATCACCTGCATCATCATCAGCCACAAGCTGAAGGAGGTGCTGCGCATCTCGGACCGCATCACGATCATCCGCGACGGCCGCACCATCGAGACGATGCACCGCACCGACGCCGACACCGACGAGGGGCGCATCATCCGCGCCATGGTCGGCCGCGATCTGAACAGCCTGTTCCCGCCGCGCGAACCCGACATCGGCGAAGAACTCTTCCGCGTCGAGAACTGGACCGTGCACCACCCGGTCGACACCGAGCGCGTGGTCATCGACGACGCCTCTTTCATGGTGCGCGCGGGCGAGATCGTCGGTTTCGCGGGCCTCATGGGCGCCGGTCGCACCGAGCTCGCCATGAGCATCTTCGGCCGCATGTACGGCACGGGCATCTCGGGCGAGGTCTACAAGAACGGCCAGCAGATCGACGTGCGCACGGTCGACGCGGCCATCAAGCACGGCATCGCCTACGCCACCGAGGACCGCAAGAAGTACGGTCTCAACCTCATCGGCGACATCCAGGTCAACGTCTCGGCATCCGCCCTCTCGCGCCTCGCCCGCCTGGGCGTGGTCGACCGCTACCGCGAGTACAAGGTCGCCGATTCGTACCGCTACAAGATGAACATCAAAGCCCCCAGCGTCGCGGCGATCACCGGACGGCTGTCCGGCGGGAACCAGCAGAAGGTCGTGCTGTCGAAGTGGATGTTCACCGGTCCCGACGTGCTGATCCTCGACGAGCCGACCCGCGGCATCGACGTCGGGGCGAAGTACGAGATCTACGGCATCATCAACGAACTCGCGGCCCAGGGTAAGGCCGTCATCGTCATCTCGTCGGAGCTGCCCGAGGTCATCGGCCTCTCCGACCGCATCTACACGATCTCCGAGGGACGCATCACGGCAGAGGTCAGCCGCGACGACGCCACGCAGGAGACCCTCATGCGGCACATGACCGCCGGAAGGAACTGAAAGACATGGCCACCGCATCCACCCAGACGGTCGAGGCGCCCACGCAGCCGGGACCGCGCCGCCGCGGCATCCTGTCGCGCATCAACTTCCGGCAGTTCGGCATCCTCGCCGCCCTGGTCATCATCATCGTGCTGTTCCAGGTGCTGACCGGCGGCCGACTGCTCATGCCCGGAAACGTCAACAACCTCATCCAGCAGAACGCCTACGTGCTGATCCTCGCGATCGGCATGGTGATGGTGATCATCGCGGGGCACATCGACCTGTCGGTCGGCTCGGTGGTCGCCATGGTCGGAGCGATCGCGGCGATCTCGATGAACTCGTGGGGGCTGCCCTGGTGGGCCGCCGTCATCCTCTCGCTCGCGGTCGGCGCGGTCGTCGGGGCGTGGCAGGGCTTCTGGGTGGCGTTCGTCGGCATCCCGGCGTTCATCGTCACCCTGGCGGGCATGCTGTTGTTCCGAGGTCTCACCCTGGTGCTGCTCACCGGCGGCACGATCGCGGGTCTGCCCGACGGCTTCACCGCCATCGGCGCCGGCTGGCTGCCCCCGGTGCTCGGCTACATCGGCAACTGGGACTCGCTGACCGTCGTGCTGGGTCTCGTCGCCGTCGTGGCGCTCATCGCCCAGCAGCTGCGCACCCGCGCGACGCTCCGTCGCCTCGAGCTGCCCCGCGAGGTCGCGTGGTCGTTCTGGCTGAAGAACCTCATCGCCGCGGTCGCGATCATGGCGATCGCCCTGACGCTCGCCACCTACAACGGCACGCCGATCGTTCTGATCATCCTCGCGGTGCTCGTCCTGGCGTACACGTTCGTGCTCAACCGCACGACCTTCGGCCGCCACGTGTACGCGATGGGCGGCAACCTGTTCGCCGCCGTGATGAGCGGTGTGAAGACGAAGTGGGTCAACTTCTTCATCTTCGTCAACATGGGCGTGCTCGCCGGTCTCGCGGCGGTCGTGAGCACCGCGCGCGCCGGCAGCGCCGTGGCGTCCGCCGGTCAGAACTACGAGCTGGATGCCATCGCCGCGGTCTTCATCGGTGGCGCCGCCGTCCAGGGCGGCATCGGCACCGTGGTCGGTGCGGTCGTCGGTGGACTGGTGATGGGCGTGCTGAACATGGGGCTGTCGATCCTCAGTGTCGACGCCGCCTGGCAGATGGCCATCAAGGGCATCGTGCTGCTGCTGGCCGTCGCGTTCGACATCTTCAACAAGCGGCGCAACGGCGGTGTCTGACCGGATGGGGAGCGTGGCCCCGGGGCCCGCTCCCCATCCGCGTCCCGGGGCCGCGGCGTCGGCCGTCGGCCCCGCCCCCGTCCTTCTCGACGGCTGCGCGTACCGTCCGTTCCTGCGCGATGGGATGATGGGGGAGGTGCCCCTCTCATGACCCCTGCCGTGTTCGAGCCCGCAACGCCGCTCGCACCCCCGGTCGGTCGTACCACCAACGACCTGATCCGCCAGCAGAACCTCGCGTCGGTGCTGTCGTTGCTCCATTCCCGGGGAGCGCTCTCACGCGCGCAGCTGGGCGCGACGACGGGTCTCAACCGCTCCACCGTGACGGGCCTGGTCATGGAGCTCACCGAGCTGGGCCTCGTGCGCGAGGCGGCCAGCACCGAGCGCACCGGCAAGGTCGGGCGCCCGACCCTCGATCTCGAGCCCGAAGACCACGTCGCCGCCCTCAGCGTGCGGGCCGAACCCCACGCCGTCACCGTCGCCCTGGTCGGGCTGGGCGGGGTGGTGCACGCGCGCCTGCGCCACGACACGGCCAGTCCGCCGTCGCCGCGCCGGTTCGTGCAGATCGTCGCCTCGTCGGTCGAGGCCATGCGCGCCGACATCGATCGGCATTACCGGGTGGTGGGTGCGGGCCTCGCGGTGCCCGGACTCGTCAACGCCAACGGCTCGGTGCTCGTCTCGCCCACCCTGGGATGGAAACGCGACCCCGTGTCGGCCCGCCTGAGCGACGAACTCGGCATGCCGGTGGCCGCCGGCAACGACGCGAGCATCGGCGCTCTCGCCGAGGCGCGCTTCGGTGTCGGCGTCGGTGTCGGCAACCTGCTCTACCTGGGCGGGGCGATGCACAGCATCGGCGGCGGTCTCATCATCGACGGCACCCTTCTGCGCGGCACCTCGGGCTACGCCGGCGAGCTGGGGCACACCGTCGTCGACCCCCGTGGGCGCGCCTGCGTGTGCGGACGCCGGGGATGCCTCGAGGCCGAGGTGAGCCTCGATCTGCTCGAGCCCCTGCTGGGTCGGCGCAAGCTCGACGAAGACGAACTCGACGTCGAGCTGGGCGTGGCCCGCAACCCTCGCGTGATGGCGGAGGTGACGCGCCAGGTCGAGGTGCTCTCGATCGCGCTGACCAACTTCGTCAACGCCTTCAGCCCCGAGACGGTCGTTCTGTCGGGCTACCTCGGCGCCCTGCTCTCGGTCAGCCGCGAACGACTGGCCGATGCCGTGCGCGTGCATCCCCTGGGAGCCGAGGGGCGCACGATCCGCCTCGAACGGGCGCACCTGCGCTCGCGCCTCATGCTCGTCGGCCCCGCCGAGCTCGCCTTCGCCGACCTGCTGTCGAACCCCGGCGGTTTCCGCGGCTGAGGGCGGCGGGCTTCACGGTCCGGATGCCGTGACCCTGGACGCTCCCGCGGTCGCCACCGCCGTTCGGGCTCAGGACTCCAGGGCGTCGCGGTAGGCGTCGAGCGTGCGCGTCGCCATCCACCGCCACGAGAACATCTCGGCGCGCGCGACCCCGCGCTCCCGCAGCGTCTGTGCGAGCGCGGGGTCGGTGAGGACTCGGGCCACGGCGTCCCGCATCCCGGCGGTGCTCGCGGGGTCGAAGTAGATCGCGGCGTCGCCGTAGACCTCGGGCAGGCACGTCGCATCGCTGCTGACCACGGCGCACCCGTGGCGCATCGCCTCGAGCCCCGGTAGTCCGAACCCCTCGAAGAACGACGGGAACGCGTACACCGCCGCCGCCTCGTACAGCCCGCGCAACTGCGCGTCGGTGACGAAACCGGCGAAGTGCACGGCGCCCCGCTCCTGCTCGTCGAGTCCCCGGATCAGGCGCGCCCCGTCGTCGTCGATCTTTCCGGCGACGACGAGGCCGATGTCTTCGCCGGCGTCGCGCAGGTGCACGACCGCGCGGATGAGCCGTTTGAGGTTTTTGTACGGCTCCTGCCGGCCGACGTACAGCACAAAGCGCGGGAACGGCGTCTCGACCGGGGTCGCGGCATCCGCGATCACATCGGCCGCGGGCGAGGTGACGTACAGGCTCGACGCGCGCACGCGGGTGTGGGCGACGAGGTCGCGGCCCCCGTGCGCGCTGATGACGAGGTTCACGCGGGAGCGGTGCGCCGTGAACACGAACGCCCCCGCGCCGATGATGCGCTTCACGGCAGAGACGGCCCAGTGCTTCTTGCGGTTGCGCACCTTCAGCAGCGTCATGTCGAGGAAGGTCGTCACGCGGCGCGCGCCCAGGTAGAGCGGCTGCTGCGGCATCGCGAAGTGCACCAGATCGGGGCGGAGCGCCCGGAGCTCGCGCCCGAACGAGGTCTGCTCGCGCCACGAGAAGTACGGGGTCTCGGTGGCGACCTTCTCGAAGAGCGGACTGGTCGGCGTCCAGTCGTCGAACCGGTCGCGGGGGAGCACGATCGTGTAGCGGTGCGCGGTGTCGATCTGCTCGAGGTGCGCGATGAGGTTGCGCGTGTAGCGCCCGGTGGAGGTGAACATCGAACGGGCGTCGATCACGATGTGCGGCGGGGATGTGGGCACGGAGTCCTCTTCTCGGGCGGGGTCCGCCGCCGAGTATGACCGCCTCCGGCGCCGAGGCTCTCGGCGGTCGGCGCGAGCCGCGAGGAGGCGCTGGGGGTGAGGCGACGGGTGAGGTTCGCGTCCGGAGCCGCCCGTCGCCGCCACCGGCGGGGGATGCCGTCGAGCCGGTTGGTACGTTCCCCGGGACACCCGTCTCTCCCCGCGCCGCCCGTCCGGGCGCCCGAGGTCGCCCGTCGAGAGCGGGACCGGAGGAGAACCGTGCGGATCGTCAGTCTCATGGCCCACGTGCCGTACCCCGGCATCCCCCACGCGGGCGGACAGTACGTGCTGTCGCATCTCCGGGGCCTGCGCGCCCTCGGCCACGAGGTCACCGTGGTCGCGCCCGACTGGCGGGGCAACGATGAGGGAGCCCGGCGCCTGCGCGAGGCGATGGACGTCACGGTCCTGGTCTGCCCGCCGCGCTCCTCCGGCCGTCTCGCGGCGTGGCTCGACACGCAGCAGATCCGGCTGTTCCCCGTGCGGCCGCCGCTGCGGTTCCGTCGGGCGATCCTCCGCGCGGGCGCCGTGCGAGACGCGGCAGCGCGCGCCGACCTCGTCGAGGCGCACTGGAGCGAGATGGGATGGATCGCTCGGGCGCTTCCCACCGGCCCGCGCGCCCGTCGCGTGGTCGTGGCGCAGGACCTGATCGTCCAGACCTACGAGCGGATCTTCGCCACGACCCGTCGATGGACGGCGGCGCGGCTGCTCGGCCGGTGGCGGAACCACAGCGTCGCGCGCGACGAGGGTCGGCTGTACCGCGACATGGATGCCGTGGTCGTCTTCAGCGGAAAGGACGCCGGCTACGCGCGACGCCTGGGGGTCGCGGCCGACGACGTCGTGGTCCTGCGGCCGCCGTTCTCGCCGGACGGCGGCGAGGTGGCGACCGCCGACGGACCGCCGGCCGGGGTTCCGACGGTGCTGTTCGTGGGGGCGTTCTTCCGCGACGTCAACGTCGAGGCGGCCGACTGGCTGATCGACGAGATCATCCCGCGTGTGCGGGCGGCGCGGGCCGATGTGCGATTCGTGCTCGCGGGCGCGGGGCCTACGGCGCGCATGATCGCCGCGGCGCAGACCGACCCGCTGCTCGAGGTGACCGGGGAGGTCGAGTCGCTCGACCCGGCCTATCGGGCGGCCACGGCCGTCGTCGTCCCGCTGCGCATGGGCGCCGGGCTGAAGTTCAAGACCGTGGAGGCGTTGATGCGGGGAATCCCGGTGGTGTCCACGACCGTGGGCGCGGAAGGACTGGTCGGCGAGGGGGAGACGGGTGGTCTCGTGGTCGCCGACGACACCGAGGCGATCGCGCGCGCACTCCTCGCGATCCTCGCCGATCCTCGTCGGGCCTGGAGCGATGCCACCGCGACGAGGGAGTGGGCGCGATCGGTCTTCTCGGCCGAGACTTATCCGTCGCGACTCGAGGACGCCCTGTTCGGACGGGGGGACGAGCGATGACGTCGGCGGTCGTCATCCCGAACTGGAACGGCCGGGAGGATCTCGCCGCGTGCCTCGACTCGCTCGGGGCGCAGACCATGGCGGCGGAGGTGATCGTGGTCGAGAACGGCTCGACGGACGGATCGGTCGAGATGATCCGCTCGTCGTACCCCGGCGTCACCCTGCTCGTGCAGCCCGTGAACCTCGGCTTCGCCGGAGGCGTGAACGTCGGTCTGCGCTACGCCCTGCACCGGGGCCACGAGCACATCGCGCTGCTCAACAACGACGCCGTGGTCGAGAAGACCTGGCTCGCCGAGCTCGTCGCCGTCATGCGCAGCGGGGATGATCTCGGCATGGTGGCGAGCAAGTTCGTGACCCTCGATGGCCGCCGCATCGACAGCACCGGCGAGTGCTACTCGACCTGGGGCCTGCCCTACCCGCGGGGGCGTGGCGAAGAGGACCTCGACGCGTACGACGATGCGGTCGACATCTTCGGGGCAGCGGCGGATCGACCCTCTATCGCGCCGCGATGCTGCGCGACGTCGGACTGTTCGATGAGGACTTCTTCGCCTATTTCGAAGACATCTTGACCTCAGCTGGCGGGCGCAGCTGCGGGGATGGCGCGTGCAACTCGCGCCCCGGGCCGTCGCCTACCACCGGATCGGAGCGACGAGCGGCCGCATCCCGGGCTTCACCACCCACCAGACGCTCAAGAACCTCTTCTGGGTCATGACCAAGAACGTCCCCTCGCGTTTCCTGCCGGTGGTGTTCCCGCGCCTCGCGCTCTCGTACTCGTTCACGTTCGTGCGCGCCGTGCTGCGCGGGCAGGGGGGCACGGCCGTGAAGGCCGTCGGGATCGCCGCGGTCAAGATGCCCCGCAAGCTGCGCGAGCGTCGGGCGATCCAGCGGGGCCGACGCATCGACGACGCCGCCGTGGCGGCACTTTTCACCTGGGATCTGCCCCCGGCCTCGGCCAACCTGCGGCGTTTGCGCGCCGCGGTGCGGCGCTCCTGACGGCCCGGGCGTCGCTCCCGCGGGTCGTGTGATCCGCGGGAGCGGGCGCGCGTCGGAGGACCGCGGGTCCCGCTTACGCCGTCCGGCGGGTGAGCATCGTGAAAGTGGGCGTTTCACCCGTCCGGTCACCCCTTCGACGGGCGAGGGCCGACAGGTCCCGTGCCTGCACGGCGATCACGAACAGCGGCACCACCATCGCCGCGAACAGGGTGTCGGGCGCCTCGACGCGCCACGCCGTCTCGGTGATCGACACCGCCGTGAGCACGCAGAGGAACGTGCTCGCCGCGACCTGGTCGCGGCGGGGAAGATGCTCGGCCGCGCGGGCGGCGGCGGCGAGGACGACGGCGAGGAGCGCGACGAGGACGATGCCGCCCGTGACGACGTACGTCACGAAGACGTTGTGGCCGTGGCTGGCGGCGCTGGAGAGAGCGGCCTTGAGCAGGTCGTAGTGGTCGACGTACCAGCTGTGGCCGAGCCCGACGAGCCACTGATCGCCCGACAGCTGCGACAGGTTGAACCGCCAGATCGCGCCGCGTTTCGTGAACGCCTCGGGGTCGGTCGTGATCAGGGGGAGGGCCACGACGACGACGACCAGGACGAGCAGCAGGGCGCCGAGAACGCGGCCGACGGTCCGGTTGCCCGCGCGGCCCAGCAGCATGCTCACCAACAGCACCACGGCCCACACCGCGACCCCGAACAACGCCGTGCGCGACGCCGACCACAGTATGGCGACGAGCAGCACGGCGGCCGTCGTCCAGCGCAGATACCAGCGCGAGAAGAGGTGCGTCAGCGGCAGGGCGAGCACCAGGAACAGGCCGTAGCCGTTGGGGTGCCCGAAGAAGCCCGCCAACAGCGGGAGCCCGGTCAACGACTTCTCGGAGTTCACGTCGAACGTCTGCGGCATGTACATGAGGGCGGGGGCGCTGGACGTCAGCACCATCGAGACCACCGCCAACCCCGCGGCAGCGAGGGCGTACGCCCGCAGGTCCGACACACGCGGCTGGATCGCCCACAGGGTCACGGCGACGCCGATCGGCAGCAGCATCTGCTCGGTGACGGCTCCTCCCCGCGCGAACTCGTTGAACACGATCCACACCCACGGCAGGACGACGAGCAC
Source organism: Microbacterium sp. BH-3-3-3 (assembly GCF_001792815.1). Classification (NCBI taxonomy): domain Bacteria; kingdom Bacillati; phylum Actinomycetota; class Actinomycetes; order Micrococcales; family Microbacteriaceae; genus Microbacterium; species Microbacterium sp. BH-3-3-3. The sequence continues at coordinate 1,646,838 of NZ_CP017674.1, read as the reverse complement.
CAGGGGCGAGACGTCGTTCTGCACGAAGACGACGCGGAAGATCAGCACGAAGACGGCGGCGGCCGCGGGAAGCAGCAGGGCGACGTGCCCCGCGTCGACGACCGCCTGCGTGTACACGCTCGTCAGGCCCTCGGCCGCCTGCGTGCGGCTCATCGTCAGCGTCTGCGCGATGGTGCCGCCGATCGAGGCCGCCCACAGCATCAGCAGCAGGCCGAACGCGACGACGCGGGCCGCGGTGCTGCGAGCCGGTGCCGCGAGCGGCGTGGCCGCCAGGCGCTGTCGCCGCGCTGCGCGCCGTGTGCCGGGCTCGGACTCCGGGCGTACCGAGAGGTCGGACGCGGCGACGGCGGGGGAGGTCATCCGCACAGGCTAGGTGCGCGCGAGCGGTGATCGATCGCGGTCAGGACCGGGGCGGAACGGGCGACCGACCGGGTGAAAACGAGCCCCTGAGGGGCGGCGGAGAGGTGAGCAGCGCGCGGCCGAAAATAGTCTGCTCGAGCGCGGCTCCCGCGGCGCACGCGAGGAGGACGACAGACGTGACGCCCGAACGATCTTCGGGCGCACGGGCCCGGGGTGCGACCCTGCTCCTGTCGACGCAATGGCTGCGGTACGTCCTGCAGATCGCCAACATCGTCGTGCTGGCACGCCTGATCGGGCCGGCGGATTTCGGCGTGGTCAGCCTGGGACTGGCGATCGTCGGCATCGCGTCGGTGCTCGGCGACTTCGGGCTCAGCCTCGCCGCCCTGCGCGAGAAGTCGCTGAGCCAGGCGCAGAAGAGCAACCTGTTCTGGATCAACACCGGCATCGGGGCCGTTCTGGCGCTGCTGGTGGCGGCCGTCGCCGTTCCGATCGGCGCCGCGTTCGGCGACGGCCGGCTGGTCGGGGTCGTGCTCATCGCGGCACCCGCCTACCTCCTCCGTGCCGCGGCGGTCCAGTTCCTGGTCGAGCTGAATCGCCGGGAGAGGTTCTCGCGCCTCGCCGCGTCGGAAGTGGGAGGGGATGCCGCGGGCATCGTCGCCGCGATCCTGCTCGCGCTGCTCGGCTCGGGTTATCTGGCTCTCGCCGTGCAGGGCACGGTGGCGGCCGTCGTGTCGCTCGGGTGGGCCGTCGCCGCGGCGGGCTGGCGTCCCGGACTCCCGCGTCGCGTCGAGATGGGGTCGCTGCTCACCTTCGGCCTGTCGACGCTCGCCACCCACGCGGCGCACTACGTCACGACGAACGTCGACACGATCGTCATGGGGGCCTGGTACCCGTCGGCGATCGTCGGGTTCTACTCGCGGGCGTACCAGCTGGTGATGCTGCCGCTGCTGCAGGTCGCCGCCCCGCTGACGCGCGTGGTGCTGCCGCGACTGGCGCAGGGCGCCGACAGCCTTCCCGCCCTCAACGAGGCGCTGGCGCGTGCGCAGCGGCTCGTCAGTCACGTGCTGCTCGCCGTCACGGGCCTGCTCGTGGTGTGCGGTGCGCCGTTGATCGACGTGGTGCTGGGCCCCGACTGGCTCCCCGCGATGCAGTTCCTGCCGATCCTCGCCGTGGGCACGGTCTTCCAGACCACGGCGTACGCCTACTACTGGGGGTTCGCCGCTCTGGGACGCTCCGGGGCCCTCTTCCTGTCGGAGATCGTCGGGCGCGTGCCGATGGTGCTTCTCATCGTGCTGCTGGCGCCCCTGGCTCCCGCGGGGATCGCGTGGGGAGTGGTCGTGGGCCAGGTGCTCATCTGGGCGTCGGGAACCTTCGTGTTCGCCCCCCGCGCGGGCCTCGAGGTCGGGGTCCTGGTGCGCGCGTCCCTCGTGCCCCTGGCGGTGAGCGGCGGCGCGACCCTCGTCGCGTGGGGCCTGGACCTCGCGGTCTTCGGGCCGTGGCCCGCTCTGCTCCGTCTGGTCTGCCTGGGAGCGGCGTGGCTCGTGGCAGCGGCGGCGATCATGGCGGTGGGGGGCCGCGGCGACGCCCGCCTCATCGCGCAGACCCTCCGGTCGATGCGTCCGCGACGCTCCGCCTGATGCCCGACGGCGGCGGCTCTCAGCCGCCGATGACGACGTTCAGGGGTTCTTCGCCGGCGCGGAGGCGCTCGATCTGACGGCGCACGAGTCGCGCGATGCGCGGGCGCATGGCATCCGTGGCTCCTCCGACGTGCGGGGCGATGAGCACGCCGTCCAGGGCCCAGAGCGGGTGATCCGCGGGAAGGGGCTCGGGGTCGGTCACGTCGAGCGCGGCGCGGAGACGCCCGCGACGCACGTGGTCGACGAGCGCGTCGGTGTCGATGAGGGGGCCGCGGCCGACGTTGACGACGAGGGCGCCGTCGGGCAGGGCCGACAGGGCGGCGTCGTCGAGGATGTGGCGGGTGCGGTCGCCGCCGGGGAGCGAGGCGATGAGGATGTCGGTCTCGGCGAGCACGTCGTCGAGCTTTCCGAGGGGGAAGACCTCGACGTCGTCCTGCAGTCGGCCGTGCGAGGCGACCGCGCGCAGCTCGACCTCGAAGGGCTTCAGGCGCGCGGCAATGGCGCGGCCGACCCCGCCGAATCCGAGGAGCGTGACGCGCTGGTCGGCGAGACCGGTCGCGCCGCCGCCGATCCACTCCGCGCGGTCCTGGGCGCGCACGAACTCCGGCAGGCGCCGCTGCGCGGCCAGGGCCAGCGTCACGGCGAGCTCCGCGGTCGCGGTCTCGTGCACGCTGGAGGCGTTCGCGAAGGCGAGGCCCTTCGGCAGGCGTCCCTCGACGTTGTCGTAGCCGATCGACTGGCCCTGCACGAGGCGGACCTCGACGCTCGACAACGCTTCGATGACGCCGTCCATCGACATGTACGGGGGCACGACCAGGTCGAACCGCTCACGGGGAGCGGGCCCCGTCATGTCCCACAGCACGAGCTCGACGCCCTCGGGCAGGGGCTGCAGATCGTCGCGCAGCTGTTCGGTGGGCACGGACACGATCAGGGGGGTCTCGGTCGTCACCCGCTCGACGCTACCGCCGTCGGCGCCTCGGCGGCGGCGGGTTGCGCGCGTCGGCCGATCTGCACGCCCACGGGAACGTCGTACGCGAGATACTCGGCCAGCAGGCTCGCGGAGTCGCGCGCGAACAGGCGGCGTGAGAGCGCGGCGGCCAGCTTCGTCGCCCCGCCCACGAGGCCGGGGATCTGGTGGCTCAGCATGCCCTGGCTGATCCGCGCACCGTGGTTGAACATGTGGATGCGTGACAGCGCCTCCCCGCCCGCGCGGTCGACGAGCCCGAAGTCGTCGTCGAGGTAGGGGAATGCGGCGAGCCCCGGGTTCTGCGCCGCGGCCTCGGGGGTGAGTCGCTCGCTCCAGAGCACGGCGTCGGCGGCCACTCTCGCCAGCTCGGGTCGTCGGGCGAGGTCCGAGGCGATGCCGGTCGCGGCCAGGACGACGTCGTAGTGGTGGATGCCGTGCGGCGTCGTCACGGCGATGTCGCTGCCCGTCCACTCCACGCCCTGCCACGGCGACGAGGTGAGGAAGCGGAACGTGTCGAAGGCGTGCGCGCGCCACAGGGCGTTCTGCGTGGCGGGCTGGTCGACGGCCGACAGGTGCACGTTGAACGCCCACTTCTGCGCGTCGGTGAAGGTGCCGTAGTTCTCGATGAGTCCGGCGAACTCCATCCAGCGGTACGGGCTGACCTGTGGCATCGCGGCGCGGCGCATGTGCACGTCGACGAGGGCGGCTCCGTGCTCGAGGGCGGTGGCGGCGTTGTCGAACGCCCCCGTGCCGGCACCCAGGATGCCGATGCGCAGGCCCGCGAGGGCGGCGAAGTCGATGTCGTCGTGCGTGTGCCGCACCCGATCCGCGGGAAGGTCGTGCAGCAGCGACGGGATGGACCGCCCGCCGGCTCCCTCGATTCCGGTGGCGAGCACGACGTGGTGGGCCGAAAGCGTCCAGGTTCCGTCGGGGCCCTCGAGCGCGAGGTCGAGCGGACCGTCGGTGGGGGTGATCGCCGTGACGTGGGTGGCGGGCACCACGGTGATGGCCGAGACCTCGCGGTACCACTGCAGGAATCCCTGCCACGCCGTGGTGGGGAAGTACTCGATCTGCTCCCACGCCGCCGTGCCGTACACGGCTTCGAACCACGCGCGGGGACTCACCGCGGGGGTGCCCCACGTCGGCCAGGCGATGTCTTTGGGGGTGCGCAGGGTGTGCATGCGCGCGTAGGTGGTCCAGGGGCCCGCAGCCCCCGCGGGGGCGGCGTCGAGGACCACCACGTCGTCGATTCCGCGGCGCCGCAGGCCCCGCGCGAGCACGAGCCCGGCTTGACCGGCGCCCACGATCACGACGGGGCGCACTCCGTCTCGCGCGCCCACCCAGGGCCGCCCGTCGCCGGCGCTCAGGGCGGACTGGTGCGCCGCCTCGCGTTCGAGGCGCGCGAGACGCGCGGGGGCGTCGGGAAGCGGGGTGAGCACCGTCACTCCGCGTCGATCACGACGCGCACGCCGAAGGCGTCGTCGAGCCGGTGGTTGTGGTGGTCGGTGACGTTGGTGTCGTCGAGCTCGAGGTTGACGAAGTCCATGCTCGGGTCGGCGAAGAACGGTCCCGCGTGCCAGGTGCCCTTGCGCATCGTGATGGCCGTGCGCGGCGGAATGCGGAACGCCCGCAGGTCGTCGAGCGCGGGGGCGTCGAGGCCGGGGGCGGCGACGGCGATCGTCCACTCCACGTCGCCGACGGCCATGAGCGTCTGCGTCGTCTCGAGGTGACGGGTGACGCGCACGAACTCGGGCGACTTGTCGTCGAGGTGCATGAGGTAGAAGCGGGGGATGCCGTTCGACACGTCGAGCACGGCTTCCTCGGCGGTGAAGGGCGTGCCGTCTTCCATCGGGGTCAGCACGACGCCGTAGGGCTCGAAGCCCGCGGGGGTGATGGTCTCGGCGGTGAGGTGGTGGGTGGAGAGGGTGTCGGACACGGGGGCTCGCTTTCGTCGGGTAGCCCGACAGTACGCTTGTCCAACAAGCTTATGAGCTACTTGTCCAACAACTTCACCGCTCGTTTACGCGGCAGAAACGCGCGTTCAGGAGCGGACGCGACGGATCAGCGCATTGCGCAGGCCCGCCGGCGCCGGCAGCTGCACCTCGCGCGACCAGTACCCGATGGCGTCGTCGACCCCGTACCCGCAATACGTCATCTCGATGGCCGGGGTACCGGCATCCGTCGACAGGATCGCGGCGCGCTCGGCGTCGAGGGCGATCGCGTCGATCCACAGGGTCTCCCACGCGACCCGGATGCCGTTGGCCGCCTCGGCCAGCTCGAACACCGGCCGATGCGGGTCGAGATCGACCTCGCGCGAGAGCGGCACGAGGTCTTCGGCCAGCGCATAGGGGGCGGCGTCGACGCGCCACATCTTCACCGTGCGCAGGACCCCGGTGCCGTCGGGCAGCTCGTCGTACCGCGACGGGTCGCCCGCGGAAAGGGTGAGTCGATCGGATGCCACGAGCTCGAGCGTCGGCTCGTACCCCGCCGCGCGGATCGACAGCGAGTGGTCGAACTGCTGGTCGATGCGTCGGCCGACACCGGGGAGCCGCCGGTTCGGCGACGTGCGGGCGCCCTGCGTGCGGTGCACGTAGCCACGCTCCTCGAGGCGGATGAGCGCCTCGCGCACCGAGTTGCGGCTCGCGCCGGTGAGCTCGGCCAGGCGCGGTTCGGAGGGCAGGGTCTCGGCATCCGCTCGCCACAGGTGCAGGATGCGGTCGATCAGTGCGTCCTGGTCGGGCGCGCGCTTCTCGGTCACGCCCTCACGCTATCGCGGGGGCGCCCCGATGCCCGCCGCGGGCGGACGCGCGCACCGCGGTGAGGTGTGGAGCGCGGTGACCAGCGGAGGGCGAGGGGCCGCGGGAGGGCGCTGGGCGGCGGAAGGACCTCCGCTCGCCCCCGGCCCTCCGCACGTCACGCGCGAGGTGGGCGTGCGGGGCCCGGCGACCCGCCGGGTGTCAGGCTGCGGCGCCCACCACGGCGGCGATGGCCGAGGTGAAGAAGCCGAGTCCGTCGACGCCCGAACGCATCGCGACGTCGGTGCCGGGGCCGAAGCCGGGCTCCACCGCGTGCTCGGGGTGCGGCATGAGGCCCACGACGTTGCCGCGCGCGTTGGTGAGGCCGGCGATGTCGTCGAGCGAGCCGTTGGGGTTCACGCCCACGTAGCGGAAGGCCACCAGGCCCTCGCCGTTCACGCGCGCCAGGGTCTCGGCGTCGGCGATGTAGCCGCCGTCGGCGTTCTTCAGCGGGATGACGATCTCGTCGCCCTCGGTGAAGTCGCTGGTCCACGCGGTCGAGGCGTTCTCGACGCGCAGGCGCTGGTCGCGCCGGATGAACTGCTGGTGCGCGTTGCGGATGAGGCCGCCGGGCAGCAGGTGCGCCTCGACGAGCATCTGGAAGCCGTTGCAGATGCCGAGCACGGGCATGCCCTTGGCCGCGGCGTCTTTGACCTCGGCCATGATCGGCGCGAAGGCGGCGATGGCCCCGGCGCGCAGATAGTCGCCGTACGAGAATCCGCCGGGCAGCACGAGGGCGTCGACGCCCCGCAGGTCGTGCTCGCCGTGCCAGAGGGCGACGGGCTCGCCGCCCGCGAGGCGGATGGCGCGCTGCGCGTCGCGATCGTCGAGCGAGCCGGGGAACGTGATGACCCCGATGCGAGCCGTCACTCGACGACCTCGATGTTCACGACGTCTTCGATGACCGCGTTCGAGAGCATCTCGTCGGCCAGCTCGCGGGCGCGGGCGAGGGTGGCCTCGTCGACCTCTCCCTCGACGGTGAGTTCGAAGCGCTTTCCGATGCGCACGTCCGAGAAGCGGTTCTCGCCGAGCCGCGACAGGGCGCCGGCGACGGCCTTCCCCTGCGGGTCGAGAAGCTCGGCCTTGGGCATGACGTCGACGACGATGGTGGGCACTGCAGCTCCAGAAGTCGGGTGGCGTTGTGGATGCCAGTCTACGACGCTCGGGCTCGGCATCCCCGCCTCGCGCGGAGCGACCGCGCGCGCGGGGATCGCACCGGGTGGACCGAGCTCGGGGTCGTCGGCTCCCGGCCGGACCGCAACGAATGTGGGAGCGCTCCCTTGACGTCGTGGGAGCGATCCCATATCGTCGACTTCGATCGGTTGAGAGCGCTCCCACGTGAGGTTGCGGGGGAACACCAGCGCTACCGGTCAGCACCCACCACAAAGGAGTGATCTGTGAATTCTCGTGCCCTGCGCCGGACCGCGCTCATCGCCGCCGTCGCCTCCACCTCCGCCCTCGTGCTCGCCGGTTGCTCCGGTGGCGGGGGAACCGCCGCGGGCGGTGGTGACGAAGAGGTGACCCTCACCGTCGCCACGTTCAACGACTTCGGCTACACCGACGAGCTGCTCAACGCCTACACGGCCGAGCACCCGAACGTGAAGATCGTGCACAACCGCGCGGCCAAGTCGAACGACGCCCGCGCCAACTACTTCCAGAAGCTCGGCAAGTCAGGCCTGGCGGACATCGAAGCCATCGAGGTCGACTGGCTGCCCGAGGTCATGAAGTACTCCGACCTGCTGGCACCCGTTCCCCAGGACCTGCAGAGCCGCTGGCTGGACTGGAAGGTCAAGGCCGCCACCGATGCCTCGGGCAACCTGATCGGGTACGGCACCGACATCGGCCCCGAGGCCATCTGCTACCGCGCCGACCTGTTCGAAGCGGCCGGGCTTCCCTCCGACCCGGCCGAGGTGGCCGCCGCCCTCGAGGGCGACTGGTCGACCTACTTCGAGATGGGCGACAAGTACGTCGCCGCCACCGGCAAGCCGTTCTTCGACTCGGCCGGCAGCGTCTACCAGGGCATGATCAACCAGGTCGAAGCGGCCTACGAGAACCCCGACTCGGGCGAGATCACCGCCACCACCAACCCCGACGTCAAGAAGATCTACGGAATGACCCTCGACGCCGCCAAGACGCAGTCGGCGCACTTCGAGCAGTGGTCGACCGACTGGTACGCCGGCATGGCGAACGGCGCCTTCGCGACGCTGTCCTGCCCCGGCTGGATGCTGACGCAGATCGAGGGCAACGCCCCCGAGGTGGCGGGCTGGAAGATCGCCGACACGTTCCCCAACGGCGGCGGAAACTGGGGCGGGTCGTACCTGACCGTTCCCGGCAACGGCGCCCACGTCGCCGAGGCCCAGGCCCTCGCCGACTGGCTGACCTCGCCCGAGCAGCAGGTGAAGTTCTTCCAGCAGGCGGGCACCTTCCCGAGCCAGGTCGACGCGCTGAAGGCGCCCGAGCTGCTCGCGAGCACCAACGCCTACTTCGGTGACGCCCCCATCGGCGAGATCTTCACGAAGCGCGCCGAGGCGGTCAGCGTGACGCCGTTCAAGGGCGAGTACTACTTCCAGGTCAACGACGCGATGCAGAAGGCGCTGACCCGCGTCGAGAGCAACACGCAGGACGCACAGACCTCGTGGGACCAGTGGGTCTCGCAAGTGGACGCCATCGGCTGATCTCGCCTCGATCACGGGCCGGACGCTCCGCGTCCGGCCCGTGCTCCCGGAAGGAACCTCGTGACCACGACACTGCAGCCCCCCGTGACCCCCGCGGCCTCCGCCGCCGACGGTCCCCCCGCCCGTTCCCCCCGACGTGTCGGCTTCGGCTCGAAGCTCAGCGCGTGGGACCTCAAACTCTCGCCCTACCTCTACATCTCGCCCTTCTTCCTGCTCTTCATCGTCACGGGCCTCTTCCCGATCCTGTACACGGGCGTCATCTCGTTCATGGACTGGGACCAGATCCGCGGCTCGGGGACGTTCGTCGGCTTCGACCAGTACGCCTACGTGCTCTCGCAGCCCGCCTTCTGGGACGCCCTGCGCAACACCTTCAGCATCTTCGTGCTCTCGACCGTTCCGCAGCTGCTGCTCGCGGTGTTCATCGCGGCGATGCTCGATCAGAACATCCGGGCGAAGACCCTCTGGCGCATGGGCGTGCTCGTGCCGTACGTCATGGCCCCCGTGGCCGTGGCGCTGATCTTCAGCAACATGTTCGGCGACCAGTACGGCATCATCAACACCCTGCTCGGCCGGATCGGCCTGCCCGGGGTCGGGTGGCACTCCGACGCGTTCGCCAGTCACATCGCCATCGCCACGATGGTCAACTTCCGCTGGACCGGGTACAACACCCTCATCCTGCTGGCCGCCATGCAGGCGGTGCCGCGCGAGTACTACGAGGCGGCGACCGTCGACGGGGCCGGCAAGATCCGCCAGTTCTTCTCGATCACGCTGCCGAGCCTCAAGCCCACCCTGATCTTCGTCATCATCACCTCGACGATCGGTGGCCTGCAGATCTTCGACGAGCCGCGCATGTTCGACCAGTCGGGCACCGGTGGCTCGGACAACCAGTGGCTGACGATCTCGCTGTACCTCTACAACCTCGGCTGGGGCGAGTGGAACTTCGGCCGCGCCGCGGCACTGGCGTGGATCCTCTTCCTCATCATCCTGGCGATCGGTGCGGTCAACCTCTTCATCAGTCGCTCCCTCGTGCGCGACGAGGGCTCGCGCGACGGTCTCAGCCGCGCGCAGCGTCGCGCCGCCGCCCGTGCCGCGAAGCAGCGGCTCGCCGAATCGACCGGAAAGGTCGCCCGTTCATGAGCGTCATCGACACCAGCCCCGTCACCGGGGCAGCCGATCCGAAGCCCGCGCGCCGGCGCCCGCGCGCCGTCCGCGGCTCCCGACCCGGGTGGTTCGTCTACGCCAGCCTCGGCGTCGTGCTGCTCGCCGCGCTCGTGCCCTACTACTGGGCTCTCCTGATCGGTTCGGGCGACTCGGCGACCATCCGCAACCCCGAGCTGTCGTGGATCCCGGGCGGCAACTTCTTCGTCAACGCCGCCGCGGTGCTCGGCAACCCCGCCGTCAACTTCTGGGCGGGGCTGTGGAACTCCATCTTCAGCTCGGCCGTGATCGCGGCATCCGTCGTCTTCTTCTCCACGCTCGCGGGCTGGGCGTTCGCGAAGCTGAAGTTCCGCGGCGGCCCCTGGCTGCTGTTGTTCGTCGTGGCGACGATGGCCGTTCCCACGCAGCTCGGGGTCGTGCCGCTGTACATCCTCTTCAGCGAGATGGGATGGACGGGCCAGATCGGCGCGATCATCGTGCCCGCGCTGACGAGTGCGTTCGGGGTGTTCTGGATGACGCAGTACCTGCGCCAGGCCGTGCCCGACGAACTCATCGAGGCCGCCCGCGTCGACGGCGCGAGCTCGTTCCGCACCTTCCTCACCGTGGGGGTTCCGGCCGCACGGCCCGCCGCCGCGATGCTGGCGCTGTTCACCTTCGTCACCGCGTGGAACAACTTCTTCTGGCCGTTCATCGTGCTCGACCGCCAGAACCCCACGCTGCCGGTGGCCCTGTCGCTGCTGCAGTCCAACTACTTCGTCGACTACTCCATCGTCCTGGCGGGAGTGCTGCTGTCGACGATCCCGCTGCTGCTGCTGTTCGTCTTCGCCGGCAAGCAGCTCGTGAGTGGCATCATGCAAGGGGCGGTGAAGGGATGACCCTCGCGCCCACGGAAGGAACCCGAACCATGTCCGATACCCGAGCCTTTCCCGAGGGCTTCCTCTTCGGCGCCGCGACCGCGGCCTACCAGATCGAAGGCGCGGCCTTCGAAGACGGCCGCGCCGCGTCGATCTGGGATGCCTTCAGTCGCGTCCCCGACGCCGTCATCAACGCCGACAACGGCGACGTGGCGTGCGACCACTACCACCGCTACGCCGGTGACGTGCAGATGATGAAGAGCCTCGGCCTTCAGACCTACCGCTTCTCGACGTCGTGGGCGCGCGTGCGCCCCGACGGCGGCCCGGTGAACGCGAAGGGCGTGGACTTCTACAAGCGCCTCGTCGACGAACTGCTCGGTGCCGGCATCCTTCCCTGGCTGACGCTGTACCACTGGGACCTCCCGCAGGCGCTGGAAGACCGCGGCGGATGGACCGTGCGCGAGACCAGCGAGCGCTTCACCGAGTACGCGCTCGACATGCACGACGCCCTCGGCGACCGCGTCGACGTCTGGACGACCCTCAACGAGCCGTGGTGCTCGTCGTTCCTCAGCTACACCGCCGGCGCGCACGCTCCCGGCCACTACTCGCAGGCCGAGGGCATGCTCGCCGCCCACCACCTGCTGCTCGCCCACGGCCAGACGGTTCGGGAGCTCCGTGCGCGGGACTCCTCGCTCAACCTCGGCCTCACCCTCAACCTGACGGTGGCGGATGCCGTGGACGCGGCCGATCCCGCCGACCTCGACGCCGCGCGTCGCGTCGACGGCCAGTTCAACCGCTGGTTCCTCGACCCCGTGTTCCGGGGCGAGTACCCCGCCGACATCATCCGGGACTTCCGCGACACGGATGCCGCGGCCGTGGCCCGCTGGCAAGAGGCCGTCCGGCCCGGCGACCTCGACATCATCTCGACGCCGATCGACTCGCTCGGTGTGAACTACTACCACGGGGAGTTCGTCGGCGGCACGCCGCCCGAGGTCGACCCGCCCGCCGGGGACGCGCCCACCACGCGCCCCATCGGAAAGCCGTTCCCGGCCCACGAGAACCTGTACTGGCACGACCGCGGCCTCGCGCGCACCAACATGCACTGGGAGGTGCAGCCCGAGGGGCTCACCCGGCTGCTGGAGCGGGTCAGCGAGGAGTACTCGGCCGAGGCCGGCGTCGCCCTGTACGTCACCGAGAACGGCGCCTCCTACGACGACGAGCTGGTCACCGACGGCGGCGAGGCGCGCGTGCACGACACCGAGCGCGTGGAGTTCGTCGAGGCCCACCTGGGCGCGGTTCTGGATGCCGTGGACAAGGGCGTCGATGTGCGCGGCTACTTCTACTGGTCGCTCATGGACAACTTCGAGTGGGCCTGGGGATACGAGAAGCGCTTCGGCATCGTCTACGTCGACTACCAGACGCAGGAGCGCACGGTGAAGGACTCCGGCCGGCAGTACGCTCGCATCATCGCCGAGCGCGCACTGGTCACCGCACCCGCGGTGTAGGCCGCGCGCGAGGCGGTCGAGGAGGCAACGCGATGGAACTCGCACCCGTGCGGGGCACCGCCACGATCGAAGAGGTCGCGGCGCGGGCCGGTGTGTCACGCTCGACCGTGTCGCGCGTGGTCAACGGTTCCACCGCCGTCTCCCCGGCCGCCCTCGAAGCCGTGCGCCGCGCGATCGACGAACTGCAGTACGTCCCCAATCGCGCGGCGCGCTCCCTCGCCAGTCGGCAGACCCGGGCCATCGCCCTCGTCATCCCCGAGCAGACGGAACGCTTCTTCGGAGACCCGTTCTTCGCCTCGATCGTCGCCGGCATCGGCGAGGTGGTCGGCGAGTCGGACTACATCATGAACATGCTGATCGCCAGCGACGACGCCAGCGCCAAGGCGCTGGCGTACCTGCGCGGCGGCAGCGTCGACGGGGCGATCGTGGCCTCGCACCACACCAGCGACACCTTCCTCGACCGCGTGGCCGACGTCGTGCCCGTCGTCTACGGCGGGCGCCCGGCCCGCGTGCGCGCCGACGACTACTACGTCGACGTCGACAACGTGGAGGGCGGTCGCGTCGCCACCGCCTATCTGCTGGCGCGCGGTCACCGCCGCATCGGCACGATCTCGGGCCCGCTCGACATGCCCGCCGCGATCGACCGCCTGCAGGGCTTCCGCGACGCGCTCGGCGAGGCGGGCGTCGAGCCCGCGGCGATCGAGGACGGCGACTTCACGGAGATGGGCGGCGCGCTGGCGATGAGCCGTATCCTGTCGGCGGGCCCGCTGCCCGACGCGCTCTTCGTCGCCAGCGACCTGATGGCCCGCGGCGCCTACGCGGCGTTGCGCGACAAGGGGCTCGAGGCCGGGCGCGACCTCGCCGTCATCGGGTTCGACGACTCCGCCGTGTCGACGGCGTTGCGCCCGGCGCTGACCACCGTGCGTCAGCCGTCATTGACGCAGGGGCGGCACATGGCATCCGTTCTGCTCGACATCCTCGCCGGGCGCCCCGCGGCGCACGCGACGATCCTGCCCACCGAGGTCATCGAGCGCGACTCGGCCTGAGACTCTCGCGATCGGCCGTCACTCCCAGGCCGCCGTGTCGGGATCGATCCCGTGCGCGCGAGCGCTCGCCTCGATGGCGTCGCGGAGCCAGGCCGAGAGGCCCGGCCGCACGGCGTCGTAGTGGTCCGCGAAGCGCGGGTCGGCGGCGTACATGCGCCCGAGGTGCACCTGCATCTGCCGGGTGACCGGGAAGTACTGCGAGAAGATCTCGCGGTGGCGTTCCACGAGCGCGTTCGCGGTGGCGTCTCCGGGCACCGCTCCCGCGTCGACCGCGGCGCCGAGCTCGGCGTCGAACGTCGCGACCGTCTCGGTCACGGCCGCCCAGTCACCGGCCGTGCGCGAGGCGGAACGCTCGGCGTACTGCTGCCACTGCGCCGATGCGCCGTACGCCTCGCGCGCCTGGGCGGGCCACGCGGTGTTCCACCCCGGGCCGAACGCCTCGCGCTGCTCCTCGTCGGAGAGCAGGATGCCGCGTTCCTGCGCCGCGATCATGCGCTGCAGATCGTCGTCGAGGTCGTGAAGCTGCGCGATGCGCCGCGTGAGCTGGGCGCGCTGCACCCGTAGCTGCGCCGCGACGTCGCCGCCCGGCTCGTCGAGCACGGCGCGGATGGCGTCGAGGTCGAGTCCGAGCTCGCGGTAGACGACGATGCGCCGCAGTCTCTCGAGGTCGTCGTCGGTGTAGAGGCGGTACCCGGCGGTGGATCGCGCCGCGGGACGCGCGAGGCCGATCTCGTCCCAGTGGTGCAGAGTGCGCACGGTGAGGCCGAGCCGGGTGGCCGTCTCGCCCACCGGCATCCCCTGGTCAGTCATGCGACTCATTGTCGTCGCGCCCGATGCCGACGGCCTGCAGATTGCGTCCCTCCGCGGTGGTCGGGTCGAAGACCTTCGCGGCGGTGAAGAGCACGCGGGCGTTCTCGGGTGTGATGACCTCGACGTCGCGGGTGTTCCACGGGGTGTCCCGTGGCCCGGCGTCGATCCCGACGGTCCGCAGCGACTCGACGAGCGGGCCGATCTGATCGATCACACAGGCGAAGCTCACACTGGCCGCCGGTGCGACGGTGGGCGCATCGCCGACCGTCAGCAGCACGTCCTGGAAAGCCCAGCGGCGCAGGTGCACCATCTGCCCCGGAATGCCGAACAGCTCGAAGAACCCGAGCCCCCGCCTCCAGAAGTCGACGGAGGCCGCGAGATCGGCCGTCGGCACGGTGACGAACATCGGCATCCCGTAGAGGCCGCGGTACAGCGGGGGCGCGACGGCGGCGGGGCCGGGAGGGGGGACGGGGCTGACGTCGAAGGCGTCGAAGGTGTCGTTCATGCCCCCAGACTCGAGCCTGACGCCGCGTGAGGGTCAAGCTCGAGTGCGAAGCCGTCGTCGCACCGCCGGGGCCCCGCCTCCCCGGCAGCGTGAACGTCAGCGTCGTGCGGTGCTCGCCCCGACCCCGGGTGCGGGTGCGTCGTCGACTTCCTCGCGGTGCAGGGTCTCGGGCAGAGCCGAGATGCCGATGACGCCGATGACGCTGAGTCCCACGAGATAGGCCGCGACCAACCACGGTGCCCCGCCGGCGAGGCCGACGAGCGCGGTGGCGACGAGGGGCGCGGTGCCCCCGACCAGAGCCGCCGGGATCTCCCGCGAGATCGCGATACCGCTCCACCGCATGCGGGTGGGGAAGAGTTCCGCGAGCATCGCCGCGCTGACGCCGATCGTCGCCCCCTGCACGATGGCCAAGCCGAGCACGAGGGCGACGCCCACCAGAACGGAGCTCTCGGTCTGGAACAGCAGGAACATCGGGAACGCGAAGACGATCGCGAACACGGCCGCGGCCAGCAGCACCGGCTTTCGCCCAATGCGATCGGCGAGCCGACCGAACCCGAGCGTGGCGGGGATGGTCAGCAGCTCGGCGACGATGAGCGCGATGAGCGCGTGCGTCGGATTCACGGCCAACGTGCCCGTGGTGTACGAGATCGAGAACGTCTGCACGATGTAGACCCACGGCAGCGCGAAGACGAAGAACGCCATGCCCGCCAGCAGGGTGCGCCAGTGCGAGCGCACCGCGGTGGCGAGCGGCGCGCGTGACACCTCACCGTCTCGCTCGGCCGCCGAGAAGGCCGCGGTCTCGGTCACGCGCAGGCGGAAGTACAGCGCGAAGCCGACGATGACGATGCTGGCCACGAACGGGATGCGCCAGCCCCACGCCTGGAACTGCTCGAGCGGGAGCAGGCTGATGAGGGCGAACGTGGCCGTCGCGAGGGCCATGCCGAGGTAGACGGAGGCGCCCGGGAATCCGGCGATGAACGCCCGGTTGCGCGTCTCGGACGACTCGCTCGCCATCGTCATCGCGCCGGCGAACTCGGCCCCCGCGCCGGCACCCTGGAACAGACGCAGGACGATGAGCAGGATCGGAGCCCAGATTCCGATCGACTCGGCAGTGGGGAGCAGACCGATCAGGGTCGTGGCGATGCCCATCATGAGCAGGGTCGCCAGCAGCGTGCCCTTGCGGCCGATGCGATCGCCGAAGTGCGCGAAGATGAGGCCGCCGATCGGACGAGCGCCGAAGCCCACCGCGAAGGTCGCGAAGGCGCCGAGGAGCCCGGCGAACTGACCGCCGCCGGGGAAGAACAGCGGCGCGAAGACCAGAGCGGATGCCAGTCCGTACAGGGTGAAGTCGTACCACTCGATCACCGTGCCGACGGAGCTTCCGATCACCGCCCGGCGGCGCTGCGCCCGCGGGTTGAGCTGCCGATCGTCGATGTCGTTCGCGATGTCCATGTCAGGCACTCCCTCGTGTCTTGCGGTACCTCCCCAGGCTAGGAAGGCGCCACCCGCGGCCCGCTGTGCCCACGACACAGCATCCGAGGAGGGGAATGGATGCATCGCACAGGCCGGCGCACGGCGAGGCCCGCGGGCGGGGGGACTCCCCGTCGCGCTGCGGCGGTCGCCGTGCGACGCGCGGTCGGGACTCAGCGGTCGCCGCTCGACGGCTGCTGGTACACGTCTGCGACGTCGTCACCGTCGGCATCCACCGCTTCGTCGCGCGCCAGCTGCGCGTACCGGCGATTGCGCACGAGCAGCACGCACGACGCCAGGAGCGAGGCGAGGAGCGAGGCGACCATGATGGCGATCTTGGCGTCGTCGGTGTGCGGGGAACCGTCGGGGAAGCTCAGCTCGGCGATCAGCAGCGAGACGGTGAAGCCGATGCCGGCCAGCAACCCGACCCCGGCGAGATCGATCCAGCGCAGCGCCGGGTCGAGGCGCACTCGCGTGACGAGCGTGAGCAGGCGCACACCGAGCAGGATGCCGAGGGGCTTGCCCAGCACCAGACCCGCCACGACGCCGATGGTCACCGGGTCGCTGAGCGCTCGGACGATGCCGTCGCCCCCGCCCACGGCGACCCCCGCGGCGAAGAACGCGAAGATCGGCACGGCGATGCCGGCCGAGATCGGGCGGAACCGGTGCTCGAACTGCTCGGCGAGGTCGGTGCCCGCGTTCGTCCCCCGCCGTGAAGGTCCGACGGGGATCGTGAAGGCCAGGGCGACACCGGCGATGGTCGCGTGCACGCCCGACGCGTGCAGGAATGCCCACGCCGCGAAACCGATCGGCAGCAGCACCACCCACGCCGCCCAGGGGGTGCGCGCGAACCACGCGCGTGCGCGATGGGCGATGACGCCGTAGACCACGACGAGTGCGGCGAACACGCCGAGGGGCAGCAGGGCGATGTCGCTCGTGTAGAAGATCGCGATGATGGCGATCGCGATGAGGTCGTCGACCACGGCCAAGGTCAGCAGGAAGATGCGCAGCGGACCCGGGAGGTGCGACCCCACCAGCGCGAGCACGGCGACGGCGAAAGCGATGTCGGTCGCCGTCGGGATGGCCCAGCCGGCGAGCAGGCTCGGCTGGGTGTGCACGACCGCGATGTAGATGAGCGCGGGGACGGCGACACCGGCGACGGCGGCGGTGACCGGCACGATGGCCGTCTGGAATCGGCGGAGGCTACCCACGACGATCTCGCGTTTGAGCTCGAGGCCAACGAGGAAGAAGAAGATGGCGAGGAGGCCGTCGGCCGCCCAGGCGCCCACGCTGAGTTCGAGGTGCCACGGCTCGTAGCCGAAGCGGAAGTCGCGCAGCGCGAAATAGGAGTCGGAGGCGGGCGAGTTGGCCCACACGATGGCGACGACGGCCGCGATGACGAGCAGCAGGCCGCCGACGGACTCGCGGCGGAGGATCGTGGTGACGCGGTGCACTTCGGCGTAGCCGGGCCAGCGCGGGGCACGGAGGTCGTTCTGGGTCATCGCGATTCCTCAGGGGTCGGTCGACAGAATGTCGACCAGACTTCCCGACGCACCGTCACTCATTCTACGCGACAGGCACGACGGTGACCGGCGGTCCGCACCACCGGTCACCGAGCGAGGAGCGGTCAGTCGGACTGCTCGTCTTCCTCCGGGTTGAAGTGCGAGGCGGTGGCGGAGTGCCCGGCCGCGACCCCGTCGGGATCGTTGGGGATGGTCCCGTCGGTGCCCAGGCCGCCCGGCTTGGGCGTGCCCTCGTCGTCGGGCGCGTCGTGCAGGTTCTCGTCCGCCGCGGGCTGCGAGGGGTCGGAGGTTCCGGATGCCATGATCGTGCCTTCCTCGTCATCGGTGGCGAGGCGCCGGTCGGGCACCCTCGCCGAGAGGCCCGACGCTATCGACGCCCGTGCGCGGCGTATGCCCGCTTGCGGGACGGCGGCGGGTGTGCTGCGCCCCGCCGCCACGTCCGGCGCCCGCGAGCGGGGCCAGGCGGGTCCGCCCGCCCGGTGCGCGTACCCCCGCCACGCCGGCTGCCGGCCTGCCCGCGCGGCGCGCGCGCTCGCGGGTCTGCCCGCGCGGGGCGGGGGACCGACGTGCCGGACTCTTGAATTTCCCGAGCGTCGCCGGCGTTTCCGCCCACGAGCGCTCCCGGCCGCGTGACCGATCAGGAGTTCGGCCCGCCGTCGCGCCCCGGACGGCGGGGGTCGGCTCGCCGTGGCGCCCGGGCGGCCTGCGCCGTCGAGACCGCATCCGATTGTCGAGACCGCAGCCTTTCGGCGGCAATCGCGTGCGGTTTCGGCAAACGGATGCGGTCTCGGCGAGGAGGGCGCCCGGCGAGGGGCGCGCCCGGCGTCAGCTCGGGTCGCCGCCCAGCGGCCCCACCGCGGGGATCGGGCCGCCGTCGTCGGCGCCGGTCTTGCGCGCTCGGGCGATGGCGTTGCCGAGGTGGTAGATCACGAGCGCCGCGACCGAGCCCAGCACGATGGCCCCGAGCTGGAAGTCGCCGAACTGCATCGTGAAGCCGGCGATGGCCAGCACCAGCGCGACGGCGCCGGTGTACTGGTTGACCGGGCGCGAGAAGTCGACGCGGTTGTCGACCCAGATCTTGATGCCGATGATCCCGATCAGGCCGTAGAGCGCCGTGGTGACACCACCGAGCACGCCCGGCGGAATGGTGTTGAACACCGCGCCCACCTTGGGCGACAGGCTCAACACGATCGCCGCGAGACCGGCCACCCAGTAGACGGCCGTGGAGTACACGCGGGTGGCGGCCATGACGCCGATGTTCTCGCCGTACGTCGTGGTGCCCGAGCCGCCGAAGGTGCCCGCGATGGTCGTCGCCACCCCGTCGGCGATGAGGGCGCGGCCGGTGGAGCGGTTGGCGGTGGCATCGGTCATGGCGGCGACCCCGCGTACGTGGCCGACGTTCTCGGCCACGAGCACCAGCACCACGGGAAGGAACATCGCGATGACCGACCACGTCTGCGGCGACGCGAAGTCGGCGAGGTGGAACTCGGGCCAGCCCACCCACGGAGCGGCTTCGACGGCGGCGAAGTCGATGAGCTTCTCGCCCGTGCCGGCCTGGATCAGCACCGTGGCGACGTAGCCGACGATCACGCCGAGGAAGATCGAGATGCGGCCGAGGAAGCCGCGGAACAACACGCTGAACAGGATGACGGCGACCAGCGTGATGGTGCCGGGCAGCGGCTGGAGCTGGAAGTTCGACCACGCCACGGGCGCCAGGTTGAAGCCGATGAGGGCCACGATCGCGCCGGCCACGACCGGCGGCATCACCTTGTCGACCCATCCGAGGCCGACGAACTGCACGACGAAGCCGATGGCGGCGAGCAGGATGCCGACGGCCACGATGCCCGCGAGGGCGGAACCCATGCCCGCGGTCGCGGTGGCCGCGGTCACCGGCGCGATGAACGCGAACGACGAGCCGAGGTAGCTGGGGAGGCGGTTGCGCGTGACGAGCAGGAACAGCAGCGTGCCGACGCCCGAGAACAGCAGTGTCGTCGACACCGGGAACCCGGTGAGCACCGGCACCAGGAAGGTGGCGCCGAACATCGCGATGACGTGCTGAAGGCCGATCGCGACCGTGGCGCCCCAGTTGAGGCGCTCGCCGGGTGCGACGACCGCTCCCGGTGCGACGGTGCGCCCGTTTCCGTGCAGCTTCCAGCGGAACATGTGTCTCCTCGTGAGGTCGTGATCGGATGCCGAGATCACACGGCATCGGCGAGGTCACACGTCGTGTCGTGGTGTCTCGGCGACAGCGCGTGATCTCGCGAGGGGGAAGGGGGTCAGGCGGTCAGGAGGCGCAGGAGTTCGGCGTAGCGGTCGCGGGTGCGGGTGACGATCTCGGCCGGGAGCGCGGGGGGCTCGCCCTGCTTGTCCCAGTTGTCGGCGAGCCAGTTGCGCACGATCTGCTTGTCGAAGCTCGCCATGCGCTCGGCCGCGGTGGACCCGGTGCGCCAGGCCTCGGCATCCCAGTAGCGGGAGGAATCCGAGGTCAGCACCTCGTCGGCGAGTGTCAGCACGCCGTCGGCGTCGTATCCGAACTCGAACTTGGTGTCGGCGAGGATCAGGCCGTGCGCCTCGGCGGTGGCGGCGGCGCGGCGGTAGATCTCGAGCGACAGCTCGCGCAGCGCCTCGGCGGTGTCGGAGCCGACGAGCTCGACCGACCGCTCGAACGTGATGTTCTCGTCGTGCTCGCCCATGGGCGCTTTGAACGCCGGGGTGTACAGCGGCTCCGGCAGGCGGTCGCCGTCGTTCAGGCCGGCGGGCAGCGGGATGCCGCACACGGTGCCCGAGTCGCGGTACTCCGCCCAGCCCGATCCGGTGAGGTACCCGCGTACGACGCATTCGATCGGCTGCATATCGAGGGAGCGCACGAGCATGGCGCGTCCGCGCACGGCATCCGGGATCAGTTCGACGGCCTCGTCGCCCACGAGGGCGTGGTCGGCCGCGAGGTGGTTCGCGATGCCGCGACCGCCATCGGCGCCCGCGAGCTGGTCGAACCACCACAGGCTGAGCGTGGTCAGCAGCGTGCCCTTGTCGGGGATGCCGGGTGCGAGCACGTGGTCGAAGGCGCTCACGCGGTCGCTGGCGACCACCAGCAGGTGCGTCGGGGCGGCCTCATCGGCGGTGCCGGCGGGAACGTAGAGATCGCGCACCTTGCCGGAGTAGATGTGGCGCCAGCCGGGGAACTCGAGCGGGGGAGCGGTGGTCACACGCTCATTATTGCGGAGGCGCGGCCTCTTCATCGGCGCGGATTGTGTCATATGCGGCCTCGCGGTGCCCGCCCCCGGGCTCGCGCGCGGCTGTTGACTACCCTCGGAGGAATGACCGAGGCAGCCCCCGACACCGCGGTGAACATCGACCCACACCTGGGTAGTCGCCACAAGACCATTCGCGGCTGGGTCTTCTGGCCCGCCGCCGGCATCGCTCTGGCGTTCATCGCCTTCGCCATGCTCTTCCCCCAAGCGGCCGAAGCCACCTTCGGCGCCGTCCAGACCACCATCGTCTCGGCCTTCAACTGGTACTACGTGTTGATCGCGGCGTTCTTCGTCGTCTTCGCCCTCGCGATGGGCTTCAGCCGCTTCGGCACGATCAAGCTCGGCCAGGACGACGACGAGCCCGAGTTCTCGACCATGTCGTGGTTCTCGCTGCTGTTCGCGGCGGGAATGGGCATCGGCCTGGTGTTCTACGGCGTGAGCGAGCCGCTCAGCCACTTCGCCCAGCCCCGCCCGGGCGTGGAGGGGACCCCGAACCAGCTCGCCCAGCAGGCGATGTCGCAGACGTTCCTGCACTGGGGCGTGCACGCCTGGTCGATCTACGTCGTCATCGGCCTCGCCCTCGCCTACGCGTTCCACCGCCGCAAGCGCCCGCGCACCATCCGCTGGGCGCTGGAGCCGATCCTCGGGGCGCGCCTCGTGCAGGGCGCCTGGGGCAACGCCGTCGACGTGGCGGCCCTGGTCGGCACGCTCTTCGGTGTGGCGACATCGCTGGGTCTGGGCGTCATCCAGATCAGTGCGGGCCTGGACTACCTGGGCATCGTCGCGCCGTCGGCGATCAGCGAGGCCATCATCGTCGGCATCATCACCGGCTTCGTGCTGTTCTCGGTGCTCTCGGGGGTCGGCAAGGGCATGAAGTGGCTGTCGAACATCAACCTCGTGCTCGCCGGCGCGCTCATGCTCTACCTGCTGTTCGCCGGTCCCACCGAGTTCCTGCTGCGCGACGTGGTGCAGTCGATCGGCAACTACATCCAGAACTTCGTCGGGCTGTCGTTCACGACCAGCGCCTATTCCGGTGAAGACGGGGTCGCCTGGCAGGGGACCTGGACCTCGTTCTACTGGGGCTGGTGGATCTCGTGGGCCCCCTTCGTGGGGATCTTCATCGCGCGTATCTCGCGCGGCCGCACGGTGCGCGAGTTCGTCACCGGCGTGATCCTGGTGCCCACGCTCGTCGGCATCCTGTGGTTCACCGTGCTCGGTGGCACCGCGATCTACGGCGAGCTCACCGGCAGCGTGTCGCTGCTCGGTTCCGACGGCTCGGTGAACGTCTCGACGGCGCTGTTCCAGATGCTCGAGGGCATTCCCGGCACCGTGTTCCTGGCCATCGGCTTCCTCGTGCTCATCGGGATCTTCTTCGTCACCTCGGCCGACTCGGGCGCGCTGGTGATGGGCATGATCGCGACGGGCGGCGAAGAGGAGCCCAAGCGGTGGGTGCGCATCTTCTTCACCCTGGCGACCTCGCTCATCGCGTTCGCCCTGCTGCTGGCCGGTGGTCTCACCGCGCTGCAGACGGCGGCGATCAGCATCGCGCTGCCGTTCAGCGTCGTACTGCTGGCGATCTGCTGGGCCACAGTCGTGGCGTTCCGCCGTGAGATGAAGGCGTACGACAAGGCCGAGCGCGCGCACTTGCGCGACTCGATCGGCGAGCACTACGGCCTCGAGGTCGAGGAGCCCAACCAACGGGGCATCTTCGGCCTGCCGGCGCGCTGGCGTCCGCGCAAGTCGGTCACCGCGTCGGCTCCTGAGTCGGACGCCCCGGCGTCGCCGGAGTCGTAGGGCGCTGTCCCGCTGAACGTCCACGACTCCCGGATGCCGTGCCACGCGGCCCGGGTGTCGTGGACATTCGCGTGTCGCGTCGCGGCATCCTGGCCCGCTCCGCGCTCCCCGCTCCGCGCTCCCCGGCACGCGCGCGTGAGTCGCCGCGCTCGCGAGCCCGTTGAGTGTCCAAGACGCGCCGCATGGAGCGCCCCGACTGCGGCGTGTTCTGGACACTCAACGTTCACCCCCCCCCCCCCCCCCCGGCTCGCGTCACGCCAAGCGGAGGCGTATAGTCCACGTGGACTAGTCGACACAGACCATGAGGGGGACGGATGCCGGAGCAGCCCCGCCTCACCCCGATCGCGGTCATGATCCTCGCCACCCTGCGCGAGGCCGACATGCACCCCTACGAGATGGTGCGCTTGCTCAAGGAGCGGCGCGACGATCGCCTCGTCCCCCTGCAGAAGGGCACGATTTACCACGCGGTCGCCCGCCTCGAACGCGACGGCCTGCTCGCCGAGGTCGGCGTCGATCGCGACGGCAACCGCCCCGAGCGCACCACCTACACACTGCGGGATGCCGGGCGCCGGGCCGTCGAGCAGTGGGTGCGCGCCGAGCTCCCCCAGATCGACCGGGCCAGTGACTTCCGCGTCGCGCTGTCGGAGGCCCACAACCTCCCGCGCGACGAGGTCATGGCCCTGCTCGACCGACGCCGCGCCCTGCTCCTCGCCTCGGTCGACGAGCATCGCGCCGGTCTCGACAAGGCCGCCACGTCTGAGACCCCCGAACAATTCCTCGTCGAGCTGCAGCGGCAGTCCGCTCTGCTCGACGCCGAACTCGCGTGGCAGGACTCCCTGCGTGCGCGTCTCGCCGACCGCTCCCTCGCCTGGGGCATCGCCGAAATCCCCGAACACATCAAGAAGAAGCACCGCGTCTCAAAGGAGACCACCCCATGACCGACTCCCGCGCCGCCTCCACGGCATCCACTCGTACGGGATCCACCCGCACCGAACGCAGCCCCTGGCCCGCCCTTTGGGCGCTGGTCATCGGGTTCTTCATGATCCTGGTCGACACCACGATCGTCTCGGTGGCGAACCCCGCCATCAAGGCCGCCCTCGACCCCGACACCAACAACCTCGACAACGTCGTGTGGGTCACCTCGGCCTACCTGCTCACCTACGCCGTGCCGCTGCTCATCACCGGCCGCCTCGGCGACCGCTTCGGCCCGAAGAACGTCTACCTCACGGGCCTCGCGATCTTCACCCTCGCCTCGCTCGCGTGCGGGCTGGCCCCCTCGCTCGAGATGCTGATCGTCGCTCGCGCGGTGCAGGGTCTGGGCGCCGCCCTCATGACACCCCAGACGATGGCCGTCATCACCCGTACCTTCCCGGCGCAGAATCGCGGCGCCGCCATGGGTCTGTGGGGAGCGACCGCCGGTGTCGCCACCCTCGTCGGCCCGCTGGCCGGTGGCCTGCTCGTCGACGGCCTCGGGTGGGAGTGGATCTTCTTCATCAACATCCCCGTCGGCATCATCGGCTTCATCGCCGCGGTCATCCTGGTGCCCCAGCTGCCGCGCACCGCGCACAAGTTCGACATCCTCGGCGTCGTGCTGAGCGCCGTCGGTCTGTTCCTCATCGTGTTCGGCCTGCAGGAGGGCGAGCACTACTCGTGGGCGGCGTGGATCTGGGCGATGGTCGTCGCCGGTGTGGTCGTGATGGGCGTGTTCATCTGGACGCAGGCGCGCAGCAAGGGCGAACCCCTCGTGCCGCTCGAACTGTTCCGGGAGCGCAACTTCTCGATCGCGAACCTCGCCATCGCCGCGGTCGGTTTCACCGTGACGAGCATGGCGTTGCCGCAGATGTTCTACCTGCAGCTCGCCCGTGGTCTCACCCCGACCGAGTCGGCGCTGCTGCTCATCCCGCTGGCGATCCTGTCGGGCGTGCTCGCGCCCTTCGCGGGCAAGCTGCTCGACCGGACCGACCCGCGATTCCTGCTCGTCCCCGGTCTGCTGCTCGTCGGCGGCTCGCTCGGGCTCTACGCCGCGCTCATCCTGAACGACGCGCCGATCTGGGCCTTCCTCATCCCCGCGGCCTTCATGGGCATCGGCAACGCCGGCATGTGGGGCCCGCTGGCCACGACCGCGACGCGCAACCTGCCGCCGCGCCAGGCGGGTGCCGGCGCCGGCATCTACAACACCACGCGCACCGTCGGCTCGGTGATCGGCTCGGCATCCATCGCCGCGTTCATGCAGGCGCGTCTCGAGGCGAACCTGCCGGGGGCCGCGGATGCCGGGGCGAGCTTCGGCGGCGGGACGCTTCCGCCGCAGGTGGTCGATGGCTTCTCGGCGGCGATGGGGCAATCGCTGCTGCTGCCGATCATCGTGATCGCGGTCGGCCTGGTCGCCGTGCTGTTCATGCGTCGCCCGTCGATGATCCGCCCGCACGGTGCCCCGCGCGAGGCCGAGCCTGCCGCGCAGGCTGCCCCCGTCGCCGCGCGCGAGTAGCGTCCGACGCGCGAACGCCGTCGTCCCCCGCGGGGCGGCGGCGTTCGTCGTTCGCGCTCAGCGGTCAGGCGCTCGCGGCGGTGACGAGGGGAGGAGCTGGGGCGGAGGGAGGACGGATGCCGGGCCGGCGGTCCTCCGCTTGCCACCCGCGACGTGATCGTCGATGAGTCGTGGCGGGCGGTTCCGTATTCAGTTATACGCCGCTATAGTCAAAACGAGCCGCCGTCCGATCCCGGTCACCCGCAGGAGCATCCATGACCACCTCTGCCCCGAACACCGCCACCCGCACCGCCGTCGAGAGCGACGCCGCGACGACCGGCACCCGCCCGCGGTGGGCCCGAACCGCCGGCATCCTGATCGTCGTCGGCGGGGTGCTGCTCACCGCGGCGACCGCCGTCGAGCTCACCGCCGACGTCGCCACCGAATCCGGGCCGGCGACCGCCTTCTGGGTGTTCTTCCTCGCGAGCACGCTCGCCCACGTCGCAGCGATGGTCCCGCTCGCGCTGGGCCGGGGCGACGGAGAGGGCGCCGTCGGCTCGTCTCTCGTGGGCAAGGTCGCGCTTCTCGGGTTCGGGGCGCTGTTCCTCGCGAACCAGAGCATGTACCTCGTCACGGCCTACCTGATGCCGTCCGCCGTGTTCACCGAGGGGGCGATGGCGTTCCTGGTCGCCATGAGCGCCGTGCAGGGCGTCGCCCTGCTGGTCGGCGGCATCGTCATCGTCCGCGCCGGGGTTCTGACGGGCGCGGCACGCTGGGCCGTCCTGGTGCTGGCTCTCGTCGGCTTCGCGCTCGGCGTCGTCCTCACCGTGAGCACCATCGAGGCGCTGTCGAAAGCGATGTACTTCGTCTCCACCGGCGCGCAGATCGTCGCGGGGCTCGTGATCTTCCGGTCGACGGTCGCGGCGGCGAAGTAGCGTTCTCCCGTGCCCCGTAGCTACCACTCTCCCCGACGGCAGGCCGACGCCGCCGAGACCCGCGCGACGATCGTCGAGGCGGCGGCCCAGCTGTTCGTACGCGACGGGTACGTCGCCACCTCGATCAAGGCGATCGCGGCCGAGGCGGGGGTGTCGGTGCCCACGGTGCACCTGAACGGACCCAAGCACGGCCTGCTCATCGCGGCGTTCGAGCGCACGTTCGCGGGAGACGAGGGGCGGCACTCGCTCGCCGAGCGCCCCGAGCTCGTCGCCATCATGGGCGAGCCCGACACCGATACCGCGATCGCCCGGTACGTGGACTTCCTCATCGACGCCAACCAGCGCTCGGCGGCGATCGTGCGCGCGATGGTGGCCGCCGCCGACAGCGACCCCGAGGCGCGCGCCGCCTACCTCGACCTCGAGATGCGCCGCCACCGCGACATGACGATCGCCGCGGGCTGGTTCCTGCAGCGCGACCGTATCCGCGTCGACCAGGTCGCCCTCGCCGCTGACGTCCTGGGGCTGCTCACCGGCCCCGACCCGTGGACGCACCTCACCGTGGCCCGCGGGTGGGACGTCGCCGCCTACCGCACCTGGCTGACCGCGCAGCTCGTCCACCTCTCCGACAACCTCGCCTAGACCCCCGCCCCTCGGCGGACAGGGTCATCCTCGAAAGACGCAGACATGACACCCTCCGCCCTGTTGTGCAGCATGCCCGCCACAGGCCACGTGGGCCCGCTCCTCGTCGTCGCGCAGGAACTGCAGCGGCGCGGGTGGCGCGTGCGCCTGCTCACCGGGTCGCGGTACCAGCGGATGGTGGAGCAGGCCGGCATCCTGTTCCTCCCCCTTCCCGCCGAGGCGGACACGCTCGACGGGATCGGCGCCGACGAACGCGACCGCGGACTCGCCACCATCAACCGCGGGGTCGAGCGCGCGTTCGTCGATCCCGCTGCCCCGGCGGCGGCCGCCCTCGACCAGATCCTGAACGACGAACCCGCCGACGTGGTGCTGCACGACATGACCTTCCTCGGAGTGCAGACCTTGTTCGCACGAACGCACTCTCAGCGCCCCCTCACGGTGATGTGCGGCATCGGGCCCGCGGGTTTCTCCAGCCGCGACACGGCCCCGTACGGACTCGGCATCACGCCGCTCCGGCACCCCACGCTGAACCGCCTGCGCAACGGCGTGCTCGGGGTGACGGCCAAGACGGTGCTGCGTCCCGTGCACCGCTCGCTCGACCTCTTCCTCGCGGGCGTCGGTGCGCCGCCCCTGAACGGCGCGTTCTTCATGGACGTCCTCTCGCGCAGCGACCTGCTCGCGCAGTTCACGGTGCAGGAGTTCGAGTACGCCCGAAGCGACGCCCCGGAGGCGCTCCGGTTCTACGGCCCCATGGCATCCGCTGCCGCCCATCCCGTTGCGGCACCGGAGTGGTTCGACGACCTCGACCCGACCCTGCCGCTCGTGCACGTCACGCAGGGAACGGTCGCGAACACCGACTACACCGAGGTGATCGAGCCGACGCTCACGGCACTGGCCGACCTGCCCGTGCAGGTGGCCGTGACCACGGGCGGGCGCGACGTCGAGACCCTGCCCGCCCTCCCCGACAACGCCTTCGCCGCGAGCTACCTGCCCTACGACGACCTGCTCGCCCGCACGAGTGTGCTGGTGACCAACGGCGGCTACGGGGGCCTTCACCACGCGATGCGCTACGGCGTGCCGATCGTGATCGCCGGCGACTCGGAAGACAAGGTCGAGACCTCCGCGCGCGTGCAGCACGCCCGGGTGGGCGTCAACCTGCGCACGGGGCGTCCGACTCCGGATGCCGTCCGCACGGCCGTCCAGCGCATCCTCGCCGACGACGGGTACGCGGCCCGCGCCCGCCGTATCGGCGACGCGATCGCGGTCGCGCCCGGCGCCCCCGGGCTCGTCGACGACGTCGAGAAGATGCTCGCGGCGCGCCGCCGCTGATCTCGCTCCGGGCGGGAGCGCCGGGACCCCGGCGTCAGGCCTCGACGACGCGCGCGGCGATGTCGGCGCGGTACTGCCCGCCCTCGAGGCCGATGCGCTCGAGCCCGGCGTAGGCCGCGGTGCGCGCCTCGCCGAACGTGGAGCCGGTGGCGACGACGCTGAGCACGCGTCCGCCGGTGGCGATGAGCTCGCCGTCGCGGAGCGCCGTCGCCGCGTGGGCCACGTGCACGCCGTCGACCTCTTCGGCCTCGTCGATCCCCGTCAGCACGCGACGGGTGAGCGGCGCCTCGGGGTAGCCCTCGCTCGCGAGCACCACGGTGACGGCGGTCGCGTCGGCGAAGGCCGGGCGGGGCTCGTTGTCGAGCGTGCCGGAGGCTGCGGCCAGCAGCAGTCGCGACAGGGGGTCGACCAGGCGCGGAAGCACGACCTGCGTCTCGGGATCGCCGAAGCGGGCATTGAACTCGATGACCTTCACGCCCTGCTCGGTGAGGATGAGACCGGCGTAGAGCAGGCCGATGAACGGGGTGCCCTCGGCATCCATCTGCCGGATCACGGGCTCCGCGATCACGCGCGTCACGTGGTCGACGAACTCGGTCTCGCCGCCGAAGCGTTCCGACAGCCAGGGGAGGGGGGAGTACGCCCCCATGCCGCCGGTGTTCGGACCCTCGTCGCCGTCGCGCAGGCGCTTGAAGTCCTGGGCGGGGCTGAGGGGCGCGACGCGATCGCCGTCGCTGAGGAAGAACAGCGACACCTCGGGGCCCGACAGGAACTCCTCGATCAGCACCGCACCGGTGGGCAGGTAGGTCTCGGCGTGGGCGAGGGCGGCCTCGCGGTCGGAGGTGACGATGACGCCCTTGCCCGCGGCCAGTCCGTCGGCCTTCACCACGTACGGGGCGCCGTACTCGTCGAGAGCGGTCTCGACGGTGGCGAGGTCGTGCGCGCGCGCCGAGCGTCCGGTGGGCACGCCCGCGGCATCCATGATCCGCTTCGCGTACGTCTTCGACCCCTCGAGCTGGGCCGCGGCCTTGCCCGGACCGAACACGGGGATGCCGTGCGCGCGCAGCGGATCGGCGACACCGGCGACCAGCGGTGCCTCGGGTCCCACGACGACGAGATCGATGGCCTCGGCTTTGGCGAACACCAGCACGGCGGCCGGGTCGAGCGGGTCGAGGTCGACGAGGTGGGCCTCGCGGGCGATGCCGGCGTTGCCGGGCGCGGCGAAGATGGCGTGCGAGGCCTCTTCGGAACGCAGCGCGAGGATGATGGCGTGCTCGCGCGCGCCCGAACCGAGGACCAGGATTCTCACTCGGCCAGCCTACCGAGCGGGGCCTTTCGCCGTTGAGTGTCCACGACATGCCGCATTCGCTCGAGGCGATGCGGCGTGTCCTGGACACTCAACTGGGGGGGGTCCCGGGGATGGGCGGCCCGGGCCACCCGGGGGTGGCGGCGCGGGTACCGTGGAGGCATGCCTCCCCGCCGAATCGAGACCGGTGACGGCCGCGCGGCGCTCGCGGCCGTGGCCGCGGGTGACGCCCCGCGCACGGCGACGGCCACCGCCGTGCGCTACCTGCTGCAGCTCCTGGTCGAGAAGGCTCCCGGCAACTCCGTCGAGATGCGCGTACCGCCCTTCGGTGCGGTGCAGGTGATCGAGGGCCCCCGCCACACGCGCGGCACCCCGCCCAACGTCGTCGAGACCGACGCGGCCACCTGGATCGCCGTCGCCACCGGTCGGGAGCACTGGGCGGATGCCGTGACCGCCGGCCGCATCGTCGCCTCCGGCGTGCGCGCCGACATCAGCGCGCTGCTGCCGCTGCGGCCCTAGGCCCGCCCGCCCGCCCGCCGTCCCCCCCCGGCTCGCGCCGGGACGCCACCGGTTGGCGCCGAGACCGCATTCGTTCGCCGAGGCCGCACGGTATTGCGGACGAACACGTGCGGTCTCGACGAACGGATGCGTCCTCGCGGGGGGCCGAGGGGTGCGCCTCCTCAGCGCCGGACCGGGTCGCCGCCACCGGCGAGGAACCGCACCAGGTCGCGGCGGGTCGGGGCCGCCTCCCAGTCGCCGGGCACGAGGCACGCCATGGCGCCGCAGGCGTTGGCGCGCATGAGCGTGTCGGCGACGTCGAGTCCCTCGAGGTGGGCGCTGAGGTAGCCGGCGACGAACGCGTCTCCGGCGCCGACGGTGTCGAGGGGGTCGATGACGAAGCCGAGCGCCTCGGTGACGCCCGCGGAGGTGAACACCGCCGCTCCCGCGGGACCGCGCTTGACCACCACCTGCTCGACGCCCGCCGTGAGCAGGGAGTCGGCGGCATCCGGGGTCAGCAGGGCGAACTCCTCGACCCCGCCGAACACGAGCGTCGAACGCTCGGCGATCTCGCGCAGGATCGGCCCGGCGACGTCGGGGGCGGCCAGCGCGGAGCGGTAGTTCACGTCGAAGCTCACCGGCACACCGGCGGCGCGGGCGCGATCGACGGCGGCGAGCACCGTGTCGTGCGCCGTGGTCGACAGCAGCGGCGTGATGCCGGTCACGTGGAGCAGGTCGGCATCCTCGATCCATCCGGCGGGGATGTCGGAGGGCGCGAGGCGCGAGCCGGCCGAACCGCGTCGGTAGTAGTGGACGGCGGTGGATGCCGCGGAGGGACGCTCCTTCAGCATGAGGCCCGTGGGCGCATCGGTGTCGACGAGCGCGTGCACGTCGAGGCCCTCGCCGCGCAACTCGCGCGCGATGCGCTCGCCGAGGGGATCGTCGCCCACGCGGCCGAGCCACCCGGCGTCGACGCCCAGGCGCCGCAACCCGACGGCGACGTTGCTCTCGGCCCCGCCGATGCCGAGCGCGAGGCCCGCGGCATGGCGGAGCGACCCGATCTCGGTCGTGCGGGCGAGCGCCATGGTCTCGCCGAGGGTGACGACGCGGGTCACGAGCCGTCACCCGCGTCGCAGGCCGACCCCGCAGCCGCGCGCGCGACGCCGGAACGGCCGACCGCCGAGGTCGCGGCGCAGGCCCGCACCGCCGGGGAGGCGCCGCTCACGCCGAGACCCCTGCGCAGACTGCGACGAACCGCTCGGTCCTCGCGCGCAACGCGCCCAGGTCGCCACCGCGGAACGCGTCGCCGAGCAGAGGTCCGCCGACGCTGACCGCCACCGCGCCCGCCGCGAGCCACGCGGCCGCGCTGTCGGCATCCACCCCTCCCGAGGGGACGACGGCGATGTCGGGGAACGGTCCGCGCAGATCCTTCAGGTAGCCGGGGCCGACCTGGCCGGCCGGGAACACCTTGACCGCCGAGGCGCCCGCCGACCACGAGGCGAACAGTTCGGTGGGAGTGAGTCCTCCTGGCACGATCGGCATGCCGGCGGCGACCGCGTGCTCGACGAGGGTGGTCGAGGTGATCGGGGTGACGACGTAGTCGGCGCCGACGGCGATCGCGCGCTCGAGCTGGTCGGAGTTCGTGACCGTGCCGATGCCGAGGTCGCCGTCGAACGACCCGCGCAGCTCGGCGAAGGCGTCGAACGTGCCCGGCGTCGTGAGGGTCAGCTCGACGCTCTGCACGCCCGCCTCGGCGAGGGCTGCGAGCACCGGTGCGTAGTCCGAGGCCGCGGACGCGCGGGCGACCACGACGAGCTTCGACGAGACGGTGCGGAACGGAAGCTCACCAGTCATGGACGGTCCCATCCAGCAGGCGGTTCACGGGCAGGTAGGCCTTCGTGTACTCGAACGCACCGGCGGCCTCCTCGTCGAGTTCGACGCCGAGGCCCGGCTGGTCTCCCGGGTGCAGGAAGCCCCGGTCGAAGGTGAAGGAGGTCTGGAACACCTCGAGCGTCTGCTCGTTGTGCGGCATGTACTCCTGGATGCCGAAGTTGTGGATCGCGAGATCCAGGTGCAGCGCCGCCGCCATGCCGACGGGCGAGATGTCGGTGGGGCCGTGGATGCCGGAGCGGATGCCGTAGATCGCGGCGAAGTCGAGCAGCTTCTTCATCGCGGTGATGCCGCCGGTGTGGGTGACGGCCGAGCGGACGTAGTCGATCAGGCGCTCGGTGATGAGCGTCTGGTAGTCGTAGACGGTGTTGAACACCTCGCCGATCGCGAGCGGGGTGGTGGAGTGCTGGCGGATGAGGCGCAGCGCCGTCTGATCCTCGCCGGGGGTGGCGTCCTCGAGCCAGAAGAGGTCGTAGGGCTCGATGTCCTTCGCGAAGCGCGCGGCCTCGATCGGCGACATGCGGTGGTGGCCGTCGTGCAGGATCCGCAGGTCGGTGCCGAACTCCTCGCGGATCTGCGAGAAGACCCCGGGCATGTGGTTCAGGTACTGACGGGTGTCCCAGGTCTCCTCGGCCGGCCGGTCGCCGGAGCGCTTCGCCGGCTCGTAGTCGTAGCGCACACCGGGGCCGGCGGCCGAGACGCCGTAGATCTGGCCGAGTCCGGGAACGCCGGTCTGCACGCGCACGGCCGTGAAGCCGAGCTCGCGGTAGCCGGTGATGGCGTTCGAGAGGGCCGCGAAGTCGGTGCCCGAGGCGTGCGCGTAGACGCGCACGCCGTCGCGGCTCGCCCCTCCGAGCAGCTGGTACAGCGGCATCCCGGCCTTCTTGGCCTTGATGTCCCACAGCGCCATGTCGACCGCGGCGATCGCGGCCATCGTGACGGGGCCGCGGCGCCAGTAGGCACCCCGGTAGAGGTACTGCCAGGTGTCCTCGATGCGGTCCTCGTCGCGGCCGATGAGCATCGACGCGAGGTGGTCCGAGAGGTACGACGCCACCGACAGCTCGCGGCCGTTGAGGGTGGCATCCCCCCATCCGACGACACCGTCGGACGTGGTGACCTTGAGGGTGACGAAGTTGCGGCCGGGGCTCGTGACGATGACGTCGACGGTGGCGATGCTCATGCGGGGTCTTTCTGGTCGAGAGGGGAGGGGGGCGGCGAACGGGCGGGCTCGCCGTCACGAGCCCGCCCGGGAGCGGGCCCGCGACGAGGGCGGGCCCGCGCGGGATCACATCGCGGGGCGGGGATCCCGCAGGTCGCGACCGGTCCACTCGGGTGCCACGAGCGCGGCCACCAGAGCCGAGGCGGTGAAGATGCCCATCAGCACCATGATCGGGATGATGCTGCCCGTCACGGCGGCCACCCAGGCGGCGGCGACGACCGGGCCGATGCCCGTCGCGATGATGGCCGCGATCTCGCGGACGACGGCGGTGAGGGTGTAACGGTTGCGGGCGCCGAAGATCTCGGGGATCGAGATGTTCTCCATGGATGCCAGACCCAGCACCGAGATGTTGTGGATCAGCGCGTAGCCGACGAAGATCCAGCCCACCTCGCGGGAGTTGATCAGCAGCAGGGTCGGGACGATCAGCACGAGCGACAGCGCCGACATGACGATGTACATCCGGCGGCGACCCACCTTGTCGCCGAGCCACCCGACGAGCGGGATCGTGATGAAGCCGATCAGCGACGACACGATCACGATCTCGGGGCCGACCTCTTTCGAGATGGCGAGGGTGATGGTGATGAACGAGATGAGGTAGGTCTGCACGATGCCGGAGTTGCCGGCCTGACCGAACCGCAGGAAGAACGACACGAGGACGGCCTTGATCGGCTTCTTCTGCAGCGACTCGAGCGTGCGGACGTCGTTGGTCTCGGTGGCGACCTTCTGCAGCTCGGCGCGCGAGAGCGCCTTGCCGTCGACGACGTCGGTGCGCTCCTCGAAGACCGGGCTCTCCTTGAGGTTGAAGCGCACCCACAGGGCGAAGAGCATGATGATGGCGCTGCCGATGAAGGGGATGCGCCAGCCCCACGCGATGACGTCGCTCTCCATCATCACGGCGAGCAGGATCGCCCAGATGCCGGAGGCGAACAGGGTGCCGCAGTTGGTGCCGAGGGCGACGAGCGAGGCGACGACGCCGCGGCGGTTGTCGGGGGCGTACTCGGCGAGCATGACGCCCGCACCCGAGATCTCCGCTCCCGCGCCGAAGCCCTGGGCGAGGCGCAGGATCACCAGCAGGATCGGAGCCAGGATGCCGACCTGCTCGTACGTCGGCAGGACGCCGATGAGGGTGGTCGCCGCACCCATGAGCAGGATCGTGTAGAACAGCACCTGCTTGCGGCCGATCTTGTCGCCGATGCGGGCGAAGAAGAACGCGCCGACCGGGCGGGCCACGTAGCCCACGCCGTAGGTCGCCATCGCGAGCACCACGGCCATGGCGGCATCCCCTCAGGCGAAGAAGATCTGGCTGAAGACGAGGGCCGCGGCCAGCGAGTACAGCTGGAAGTCCATGAACTCCAGCGCGGTGCCGAGCCACCCCGAGACGGCGGCGCGGGCAAGATCGCCGGTCGACCTCTTGACGACGGGCGGTGACGTCGAGGCATCGACGCCGGGGGCGGAAGAGTTGCTCATCGGATTACTCCTTTGTAGTGATGACGGGTCGGGTGTCAGAGGGAGAGCAGGACCTTGGCGGATGCCGAGGAGTCGCGCGCCGTGGCGAACGCGGCGACCGCGTCGGTGGCGGGGATGACGTGCGAGACGACGGCGTCGAGGGCATCGGTGGATGCGAGGAGGTCGATGGCGTCGTCGATCTCGGTCGAGAAGCGGAACGCGCCGCGCAGGGTGAGCTCCTTGGCGAGCATCGGCGCGAGGTTCACCCCGATCTCGGCGTCGGGGAGCATGCCGACCTGCACGACGGTGCCCGCCCGGCGGGCCGCGCGGATCGCCTGGGTCAGGGCGACGCCCACGCCGGAGCACTCGAAGACGACGTCGAACGACTCGGGCGCGATCGCGTCGGTGCCGACGAGGAACGTCTCGGCGGCGCCGAGGGCGCGGGCTCGCTCGAGGGGCTCGGGTCGCACGTCGCTGGCGCCCACGACCGCAGCGCCCGCGTTCACGGCGGCGGCGACGACGAGCAGGCCGATGGGGCCGGAGCCGATGACCAGGGCGCGTCGACCGGCGAGGTCGCCGGCCAAGCTCACGGCGTGGATCGCGACGGCGAGGGGTTCCGCCAGGGCCGCCCGCTCCAGGGTCAGCCCCTCGGGCAGCACGCGCACCATGTGGTCCTCGACGACGATCAGCTCGGCCGCCCCACCCTGGCGGTGGGGGAAGCCCGCGGCGCTGCCGAGGTAGTCGCCCCCGGCGCGCAGGTGGGGGCGGTCCTCCAAGCCCTCGACGGACGGTCCGAATCGGGCGGGGTGCACCGTGACCGGCGTGCCCGGGGCGAGGCGCCCGGAGGGGTCGAGGTCGACCTCGGCCGACAGCTCGTGACCGGGTGTCAGGGGCTCACGGACGGCGTACTCACCGTTCTTGCCGTGGAAGTAGTAGTGCAGGTCCGATCCGCAGATGCCGACGTAGCGCACGCGCAGCCGCACCTCGCCGTCGCCGGGTTCGGGGGTGGGACGGTCTTCCCAGCGGATGTCCTCCGCGGCGTGGATTGCGAGAAGCTTCATCGCGTCTCCTTCGAGTCTGTGCGCCCGGGTGGGCGCGGATGGGTCAGGGGGTGGTCGGTGCCAGGGCGTCGGATGCCGCGAGGGCGTCGGTGATCGCACTGTCGACGCCCCGCTCGACGATCGTGTCGAGAAGGTCGCAGACGCGGTCGATGAAGGCGGTGCGGTGCGCGAGGTCTTCGCCGAACAGCTGGAGCTCGACGATCGCGCGGGCGGCGAGGTCGCGGCCACCGCGGGTGGCGACGGCGGTGAGGCGCGCGCGCGCCGGGTCGGTCATGGCCGCCGCGTGCGGACCGGGATCGAAGCCGGCGGGCGGGGCGATGCAGGCCAGGTAGGCCGCGACGGTGAGCGCGATCAGGTGCGGGAACCCGCCACCATCGAGGGCGTGCCGCACCGGGCCGGGGATGCGCTGGCCGAGCTTGACCGATCCGTCGGAGCCGACCTGGCTCGTGCGGTGCCCCAGCGCGCTGTTGCCCCAGCGGGAGAAGAGCTCGCGCTCGTACTGCTCGATGTCGACACCCCGGGGCGCGGTCACGGACGGCTCGTACTCGTGCCGCAGGACGGCCGCGGCGGCGGCCTCGACGTCGGGGAGGGCGATGGCATCCGGGATCGTGGGCACGCCGCGCAGCGCGCCGAGGTAGGCGATGAGCGAGTGCGTGCCGTTGAGCAGGCGCACCTTGAGCTGCTCGTAGGCGCCGACCTCGTCGGTGAAGACGGCACCACCGGCCTCCCACGCGGGTCGGCCGCCGGCGAAGCGGTCTTCGATCGCCCACATCGTGAACGGCTCGGCGGGGACGGGTACGTCGTCGCGGACGCCCAGCAGGCCGGCCACGCGATCGGCGAACTCCGGGGTGGTGGCGGGGACGATGCGGTCGACCATGCTCGAGGGGAAGGTCACCGCGCGGTCGAGGTAGGTCAGTGCATCGGCGCCCTCGGCATCCGGCAGCTCCTGCAGGAAGGCGCGGACGAGCTTCTCGGTGTGGGAGCCGTTCGAGAGCAGGTTGTCGCAGCTGAGGATCGACATCGGCTCTCCTCCGGCCGCGGCGCGACGTTGAAGGCCGCGGGCGAGCTGCCCGATGCTCGATCGGGGGTCGCCGCCGCGCAGGTCGGCCGCGACGATCGGGTCGTCGACGTCGAGGCGCTGCGTCGAGGGCGAGTAGCTGTACCCGTTCTCGGTCACCGTGAGGGTGGCGATGCGGATGCGGGGGTCGGCGAGGTCGGCGACGACGCGTGCCGGGTCGTCGGCGGCGACGTACGAATCGGTGTGCGCCCCCGGGATCTCGAGCGTGGTGCCGGTGGGCGAGATCGTCGCGACGGTGTACAGGTGGTCTTGAGCGTGCAGGGCGTCGACGACGCGGCGCGAGCGCGAGGCGACGCCGACGATGCCCCAGTCGCCGCCTGCCGCGCGCATTGCTGCGGCGGTGTACACGGCCTGGTGGGCGCGGTGGAAGCTGCCGAGGCCCAGGTGGACGATCCCGGCGGTGGCGGGGGCGTCGGGCAGGGAGGCCGTCGAGGTCGGCGCGTCGCGGCGCAGTCGGGCGGTCACGCGCGGGCTCCCGGCGACGCGGGAAGGCTCGCCATGAGGGGATCGTCGATGATCGGCATGAAAGCAGTGTGCTGTGTTTGTACAAACTTGTCAACCTTTTTCACGACCGCATGCCCGATGATGGGACGACAGAGGTAAGGGGGTGGACATGGCGGCGAACCTCACGGAGGTGGCACGGCACGCGGGCGTGTCGATCGCCACCGCGTCGCGCGCCTTCGGCGAACCCGACCGCCTCGCCCCCGCCACGCTGGACCGTGTCCGGCGCGCCGCGGTCGAGCTGGGCTACGCCACCCCCCAGGTGGCCACGGGCACCCGCACGATCGCGGTGGTCGTCCCCGACGCGGCCAACCCCGTGTACGCCACCCTGCTCAAAGCCATCCAGGGCCAGGCGTGGCACGGTCGTCACCGCATCGTGCTGTTCGATGCCGACGAAGACCTGCGCCGCGAACGGGAATCGATCGAGCTCGCGGGCCGTACGGACGGTCTGCTGCTGTGCTCGCCGCGACTGCCCGAGGCCGAGGTCCTCTCGCTGGTCGGCGACACTCCGCACGTCGTCATCAACCGCGTCCTGGCCGGTGCCCCGTGCGTGGTGATGGATGCCGAGCGAGGACCGACGCAGGCGGTGGAGCACCTGTCGGCCCTCGGCCACGACCATGTCGCGTACGCGTCGGGGCCGCACGGCTCATGGGCCGACGAACAGCGGGCCGGCGCCGTGGCTCGCGCCTGCGAACGCTTCGGCATCCGCCTGTCGAGATTGAGCCACCACGCAGCCTC
Organism: Microbacterium sp. BH-3-3-3; assembly: GCF_001792815.1. Taxonomy (NCBI): domain Bacteria; kingdom Bacillati; phylum Actinomycetota; class Actinomycetes; order Micrococcales; family Microbacteriaceae; genus Microbacterium; species Microbacterium sp. BH-3-3-3. The sequence continues at coordinate 1,609,387 of NZ_CP017674.1, read as the reverse complement.
CATCCAGGGCGGACGCGCGGGCGCTGCCGCCGCCGCGGCCAGCGGCGCCACCGCCGTGATCGCCTACAACGACCTGGTCGCCCTGGGCCTCGAGGCGGGCATGGCCGAGCTCGGCCGTGTGTGCCCCGACGACGTCAGTATCGTCGGCATCGACGACATCGACCTCGCCGGTGCCGTCACGCCCAGCCTCACGACGGTGCGCATGCCCATCGCGCGCTCCGGCGCCCTCGCGGTCGACCTGCTGCTGCAGGCGATGGTGGGCGCGGCGTCGATCGGCGAGACCGTGCTGCCGTCGCAGCTCATCGTGCGCGGCTCGACGGCGCCCCCGCGCGCGCTCGCGCGCTGACGCGGGGCGCGGTCGACCTACTCGTGCGCCGCAGGCCGTGCGCCATGCGGTGTCACGTCGGCGAGGCATGCGCGACCCGTCCGACGCGCCGCGGTGGGAGAATAGGGGTATGGCCGAGCAGCCCGCCCCCGAACGACCGTCTCCCGTGCGCGATGACATCGAGACGGTCAGCGTGCGCCGCGCACCCAAGTACGGTGTCTTCCTCGCGGCGGGGGCCTTCATCGGCATCCTGGTCGCGCTCGTTTTGACCTTCGCCATCCAGGGCAGCGGCATGAGCCCGTACACGCAGGTGGTGTACTCGGAGCTTCAGGTGTTCGGCTTCACGGCGCTCATCTGCATCGTCGTCGGGTGCACCGTCGGGGCCGTCGTCGCGTTGATCTTCGAGCGCACCGTGGGCAGCCGTACGCGTCAGGTCATCGTCGACCACGAGCGGCACGGGGCCTGATCAGGCCAGTTCCGCGATGATCGGGTGGATCGCGGTGTCGAATGCCGCGACGTCCCCCCGCAGCCCGTCGGTCACCGCCACGGTGAGCGAGCCGATCCACCACACCCCGCGCTGAGTCAGCGGGAGCACCTGCACGTTCAGTTCGAACGAGTGCGCGCGGCGTCCGACGACGCGTTCGTGCGCGGCGATCGCGCTGGCATAGGCCCGGTAGGACACCCCCGGACGCGCCGCCGCCTCGCGGGAGTACCGGTCGTGGGCATGACGGGCGTAGTCGACGGCGTCGTCGGCGTGGGCGACGATCTCGTGCCGCAGGGCATCGGCACCCTCCACGGGAAGCGCGACGAGCGTCTCGAACCCGTCGACCAGTTCGAGCGGCACGGGGGAGGGGTGCGCCTGCGGCTCGACCGTCATCGCCCAGTACTCGCGCCACTCCCGCTCGAGCTGGGACTGCGCGGCATCCGTACGTTCCCCGACCGTCGACGGCGGAACGCGCCGCAGAGCAGGCAGTTCCTCGGGGGACCGGATGCCGAGAACCTGGCGCAGGAAGAGCGCGACGAGCACCGGTTGCGCCGCGTCCTCGCGGATCGTCCACTGCGGCTGGCCGCCCGTCATGGCGTCATTGTAGGACGCGAGGTCGGGGGCGGATGGGCCTTGCGCGCGGCGCATCCGAGGATCGGGGGCGGGGCCCGTGTGCGCGGTCGCCCGGCGGTGGGGCCCCTCCGCTCGTCACGAGACCCCACGCCACAGCCCCCACCCACCCGCCCCACACCCCCCGCCGCGCCGCACTGGACACCCGCGCGTGTCCACCCCGGGTAGTCTGTTCCGGTGGCTTCCGCTCCCCACGAAAACCCATACTCCGCCGCAGGCGTCGATACCGCCGCCGGAGACCTCGCCGTCGAACTGATGAAGTCGGCCGTGCGCCGTACGCACGGGCCCGAGGTGCTCGGTGGGGTCGGCGGATTCGCCGGTCTCTTTGACGCTTCCGCGCTGCGCGATTACGCGCGTCCCCTGCTCGCGACCAGCACCGACGGCGTCGGCACGAAGGTCGCGATCGCCCAGGCCATCGACAAGCACGACACGATCGGCGAAGACCTCGTCGGTATGGTCGTCGACGACATCGTCGTGGTCGGTGCCCGCCCGCTCTTCATGACCGACTACATCGCGTGCGGCAAGGTCGTGCCGCAGCGCATCGCCGACATCGTCGCGGGTATCGCGCGCGGCTGCGCCATGACGGGCACCGCGCTCGTCGGCGGCGAGACCGCGGAGCACCCGGGCCTGCTCGGCATCGACGACTACGACGTGGCGGGGGCGGCGACCGGCGTCGTCGAGGCCGACCGCATCCTCGGCGCCGACCGCGTGCGCAGCGGCGACGTCGTGCTGGCCCTCGCCTCGAGCGGTCTGCACTCCAACGGCTACTCGCTCGTCCGCCACATCATCACCGGCGCGGGCATCGCGTACGGCGGGGCGTCGGCCGAGCTCGGCGGCACGTGGGGCGAAGCGCTCCTCGAGCCCACGCGCCTGTACACCTCGCCGCTCCTGCGCCTGCTCGACGACGGGGCCACGGGTTCCGGCATCCACTCGCTCAGCCACGTGACCGGCGGCGGCATCGCCGCCAACCTCGCGCGCGTGCTGCCGCAGAACACGTGGGTCGACGTCGACCGCTCGACGTGGAGCCCGTCGCCGGTGTTCCGCGTGCTGGCCGACATGGGTGGGCTCGAGCTGACCGCGACCGAGGGCACGTGGAACCTCGGCATCGGGTTCCTCGCGGTCGTCGCGCCGGAGGCTGCGGATGCCACGATCTCGGCGCTCCAGGCCGACGGCATCGCCACGTGGCAGGTCGGCGTCGTCCGCGACGACGCGCGCCCCGACGGAGAATTCGAACAGGGCGCGAAGGGCGTCGACGGAGGCGCCGTGCGCCTGGTCGGAACCTACGCGGATGCCGGTGCGCCGGCGAACGGAGCGAGCTAACACCCCATGTGCGGCATCGTCGGCATGGCCGGGCAGGGCCCGGTCAATCAAGAGATCTACGACGCGCTTCTGCTCCTGCAGCACCGGGGTCAGGATTCGACGGGCATGGCCACGGCCGAGTCCAGCGGCGTCTTCCACATCTACAAGGCCCGCGGCCAGGTGCGCGAGGCGTTCCGCACGCGCGACATGCGCGCGCTGCTGGGCGACATCGGCCTCGGCCACGTCCGATACGCCACCAAGGGCACCGCGTCGAACGAAGAAGAGGCGCAGCCCTTCTACGTCAACGCGCCCTACGGCATCGTCCTCGTGCACAACGGCAACCTCACGAACACGCGCGAGCTGACCGGCGAGCTCTTCCACAAGGACCGCCGGCACCTCAACACCAGCAGTGACACCGAACTGCTCGTGAACATCCTCGGTTCCGAGCTGCAGTCCGAGATCACCGGACCCGACCTCGACCCCGCGCAGGTGTTCCGCGCGGTGGGGCGCGTGCACGAGCGCGTCGAGGGCTCGTACGCCTCGATCGCCCTCATCGCGGGCTACGGTCTGCTCGCGTTCCGCGACCCGTTCGGCATCCGCCCCCTCATCCTCGGCAAGCGTCCCGCGCCGGAGGTCCCCGGCGGCGAGCCGCGCGACGAGTGGATCGTGGCATCCGAATCCCTGGTGCTCGAGAACGCCGGCTTCGAGGTCGTCCGCGACGTCGAGCCCGGCGAGGCGGTGTTCATCACGCTCGACGGCACGCTGCACGCGCAGCAATGCGCGACGCAGTCGACGCTCGCACCGTGCTCGTTCGAGTACGTGTACCTCGCCCGACCCGACTCGATCATGAACGGCATCTCGGTCTACGAGGCGCGACTGCGCATGGGTGAGCGCCTGGCCGACACGATCGCGAAGTACACCCCCACCGGCACCATCGACGTGGTCATGCCGATCCCCGACTCCTCGCGCCCCGCCGCCATGCAGGTGGCGCGCAAGCTGGGCATCGAGTACCGCGAGGGCTTCTACAAGAACCGCTACGTCGGCCGCACGTTCATCATGCCGGGCCAGGCGGTGCGCAAGAAGAGCGTGCGCCAAAAGCTCAACGCGATGTCGAGCGAGTTCAAGGGCAAGAACGTCCTGCTCATCGACGACTCCATCGTGCGCGGCACGACGAGCCGCGAGATCATCCAGATGGCACGGGATGCCGGGGCCAAGAGCGTGACGTTCGCCTCGGCCGCTCCTCCCGTGCGCTTCCCGCACGTGTACGGCATCAACATGCCCTCGCGGGAAGAGCTCGTGGCGCACAACCGCACGATCCCCGAGATCGCCGAGGAACTCGGTTGCGACTACCTGGTTTACCAGGAGGTCGACGACCTCAAGGCCGCGATCATGGAGGGCACCGACCTGGTCGACCTCGACATGAGCTGCTTCGACGGCCGGTACGTCACCGGCACCGTGTCGCCGGAATACCTCGCCTGGGTCGAGGGCAGCCAGGAGTCGTGACCCCGCGCCGGGCGGGGATGGCCGCGCTCGCCGCGGCCGCCATCGTTCTGCTCGCGTTGACGCTGCGCATCGCCGTGGCGTCGCTGTCACCGCTGCTCACGACGATCCAGCGCGACTTCGACGTGCCCGCGGCGATCGTGGGCCTCATCGGCACGGCGCCCCCGGTGGCGTTCGCGCTGGCCGGCACCGTCACCCCGGCGATCGAGCGACGGATCGGTCTGGAGCGCCTGGTGCTGGTGGCCGCGGTGGTCGCCGCCGCGATGCTCGGCCTGCGGGCGGCCGCGATCGACGCGTTCAGCCTGCTGGCGGCGACCGCGGGGGTCTTCGGGGCCGTCGGGATCGCGAACGTGCTGCTGCCGGCGGTGGTCAAGAAGTACTTCCCCACGCGGATCGGCGTGATGACGACGGTGTACTCCACGACCATGGCCGTCGCGACCTTCACGCCCCCGCTCGTCGCGGTGCCCCTGGCCGACGCGGTCGGGTGGCGCGGATCGTTCCTCGTGTGGGCGGTGGTGGCCGTGGCCGCGGTGGTGCCGTGGATCGCGATGAGCCTGCGCGCCCGCGCGTCGCGCGCCGACATCGTCGAGGCCCCGCGTGCGTCGGTGCTCTCGCGCATCGTGCGGGTGCCGCAGACGTGGGCGCTGGTGGCGACGTTCGCGGTGAACTCGTCTGTCGCCTACGGCCTCTTCGCGTGGCTCCCGCCGCTGCTCATCGACGTCGCGGGCGTGGAACCGGCCGAGGCCGGCAGTCTGCTGGCCCTGTTCTCGTTCATGGGCCTGCCCGTATCGCTCGTCGTTCCTCTGCTCGTCGGGCGGATGCGCAGCACGGCACCGTTCTACGTCGTGGCGGTGGGGGCCGGGCTCGCCGGGGTCGCCGGTCTGCTGTTCGCCCCGACGCTCGCCACCACTCTCTGGGTCGTGCTCATCGGGCTACCCCCGCTGATGTTCCCCATGGTGCTGGTGCTGTTCGGCCTGCGCACGCGCTCGCATGACACGGCGGTCGCGCTCAGCGGGCTCGTGCAGAGCGTGGGCTACGGCATCGCCGCGCTCATGCCCCTCGCGATCGGAGTCACCCACGAGCTCACCGGAGGCTGGACCGCCGGACTGCTCCTGTTGGGCGCAGCGGTGATCCTCGTGATTCCGGCGGGCTTCATCGTCTCGCGTGGCGAGACGATCGAGCAGTCCTGGGAGCGCCGTACGGGCGCCACATGGTGACGACGCCCGGGCGTTACGCCTTCTCGTCTTCGTAGGTGCCGCTGTACTCGTCGGCCCACTTGTCGACGTACGCGTCTTCACCCGCTTCGGGTGCACCCAGTTCGCGCTCGAGAGCCGAGTAGTTCACCGAATAGGTGTCGTACTTCAGCTCACGGGCGATCTTGGTGTTCTTCGCCTTCTGACGGCCACGCCCCATGCGAGACCCCCTCACGATCGACGTCGAGGGCCGTGCTTCGGGCCCTGCGTATTGCGGTTCCGGACCGAGCCGGTAAGAGTAACACCCAGGATATCACGGCGCCTTCCTCCCCAGCCGTCGGGCGGGATGCCGGCGACGTGGCCGCACCGACGAAAGGCCCGCGCGCATGACCGACTCCCCTCTCCCGCACACGGCTTCCGGCCCGGTGATCGCCGGCGTCGTGCCCGGTCAGTCCCCCCGAGTCGTGCGGGAAGCGGCTCGGTACGCAGCGCTCGCCCAGGCGGAACTCGTGATCGCCTACGTCGACACCACCCGGTTCGTGGCGTTCGAAGATCCCGACGGCTACGTGCACTCGTCGACCGTCGATGTGGCGGGAGCCGCGGCGCAGGCGGCGCTCGACGAGGTGCAGCGGGCAGCGACCGAGATCCTCGCGGGCGATCCGACGCCGTGGCGCGTGCGCCCGGTGATCGGCGACCCGGCTCTGGCGTTGATCGGCCTCGCCGACGAGCTCGGCGCCTCGCTGCTGGTCGTCGGAACGCGGAAGCGGGGGTTGGGCGAGTCGCTGCGCGAGTTCCTCACGGGCTCCGTGGCCGCCCGGCTCACCCACCGGCAGAACCGTCCGGTGCTGGTGGTTCCAGTGAGCGAGGCGGCCGGCCCCGAGGAGCAACTGCCCTGGGAGAGCTGACGCGTCAGCCGCGCATGGCGCGGGTGACCGCGTCGGACGCCTGGCGCAGCGCCGTCTCGATGTCGTCGACTCCGGATGCCGCGAGCTCGCCGCCGCGCGAGACGTGCGCCCGAAGCTCCGAGCGCACGCGCCCGCGGAACTCGTTGATCGCCGCATCGGCGCGAGACAGCTGCTCGCGACTGCGGGAACGGGCGTCGTCGACGGGGGCGGACTGCGCGTGCTCGCGTTCCTCACGGGATGCGGCGGCGAGGTCGGCGCGCAGGCTCCGCATGGCGTCGCGCACGCTGCCGCGCACCTCGTCGGCGATGAGCCGGACGCTGTCGGCCAACCCCGCCTGGATGCCCTCGAGGTCGCCCGCGCGGGAGGCGACCTCGGCGCGACCGGCGTCGGTGATCTCGTAGACCGTCTTGCGGCCGTCGACGGTCTTGGTGACCAGGCCTTCTTCTTCGAGCTTCGCCAGACGCGGATAGATGGTGCCGGCCGAAGGCGAGTAGGTGCCGCCGGTGCGCTCGCCGAGTGCCTGCATGAGGTCGTATCCGTGCCGGGGCGATTCGTCGAGCAGGCTCAGGATGTAGAGGCGAAGGTCGCCGTGCGAGAAGACGGGGCTCATCACCACTCCTCCTCTCCGGCGAGTTCCTCGGGACGCAGGCCCGAGATGCCGCGGCGTAGCACCGTGATCTCGCCCGAGACGGTGTTCGCGCGCACGTCGACGAACGACCCCGCGAGGGTGCCGGTCGAGCCGGTGTAGTTGGTCGGGCCGGAGCCCGAACGCACGTGACCGTCGATCTGCACGCGCCCGCTCACCGAGCGGGAGACGTAGTTCGCGGGCAGCGAGCGGTCCAGGCGCACGGTGGCGGTGCCGTTGACGGAGTTGAGGCTGATCGACTGGGTCGCACCCGTGGAGTCGACGAGCATCGCGCCCGAGACGGTGTCGATCGACGCCTTGGTGACGGCGCCGGTGACGGCCACGTCGCCCGAGACGCTGTTGGCGCTGAGGGCGCCCTCGAGCTCGCGCACCTGCACGTCGCCCGAGACGGCGTTGAGGGTGACGTCGCCGACGAGGCCGTCGACGATGATGTCGCCCGAGACCGTGTTGAGGCGGGCGTCGGTGCGCAGGCCCGAGACGAGTGCACTCGCGCTGACGACGCCGAGGGTGAGGGCGACCGTACGGGGAACGGCGACGCTGACCTCGGCCTTGGGGCCGCCGGCGCCGAAGTTGCGGAACACCTCGAGGAAGTTGTCCCACCGCAGCTGCGGGTGGTCGATCTCGAGGCGGCCGTCGATCATCTCGATGCGCAGGTCTTTGACGGTGACGCCGTGCACCTCGATGCGCGCGTCGGGCTCGTCATGCGCGATGACGTCGACCTGTCCGCCGACGAGGCCGATCTTGAGTTCGCGCAGCGACTCGATGTCGATGACGCGGGTCTCGCCGGGATGGACGATCCATTTCTCCATGCTGGTGCTCCTCACTCGCGATATATCGCGTTAAGCACAGTATCGAGATATATCGCGAGTTCGTCAAGACCCCGTGCGGTGATCGCGCAGGGTCGCCCGGGGGTCGACGGGCTCTCAGCTCGCGCGGCAGCGCCGCCCCGCGAAAACACGGATGCCACGCCCTCATCGAGGACGTGGCATCCGGGGCGGGGGAACCCGCCGGGGGAGAGGGGTGGCGCGCACCCGAAACGCGCCGCTCCTCGGTGAGTCAGACGGGCTTGCGACCGCTGATGAGGCGGAACAACAGCACGATGAGGGCGATGAGGCCGACGATGATCGCGATCCAGAGCAGGAAGCTCGCGGCCTGGCTCAGTCCGCTGACCACGGCGATGACGATCGCGGCGACGATGATGATGATCAGGAAGATGTTCATGGGGGGACTCCTTGCTGTGTCCGCGTCGAGACGCGGATGCTGTGCCCGCGTCGAAACACGGAACCGGCGAGTGGTTGATTCCACCGTGTCACCACCCCTCGGATGACCGCGCGGGGGTTGACGATCCTATGAGTCCGCTGTTAGCCGGGCTCGCGCGCGATAACACGGTCGCTCGGCCGCGCCGTGTCAACCCCGACAGACCCCGTACCCGGCGGGTCGTAGCGTCGGTGCTCCGACGGAGGGAGGCGGCCATGCCGGAAGGGCGAGGATCGCGCAGCGTGAAAGACCCCGATCTCTACGAGGCCCTGCGCGCTCAGGGCGACTCGAAAGAGAAGGCCGCCCGCATCTCCAACGCGGCGGCGGCCCGGGGCCGCGGCTCGGTGGGGGCGACGGGCGGGAAGGCCGAGAACTATGCGGACCGCACCGTCGCCGAGCTGAGAGCGAGGGCGAAGGAGCTCGGACTCACCGGCTACTCGGGCAAGAAGAAGGCGGAGCTGATCGACATGCTCCGCGACCACTGACGCATGCCGCGCCTTCTGCGCGTACGCCCCTACGAGGACCCGGGCTATCGGCGGGTCCGATCGGGCACGGGCTTCCGGTTCGTCGATCACACGGGTGCCGCCGCGCCCGAGCGCGATTCGGAGCGCGCGCGGGGTCTGGTCATCCCTCCCGCGTGGCGTGAGGTGTGGATCGCGAGAGACGCGAACGCCCACATCCAGGCCGTCGGGACCGACGAGGCCGGACGCCGGCAGTACACGTATCACGCCGACTGGTCGAAACGACAGGACAAGGGCAAGTTCGCGCGTGCTCTGCAGCTGGCCGAGTCGCTGCCGCGGGCAAGAGCGCGCGTGACGCAATCGCTGCGCCGCAGCGAGGGGGACCGCGAGCGGGTGCTGGCGGTGTCGTTCCGCTTCCTCGACCTGGTCGCCCCGCGCGTCGGCAACGCCCGCTACTTCGTCACGAACGGCAGCCGCGGCCTCACGACCCTGCAGCGCCGCGATGCGACGGTCGAGGGCGACATGATCCGCCTCTCGTTCCCGGCCAAGAGCGGCAAGCGCGCCGATCTGACGCTGCACGACGAAGAGCTTGCCTCGCTCGTCGAGGAGCTGGCGCTCGGTCGCTCGCGCGCGGCTCTGCTCAGCTATACACGCGGGCGCCGCCGCGTTCCGCTCACGCCCGGTGACGTCAACGCGTACGTGCGCTCGCTGACGGGCGGGCCGTTCAGCGCGAAGGACTTCCGCACGCTGCGCGGCACGATCCTCGCCGCGGAATCGCTCGCGAAGGTCGGCGCGGTCGGAGGCAAGAACGAGCGCAAGAAGGCCGAGATCGCCGCGGTGCGCGCGACCGCCGAGGCGCTGGGCAACACTCCCGCCGTGGCCCGGTCGAGCTACATCGACCCCCGCGTCTTCTCGCTGTACCGCAAGGGACGCACGATGGAACTGGGTGGGTCGAAGGATGCCGCGATCCGGCGTCTGATCCTCGGGGAGTGAGCTCACGTGCGCGCGCGGGTCACGGGCGTAAGGTGGCGCGGTGAGCATGTGGCGTGACGTCGTCCTCGTCGCCGTCGGCGGTGCCATCGGCACGGTGATCCGCGCCGGTGTCACCCTGGCGCTCGGTGACGACCTCGGCCCGGCTCTGGTGCCCATCATCAACGTCGTGGGGGCGTTCGCGATCGGTGTGCTGTTCGGCTGGAGGTCCCGGATGCCGGGATCCGCGCGCGCGCAGCGCGTGCAGCTGTTCGTGGGCACCGGGGTGCTCGGCGGGTTCACGACGTACAGTGCGCTCGCCGTGGAGGCGGCCGGACCGGCCATGCTGTGGTGGGGCGTGGGCACGGTCGTGCTCGGGACCGCGGCGGCCTGGGGTGGCCTGATGTGGGGCCGCGGCGGACGGCGGCAGCGATGAATCCCCTCGTCTTCGTGGCCGTGGCCCTCGCCGGCGGGGTCGGTGCGGCCCTGCGGTTCCTCCTCGACACGGCGGTGCGACGCGTGACGGGCGAGCGCTTCCCCTGGGGGATCCTCGTGGTGAACGTCTCGGGCGCGTTCGTGCTCGGCATCCTGAGCATGCTCCCGGCTGACGAGGCGTGGCGCTGGATCGTGGGCACGGGGCTGCTGGGCGGGTACACGACCTTCAGCGCCGTCGCGGTGACGACGGTGCTGCTCGCCGAGGAAGGCCGCGGACGCACCGCGACGAACTACGCCGCGGTCTCGTTCGCGGGGTCGTTGTTTGCGGCGGCGGCGGGTCTCGCGCTCGGCTCGCTCTTCTGAGGGGCCCGGCCCTCACGGGCTCGGCGGCCTCGTCGGGGATCAGCGGCCGGTCACCGCCCGCGTCGCACGCCGCCTTCTGCGCATCGCGGCCATCGGGACGGATCCCGCGGGGAAGGCCCGTGTGATACTTACTGTCGATACATCTCTGTATCGAAACTCGACCCCCGAAGGGTGCTTCGTGTCGTATCTGGCCGTTCTGAGCCTGAAGAACCGCGCCCTCATCGCCCTGGTCACCATCGTGGCGGCGATCTTCGGCGGGCTCGCGCTGACGAGCCTCAAGCAGGAGCTCATCCCCTCGATCGAGTTCCCCCAGCTCGCGGTCGTGACGACCTATCCCGGTGCCTCGCCCGAGGTCGTCGAGGCCGATGTGTCGACGCCCATCGAGAACGCGATCCGAGGGGTCGAGGGGCTCGAGTCGACCACCGCCACGAGCACGACGAACTCGTCGATCGTGTCGGCGTCGTTCACCTACGGCACCGACCTCGCCGCCGCCCAGCAGAAGATCCTCGCGGCGATGGCGCGCATCAACGACCAGCTGCCCGAGTCGGCCGACACCACCGTCGCCTCGGCGAGCATCGACGACTTCCCCGTCATCCAGCTGGCGGTCACCGGCTTCACCGATGCCCAGGCCACCCAGGCCACCCTCGAGACGAGCGTCGTGCCCGACCTCGAAGACGTCGACGGCGTCAACGGGGCGCAGATCGTCGGCGGCATCGGCCAGCGCGTGACCATCACCCCGGATGCCACCCGGCTCGGCGAGCGGGGATTCAGCCAGCAGTCGATCACCGACGCCCTCGACGCCAACGGCGTGCTGTTCCCCGGTGGTTCGCTCACGCAGAACGACCAGACCCTGACGGTGCAGACAGGTACCAAGCTCACCAGCGTCGACGAGATCACCGCCCTTCCCCTCGTTCCGAGCGACGCGTCGCAGTTCCAGGCGGGTCGCACGACCATCGGCGACGTCGCGACGGTCGCCCTGCAGACCGACCCGGTCACGACGCTCTCTCGCGTCGACGGGCAGCCGGCGCTCACCATCGCCGTCACCAAGCTCCCCGCCGCCAACACCGTCGATGTCTCGCGCGGAGTGCTCGCGGCCCTGCCCGCCCTCGAGAGCTCCCTCGGTGAGGGCGCGACGTTCACCGTCGTCTTCGATCAGGCGCCGTTCGTGCAGCAGTCCATCGAGGCGCTCGCGCAGGAGGGCCTTCTGGGCCTCGTCTTCGCCGTCGTGGTGATCCTGGTGTTCCTCATGTCGGTGCGCTCGACGCTCGTGACGGCGATCTCGATCCCCACGAGCGTGCTCATCACCTTCGTGGGTCTGCAGGCCTTCGGGTACTCCCTGAACATCCTGACCCTCGGCGCCCTCACCATCGCCATCGGCCGCGTCGTCGACGACTCCATCGTCGTGATCGAGAACATCAAACGGCACTACGTCGGAGACGCCGACAAGATCCCCACGATCATCCGCGCGGTGCGCGAGGTGGCGGCCGCGATCACGGCATCCACGATCACCTCCGTCGCGGTGTTCCTGCCCATCGCGTTCGTCGGTGACGTCACCGGTGAGCTGTTCCGCCCGTTCGCGCTGACCGTGACGATCGCGATGGCCGCGTCGCTGCTGGTGTCGCTGACGATCGTGCCCGTGCTGGCGTCGTGGTTCCTGCGGCCCGGCAAGGTGGTCCGCGACGCGGAGGGCAACGCGATCGACCCCGAAGCTCCGGATGCCCCGCCCTCGCGCCTGCAGAAGGCGTACGTGCCGGTGCTGAGCTGGACGCTGAAGCACTCGGGAGTGACTCTTCTGCTGGCCGTGCTCGTGCTCGGCGGCACCCTCGCCACCGTGCCCCTGTTGAAGACCGACTTCCTCGGCGACTCGGGCCAGAACACCTTCACCGTCACCCAGAAGATCGGCTCCGCCCCCAGCCTGGATGCCGAGGACGCGGCCGCGCAGAAAGTCGAGGCCGTGCTGCTCGACACCGACGGGGTCGAGACCGTGCAGACCTCGATCGGCTCGAGCGGATCGGCGCTGCGCGACGCCTTCTCGGGCGGCGGGTCGGGGATCACGTACTCGATCACCTCGCAGTCGGGCGTCGATCAGGTCGACCTGCGCGAACGCGTGCGCACCGAGCTCGAAGCCCTCACCGACGCCGGTGAGATCGAGGTCGCGGCCTCGGGCGGGGGCTTCGGTTCCACCGCCATCACCGTCGACGTCACCTCGGCCGACTCGTCATCGCTCCAGCAGGCCAGCGATGCGGTCGTGAACGGTCTGCAGGGACGCGACGGCATCGGTCAGGTCACCAGCAGCCTGTCGGCGTCGCTCCCGTTCGTCTCTGTGCGCGTGAACCGCGACGCGGCGGCCGAGCGCGGCCTGTCGGAGCGCGCCGTGGGCGCCCTCGTGTCGAACACGCAGCAGCCCCGCCAGGCCGGCACCGTCGAGCTCGACGGTCGGGGGGTGACGGTGTACCTCGCCGCCGCGAACCCGCCCGCCACGATCGACGACCTGCGCGCGCTCGAGATCCCCACGGCGAGCGGCCCGGTGCGCCTCGACGAGATCGCGACCGTCGAAGAGAGCCAGACTCCGCCGTCGATCACGACGTCGCGGGGGCTGCGCACCGCCACCATCACCGTCACCCCCACCACCGACGACCTCGGCAGCTCATCGGCCAGCGTCACCTCGGCCCTCGCCGACCTGCAGCTGCCCGAGGGGGCCACCGCCGAGGTGGGCGGTGCCGTGACCGACCAGCAGGACGCCTTCAGCCAGCTCGGCCTCGCCCTGCTCGCGGCGATCCTGATCGTCTACGTCGTCATGGTCGCGACCTTCAAGTCGCTGCGTCAGCCGCTCGAGCTTCTCGTGTCGGTGCCGTTCGCGGCGACCGGCGCCATCCTCATGCTGCTCATCACCGGGGTGCCCCTGGGTGTGGCCGGAATGATCGGTGCGCTCATGCTCGTCGGGATCGTCGTCACCAACGCCATCGTGCTCATCGACCTGGTCAACCAGTACCGGGCACGGGGACTCAGCGTGCGCGACGCGACCATCGTCGGCGGGGCCAGGCGTCTGCGCCCCATCCTCATGACCGCGCTCGCCGCGATCTTCGCGCTCGTGCCGATGGCTCTGGGCATCACGGGCCACGGCGGATTCATCTCGCAGCCGTTGGCGGTCGTGGTGATCGGTGGCCTGGTGTCGTCGACGTTCCTGACGCTGCTCGTGCTGCCGACCCTCTACAACCTCATCGAGGGAGCAAGCGAGCGGCGCCGGGAGCGACGGGCGGCCCGAGGGGAAGAGTCCGACGAGACGCCGACCGACGACGCCCACCCGCTGAGCCGCCGAGAGCTGCGCGGGAGCCGCTGACCCGGCCCGGGCCCGTTACCGTACGTCGGCGTGGCACCGGGCCCCCGCACGTTGCTGTCGACGCGGCGCGGTCGCTCGACGCGGGCGCGGGCGGGGTGGTGAGCGTGGGCATCATCGGGACCTGAACCACGGATGCCGTGGCGTGCGAGGTGTCGCGGGCTTCGGGGCGGAAAGCCCCGAGGCCTCCCGCCGGGGCGAGAGCACGTGCGACGAGCGGCACCGGCGGTGTCGTGCTCGACGCGCGGCCGACCTCGGTGACCGACACCGCTCCCAGGGCCCCGGGGCGCGGTGCGCGGGCACTCGACGAGACGGAGCCCGCGCGGCGCGCGATCGACGACCGGTGCGCGCGGCGGCGGGGGGCGAGGTGCACGACGTGGGGGGTCCCGGCATCCGGCGCTCGAACGGCCGTCGCCTGGGCCGAGGCGAGGATGTGCGTGAACATGCCCGCCCACGCGAACATCGCGGCGCACGCGATGGTCTCGAACAGGGCGAGGTTGATCGTCGCCGACACGAACAGTGCGATCGAGATGACCAACCACACCAGGGCGACGCCCGTGCTGATGGCCATGCGCTTGCCGAGGCGGTGGAACAGGACGGGCGAGGTGAGCAGCAGCGCCAGGAAGCCGAGCACCATCGAACCCGCGACCCGGTCGTGCAGGTCTTTGTCGGTGTTGAGCGGAATGCAGCCGACGAGGGCGAGATTCACGCCGATGACATTGAGGCAGAGGAAGGCGATGGTCGCGGCTCCCCGGCGCACCGGTCCGCGACCGAGGCGGCGGACATCGCGGCGCACGCGGAAGGCGAAATACACGACGATCATTCCGCTGACCTTGAGCGTGTTGTTGAAGAATGCGGCCGAAAGGTCGTGGAACGTCCCCAACTGGCTGAAGTGCAGCTGCCACCACAGCGGGTCGCTCGTCGTCGCGATCGACAGCAGCAGGCCGCCCACCAGGACGATCAACGCCGCAGCGCCGACGTGCATCGTGGGCACGGCGTCGAGGCGTCGGACGACTCCGCGCAGGCGCAGGCGCAGGCGCGGGATCGAGGGCGAGGAAGGGGCGGCGGATCGGAGCGCGGTGCTCATGGCGGGGGATCTTTCCTCAGGACGGAACGAGCGTCCCCCCACACCGCGGGACCCTCGGCCCCCGTCGGCTCATTCGGGTATCAACCGAGGGAACCGTGGTCCTCGGCCGCCCCCGGCCTTGACGGAAACCGTCACTCGAATGGTAACGTTCGCGGCGCGTTATTGGGAAAGGGGTTGCCTGAGGATATCCCTGATCATCTGCACATTCCGTGTCCCCCAAATGGGGGACAAGGAATGCTCACGAGTGAAAGACGATGCCCCATTCCCGGGTGAGCGAAGCCCCCGGATCGAGGGTGTCGAGGTCGAGTCCCGAGGCGAAGGCGTTCGCCGGGGCGGTCATCGGCTCGATCGCCACAGCGAGGGGCTGGCCGGGGTACCGATCGGTCGTGAACACCTGCGCCCAACGGAATCCGTCGTCCTGCCAGAGTTCCACGACGCGTCCGTCGGGCGCGGTCAGGGTGTGCCGCGCGTGGCCCTCGGCGTCGCGCTCGAGACCGCGGTAGCCGTTGTCGAGCGAGGCGTCGCCCAGGCGTCGGCCCGCGCGCAGGTCGTTCGTCTCGTCTACCGACACCTCGTCGACCGGGATCTTGCGGTCGTCGAGCACGAGCGTGGTCGTGCCGGTGGACTGCACGACGAGATCGGCGGTGTCGACCCCGCCGATCTGCAGGTACGGGTGCACGCCGAGCGCGACCGGGGCGACCGTCGCTCCGACGTTCTCGATGACGTGCGTGACGTGCAGGCCATCGGGCTGCAGCGCGAACGTCACCCGGGTGCGCAGGTGGAACGGGTATCCGGTCTGCGGAACGACGTCGGCGCCGAGAACGAGGCGATCCGCAGTGTGCTCGATGGGCTGGTACGTGCCGAAGCGCAACAACCCGTGGCTGGCGTTGCCGAGGGCGGGCTCACTGATGGCGAGCTGCCGCTCGACCCCGTCGAAGGTGTACCTGCCGTCGCGGATGCGGTTCGGCCAGGGGACCAGCACGACGCCGGATGCCGCGGGCGTGGGTGCGTCGTCGGCGTAACGCGGAACCAGGTCGACGCCGTCGACCGTGAGCGCCCGCAGCGCCGCGCCCACCTGGGCGATCTCGGCGGACGCGTGGTCGGTGCGCAGGGGGAAGCGGTGTCCGGTGGGGTCGGCGGTCATGACGAGGCCTTTCTCGGGCGGGGCGGGCGCTGCAGCCAGGGGCGCAGCAGGCGGGTGACCCACGGGAGCACCGCGTAGGTCATGACGGGCGTGAGCATGAGGGTGGTCGCGAGCACGCGCAGCACCAGGGGCACCTCGGTGAAACCGGGCACGAAGCCCAGCAGCCAAGAGGCCAGCAGGTTGGTGGGGAAGAACCCGACCCAGATCGTCACCGCCTGCTTCCACCGCGGGGGAGCGGACGGGACCGGTTGCTGCACGGGTTGGGTCCCGGCATCCGTCGTCGAGCCGAACGGGGCGTCGAACCACCCCTCGATCCCGGTGCGTCGCTCCACGCGCTCCTCGCGGGCGAACGGGCGCCCCGAATCGAGCCACCACTGACGCTGCGTCGAGGTGTCCCACTGCTCGAGCGTCGTGATGTCGCGGAACCGGTAGAGCATGTACCAGAGGTCGCTGTCTTCGCCCGCGCGCACCCAGCCCGAGCCGAGGAAGCCGGGGAACGCGGTCGCGAGGTCGGTGCCGGCCTGCATCCAGGAGGTCGCTTCGGCGGTGCGCGTCGGGTCGATGCGCCGCTCGATCGCCACCGTGATGGGGTGGGCGTCGGTGTCTGCCATGGGTCCATCTTCGTCCACGCCGGGCGTTCACCGACGTCGGGGGAGGCATGTCCCACTTCGTGCGGTTCTGAGGCGTCGAACCCGCACGAATGGGGACATGAGCGCGGGGTGGGGGACGGGTGTCCCACTTGGTGCGATCGACGGGCCGCGAACCTGCACGGATGGGGACATGGATGCCATTCCCAGCCGCGACCGGTAACGTCGGGGAGTCGGCTCTGGACACCGCGCGTGATGCGCGGATGGGTTTGTAGTCCAAGGGGCCGATGGAGAGCACGCGATCGCGTCCTCCCATCACTAGTGAATGGCCCCCGGCCGACGGATGTCCGGGTTTCGCACCGCTGCGCGCGGTGCCGCTGTCTCGCGCGAAACAGAACCCAGAAGGACATCGTCATGCCCAAGAACAAGAAGCCCGCCGGCGGCCGCCCCGCCAAGAACTTCGAGCCGCGCTACGGTGCGCAGACCTCGTTCCAGGACCGCAAGCGCCGCCCCGAGGGCGCCGCGTCCGCGAAGCCCGGCAGCAAGAGCCCGAGCCACCGCGGTTACCGTCCCGAGGCCGAGGCCGCCCCCGACAAGCGTCGCTGGAGCGCACAGGACCGCGTCGGTCGCGACGAGTCGCGCGGCATCCGCAGCTCCGCCCGCGATGACCGCTCCGGCCGCACCGACCGCCCCGCGCGCTCGTTCGACGACCGCCCGGCGCGCTCGTTCGACGATCGCCCCGCGCGTTCGTTCGACGATCGTCCCCGCCGCGATTTCGGTGACCGCCCGGCCCGTTCGTTCGACGACCGCTCCGGTCGCCCCGCTCGCGATGACCGCGCCCCCCGCGTGGATCGCGTCGACCGCGACAGCCGCCGCGCCACCGGCGACGGTCGCCCGTCGTTCCGTGATGAGCGTCCGCGTCGTGACTTCGGCGATCGTCCGGCCCGTTCGTTCGACGAGCGTCCGCGTCGTGACTTCGGTGACCGTCCGGCCCGCGACGACCGCCCTGCCCGTTCGTTCGACGACCGCCCGCGTCGTGACTTCGGCGATCGTCCGGCCCGTTCCTTCGACGAGCGTCCCCGCCGCGATTTCTCGGACCGTCCCGCCCGCGACGAGCGCCCCCGCCGCGATGCCGGCGAGCGTCCCGCCCGGTCGTTCGACCGCCGCGACGAGCGTCCGGCCCGTTCGTCGGACGACCGCCCCGCTCGTTCGTTCGATCGCAGCGACCGTCCCGCTCGTTCGTTCGACCGCACGGATCGTCCGGCGCGTTCGTTCGACCGCACTGATCGTCCCGCGCGTTCGTTCGATCGCAGCGATCGTCCGGCCCGTTCGTTCGACCGTAACGACCGCCCCGCGCGCTCGTTCGACCGCAACAACCGCCCCGCCCGTTCGACCGACGACCGTCCTGCCCGGTCGTTCGACCGGAACGAGCGTCCGGCTCGTTCGTTCGACGAGCGCCCGGCCCGTTCGTTCGGTGACCGCCCCGCCCGTGACGAGCGTCCGCGCCGCACCGACGGCCCGAACCGCGCGGACTGGAACGCCACCCCGAAGCGCTCGGCCGAGCACGAGCAGCGCGTCGACGTCGTGCACGAGCGCCTGCAGGCGCAGGCCGTGGACGTCGCGACCGAGACCGGTGTCGGCTTCGCCGAGCTCGGTTTCGGCGACAACATCGTCCGTGCCCTCGCCAGCCTCGGCGCGGCCACGCCGTTCCCCATCCAGGCGGCGACGGTGAAGCCCATCCTCGACGGTCGTGACGTGCTCGCGCGCGGTCGCACCGGCTCGGGCAAGACGATCGCGTTCGGTGCCCCCATGGTCGAGAGCGTCCTGCGTTCGCAGGCGGGCGAGAAGCGTCAGTTCGCTCGCGCGCCCAAGGCCCTCATCCTCGCCCCCACGCGCGAGCTCGCCCTGCAGATCGACCGCACGGTGCAGGTCATCGCCCGCAGCGTCGGCCTGTTCACCACGCAGATCTACGGCGGCGTGCCCCAGGCTCGTCAGGTGGGTGCGCTGAAGAAGGGCGTCGACATCATCATCGGCACCCCCGGCCGCATCGAAGACCTGCTCAACCAGGGCAAGCTCGACCTGTCGCAGGTGCAGGTGGCCGTGCTGGACGAGGGTGACCACATGTGCGAGCTCGGTTTCCTCGAGCCGGTGCAGCGCATCCTGCGCGCCACCGCGAAGGGCAGCCAGAAGCTGCTGTTCTCGGCCACGCTCGACCGTGAGGTCGCCGCCCTCGTCGACGAGTTCCTCGTCGACCCGGCCGTGTACGAGGTCGCCGGTGAGGACCAGGACTCGGGCACCATCGAGCACCGCGTGCTCGTGATCGACCACCGCGACAAGGCCGAGATCCTCGGTTCGCTCGTCGACCGCCCGGGCAAGACCCTCGTCTTCGCCCGTACCCGCGCGTACGCCGAGACGCTCGCCGCGCAGTTCGACGACGCCGGTATCGCCGCGGTCGCGCTGCACGGTGACCTCAACCAGCAGAAGCGCACGCGAAACCTCGAGAAGCTCACCTCGGGTCGCGTCAACGTGCTCGTCGCCACCGACGTCGCCGCCCGCGGCATCCACGTCGACGACATCGACCTGGTGATCCAGGCCGACGCCCCCGACGAGTACAAGACGTACCTGCACCGTTCGGGCCGCACCGGCCGCGCCGGTCGCAGCGGCACCGTGGTGACGCTCATCACGCGGCAGCGTCAGCGCCGCATGACCGAGCTGCTCGACCGCGCCGAGATCCAGGCGCCCTTCGAGCCGGCGCAGCTCGGCGACGACCTGATCGAAGAGATCTCGGGCCGCCAGCTCGCGGACGTCACCTCGTAATCCGCCTCGATCGAGACCCCCGTCGCGTCCGCGGCGGGGGTCTCGTGCGTTCAGAAGAGCCGCGGCTCGCTGGCCGGAGCGACGCGGGGGCGAATGGATGCCGAGGGCCCGGTGCCACGGACCGGACCGAGGCTGCTCGTCGGCGTCGCGCGGGCGGCGAGGCCCGGCTGCGGTCGCCCGCGAGGGTGGTCGTCTTCGTCCCACCCGTCGAGTCGGTGCAGGCGCAGCAGGGGACGCATGCGTGCGCCGAGCCAGGTGCGGTAGGCCTTGGGCGCTTGGGCTGAGACGCCCGGGTAGAGACCGCGGTACGACGACACCAGGTGCGGTTGCTCGCGCCCCAGCCATTCGAGGAACCACTGCTTCGCGCCCGGACGCAGGTGCAGCGCGCCGTAGACGACGCGAGCCGCGCCGGCGGCGCGGATGCGCGCGAGGGCGTCGTCGAGTAGGGCGAGCGAGTCGGTCAGGTGCGGCAGGATCGGCATGAGGAAGACCGTGACGCGGAAGCCGGCGGCGGTGGCGGCGCGGACCGTGTCGAGGCGGGCGTCGGCGCTGGGGGTGCCCGGCTCGATCGCGTTCTGCAGGGCGTCGTCGAAGACGGCGATCGACATCGCCAACGAGACCTTCACCTGCGTGGCGGCGTCGGCGAGCAGGGGGAGGTCTCGGCGCAGGAGCGTGCCCTTGGTGAGGATCGAGAAGGGCGTGCCGTTGTCGGTGAGCGCACCGACGATGTCGGGCATGAGGCGGTATCGCCCCTCGGCGCGCTGGTAGGGGTCGGTGTTCGTGCCGAGCATGACGGGCTCGCGCGCCCACGATCCCCGACGCACCTCCGTGCGCAGCACGTCGGCGACATTGACCTTGACGACGATCTGGGAGTCGAAGTCGGCGCCGTAGTCGAGGTCGAGGTACTCGTGCGTCTTGCGGGCGAAGCAGTACGAGCACGCGTGCGTGCAGCCCCGGTACGGGTTCACGGTCCAGTCGAACGGCATGGCCGACATGCCGGGCACGCGATTCAGAGCGCTCTTGCACTGCACCTCGTGGAACGTCATTCCGGCGAACTCGGGGGTCGTCACCGATCGGACGAGACCGTCGATGCGCTCCATACCGGGAAGCGCCGACGGGTCGTCGACGCCCAGCTGCTGCCCCTGCCATCTCATGTCGAACATTCGAACACATGTTCTACTTTGCCGCAAGCGCAGCGGCGAACGACGAGCAGGACGAGCACGTGATCGACGGGACCCGTCGGAGCCGGAGCGTCGGCCTCTACGAGTCCGCCGCCCGCGCTCACCCGATGGTGATGATCCCGCCCCCCTCGCCCGAGTCGTAGGGCAGGTCGTAGGAGATGGTCGGCGCCTGCGGGTGGCTGACGGCGACGGTGATGTCGTACGGGGAGAAGTAACCGGTGGTGAACAGGACGTCCGACACCGCCAATCCTGTGGCGTCGGTTGTGCGGGTCTGCACGGTTGGTCCGACGTAGTCCCGCCAGCGTGCGGGGCCGCGAGTGATCATGAGGGTCACTATTTCTCCGGCTCCCGCGGAGGTGCCGTCCACCCGCAGGAGCCGCACGCCGACTCCGCTCTTGGTGATCTTGTTCGTCTGCCCGTCCTGGGGAGCCGCGGGCTGCGTCACCCAGACGAGCTTGCGCACCGACGACGTGATCGTGGCGGAGGCGGGGAACGTTTCCGCAGCCGAGCCGGACAGGGTTCCCGATGCGGTCGTCTCGCCGAGCTCGATGCCGGGAAGGGGGGCCGACCCATCGGCACCGGTCGTCACGAGGATACTTGTGGCGCCCCCGGGGGTGAACGTCATCCCGGCACTCAAAGAAACGGTCACCACGTCTCCGGAGGAAGGTGCGCCGTCTCTCGAGACGCGTACGACCACTCCCGAGAGCAGTCTCGACGAGTCGACGGTGTAGGTCGGCGCGTCGAACGACACAGTCGACGGGGTCACCACGACGACGCCCGACTCGTAGGGCAGGTCGTAAGAGATCGTCGGCGCGTACGGGTGGCTGACGGCGACGGTGATGTCGTACTCGGAGAAGAACCCGGTGGTGAACAGGACGTCCGACACCGCCAATCCCGTGGCGTCGGTGGTGCGGGTCTGCACGGTCGGTCCGACGTAGTCCTTCCACCTCGCGGGGCCGCGCGGGATCATGAAGGTCACGACTTCTCCGGCTCCCGCGGAGGTGTCGTCCACCCGCAGCAGTCGCACGCCCACTCCGCTCTTGGTGATCTTGTTCGACTGTCCGTCCTGGGGAGCTGCGGGCTGAGTCACCCAGACGAGCTTGCGCACCGACGACGTGACCGCGGCCGAGGCGGGGGTCACGCCCACCGACGTGGCGGACAGGGTTCCCGATGCCGTCGTCTCGGCGAGTTCGATGTCGGGCAGTTGGGCCGACCCGTCGGCACCGGTCGTCACGGGCAGGCTCGTCGTGCCCCCGGGGGTGAACGTCATTCCGGCGCTCAACGACACGGTGACCACGGCTCCGGCGAGGGGAGCACCGTCTTTCGTGACGCGCACGACCACCCCCGAGAGCAGCCTCGTGAAGTCGACCGTGTAGGTCGGCGCATCGAACGACGCCGTCGCCATCCCGGACGCGGCGGCGGCTGCCGGGGTGGCGACGGAGAGGGCGATCACGGGCACGGACCACGCCGCTCCCGTGACGAGGGTGCGGCGGGAGATCGGTGGGGGAGTCATGCGTCTCTTCTTCCGTCGTGGGACGTTCGAGGTCGGGGCAGGTGGCTTCAACGACGGCGGTGGTGCGCACCTGTCCGGTCGGGGCCGGAACGGCAGGATCGTCCTCACCGACCTTCTCCTGCGGCTGGCACAGGGCTGGGCGACGGGGCGGATTTTGGTCCGTCCCGGCGCAGTTTTTCGCCCGGTGGGTGATGCGAGTGACGAAGGATCCGCCTTGCGCCGGGCGTCGCGACTCGACTCCCCTCCCATCCGGGGCGAGAATGGAAGTCGTCATGTCGCACGATCCCGAGCTCTCGCCCCGCCGCGCTGCGCGCGCGGAGGCCGAGCGACTCGCGACGGCGGCCCTCTCGCTCCCGCCCGCCGCGGCCGAGCCCGTGCCCCCGATCCCCGCCGCCGAGCGGCCCGCCACCGACACGGCGGCCCTCGCCACCCGCCGCCGGCTGCGCGAGGCCACGGCCGCGACCGCCGCGCCGACGACGGCCTCGATCCCGGTCCTCCGCCGCCGTCGTCTTGTCGCCGTGGGCGGGGCCGTCACTCTGGTGGCCGCCCTCGCCATCGCGATCGGTGCTGCCACCTCGGGATCCCCCGGTGGCGCCGCGGCCGACACCGACGCTCCGCCCGTCGCCGCCGTCGTCGCCGGGCCCCCCACCGTGCCCGACGAGGGTTTGCCCGTCGTGCAGCAGGCGGCCGTCGCCGCCACCTCCACGCCGTGCGACGACCCGGCCTTCACCTCGGCCCTGGCCGCGGGTGACGACGCCGGTGCGATCGCGGCCGCGGGCGGTGGGGGCGCCTTCCGCGCAGCGGTGGCATCCGGGATCGCGCCCTGCGTGTCGTTGTCGGACCCGAACCGCGAGTGGATGGTGGTCAACAAGCAGCGCGCGTACGACCCCGTCGACTACCGCCCGGGCGACCTCGTGATGCCCGACAGTGTGCGCGCGCTCGAGGAGTCGGCGCTGCGCGCGCCCGCGGCGGGGGCGCTGACTCAGCTCGTGCGTGCGGCCTCCGACGCCGGTGCCGGCGAGATCGGCTACCTGAGTGCCTTCCGCTCGTACAGCACGCAGCAATCGACGTACGCCGGCCGCGTGGCCGTGGGCGGGGTCGAAGCCGCCGACCGCGAGAGCGCCCGCGCCGGGTACAGCGAGCACCAGTCGGGCCTGGCCGTCGACATCGTGCCGTGCAACGGATCGTGCGCCACGCTCGACGACGTCGCCGCCTCGCCCCAGGGTGCGTGGGTGCGCGATCACGCGTGGGAGTACGGCTTCATCACCCGGTACGTCGAGGGCAGCGAGGGCATCAGCGGGTACGAGCCCGAGGCGTGGCACCTGCGTTACATCGGCCCCGAGCTGGCCCGCGCGTACCACGAGGGCGGTTACGCCACCCTCGAGGAGTTCTTCGGCCTTCCCGGGGCGCCCTCGTACTGAACGTCGAGGCGTCGGAGGGGGCCTCCGGCTCCTCGAGTCCGACGGCGGGCGAGGCCGCGGTCCGGCCGTGCGCGAGGTCGTGCCGCGACGCCGCGCGCCGGCCGGATCGTCCTCCGGCGGGGTCGTCCTCAGGTGGCGCTCGTCCGCGGGCGGCGGCGAGCGAGGCGTGCGACTCCCGCGCGGCGCAGAGCATCGGCGACGGCGATGCCGATCGCCATCCCGGCAGCGGATGCCACGAGCGTGAGCAGGTAGAAGAGCACGACGGTGAGGGGCGCGAACGTGTCGAGTCCGAAGGACGCCCAGGCGAGGGTCGGGTAGACGGCTGCCACCACGACGGCTCCGGCGAAGAACTGCCACCGGTGGAAGAACCGGTACAGCACGACGAGGAACGGCAGCTCGACGAAGAAGGCCCACCAGAGGTTGGTCGCGACGCTGCCCCACCCGTACCCGGAGAGCGGCGCGGCCACGAGGCCCGAGATGAGCCCGACCAGCAGCGCGGAACCGGGGCGTTCGAGTAGGCGCATCGCGACGGCCGCGGGCACCAGCCACAGCCCGGCGAGTGCCACCGCCGCGAACGGCGCGGCGGCGAACAGCACCGTCGACACCCAGTTGGCGGCGGTCAGCATGATGCCGCCGGCGACGCCGATGGCGGCGCAGGTGAGCAGGAAGACGGTCGAGATGCGCGACATGGATGCTCCGGATCGGATCAGACGGACAGGCGGGGAACGACGAAGAGGGCGGCCGAGATCGCCCAGAACGCCAGGGTGAAGACGGTGTCGCCCCGGCGCCAGGGCACGCGGTGGCGCTCGGTGCGGTCGGGGTGGGCGCCGAACGCCCGCGCATCCATCGCGAGGGCGACACGTTCGGCGTGGCGGATGGCCCCGGCCAGAAGGGGCACGACGTATCCGATCCCGCGCGCGGGTGCCGAGAGCACGCCGCCCCGCGTTCCCCGCACGCGGTGCGCCTGGCGGATCACGTCGAGCTCGTGACCGAAGCGCGGGACGAAGCGGATCGCCGCGAGAGCCGCGTAGCCGATGCGGTAGGGCACGCGCAGGTTCTGCACCAATGCCCGCACCAGGTCGGGGCCCGAGGTGGTCAGTCCGCCGACGAAGGCGAGCGTCATGATCGCGGCCAGCCGCAGCGCGGTCGACAGACCCGTGGACACCGCCCCGTCGGTGAGCGCCCACTCCCCGATGCGGATCAACGCGGTGGTGTCCTCCACGCGGGCCGGGTCGACCCAGAGCGAGAAGCCCAGGCCGATCACCACGATCGAGAGGGGCACCACCCCGGCGAGGAGGGCGACGAGACGCCGGGTGAGACGCGTTCCGGTCAGGAGCAGGACGTA
This sequence comes from Microbacterium sp. BH-3-3-3, assembly GCF_001792815.1. Lineage (NCBI taxonomy): Bacteria > Bacillati > Actinomycetota > Actinomycetes > Micrococcales > Microbacteriaceae > Microbacterium > Microbacterium sp. BH-3-3-3. The sequence goes on along the minus strand of NZ_CP017674.1, from coordinate 1,584,488 downwards.
GGCGAGGCAGAGGAACGCGATCGGAGTGGTCAGGTCGCGCACGAAGACCAGCGCGATCATGGCGGCGGCCGGGCCCGCGATCTTGGCGAGCGGGTTGAGGCCCCCGAGCCACCGCGTGCCGCGCCGGCCGCGGGTGACGGCGGTCGTGTCGGTGCGTGTCGGTGCCGTGGTGGGGGCGGTCATGCCGACCCGCCCGGAAGGTCGCGCAGTCGCATCAGCGACGCGAGCTCGGGATGCCGCTGCAGACCGGTGAAGGCGCGCCGCAGCGCGGGAGTGCTGAGGCCCGCGCGTCGGACGACGTCCTCGTCGTCGAAGACATTGCCGACCGGTCCGTCGGCGGCGATCCGGCCGTCGTCGACGACGATCACGCGGTCGGCGTGCTCGGCGACCACCTGCATGTCGTGGGTCACGACGATGATGGTCGTGCCGTCGTCGCGCAGGTCGTCGAGCAGGCGCAGCAGTTCCTCGGCGCGGGCGCGGTCCTGTCCGAACGTGGGTTCGTCGAGCACGAGCAGTCGGGCGCCGCCGACGAGCGCGGTTCCCACCGACAGTCGCCGCTTCTGACCGCCCGACAGCAGGAAGGGGTGCATCGCGGCCTTGTCGGCGAGGCCGAACCGCTGCAACAGCGCCTCGGTGCGCGCGCGGACCTCGTTGTCGGAGAGCCGCTGTCGGCGAAGGCCGTGGGCGATCTCGTCGAACACGGTCGTCGCGATGAACTGGTGCTCGGGGTTCTGGAACACGAAACCCACGTGACGCGAAAGCGTGCGCGGATCGGTGCGGCGAACGTCGAGCCCCGCGATCCGCACGGTTCCGCGCGGTGGGCGCAGCACCCCGGCCAGGGCCTGCACGAGGGTCGTCTTTCCCGCGCCGTTGGCGCCGACGACGGCGACGAACTCGCCCGCGCCGACGGACAGGTCGACGCCGTGGAGCACGCGCGTGCGTCCGCGCGAGATCGTCAGCCCCTGTACCTGCACGAGGGGGTCGCCGATGCCTCGTCGCGGGTGTGGGGGAGCGGGTGCCGTCGCGGGCGGGGCGATCGTCTCGAGCGCCCGTCCCAACTCGCGAGGGGTCAGCGGCAAGGGGGTGATGTCGTATCCCGCCCGTCGCAGGCGCAGGGCCGCGAGGGTGGCCGTGGGCAGCCACACCCCGAGCGCGTGCAACTGCTCCGCGCGGTCGCGCAGCACGTCGTCGACGCCGCCGTCGGCGACCACCCGGCCCGTGGCATCCAGGGCGACGACGCGGTCGACCAGACCCATCGCCGCATCCAGGTTGTGCTCGACGAGCACGATCGCCCGGTCACCCTCGGCGACGACGTCGCGCAGCGCCGCGTACACGTCGTCGACGCCGCGAGGGTCGAGGTTGGCGGTCGGCTCGTCGAGCACGAGCAGGGGCGAGCCCATCGCCAGCGCGCAGGCGATGGCCAGACGCTGACGTCCGCCGCCGGAGAGCACGTCGGGGGCGTCGTGGCGACGCTCCCACAGGCCCACGCGGCGCAGGGCCTCTTCGGTGCGGGCGAGCACGACCTCGACGGGGAGCCGCAGGTTCTCGGGTCCGAACGCCACCTCGTCGAGAACGGTGCCCGTCACGAGCTGTGCATCGGGGTCTTGGAAGACCATGGCCACGGTGGTCGCGAGCTCGGCGACGGGCGTGGTCGCGGCATCCTTTCCCCCGACGCTCACCGTGCCCTCCACCGTGGCGGGCACGGCGTGCGGGATGAGGCCGTTCATGGCGAGCGCCGCCGTGGACTTCCCCGATCCGCTCGGACCGAGCAGCAGCACCACGTCACCGGGGTGCACGTCCAGACGCAGCGCGGAGGGGGTGGGCGTCGCGGCGTCGAGGTGGGTGATGGCCACGTCGCGCATGCGCAGCAGAGCCCCGGTGTCGGCGCGGGTGGGCGCGGTATCGGGGTGGGGGTGAGCGGTCACGGGCGAGTCCTCGAGGAGTGAGTACGCCCTAACTTAGTGCAGCCTAAGTTGGCCGCGCGCGCTCACTTCGTCGTCGAGAGACCGCGCCCCACTCCGGCGCGACGCAGACCCGAGCCGATGGCGAGCCCCACTGCCGTCCAGGCCACGGGTCCCGCGACGCCGATCACGAGGTAGGCGACGCGGGTGGCCGGCGCGAGGCTGGCGATGTCGGCCGCGAACCAGACGACCACGGCGACGAGCCCGCCGATCACGAGCGCCGAGCCGTAGAAGCGCACGGACGCCCACACGCGGTACCGGGTGAGGGCGGCGACGCCTTCTTGGATCCCGCCGAACAGCAGGGCCGTGCCGAGGAAACGGAACGTCCACTGCGGCGCCATGGCACTGGCCACCAGTGCGGCGAGCACGTGCGTCACCAGGGCCACCCCGGCGCGGCGCACCACCTGCTGCGCGATGATCCCGGGTAGCACGTGCGAGCCCAGCACGAGCCCGTAGGCCCAGGGTGCCCCCGCCAGGACGATCAGCGTCAGCCACCCGGCGGCACCGCCCACGATGCCGGTCCCCACCCCGATCGCGGCGCAGACGAGCAGCACGCGCGTGGAGAGACCGGATGCCAGGGACACCCGCTCAGCGTAGCGGCGACGCCGGGATCGCTGGACGCCCCGCCGGTCGAGTCGGGCTGGTCACGGGGGAGGCTGCTGAGCGTGACGAATCCGGCGGGCTCGGGGGACTCGGCGACGCCGGTCAGTTCACCACGCCGGCGCTGCACGTCTGCTGCGCCGCGCTCGACCCCGTGATCGACTCGGGAAGGGCCACCGCGCCGGTGTTCGGGTCGACGGTTCCGGGCTCGACCGCTTCGCCCTCGGAGGGCGCCTCGCTCGGCACGGCCTCACCCGGAGCGGGTTCTGCGACGACGACGCCCCCGTTCGCGCCGGCGTCGCCGGTCACCTCGATGCCCTGGTTGGCGAGAAGGGCGTCCCACAGCACCTGCGCCGCGTCGTAGTTCGGCTCGACGCGGTTGGCGTCGGCGCTGGCCTGAACGGTCGGGTACTGCACGAACACGATGTCTTGGAACGGCACGTCCTTGACCGCGGACGCGATCTGCACGAGCGTCAGCGGGTTGGTCAGGCTCTGTGTCGGCGTGACGTTGCGCAACCCCGTGGAGGCCAGACGGAACAGCGTCGCCGGGTTCGACAGCACCTCTTCGCTGACGAGCTTGCGGGCCAGACGCGACATGTACTGCTGCTGGTTGCTCACGCGCGCGAGGTCGCTGCCGCCCACGCCGTAGCGGGTGCGCAGGAACTGCAGGGCCTCGAGACCCTGGATGGTGCGCGGACCCGCGGCCCAGTCGATGCCGGTGTTCTCGTCGCGCATGTCGCTGGCGAGGCAGATCTCGACGCCGCCGATGGCGTTGGTGATCTCGATCACGCCGCCGAAGGTGACCATCGCGCCGAACTGCACGGGTTGCCCGCTCATGTCGGAGATCGCCGTCATCACGCACGACAGTCCGCCGTAGGTGTAGATCTCGTTGATCTGCACGTAGCCGCCGCCCCAGCGGTCGCCGTCGGCGGTGTCGCAGGCCGGGGCGTCGAAGAGCAGGTCGCGCGGGAACGACACCACCGTCACCCGACGCGGGGCATCGGAGATGTGCACGAGGATGTTGACGTCGTTGAGCTGCCCCTCGGCGTCGGGGCCCTCGCAGCGCTCGCCGAAGACCTCGCGCAGGCTCTCTTCGCACGCGTCGATGCCGACGACCATCATGTTCACGCCGCCCTCGAGCTCGCTGAGGTCGGGCGGGACGGGCGGCTGGTTCTCGACGACGACGGCCTCTTCGGTGAAGCTCGTGGTCAGGTCGTAGGCGGTGTACGCGGCAACGCCCGCGGCCGAGACGAGGACCACCACGACGGCGACGGCGAGAACGGTGAGCAGCTGAGCGATCGGGTGCGGGGACCGCAGGCGCGCGTGCTGTGCGACGGTGCGACGGCGCATGGTTCCTCCTCGAATTCCCCCGAGTCTAGGGGCACCGGATGCCGCGGCTCGGCGGTCTCGGCGAGGCGTTTCACGCCGGGCTCGCTGGTCGGGTCGGGCTCGTGCGCCCTGCGCGCTCCGCGGGCTGACGCGTCAGTCGCGCCGCCGCCGCGGCGTCAAGCGCACCGCGGGCAGGGGCGGAGCGGGAATGCGCTCGGGGCCGTGATCGATCACCGTGCCGAAGCGGTCGGCCCGGGCCTCCCAGGCGTCGCGCGCCTCGACGATCTCATCGTGCGAGCGGCCGACGAAGTTCCACCACATCACGATGTCGGCTTCGAACGGCTCTCCGCCCAACAGGAAGACCCGGGCGCCGCCGTCGCTGCGCAGCTCGAGGTTGTCGCGTCCCTTGCCGACGTAGACCAGTCGACTGTCGTCGATCGCCACGGTGGATCCCGGCTCCAGACCCGGCGCCGGTCGTCGCGCGGCGTCGGCGTCGACGGCATCCATTCCCGTCACGGCGTCGGCATGGCCGGTCATGCCGTACAGGGCATACTCCCACTCGGGGCGAAGGGGCACGCGCACGGTCACGCCGGCGGGCAACCGCAGCTCGGCCCCGACGATCGGGGTGTGCACCGTCGCGGGAGAAGCGACATCGCCGAGTTCGCCCATCACGACGACCGCGTCGGCGCCGTCGCCGAGGTCGATCGTGGGCAGGTGCTCGTGTCGCTCGAAGGCGGGAGCACCGTGCCGGCGCGCGTCGGGAAGCGCGACCCACAGCTGAAGGGCATCGAGGGGGATGGGTCCCTCGCCGACGGAGTATTCCGAGTGCGCGATGCCCGCGCCGCTGGTCATGAGGTTCAGCGCCCCCGGCCGAACCACGACGTCGCTGCCCACCGCGTCGCGGTGCCGCACCTCGCCCACGATCGGCCACGTCACCGTCTGCAGGCCGATGTGCGGGTGCGGTTCGACCCGCATGAGGGTCTCTTGCGGTCCGAACCGGTCGAGGAAGCACCACGCCCCCACCATCGGCAGCGCGCGATGCGGCAGCGTGCGGTGCACCTCCATGCCCCGGACGCCGCCCAACGGCACCTCGCGCGCCTCGATCACGAGGGAACGCGGTCCGTCGCACGCGATCGGACCCTCGGATGCCGGCGGGGCGACGTCGAGTCGGGTCACGAGGGTTCGCCGGGCCCGGCGGCGTCGGCCGCGTCGTCTTCGTTCGGCCACTCCACGACGAGGCCCGGCACGTCGTTCTCGCGCAGGTAGTGCGCCACGAAGGGGCACGACGGGATGATGCTGCCGCCGCGTCGGGCGAGGTCGGCCAGCGCCTCGCTCGCGAGGACCTTGCCGAGGCCGCGACCGGCGAAGGCCGGGTCGACCTCGGTGTGGGGGAGGGTCGTGCGGTCCTCACCCGCGGGGCGGAAGTCGAGGAAGCCACCGAGCTCGTCGCCCACGTGGATCTCGTAGCGGCGCGCCTCGTCGTTTCGGGTCACAGTCAGTTCGTCGGCCATGGGCGTCTCCTGTCGTCGGTGTCCGTCGTCGGTGTCCACGACAACGTACGTGCGTCCCGCGGTGTTCCGCCATCCCCGCCCGGTCGACGACGGATCTGGTACCCCCGGTCTTCGCGGAGCCTCACCCGCCGAGGGAATCCACGAACCGCGTCGTCTCGGCCGAGATCTCCGCGGCCGCCGTGTGGTGCAGGTAATGACTGCCCGACACCAGGACGACCTCGCCGTTCTGCACGCTCGCCGCCTGGCGCTCGTGCAGCCCGACCCAGTCCTCCACGTCGGGATCGTCCGCGCGCACGAACAGCAGCACGGGCAGGTCGGGGGCGAACACCTGGGCGCTGACCTCGGCGAAGTTCGCCGCGGTGCGATCCATCTCGTCGAGCATCGTGGATGCCGTCGAGTTGCGCGTCGTCAGGATGCGCATCTGCTCCTTCGCGCTGTCGTCGAAGTCGGCGCCCGCATAGGGGTCGGGGCCGATCGCCTGCAGGACGCGTGTGATGCCCAGGGCGTTCATCGTCGCCACGGCATCCGTCGGCAGCGCCTCGGTGCTGCCCGGCTGGTCGGGCACGCTGGAGTCGATGCCGACGAAGGCGTCGACCTCGTCGCGATAGGCGGCGGTGTACGTCAGGGCGTAGATCCCCGAGATCGAATGCCCGGCCAGGATGTAGCGGTCGACGCCGAGGTACTGCAGCGCCTCGTGCACCTCGCGCGTGATGTTCTCCGCCGTGCGCGGCACGTCGGTCTGGTCGCTGAGGCCGGTGCCCAGGGGTTCGACGGCGATCACTCGGAAGGTGTCGTCGAGCTCATCGATGAGGGGCGCGAAGTCACGGCCGGGGGCGCCCGTTCCCAGGCCCGGGAGCAGCACGATCGTCCGGTCGTGATCGCCCTGGACGACCACGTTCATGCGGTGTTCCCCCACCGGGACGAGCTGGCCGTAGGGGACGATCCGCTCCGCCTCGGTGGCCGTGGCGACGGCGTTGACGGTCGAGGTGACGCCGACGGTGAGCAGGGGCACGCCCAGCAGCAGGACGGGCACCAGTACCAGGGCCACTTTCGTGGTTTTCCTCATTCTCGATCTCCTCGGGTGCGACGGCGGGCGCCGTGAGCGTCACCCGTCTTCCAGCACACCCGAGGCGCGCCTCGGCGGGCAGTGTCGTCGGTCACCGCTCTCCGTGACATTCGTCACGACCCGCCGAGGGGATCAGCGCGGGACGCGCGCGCGATGGCGGCGCACCGCGGCGCGATTCGCGCAGCGCACCGAGCAGTACCGTTGCCGGCCGTTGCGCGTGACGTCGACGACCACGCGATCGCAGGGCTCGGCGGCGCATCGAGCGAGGCGGGTCATTCCCCGGGTGACGAGGTGCAGCGACGTGCCGACCGAGATGACCGCCGCGAGCACGCGGGGGAGCGATTCGTCGCTGTCGCGGTAGTGCAGGTGCCACCCCTCGCCGTCGTGGTTCGTCAGACGGGGGTAGGCCGTGACGGCGGCCATCTGGGCGTTCAGCCGCGCCGCGCGCGCATCGGGATCGGTCTCGTCGACGATCCGCAGCCACTCGTCGACGACGGTGCGGGTGCGTTCGTGGTCGTCGGGTGCCGCGGGGAAGGTCATCGTCATCCCGCTCTCGCGCGTGCGGCGTTCGATCCCCTCGCGGTCGGCCGGCCAGTCGTTCGCCAACGAGGCGGCCAACAGGACGGCGTACTCGCCGTAAGGGTTGAGATGCATAACGGCATTACATCACGCTGGTTCCATGACCGCCCTCCCGACCGTCCTGCCCGCCGCCCCGGCATCCGTCCACGAACACGCGTGGCTCACCGAATCTGTGCACCCCACGAGCGCCGGACGCGTGCGTTACGTGCGCTGCACGGGCTGCGCCGCCCGACGCGTGGACCTGGATCCGGTGTCACCGGCGCCGCCCGTTGCGATGACCCGATCGATCGGCTGACCACGCCTCCTCGCGCGCCGCGCGAGACGGTAGCGTCGGAGCAGACCATCGACGGGGGATGCATGAACGCTCTGGGCCTGATCGCCACGACCGCGGGCGCGGTGCTCGTGCTCGCCGTGGTGCTGCACGTCTGGTATGCGATGGGCCTGTCGCGCGTCTTCGCGGCGCGCGGCGCGGAGCCCTGGCGCGCGTGGGTGCCGATCGTGAACGACGCCGAGGTCTTCCGGCTGGGGCGGGTCGACCCGGTGCGCGCCGTGCTGCTGCTCGTGCCTTTCGTCAACGTCTACGCCCTCGTGCTCAAGGCGACCGCGGCGCACCGCCTGGGCGCTGCGTCGGGACGCGGTGCCGGTACGACGGCGCTGGCGCTCGTTCTGCCGCCCGTGTGGGCGGGGATCCTCGCCGCACCCGGAGCGACCCCGGATGCCGCGAAGCCCCACGACGCGAACGACCCCGCGGTCGACGAGGCCGCGGTCGACGACGCCGAGGAGCCCTCGTCGGGTCCCCTGACCGCGGTCCCCGGGGCGGGAACGCCGGCCGCGGCCGCCGGAACCCGCCGCGCTTCGCGCTCGGTCGAGGTCCCCGCCGCCGTACCGGTGCTGGCCGGACCCGTCGACGTCCCCCCTCGGGGTGCGTCGGTCAGCACGACGACGCCCGAGGTCGGATCCTCCGTGCCGGTCGCTCCCCCCTCCGCCTCCGCCGTGCGCGGCGACGATTCCGGCCCGGCCGAGCACGGCGTCGCGCCGGTGAGTGCCGCCCCCGTCGCCCCGAGCGCCGAGAGCGGCCTCGGGGGGATCGACGCCGCGGACGGACCCGCGGCCGCCGACACCGGCGCGCCGTTCGACCGGGTCGCCGAGACGACCGACGCCACGGCATCCGCCGCCGACCGCGCCGAGATGCCGGTCGCGGCGCCGCTCGACGAATCGACGCAGACCGCTCGGCCCCGCTCCCGCCGCCGGGGGGAGTGGATCCTCGGCCTCCCCGACGGGGAGCAGGTGAGCATCGCCGGACGAACCGTCGTGCTCGGACGCAAACCCGCGCAGACCGAGGAATCCGTGCAGTACATCGCGGTCGCCGATGACACCCGCACCATGTCGAAGCAGCATGCGCGGCTCGACTGGACGGTGACGGGCTGGACCATCACCGACCTGGACTCGACGAACGGCGTGACGCTGCTGCACGACGACGGGCGCAGCGAACGGCTGCGCGCGCAGACCCCCGCTCTCGCCTCGGAGCGGTTCCGTCTCGGCGACGCGCAGATCGATCTGCGTCCCGGCGCGATCGCCTAGTCGGCCGGCGCGTCTCCGTAGAGTCCACGGCCCGTGGGGGCGGGTCGGCGGAGCTCGGTCTCTTCGCGGCGTCGGCTCACGAGGACCGCGAGGGCTCCGATCGCGCCCAGCACGATGAGACCGGCGACGCCGATCCCCGTCGCCAGGGTGATGGCCGCGGCATCCGGTCCGGGTCCGACGACCACCGCGACGGCCTCGGGCGTCTGCGTCGGCTGCGGCGTGGACGCGGCACCCGGGAAGGGGCTCTTGGGGCCGCGGAGCCCTGAGCCGGGCACGAGCACGATCGCGTCGTAGGGCTGCACGATGCCCCAGCCCGACGAGTTCGAGCGCGTGTCGGGCTGCGCCCGCACGGCCGTCGCCTCGAGGCGGTAGGCCCACTGCGCGGGCGTCTCGTCGGGATGGGCGGCGGCGACGAGGGCCGCCGCGGCCGAGACGTAGGCGGCGGCGTAGCTGGTGGCGGGGGCGTCGGTGGCGACCGCGCAGTCGCCGCCCTGCGGCCACGCCGACGCGATGTTCTGCCCGGGGGCGGCCAGCGCGACATGGGAGCCGCGGATGCTCGCACTCGTGACGACGCCCGCGTCGTTGGCGGCCGCGACCCCGATGGCGCCGGAGAAACCGGCGGGGTAGCGCGTGCCGTCGGAACCGTTCTCTTCGACCGCGGAGGTGGAGTCGCGGTTGCCGGCGCTGGCGACGACCAGGCTGCCGCGATCGCGCGCGTACGCGACCGCGTCGGCCAGGGCCGCGTTCTTCTCGGTCGTGCTCATCGAGACGTTGATGATCTGCGCGCCACGGTCGGCCGCGATGCGGATGCCCTCGGCGATGCGCGCGGTGTTCGGACCGAACCCGGCCTCGACCTGCTGATCGGAGTCGCCGGCGTACACGCGCACCGGCAGGATCCGCACCTCGGGGGCGAGTCCCTGAACGCCCGACTTCGGGATGAGCCGGGCCGCGATCTGCCCGGCGATCACCGTTCCGTGCCCGTAGAAGTCGGTGCGCCCGATGCCGTCGGTGCCGTCGGGCACGAGGTTGACGCCGGCGATGATCGCGTCGTCGAGGTGGGGGTTCGGGGCGACGCCGGAATCCACGACGGCCACCGTGATGCCCGCGCCGCGGGTGAGCTCCCACGCCGCCTCGCTCTGCAGCTTGTCGAGGGCGGGCGGGGTCTGGCTGATCCGCGTCGCCGCGAGGCACTGGTCGCGCGACGACGACACGACACCGGATGCCGGGCCCGAGGCCTGAGCGGCGGCGGGCGAGGCCGACAGCAGCAGACCCGCGACGAGGATCGCCGCACCGAACCCGCCGGTCCGCCGGCGAAGGGTCACTTCGACCCCGTGGTCGGGGACTGCTGCGCGGCGCTCTCGCTCAACGACGGGCCCGTGCGCAGCAGCGCCGTCCACCCGTCGGTCACGGCGGCGACGTCGGAGGGGGAGTAACCGAGGCGGGCGATGGTCTCGTCGGTGGCGTTCGGCAGCGGGTAGGCCGTGCCCGTGGCATCCACCAGGGTCAGCACGCTGGAGCTCTGGTCTCCGCGCCCTCCGGCGCGCACGAGGGCACCGTGGCTCGGGTCGACCCGTACGCCGGCCGTGACGGGCGCCGAGGCCGGCTGAGTGGCGAGAGCGGTCGTCGCCTGCCCCTCGCCGCCCCGGAGGATCGCGCAGGGGCGTTCGCCGGCGGCGACGGTCTCGAAGCCGGTGCGCGGCCACTCGTCGCCGAGGCCGGTGGGCGCCGTCGAGAGCGTGCGGATCTCGTCGGCGGTGACCTCGGTCACGGAGCCGTTCAGCGCGCTGCCGCTGCCCAGCTGGTAGAGCTGCCAGGCGAGGGGGGTCAGCGCCTCGAGCACCCCGCCGGTCTGCACGAGGAACCGCTCGTCGTCGGCCGAACCGGCCTGCCGGATCACCTGGCCCACCTTGAGGTTGGTCCCGGGCACCGAGGCGCCGTAGTTCTGCAGCGTCAGGGGGGTGAGGGGCGTGCTGGCGGTGAACAGATCGAGCCACGCCGCGGGCACCGTCACCGGCGACAGCGCCGAGATGCCGGCCGCGCGCAGCACGGCGTCGGCGTCGCTGCTCGACACCGCGAAACTGCGACCCCCCAGCACCACGTGCAGGATGCCGTCGACCGAGACGACGACCGCGCGGTCGGTCTCGGTGGCCGGACCGCTCGCCGTGGACAGGCGCACGTCGAGGCCGGCGACGTCGGAGACGCACGCGCTCCACCCGGTGTTGATGAGCCCCGACGCGGGTGGGATCTCGTCGGGCGCGCCCGTGATGCCGAGGGTGTCTCCCACGGGAGTGCCGGCCAGGGTCGCCTGGTCGGTGGAGATCACGCCGAAATCGCTCGCGGGCAGCAGCAGGCGGGCGCTGGCCGTGTTGATGACGGGGTGCAGGACGCCCTCGACGGTGACGAAACGCGCCCCGGTGTCGGAGACGAGCACGAGCTTGCCGTTCTCCCATCCCGTCGGAAGGCCGGGGCGGATCAGCCCGTAGAACACGCCGACCAGCACGACGATGACCGTGAGGGCGATGGCCGCGATGACCGCGCGCAGCGGAGACGTCGGCTGCAGTTCCTTGCCGCCCGGCGCGCCGCTGACGAACGCGGTGAGCAGGCGTCGGCGCGAGAAGTTCTGCGCCTCGATCAGGTCGCCCTTGGTGGCCACGACGTCAGGCCAGACCGGAGGCGATGACCGACAGCGGAAGCAGCGACGCCAGCACCAGCAGTTCGGCGGTGTCGGCGATCCGGATCAGCCGCAGGCGCGTCTTCGGAGCCAGCAGGGTGACGGTGACCACGCTGACGGTGGCGATCGCGAGCACGACCAGGATGCCGACACGCAGGTCGGGCTGCGTCAGCGAGGCGACCACGCCCGAGACGACGAGACCCAGGATGCCGGTCGTCATCACCGTCAGCACGCCCGCTCGCGCGAACGTCTGCCGGGAGGGGAACATCATGCCGGCGAAGGCCAGGGCGCCCAGGAGCGCCCCCGCGGCGTTCTGCGCGGCGACGAGGGGGACGGCGAGGAGCACGGACGCGGCGAGGGCGAGCCGCAGGGCCATGAGGATGCGCTTGCCCTGCGCCACCCGCTCCGCGACGTCGTCGGCGTCGATGGGCTCCGGTTCGGCGAACATCTCGGCGTCGCTCTGCGGCGAGACGATGCGCAGTCGAGTGGTTCCGAGGGCGAGCCACGGGAGTGCGCCGCCGAGGGTCGCGACGATGCCGACCATGAGCGTCCACACGGTCGCGCCGGGGAAGAAGGCGGCGAAGGTGCCCGTGACGCCGATGACCCCGCCGGCGATGAGGGGCGCCAGCTGAAGTTCGGCGCGGTCGCGGGTGAGGGCCAGAGCGACGCCGGCGATCACGAAGGCTCCGCCCCCCGCGGCGGCGAGGGGCCAGCCCCAGATGTCGAACGCCGGCGGGACGGAGAGGAACCCCGCGACCGCCGCGAACACGGCGGCCGCCATTCCCAGGCCCTGGCCGGCCTCGCGTTGGCCGAGCCGCGCGACGACGGCCGCGACGACGAGCAGCACGACCGCGCCGCCGCCGGCGACCAGGGCGCCGAAGGGGAGGGCGCGACCGGCGGCGAGGAGCAGCACCGCGCAGACGCCGAGCAGGGCCAGGCTGACCGCGAGGGCCGTGCGGGCGTTGTCGCGCGTCGTCCAGGGCCGGTTCTGCTGCGACGTGGCGTCGATGACGGCCTCGACGATGTCGTCATAGACGCGCGGCTGAGCGACGAGCCCGCCACGCACGAGGGTGAGCACCTCTCCGTCGACGATGCCCTGGGCCGAGGCCCCGCGCGACGGATCGACGGTGGTGCCGTCGGCTCGCTGCAGGGCGTAGCCGGCGGAGGTCATCGACGGATCGAGCACCCCGAGCGATCGGGCGAAGCCCGGCAGGAACTCGATGACGGGCACCTGAGCGGGAATCGCGATGTCGAGCCGGCGGCCCTCGCTCTGCACGGACAGGCGCAGCAGCGCCCGTGTGGCGTTCATGACGTCAGCCATCCGCGGCCCCCTCTTTCCGGACCGAAGCCCCCTGCGGTCAGACCCCGAAATCCTATCGTCGGGGCACGGCGTTCCGCGCGCCGAGCACGGGACCGCGCGTCCGATCGGAGCGCCCGGTCACGTGCTCGGTCGACGCGTTCAGCCGAAGCGCGCCGCGGACGCGCGGTCGGCCGTGACGTAGTCGTCGGCGATGTTGTCGGTGGCGGTCGAGATGCGGTGCAGGGCGTCCCTCATCTGCTCGAGGGTGGCGCTCCACTGCTGCTGCGCGTTGTTGTAGGCGACCTGGGCGGTGCCCTCCCATTCGCCGCGCAGTCGGGACACCTCGGCATCGAGGCCGCTCAGAGCGGCGTCGATGCGGCCACTCTCGGCGCGCAAGCGGCCGGCCGCAGCGTGCAGGGATTCGGGTGTGACGCGGAGATCACTCATCTCATTCGCCTCCCAGCAGTGAGCCCAGCCCGTGGATCGTCGTGCTGTGCGCCTCTTCGACGGCTTCCTGGTCACGCGCCGTCGCGGTCAGGGCGGCGCTGAGGGTGACCAGCACGTCGTTGAGACGGTTCGCCCCGGCCGTCCACTCGTTCACCAGCACCCCGTACGCCGTGGCGGCGTCGCCCGTCCAGTTGGCGCGCAGCTCGTCGAGCTCGGCGAGGACCCGGCGGGCGCTGTCGGCGATGTCGGCGTGCGTGCCCGCCACCACTTCGGCGCCTCGGACGAGGGCGCCCTCGCCCGCGGAGATGCGATCAGACATTGTCCTCACTCCTGTCGGACCCGTCGCGACCGCCCGCCTGGGCGTTCTCGGAACGGGGACCGATCTCTTCGTCGTCTTCCATGCGGGGAGCGATGGGGCCACCGAGGCCGCGTGCCGCCTCGTCCTTGCGGTCGGACCGCGAACCCGGTCCGCCCATCCCACCGACGCCCCGGTTGCCGCCCGCTGCGCCGCGCGTCGCGCCGGACGCGGCGCCCGCGCCGCGCGCTCCGCCCGCGGCGGTCGCCGCTCCACCGGCACCGCGGCGTCCTCCGCCGGCGGCTGTGCCACCACCGGCCGTGCCACCGCCTGCCGCTCCGCCCATGCCGGCACCGCGCATGCCCGCGCCGCGTGCCGTCGACGAACCGGCCGCGCCGCCGCCGACACCGCCGAGCCCACCGACACCGCGGGCGCCGGTCCCCCCGCCGGGGGTCTTGCCCAGAAGTCCGCCCGCGCGCCCGCCGGCGCCGCCGCCACCCGCCACGGCCCCGCCGCCGCCGAAGAGGCCGCCACCGGCGCCTCCCGTCGGGGCGCCGACGCGACCGAGCGCGAGGGCGCCGCCGCCGCCGGCGACGAGTCCGGCCGACAGGCCCGAGCCGAGGCCTGCGCCCGGACCACCGGGGGTGCCGATCAGTCCGCCGCCGCCGCCTCCTCCGCCGGGCAGGCTCGGGATGCCGCCGGGAAGGGTGGGCGAGCCCGAGATCGGGCCGTCGGGAGTCGGGTCGGGCGGGATGTTCTCGAGGTCGATCGGCGGCCGACCGGTCGGCAGGTCGGGGTGGCCGTTCGGGAAAGGACCGTACTCGCTCGGGCCCGAGGGGGTGCCGGGCAGCGTCTCGTAGTCGCCGGGGGTCTCACCCATCGAGGGGGGCGGAATGTCGATGCCGCCGTTTCCCCCGCTGCTACCGCCGCCGCCGGGGCCGAGCGGCGACACGTCCCAATTCGGGTACTGCTCGATGCTCCGACCGCCGATGCGTCCAGGCCCGGGTTGCGAGCCGGGTCCCGGGGCGGGCGACGGATCGTCGTCGGGCGTGGCCGTCGGGTTGAACGGTGGTGGGTTGGTCATCGAGATCTGGTCGAGCTCGTCGGAGTGCGCTTGGAACTTCGTCCTCGCGTCGTCTTCGCGTCGATCCGCCAGGTAGCCGTTGATGACGTTGGTGGCACCTTCGCCCGCGAGGAACGACACGGGACCGAGCATGAAGGTGGAGCCCATGGCGGCCCCGCGGACCGCGGTCTCCTGCCCGGGAGTCATCTCCCCGGCGGGCAGCGAGGCCAGCGAGTCCCGCGCGCGCGAACGGATGTCGTTGGCATCAGCGAGGTATCGGGGGATCTCGTCTTCGACGTAGCCGATCTGCTTCGAGACCTCCGACGCGGTGGAGCTGAAAGCCGCTTGCGCCGACGTTCCCGCTCGTCCCACCAGGCCCGGGTCGCTGGCGACGCGATCGAGGACGTTCTTGAGCGCCGTGAGGCCGCTCACCAACTCGGTGCGCGTCGGAACGTCCCATGGAACGCCACCCTCGGCGAGGCGCTGCAGGCGCAGTTCCCAGTCTCCGGTCATGACGACTTTCCTCCCTCTGCCTTGCGGCGTCGGCTGATGGTGATGATGACGATGGTGATGACGATCGCGAGGACCACGAACCCGACGACCGCGCCGATGATCCAGGGGACGAGTGCCCCGATGTCGAAGCCGCTGGGCTCGTCGCCGTAGGCGTCGAAGCTGCGCGACCGCGCAGCGGGGGCGACGTAGCCCTGCGTCTTGGCGGTGGCGATCTGTTCCGCGGTCGGCATTCCCGCGGGCTTGTCCATCAGCGGGGTCTCGTCGGGGTACTGCAGCGGATCGACGGAGAGAAGCGACGACAGCCAGGCGGCGCCGTAGCCGTAGCCGTCATCGGTGCGGGCCGGCGTGTGCACCTCGTCGTTCGTGGTGGCGATGAGGGCCTGCACCAGCTGGTTCCCCGTCGCCTGGGGCGTCTTCTGGGCGGCCAACGCGAGCATTCCCGCGACCAGGGGAGCGGTGTTCGACGACCCCGTCCCCGATCCGGTGGCCGACCAGTCGCCTTCGCGCCCCACCCCGGGGATCCGGAACCCTCCGGCGACCACGGTGGTGTGGGTGATGACGTAGTCCGAGCCGTCCGAGCTCTTCTGGATGTGGCCTTCGCGATCGATGGCCGTGGTGGTCACGACGCCGTTGAGCGCACCGACCGAGGTCTCGGAGTCGCCGAGTTGGCTGGGGTTCGCCGAGGCGCTGACGACGGCGACACCCTTCGCGATGGCGTACGCGATCACCGGGGCGTCCCGCTCGTCCCAGGGCTGGCCGACGGCCGTGTAGACGATCTCGTTGCCGTCGTCGACGGCGGTCTTGACCGCCAATCCGAATTCGCTGATGTCCTCGTCGGAGTTGACGTCGCACCGCTCGTCGCTCTCGGGCCCGTATCCGTAGACGGTGACGTCGGCGTCGGGGGCCACACCGTTGATGTTGCCCGACCCGGTTCCGTTGCCGATGAGCAGTGCGGTCATCGTGGTTCCGTGACGCGCTGCCGAGTTGGCATCCGCCGTCTTCACCTCGGGGGCGTTGGAGCAGATCGGGAAGTCCGAAATGCGGAGGTTGCGTCCCTCGAACACCGGGAGGTCGGGATTGATCTGCTTCTCGATGACTCCGACCTTGACGCCCGCGCCGGTGAGGCCGGCCGCGTGCGCCGCGTCGACGCCGTAGGTGGAGTACCAGAACGCGAGGTTCTCTTGCGGGTTGTCGCTCTCGCCCTCCGCGAGGGCGGGGGAGGCGGCGCCGAAGGAGACGATGGTGGCGACGAGAACGGCGCCGACGGCGCGGCCCGCGGAACGGGGCGCGCTCATCACAGAGGGATGTTCCGACTCGAGAACGGCGATCGGCTGCCCGCCGACGGGGGCGTCGCCGCCGCGTCGATCAGCGAGAGGGCGTTGGTGGCGTCGCTGGCGTTCATCTCGTCGCGATCGCGGAGCGTGGTGACGGCCTGAGCGAGCGCTTCGGCGTTCTGCTGGACGTACTGGCGTACCTCTTCGATGCGCATACCCAGCATCTGGGCGCGCTGCTCGAGGTGCGACGTGAATGCGGCCGCGGGGACCTCGGTCGAGTTGCCTTCGACCATCGCGATGACGGCGGCGGACGGCAGCTGATCGGTCGATGTCGTCAGCGTGCTCGAGTTGTGAAGGGGAAGGTCGCCTTCGTAGCCGATGTCAGACATGGGATCACTCGTTTCTCGAGGTCAGAAGAGGGTGATGCGCGGAGTCTCCGCGCCCGCGACGCCGGGCCGGGGCGGTGCGTGCGACTCCGACGGCGGCGCAGCGCCGCAGAAGAAAGCCTGTCAGGGCCGAAAGAACCGGCGGTCGCGAGTCGCGACCGCCGGCTCGATGCGACTCAGACGAAGCGGCCGGCGGCGGACTTGTCGGTCGAGGTGTAACCCTGGGCCATCTCGTCGGTCTTGGCGGCGATCTGCTGGAGCAGTTCGTTCAGGCGCGTGATGGACTGCGTCCACTGAGCCTGGGCCTGGTCGTAAGCGGTCTGCGCTTCACCGTCCCAGGAGGCGCGCAGCGCGCCGACCTGCGACTCGAGGTCGTCGAGACGGGTGCGGATGCCGGAGGCACCGTTGCGGATCTGACCGGAGAGGGCGATGACCTGCTCGGGACGAACGGACATGGACTGCATGGGAGTTCCTTCTTTCGTGTCGAGCGGGGTCAGCCGAGCAGCGAGCCCAGGTTGCCGATGGTCTGCTGGTGCGACTCTTCCGAGGCCGCCTGGTCGCGCTCGGTGCCGCGCAGAGCGTCTTCGAGCGTGACGAGCACGTTGTTGAGCTTGGTGGTCTCTTCGTTCCACCGCTGCATGAGCTGCGTGTAGGAACCGGCGGCGGCGCCGGTCCAGAAGCCGGCCACCTGGTCGAGCTCGGTACGAACCTTGCGAACCTGCTCGTCGATGCCCGACTTCGCGGTGTTGACCGCTTCGGCTCCGCGACGAAGCGCACCCTCCTGGGCTGCGATGAGATCTGCCACGTCTGTCTCCTCGTTGTTCCTCCGGGCGCGCCCGGGCGTTGCGGATCATGTCTTCACGCACGGGAATCGGACCCGGACGCGGGATCGATGGAACAACCGGAGCCCCCCACCGACCCACTGAATGTACGTAAAGGAGGGGGTCACGGCAAGCCTCTTGCGCAAACCCAAAAATGACAAAATTCTCATCTTCACACCCCGGCCGTCGAGGACCACGCGGCCGGTGCCGGGCGGCTACGCTGGTGCGGTTCCCGCGCCTTCCGAGGCGGACGGGCGGCGAGAACGAGGGGGACCGTTGAGCGCTGAGGTGGTGCACGGGCGACGTGTCGCGCTGGTCGACGGCGCCACGCGGTTCGATCTCGTGGTTCCGCTGCACGCCAGCGTCGACGACGTCCTGCGCGCCGCGGCCGTCACGGGCGACGGCGTGCGGGTGGTGGGCATCGCCGGCCGCGAGATCGATCGGTCCACGACCATGCGCTCCCTCGACGACGGCTCCGTCCTGGTCCTCGTCGATCCCGCGGCCTCGTTCGCCGCCGCGACCGCCGACGCGAAGCGGCCCGTTCTCGCCCGTCGGGCACCGGCCGTGTGGTCGGTGCTGGCGGCGGGGGGCGGCATCCTGGCCCTTCTGCGTCTTCTCGGCGGCGACGCCCTTCCGGCGTCGGTCCGCGTGCCGGTCGCGGTCGTCGCGCTGATCGCCGCGCTGGCCTCGGCCACCGCGTTCTCGCTGTCGGCCCGCTCGACCACGTCGACCCTCGTTCCCGTGGTCGCCCTGATCTCGCTCGCGTTCGGGGGAGGGGTGGCCGTCGTCCCCGACGTGCCGGCGTCGTCGGCGTCGGTGGCCGTGTTCACCGGGCTGCTCGGCGGGGCGATCCTCGCCGGCGTCATCGGCGTGCTCGGCGCTCCCGAGACCCTGCGCGCGCAGGGTCGGACGGCCGCGATCGTGGTGGGCGTGCTCGCGGGCGTCTGGGGCCTCTCTCTTCTTCTGCATCTCGACCCCACGGCGCCCGCGGCCGTCACGCTCGGTCTCGTCCCCGTCGCGCAGCGCGTGCTGCAGGCGAGCCTCGTCGACGTCGCGCCCGGCACGTTCGTCGACTACGCCCGGTTCCAGACCACGCGGTGGACGGTGCGGCAGAGCCTGCCCGACGAGGTGCGCACGATCGAGGCGGCCGATGCCGACGCCCTGGTCGAGCGCTCCACGGCCCGACTCACCATCGGGGTGCTGCTGCTGATCCTGGCGGGGGCGGCCAGCGCGTTCACCGCGCTGCCGTCGTTCCCCTCCGACGATCCGGTGATCCTGGGCGGGCGGATCGCCCTGGCGACGACGGTCGTGCTGGCGTTGCTGCTCGGCTCGCGCAAGAGCACCGTGCCGTTCCTCCGCTGGGTCGAGCGAGCGGGGGCCGCCGTCGTCCTGGCCGCGGTGCTGGTGGCGCTGCTCCCCGCGATCTCGTCGGGCCTGCTCGTGGTGATCGCCGGCATCTGCCTCGCGGTGGGTCTCGGGTGCGCGCTGCTGACGGTGCCCATCGGCCGCGGCTTCCGCTCCCTCGGCTGGTCGCGCACGGGCGACGTCTTCGAGGCGCTCGCGACGGCTCTGTCGCTCCCGGCGGGCATGCTCGCCGCCGGAGCGATCGAGATCGCGCGTGCGATGATGGCGACATGACGCAGACGCCGCCGTTCGGCGCGCCCGCGACGGTGGGGGTGCGCGTGGGCGCCTTCAGCGTCGACGCCGCCCTCGTGGTCATCGCCGCGGGCGTGGCATCGCTTCTCGGCTCTCCCGTCCTCGGTGCCGCGGTCGCGGCCGAGGCGTTGTTGGGGCTGTGGATCCTGCAGGCGCGTCGGGGGTCGACCCCCGGTGCCCTGCTGTTCGGTGTGCGCACGTCGCGGATCGAGGCGCCGCTCGTCCCCGGCGCCGGGCGCGCCTTCGTCCGCGGCCTGCTCGTCGTGCTCGGCGGGCTGGTGCTCGTGGCGGGGGCGTGGGTCGTCGTGGCCTCGGCCGCCTTCGACCGCTCGGGTCGGCGACGCTCGTGGGCGGATCGCGCGGCGGGAACGGTCCTTCTGGCCGTCCCGCGGGGCGAGAAGGCCCCGGATGCCGACGACCCCCGCGCTCTGTCGGAGCCCACGGTCCATGCGCGACCGGCGTCACCGCGCGAACCCCTCCGCGTCGACGCCGGCGTGGCGGCGCTTCCGTCCGCCCCCGAGTGGGATTCCCCGCTCATCGCGATCGAGGCGCCCACGTCGGCGGGCGCACGCCCGGCCCCCGTGGCTCCGGCCGCGACCGTCGACGCCGACGGTGACGGCGACGCCGCGCCGACTCCGCGCACCGGTGTGACGGGCGCCGAGCTGCTGGTCGTCTTCGACACCGGCCAGCGCGCGCAGTTCGCACTCCCCGCCGCGGTCAACTTCGGGCGCGCACCGGTCGCCGATCAGACCGGCGACGTGCTCATCGCGGTCGACGACCCCGACCGCCTCATCTCCAAGACGCACCTGCGCCTCGAACACGACGGCGAGGTGGCGTGGGTCATCGACGCCGGATCGACGAACGGCTCCGAGCTCATCGACGACGACGGCGCCGTCCATCCCCTCCCTCCCGGTGCGCGCACCCTGCTCGAGGACGGCACCCGCGTGCGCCTCGGCGAACGCGTCTTCACCCTCAGTCGCCTGATCGGAGGTCCCGCGTGAGCACGGGTCCGCGCATCGCCCCGCCGTCGCTGCCGAACGGGCGGATCGTGCTGCAGCCGCCGCCCGAGCTCGTGCCGAACGAGGGCGGCAGCGGCATCCTGACCTCGCTCCTGCCGATGCTCGGCAGCGTGGGCGCCATCGTGATGGTCACCATCTCGAACAGCGGGCCGACGGGCTTCCTCATCGGCGGCATGTTCCTGCTGTCGTCGCTGGGCTTCGTCGCCGTCAACGGCTGGCGTCAGCGCGCCCAGCGAAACGCCGAGGTGCTGGGCAATCGACGCGAGTACCTCGCGTACCTGTCCGACCTCCGCGAGACCGTGCGGGTCGCCGCGCGCAAGCAGCGTCGCCACGGCGGATGGATCATGCCCGCTCCCGCCGCCCTGCCCTACATCGCCGAGGAGCGGTCCCGCGTCTGGGAACGCCAGCCGGGCGATGAGACGTTCCTCCTCGCGCGCATCGGCGTCGCCGATCAGCCGCTCAGCCTCGCGCTCGAGGCACCCGAGCTGCCGCCCCTGGCGCAACTCGATCCGGTCGCCGCCTCGGCCGCCCACCGCTTCATGCTGACGCACGAGATCCAGCGCGACCTTCCTCTCGGCTTCCCCCTGGGCGACTACGCGCGCATCGAGCTCGTGGGCGCCGACGAAGACGCCGTGCGCAGCCTCGCGCGCTCGCTCGTCGCCTCGGCGGCGACGCTGCACGATCCCGAGGACGTGATCGTCGCGGTGCTCGCCGGCCCCGCGCAGACGGCCGCCTGGGACTGGGTGAAGTGGCTGCCGCACGCGATGTCGTCGCGGGTGCAGGACCGGCTCGGCCCCGCGCGCATGATCTCGGGCTCGCTCGACGAGCTCGTCGACATGCTGCCGACCCAGCTCGCCGGTCGTCCGCGGTTCGCGCCCGGCGGCGGGGTCACCCCGCACGTCGTTCTCGTCGTCGACGGTGTCGACACGATGGCGCACGCCTCGTTCGCGGGGCTCGAGGGCGCGCAGGGCGTCACCGTGATCGACCTGCCCTCGCGGTGGGACGAGCTCGACGATCCGTCGATCGCGCGCGTGGCGCTCGCCGAGACCGTGGCTCCCGTGCGGCCCCGCCGCGGCGAGACCGCGGCCGTCGTCGCGCCCGCGGAGTTCATCGACGGCGCGGGGCGTGCGCAGACCTTCTACCCGGATGCCATGACCATCGCCGAGGCCGAGGCCACCGCGCGCCGGCTCATGCCGCTGCGGCCCGCGCCCATGGTGGTCGTCGACGCGCCGACGACGCAGGGTCAGGCCGAGCTGACGGAACTGCTCGGCCTTCCCGACGTGCGCGCGGTCGACTTCGACCAGGCGTGGAGCCCGCGCCTCGAGCGCGACCGCTTGCGCGTCCCGATCGGTCAGGAGCCGTCGGGGGCGCCGCTCATCCTCGACCTGAAAGAGTCCGCCTCGCAGGGTATGGGGCCCCACGGCGTGATGGTGGGGGCGACCGGTTCGGGTAAGTCCGAGGTGCTCCGCACCCTCGTGCTCGCGCTCGCGATGACCCACTCGCCCGAGCAGTTGAACTTCGTCCTCGTCGACTTCAAGGGCGGCGCGACCTTCGCGGGCATGGCCGACATGCCCCACGTCTCGGCCGTCATCACCAACCTGGGGGCCGAGCTCGCTCTGGTGGACCGCTTCCAGGACGCCCTGCAGGGCGAGATCGTGCGCCGTCAGGAGCTGCTGCGCGCGTCGGGCAACTTCGCCAACGTCGGCGAGTACGAGGCGGCGCGCCGCGGCGGTCGCTCCGATCTTGCTCCGCTCCCGGCCCTGCTGGTCGTCGTCGACGAGTTCTCGGAGCTGCTGTCGGCCAAACCCGAGTTCGTCGACAGCTTCCTCAACATCGGGCGCGTCGGCCGATCGCTCCACGTGCATCTGCTCCTGGCATCCCAGCGCCTCGAAGAGGGCAAGCTGCGCGGGCTCGACACGTATCTGTCGTACCGGATCGGTCTGCGCACCTTCTCGGCCGCCGAGTCGCGCACGATCATCGGCACGCCCGACGCGTACACGCTGCCGCAGGAACCGGGCGTGGGCTTTCTCAAGAGCGACACCGAGAACCTCGTGCAGTTCCGCGCGGCGTACGTGTCGGGGCGGCCGAGGGGCAACCCCGGCGTCGCCGTCGACGAGTTCGACGCCGTCTCGTCGGGGCCTGCGCGGGTCGAGGTGTTCACGGCCATGGCCCAGCCCGACGACGACACCGACATCGAGATGGATGCCGCGCCGGCGGCGATCTCGGCGCCCGTCGCCGAGAAGCGGTCGACGTTCCAGATCGCCGTGGACCGCATGAAGGACCGCGGTCCCGAGGCCCACCAGGTGTGGCTGCCGCCGCTGGCCGAACCGTCCCCCCTCGACGAGCTCATGCCCGACCTGGCGGAAGACCCCGTGCTGGGCCTCGTCTCGCGCCGGTGGCGTGACGCCGGAGCCCTCACCGTGCCGATCGGTGTCGTCGACATCCCGCTGGAGCAGCGCCGCGACCACCTCACGGTCTCGCTCGGCGGTGCGGCCGGTCACGTCGCGATCGTCGGTTCGCCGCTGAGCGGCAAGTCCACGCTCGCGCGCACCCTCGTCTCGGCGCTGGCGCTGACGGGCACCCCGCAGGAGCTGCAGTTCTTCGTGCTCGATTTCGGCGGCGGCGGCTTCACGGCGATGCAGCGGCACCCGCACGTGGCCGGTGTCGCCACGCGAACCGAGCCCGAGGCCGTGCGTCGCGCGGTGGCCGAGGTCGAGGCCGTGCTCGACGCGCGCGAGCAGTACTTCCGCCGCAACGCCGTCGACTCCATCGAGACGTACCGCTCGCGACGGCGCGACGGGCGGCTCGACGACGGCTTCGGCGACGTCTTCCTCGTGGTCGACGGGTGGTCGACGCTTCGGGCCGAGTTCGAGCCCCTCGAAGCCCGCATCCAGACGATCGCCGCGCGCGGCCTGAGCTTCGGCGTGCACGTCGTGGTGACCGCGAACCGGTGGCTCGAGATCCGCGCGGCACTCAAAGACCTCATCCAGACGCGGGTCGAGCTGCGTCTGGGCGACCCGACCGACTCCGACGTCGACCGCAAGCAGGCGGCCAACGTGGCCGCGGGCCAACCCGGCCGTGGTCTCAGCGCGACCAAGCTGCAGATGCTCACCTCGGTGCCGCGCATCGACGGCTCCGGCGACGCGGGCACCCTCGCCGACGGTGTGGCCGACATGATCGGCAAGGTCGCCGCCGCCTGGCACGGCGAGCCCGGGCCGAAGATGCGACTGCTCCCCGAGACGATCTCGCTCGACGAGGTGCGCGCGCTCGCCGCGCCCGACGACCCGCGCCTGCTGCTCGGCATCGAGGAGGCGCAGCTGTCGCCCTTCGGCGTCGACCCGCGCGTCGAGTCGCACCTGTTCGTCTACGGCGACTCGGGAATGGGCAAGTCGGCGTTCCTGCGGGGCGTGGCGAAAGAGATCCAGCGCCTGTACACGCCCGCCGAGGCGAAGATCTTCGTCGTCGACTACCGTCGCGCGCTGCTCGGTGAGATCCCCGACGACTACCTCGGGGCCTATCTCACCTCGCACGACCTGGCCACGGGCGGAATGAACGACCTCGCGCAGTACTTCTCCACGCGCATCCCCGGCCCCGACGTGACCCCCACGCAGCTGCGCGAACGCAGCTGGTGGAAGGGCGCCGAGGGCTTCATCCTGGTCGACGACTACGACCTCGTCGCCACCAGCCAGGGCAACCCTCTCGCGGTGTTGCAGCCGCTGCTGGCGCAGGCCGGCGACCTCGGTCTGCACGTCATCCTGACGCGTCGGTCGGGCGGTGCGAGCCGAGCGGCCTACGACCCGATCATCCAGCGCTTCACCGATCTCGGCGTGACCGGCATCCTGCTGGGGGGGAACCCCGAAGAGGGCGCCTTGATCGGTCGGGTCAAGCCCGAGCGGGCAGCGCCGGGTCGGGCACAGATCGTCAGCCGCGAGCACGGTCTCGTCGCCTCGCAGCTGGTCTTCTCGCCGCCGACGAGCTGATCACCCCTCCTCCCCACCGCCCCGGCCTCCCCCGATGGAGGTCGGGGCGGTGTCGGTGTCGGTGGGGCGGGTTACCGTGGAGGGGTGACATATCCCGGCGCCGCACCCGAGTCGTACGCCGACGCGCCGCCCGAGTCGTACGACACCCCCGACGACCCCTACGCGGGAGCGGACTGGGACCCCGATCTGTTCGCCCCGCCCGACGACCTCGACGCCCCGCCGCCGCCGACGGATGCCGCGAACTCGCGGTTCGCCCGCGCCGCGGTCGCGACGGGCACCGCCCGCGAGCTCCCGGCCGTGCGCGACTTCACCGGACGCGATCCGCGCGAGGTGCTGCACGAGGTCTACGGCTACGACGCGTTCCGCGGCGACCAGGCCGACATCGTGCAGCACGTCGTCGACGGCGGCGACGCGGTGGTGCTCATGCCCACCGGCGGCGGCAAGAGCGTCACGTACCAGGTGCCCGCCCTCGTGCGCCCGGGCACGGGCCTGGTCGTCAGCCCGCTGATCGCCCTCATGCACGACCAGGTCGAGGCGCTCATCGCCAACGGCGTGCGTGCCGGGTACCTCAACTCCACGCAGGCCCCCGCCGAGCGGCAGGCGGTGGAACAGGCCTTCCTCGCCGGCGAGCTCGATCTGCTCTACGTCGCCCCCGAGCGCCTCAACGGCGCGCAGACGCTGGGGCTGCTGTCGCGCGGACGCCTGAGCGTCATCGCGATCGACGAGGCCCATTGCGTGTCGCAGTGGGGTCACGACTTCCGACCCGACTACCTCGCGCTGGGCGACCTCGCCGAGCGGTTCCCCGGTGTGCCGCGCATGGCCCTCACCGCCACCGCGACCACGGCGACCGCGCAAGAGATCGTCGAACGTCTCCGTCTGCGCGACGCCCGCGGCTTCGTCGCCAGCTTCGATCGCCCGAACATCCAGTACCGCATCGACGCCAAGGTCGACCCGCGTCGTCAGCTGGTGCAGTTCATCAAGGCGCAGCCCGAGGGCTCGGCGGGCATCGTG
The DNA here is from genome assembly GCF_001792815.1 of Microbacterium sp. BH-3-3-3. Classification (NCBI taxonomy): domain Bacteria; kingdom Bacillati; phylum Actinomycetota; class Actinomycetes; order Micrococcales; family Microbacteriaceae; genus Microbacterium; species Microbacterium sp. BH-3-3-3. The sequence goes on along the minus strand of NZ_CP017674.1, from coordinate 1,559,425 downwards.
TACGCGCTCAGCCGCAAGAGCGTCGAGCAGATGGCGGCGTACCTCTGCACGCAGGGGCTCGACGCGCTGCCGTACCACGCCGGTCTCGACGCCTCGGTGCGGGCGGCGAACCAGTCGCGCTTCCTCCGCGACGACGGCGTCATCATGGTCGCCACGATCGCCTTCGGAATGGGCATCGACAAGCCCGACGTGCGCTTCGTGGCGCACATCGACCTGCCGAAGTCCGTCGAAGGCTACTACCAAGAGACGGGCCGCGCCGGCCGCGACGGCGATCCCTCGGTCGTCTGGATGGCCTACGGCCTGGGCGACGTCGTGCAGCAGCGCCGCATGATCGACCAGTCGCCGGGCGACCGCTCGTACAAGATGCGCCTGGGGCAGCACCTCGACGCCATGCTGGCGCTGTGCGAGACGGTCGGATGCCGTCGGCAGAACCTCCTCGAGTACTTCGGGCAGAAGTCCGACCCGTGCGGCAACTGCGACACCTGCCTCACCCCGCCCGACACCTGGGACGGCTTGGTCGCGGCGCAGAAGCTGCTGTCGACCATCGTGCGTCTTCAGCGCGAGCGGGGCCAGGCGTTCGGTGCGGGCCACCTCATCGACATCCTGCGCGGAGCCAAGACCGAGCGCATCGCCCAGCAGGGGCACGACCGACTGAGCACCTACGGGCTCGGCGCCGACCTGTCCGATCAGGACTGGCGCAGCGTCATCCGTCAGCTCCTCGCCCGCGGGATCATCGCCGCGCAGGGCGATTACGGCACGCTCGCGCTCAGCGAGGCGTCGGCCGGGGTGCTTCGGGGCGAGTCGCCCGTTCCCCTTCGCCGCGATGCTCTCGGGCGCACGGGCGGCGGCGGTTCGACCCGGCAGCGCAAGTCGAGCGCCGACGACGTCGCGCCCGCCGATCGCGACCTGTTCGAGGCCCTGCGCGCCTGGCGCGCCGAGAAGGCCCGCGAGCAGGGGGTTCCGGCGTACATCGTCTTCGGTGACGCCACTCTGCGCGCGATCGCGGCGGCGCGACCCGCCTCGACCGGCGACCTCGACGGCATCACCGGCATCGGTGCCAAGAAGCGCGAGGCGTACGGCGACGGCATCCTCACGGTGGTCGCGGCGAACTGACGGCACGGTAAAGCGGCGTGTCCGCGGCGGCGGCGTCGGCCCGGCTCCAGCGGTCGACGCCCGCGGTCGAGCGGGGTGAGCACGCGGTGGGTGCTGCCGACGCCTCCGGCGCGCGGTCAGCGCATCCTCGGAAATGGTGACCCCCCACAACCTCCTGGCCCGACGTCCGCCGGACGAGTTGTGTACATCCCACAGGTCGATTGCCGGGGCGTTGTGGGACACCTACCGTGGGGGTATTCCTTTGCAACGTCGAAAGGTGCCGAGAATGACCGACGCCGCCGTCCGTCCCACCACGCCCGCCACGAGCACGCGTACCCCCGTCGGGGGAGCCCCCGCTGCCCCGCACACCGCCGCCGAGGCCGCCGAAGCGCGCATCGACACCGAGCGGGTCACCGACCTGCTGCTCGGCACGTGGGCCGACACCCGCCGCCAGGCGCGCGAGATGCTCAAGGATCCCGCGCTGTGGCGCGACGATTCGCTGGGCATGGACGCCCACCGCGAGCGCACGCTCAGCCAGCTGCACCTCCTGGTGCAGAACAAGGCGGTGCACCGGGCCTTCCCGAAGCGCTTCGGCGGAGAAGAGAACAACGGAGCCAACATCGCCGGCTTCGAGGAGCTGGTGGCGGCCGACCCCAGCCTGCAGATCAAGTCGGGTGTGCAGTGGGGCCTGTTCGGCTCGGCCGTGCTGCAGCTCGGCACCGCCGAGCACCACGACAAGTGGCTCCCCGGCATCATGAGCCTCGAGATCCCCGGCGCCTTCGCCATGACCGAGACCGGCCACGGCTCCGACGTCGCCGCGATCGGCACGACGGCGACCTACGACGCCGACACCGAGGAGTTCGTCATCCACACGCCCTTCCGCGGTGCGTGGAAGGACTACCTCGGAAACGCCGCCCTGCACGGCAAGGCCGCGACGGTGTTCGCGCAGCTCATCACGAACGGCGTCAACCACGGCGTGCACTGCTTCTACGTGCCGCTGCGCGACGAGTCGGGCGCCTTCCTGCCCGGCATCGGCGGCGAGGACGACGGCCTCAAGGGCGGCCTGAACGGCATCGACAACGGCCGTCTGCACTTCGACCACGTCCGCGTCCCGCGCACGAACCTGCTCAACCGCTACGGCGACGTCGCCGCCGACGGCACCTACTCGAGCGACATCGCCAGCCCCGGCCGTCGTTTCTTCACCATGCTCGGCACGCTCGTGCAGGGCCGCGTCTCGCTCGATGGGGCCGCCGCGTGGGCCTCGGCCATCGGCCTCACCATCGCCATCACCTACGGCAACCAGCGCCGCCAGTTCGACTCGGGCAGCGGCACCCCCGAGGTGACCCTGCTCGACTACGGCAAGCACCAGCGGCGTCTGCTACCGCGCCTGGCGACGACGTACGCCGAGATCTTCGCCCACGACGAGTTCCTGCAGAAGTTCGACGGCGTCTTCAGTGGCGCGCTCGACACCGATGCCGACCGCGAAGACCTCGAGACCCTCGCCGCAGCCCTCAAGCCGCTGTCGACCTGGCACGCGCTCGACACCCTGCAGGAGTCCCGCGAGGCGTGCGGCGGCCAGGGCTTCCTGTTCGAGAACCGTCTCGTGGGCCTGCGCGCCGATCTCGACATCTACGTCACCTTCGAGGGCGACAACAACGTGCTGCTGCAGCTCGTCGGCAAGCGTCTGCTCGCCGATTACGCCCGGTCGTTCAAGGGCAAGGATGCCAAGCAGCTCGCCGCCTTCGCCGTGGGCCAGACGGCCGGAAAGCTCTTCCACGGTGCCGGCATGCGCCAGCTCGGTCAGGCCGTCAGCGACTTCGGCTCCACCGCACGCTCGGTCGAGAAGGGGCTCCGCGCCGAACAGCAGCACGAGCTGCTGGCCGGCCGCGTGCAGCAGATGATCGCCGACATCGCGGGGCGCCTGCGCCCGGCATCCAAACTGTCGCGTGAAGACGCCGCCGCCCTCTTCAACGAGAACCAGTCCCAGCTCATCGAGGCGGCGCGTGCGCACGGCGAGCTCCTGCAGTGGGAGGCCTTCACCGACGCGATCAACCGGATCGACGACGACGGCACCCTGCGGGTGCTCACCTGGTTGCGCGACCTGTTCGGACTGCAGCTCATCGAGAAGCACCTCGCCTGGTACCTCATCAACGGGCGCCTGTCGACGCAGCGCGGTGCCGCGGTGTCGAGCTACATCGACCGCCTGTGCGCGCGTCTGCGTCCGCACGCGCAAGACCTGGTCGACGCCTTCGGCTACGGTCCCGAGCACATCCGCGCCTCGATCGCGTCGGGTGTCGAAGACGATCGGCAGAACGAGGCGGCGTCGTACTACGCCGCGCAGCGGGCGTCGGGCAACGCCCCCGTTCCCGAGAAGAAGCCCGCGAAGTAGCGGCGTTCCGCGGCGAGAACAAGCTCCGCGCGAACAGGCCGATCTCCCCCGGATCGGCCTGTTCGCGGCTGTGTCGCCTGCTCTCGTGACCGCCTTGTCGGGCCGGCGCCCCGCGATGTCGGCGGCCCCCTCTAGCCTGGGCGTATGACCGACCTGGTGACCGGCGCCGACGGCGTCGTCCGATGCGCGTGGGCGGGCTCCGACGCCGAGTATCAGCGGTACCACGACGAGGAGTGGGGCTCCACGCTGCGCGGCGATCGCCCGCTCTTCGAGAAGCTCAGTCTCGAGGGCTTCCAGGCCGGGCTCGCCTGGATCACGATCCTGCGCAAACGCCCGCGCTTCCGCGAGGTCTTCCACGACTTCGCCCCCGAGGTCGTCGCCGCGTTCGGTCCCGACGACGTCGCGCGTCTGCTGCAGGATGCCGGGATCATCCGCCACCGGGGCAAGATCGAGGCGGTGATCGGCAACGCGGCCATCGTGGCCGCCCTGGCCGAGGGCGAGTTCGACGCGCTGATGTGGTCGTTCGCCCCCACCGGGCACACGCCGCCCGCGACGTTCGCCGAGGTGCCGGCCGTCACGCCGGAATCCACCGCGATGAGCAAAGAGCTGCGGCGCCGCGGATTCCGCTTCGTCGGCCCGACCACGATGTACGCCCTCATGCAGTCCTCCGGCATGGTCGACGACCACGTCGCCGGCTGCTGGCGCGCGTCGCACTGAGGCCGACCGGAGTCGCCGATTCCGCGTGTCGCCACTCCAGGCGGTAGGCTGTTCGATTGGAGCGTTCCGCTCCCAGCGTCGTCGAACGCACCGGCCCCTCTCTCGGGCCTTTGACCTTCACGGCGAACGGATGCGCCACCCGGCGCCTTCGCCCATTGCAGCCGCAGCATCGCGGCATCCCGAACCGCCGTGCGTGCCTGCGCGCCGGCAGGAGTATTCATGACGTCTCAGACTTTCGCCGACCTCGGCGTGCCCGCCCCCCTCATCGATGTTCTCGCCGCCCAGGGCAAGAACGAGCCCTTCCCGATCCAGGCCGACACTCTGCCCGACACACTCGCCGGGCGCGACGTGCTCGGCCGCGGCAAGACCGGCTCGGGCAAGACCCTCGCCTTCGCGCTGCCCCTCGTCGCCCGCCTCGCGGCCACGAGCGATCGCCGTCGCGGACGTCGCCCCCGCGCTCTCGTGCTGGCGCCCACCCGCGAGCTCGCGAACCAGATCGACGAGGTCATCAAGCCCCTCGCCGCCGCCTTCGACCTGACCACGACCACCGTCTACGGCGGCGTGAACCAGAAGCGCCAGGTCGACGCTCTCGCCGCCGGCGTCGACATCCTCGTCGCCTGCCCCGGGCGCCTCGAGGACCTCATCGGTCAGGGCTTCGCCAACCTGGGCGACATCGAGATCACGGTGCTCGACGAGGCCGACCACATGGCCGACCTCGGCTTCCTGCCCGGCGTCACCCGTCTGCTCTCGCGCACGCCCGCCGACGGCCAGCGCCTGCTGTTCTCGGCCACGCTCGACAACGGGGTCGACAAGCTCGTCAAGCGATTCCTGCGCAACGAGGTGCTGCACTCCGTCGACGAGGCCCACTCGCACGTCGCCGCGATGACCCACCACGTCTTCGCGCCGGCCGACACCGAGGCGAAGAACCGCCTCGTGCAGACCCTCGCCTCGGGTACCGCCCGCCGCATCCTGTTCATGCGCACCAAGCACCAGGCCAAGAAGCTCGCGAAGGCGCTGACCGCGGCAGGCATCCCCTCGGTCGACCTGCACGGCAACCTGTCGCAGCCGGCACGCGACCGCAACCTCGCCGCCTTCGGCGACGGCCGCGCCCGGGTGCTCGTCGCCACCGACGTCGCCGCCCGTGGCGTGCACGTCGACGGCGTCGAGCTGGTCGTGCACGTCGACCCGCCCGTCGAGCACAAGGCGTACCTGCACCGCTCGGGCCGCACCGCCCGCGCCGGTTCCGCCGGTGACGTCGTGACGATCATGCTCCCCGAGCAGCGTCGCGACACCCTCGACATCCTGCGCAAGGCCAAGATCTCGGCCACGCCCACGGTCGTGACCTCCACCTCGCCCGAGGTCGTCGCGCTCGTCGGCGAGGTCGCCGAGTGGGTCAAGCCCGAGCCCGTCGTTGCCCCGCAGCAGCAGGGTGGCGGACGCTCGCAGGGCGCCAACGCCCAGCGCAAGCGCGCCGCTCGCGGCGAGGGCCAGCAGTCGTCGGGCCGCGGTGGCGCCCAGGGTGCCGGCGGCGGTCGTCGTCGCAGCGCCGGCGCCCCGGCGGCCGACGCCGCATCGGGCGCACGCGCTCCCCAGGGCGGTCGTGGCGGTCAGCGTTCCGGTGCGGGCCGTGGCCAGGGCGCTGGCGGCGCACAGCGCGCCGGTGCCGGCGCCGCACGTCCGCAGGGCGCGGGCCGCTCGGCATCCGGCGCCCCCACGACCGGCATGGTCGTCGGCTCCCGCTCGCCGCGCACCAACCGTCGCGCGCAGGGCTGACCCCGCCTCGATCGACGCCCCCGCAGCTCCGGCTGTGGGGGCGTCGTCGTCTTGACCGGCCGTCGTCGTTCGGGGCCGGCGTGCGAGGAGCCTCGCGGATGTCGGGGGTCTGCGCCACACTGGGGGCGGCCCACCCGGGGCCGATCCTCGAAGGAGCGCCGCATGAGCGACCCCGTCCCCGATGCGCACGACGTCATCCGCGTGCGCGGCGCGCGCGAGAACAACCTGAAGGGCGTCGACCTCGACGTTCCCAAGCGTCGGCTCACGGTGTTCACCGGGGTGAGCGGCTCGGGCAAATCATCGCTCGTCTTCGGGACGATCGCCGCCGAGTCGCAGCGGCTCATCAACGAGACCTATCCCACGTTCGTGCAGCAGTTCATGGGTCAGCTCTCGCGGCCCGACGTCGACGCGCTCGAGAACCTCAGCGCGACCATCCGCGTCGACCAAGAGCGCATGACCGCCAACGCCCGCTCGACGGTGGGCACCGCCACCGACGTGCACGCCATGCTGCGCATGCTCTTCAGCCGTCTGGGGCAGCCGCACGTCGGGTCGTCGCAGGCGTTCTCGTTCAACGTCCCGTCGATCTCGGGCGCGGGGGCCGTGACCGTCGCCCGGGGCGCCCGCAAGGGCCAGAAAGAGCGACGCTCGTTCGAGATCACCGGGGGCATGTGCCCCGAGTGCGAGGGGCTCGGCAAGGTCAGCGACATCGACCTCGACCAGCTCGTCGACAAGACGCTGTCGCTGAACGCGGGCGCCATCCTCGTTCCGGGATACACCGCCGACGGCTGGATGGTGCGCGTGTTCAGCGAGTCGGGCTTCGTCGACGCCGACACCCCGATCGAGCAGTACTCGGCGCAGGAACGTCACGACTTCTTCTACAAAGAGCAGACCAAGGTCCGCATCGCGAACACCAACATGACCTACGAGGGACTCGTTCCCAAGATCACGAAGAGCATGCTGCAGAAAGACCGCGATGCCCTGCAGCCGCACGTGCGGGCCTTCGTCGATCGCGCCGTCACCTTCGTCGCGTGCCCGGCGTGTGCGGGAACACGGCTGAACGACGGCGCCCGCTCCTCGCGCATCGGCGACGTGAACATCGCCGATGCCGCCGCCATGCAGATCACCGACCTCGCGGCCTGGGTGCGGACGATCGACGACTCCTCCGTGGCGCCCCTCGTCGAGGGGCTGGGCGACACCCTCGACGCCTTCGTGCGCATCGGTCTGGGTTACCTGTCGCTCGATCGTGCGAGCGGCACACTCTCGGGTGGCGAGGCCCAGCGCACCAAGATGATCCGGCATCTCGGCTCGAGCCTCAGCGACATCACCTACGTCTTCGACGAGCCCACGGCGGGACTCCACCCCCACGACATCCAGCGCATGAACGAGACCCTCCTGCAGCTGCGCGACAAGGGCAACACGGTGCTCGTCGTCGAGCACAAGCCCGAGGTCATCGACATCGCCGACCACGTCGTCGATCTGGGCCCGCGCGCCGGGCGCGACGGGGGCCGGGTGCAGTACGAGGGCGACGTCGCGGGGCTCCGCTCCTCCGACACCCTGACCGGCCGGTTCCTCGACCACCGTGCGCGGCTGAAGCCGGCGGTGCGCGCGGCGACCGGCGCCCTGCCCATCCGCGGAGCCGTCGACCACAACCTGCGGGGCGTCGACGTCGATGTGCCCCGCGGCGTCCTGACCGTCGTGACCGGGGTCGCGGGGTCGGGCAAGTCCTCGCTCATCCACGGCCACCTGCCGTCGTTCGACGACGTCGTCGTGGTCGACCAATCGGCGATCAAGGGCTCGCGCCGCAGCAGCCCGGCGACCTACACGGGCATCCTCGACGCGGTGCGCGCAGCGTTCGCCAAGGCGAACGGTGTGAAGCCGGCGCTCTTCAGCGCCAACTCCGAGGGAGCATGTGTCGCCTGCAAGGGCCTGGGAGTCATCGTGACCGAGCTCGGGTTCCAGTCGACCGTCGAGACCGTGTGCGAACTGTGCGGGGGAACGGGCTTCTCCGACGCCGTGCTCGAGTACACCCTCGACGGCAAGAACATCGCCGAGGTGCTGGCGCTGTCGGTCGCCGAGGCGGCGGAGTTCCTCGTCACCGGACCGGCCGTCGCGGTCCTTGCTCGTCTGAACGACGTCGGCCTCGGGTACCTGACGCTCGGTCAGGCCCTCAACACGCTCTCGGGCGGTGAGCGTCAGCGTCTCAAGCTGGCGATCTCGATGGCCAAGTCGGGGGCCGTTTACGTGCTCGACGAGCCCACGACGGGCCTGCACCTGGCCGATGTCGACACGCTGCTCGGGCTGCTCGACCACCTCGTCGACGCGGGCAACACGGTCGTCGTCATCGAGCACCACCAGGCCGTGATGGCGCACGCCGACTGGATCATCGACCTGGGACCGGGCGCCGGTCACGACGGCGGCACCGTGGTGTTCGAGGGCACGCCTGCCGACCTGGTCGCTGCCCGCTCGACGCTCACGGGCGAGTATCTGGCGCGGTACGTCGGGAAGTGACGCGCGGGCCCACGTCGACCGAACGCGAGTCGTGAGGCTCCGCCCGACGGGCGGGACCGCGCGCGAACGGATGCGATGCGCTGCCCGCGTCGGACAGACGCGGGGCGCCGCCCGCGTCAGGCGGGTGCGGTGAGCGACGCGTCGTGCAGGTGGCGGTCGCCGTGCGGCAGCACCTTCACCATCACTCCGCGGCGGCGTAGGTCGGCGACCGCGCGCGTCTCGTCTTCGCGCGTGAGACCGAGGGCGTGGACGCTCGCGACCACGAGCACGTCCCCGTGCGTGAGGGTTCCGAAGAACCGGTCCAGCCGCTTCGCCCACCCCTCGAGCGTTTCGGGCGCGGGGTGGCGGAATCCCTCGATCGGCACACCGAAGCGCGTGAGGTCGTCGCGCTGCTGTACCACCGTCGGCATGTCGGGGCGCGAGACGACCAGCCCCACCAGGCGTGAGCCCGCGGGGCGGGCACGCCACCAGTCACGGTCGCTCTGCAGCTCGGTGAAGCACTTCGGGCACTCGGCCGCGGCGTGCACGAGGGGCACGGGGCTGGTCCCGGCGGCATCCGCAGATGACGGCATCGTCGGGATCGGATCGCTCATGGAAACCTCCGTCACCATTGTGCCGTACGCCGCGAGGAATCAGTCAGCTCGCCCCGGCGCACTCTCGTGTCGGTGTCCGGTTCTTGCGGGAAACGGCCGCCCGGATGCCGCCCGTCCAGCCGTCGGGGAACAGGCCTCGCCGTGCCGGACGCACCGCGGGCCCGCCGCGACGCGCGACGGGCCCGGGAGCGGTCGGCTCAGTGGGCCGAGTACCCGCCGTCGACGAGGTGGTAGCTGCCCGAGATGAACGAAGCGGCGTCGCTCAGCAGGAACAGCGTCAGCGCGGCCACTTCGGCGTCGGTGCCCAGGCGACCCGTCGCGTGCTCGTTCTCGAGGTGGGTGAGGGCCTCGGGCGACAGGCTCGAGCGCACGAGCGGGGTGTCGATGAACCCGGGGCCGACGGCGTTGGTGCGTACGCCCTGCGCGGTGTACTCGAGCGCGGCGACCTTCGTCAGGCCCACCAGGGCGTGCTTGCTGGCGACGTACGCCGCGTTCTGGGCGATGCCGACCGAGCCGAGGACGGAGGCCATGTTCACGATGGCGCCGCCGCCGGCCTCGACGATCGCGGGCAGCTGGAACCGGAGGCCGTAGAAGACGCCGTCGAGGTCGACCGCGCGCACGCGGTCCCACGCCTCGATGTCGTAGTCGCCGATGTTCTGCGGGGCGGCGCCGATGCCGGCGTTGTTCACCGCCAGGTGAAGGGCGCCGAACGTCTCTTTCGCGAAGGCGACGGCGGCTTCGGAGTCCTGCCACTTCGCCGTGTTCTGGGCGAAGGCGGCGGCCGATCCGCCCGCGTCGGTGATCTGCGCGACGACGGCGTCAGCCGCCCCGCGGTTGATGTCGGTGACCACGACCGAGGCGCCTTCTTCGGCGAGTTCCCGCGCGATCTCCGCGCCGATGCCGCTGCCCCCACCGGTGACGAGTGCGACTTTGCCGGTGAACCTGCTCATGAACGAACTTCTCTCCCGCCGTCGAGTCACCACGGCTTTCGCGGTGACCGCAGGCGCCTGGGGGAGAACCCACCAGCCGTCGCGCCTATTCCAGCTCCCACCCCCCGCGCGAGTCGCCGAGAATTGTCGCGTCGGGGCCCCGAAAGGGACACATCCTCGCGACTCACGCGGGGGTTGGGGGCAGGGATCAGTCGTCGGTGCCGTCGTCGATGCGCAGCTCCAGGCTCAGCTGGTCGGCGTCGAGCTCGGCCAGGGCGTGGCGCAGGGCGGCGGTGCTGTACCGGCCGTCACGGCTGAGGCGGTCGAGTCGTCGGCGCATGGCATCCAGCGACGCCAGGCGCAGCTCCAGCAGGTCGCGCACCCGGCTGGTCGCCTCGTCGTCGGGCGGCCGGGTGAGCCGCGCTCCGGCGCGTTCGACCATCTCGGCGGGGAAGGTGCCGCCGTCGCGTCGGGTGAGGGTTCCCGACTGCACGGCGGCGATCGCGGCGTCGCGCAGCTCGGCGTCGAGCGCGCGCTGCTCCTCCCGTGACGGTCCCTGGCCGCCTTCCCCGGCCAGCCCGACCGTCCGCACCACTGCGGGCAGCGTGATGCCCTGCAGCACCAGGCTGAAGAGCGCGACCAGGAAGGCCACGAAGATCAGCAGCGGTCGCTGAGTCGTGTCTTCGGGCAGCGTCTGGGCGGCGGCCAGCGTGACGACCCCACGCATGCCCGCCCACACGATCACCGTGCCGTGCCGCGCGCCCAGGGGCGTGTCGCGGTAGTAGTCGAGGTCGGCCATCGTTCGCGAGATGCGCGTGCGCATCCAGCCGATGCGCCGCGCGGCACGGGCCGGGTCGTCGGCTCGCCCCCGCGTGTCGAGCGCACCCGCGTGGTACGCCTCTTCGAAGTCGTCGAGGCGCTGTTGCGCGTTCTCGACGCGGTCCTGGTGACGCCAGAGGCCGTGACTGCGGCGGCCCTGCACCCAGACGAGGCCCGAGACGTACAGGCCGCGCACGACGAGAGCGATGCCGAGGGCCGACAGGGCGAGCCAGGTGCCGTGCCACAGGCCCTCGTGCTCGCGCAGGTTGCTGGTGACGATGTCTTTCAGCTCGAGCCCGAACACCAGGAAGACGCCGCCCTCGAGGATCAGCTCGATCGTGCGCCAGTTCAGCCGGTCGCTCATGCGCTGCTCGGGGGTGAACCGCCGGGCGGCGCCCTGGCCCGTGACGATGCCGGCGACCACCGCGGCCACCAGACCGGAGCCGCCGAGGTGCTCGGTGGGCAGGTACGCGATGAACGGGATGGCGAAGCTCAGCGCGGTGTTGGCGGCGGAGTTGGTGACGCGCTCGCGCACGCGCAGGTTGACCCAGCCGACGACGGCGCCGAGCACGAGGGCGAGCACGACGGCCCACGCGAAGTTGGCGAGGGCGTCGGCGAACGCGAACCCGGATGCCACGGCGGCCACCGCCGTGCGCAGGAGCACCAGGGCGGTGGCGTCGTTGAGCAGGCTCTCGCCCTCGAGCATGGTCACCACGCGGGGCGAGATGCCGAGACGCTTGGCGATGGAGGTCGCCACGGCGTCGGTGGGACTGAGGATCGCCCCGAGCGCGATGCCCAGAGCGAGGCCGAGCCCGGGGACCACCGCCCAGAAGAACAGCCCCAGAACGATCGAGCTGAAGACCACGAGCAGCACCGACAGCCCGGCGATCGGGGCGAAGTCGCGGCGGAACTCGATGGCGGGCAGTTGCACCGCGGCCGAGTACAGCAGGGGTGGGAGCACCCCGATCAGGATCACCTCGGGGTCGACCGCGAAGGCGGGGACGAACGGCAGCAGGCTCACGGCCGCGCCGATGGCGAGCAGCACGAGCGGGCCCGCGACGTTGAAGCGGGGAGCGATGACCGTCACCAGCGCGACGACCACGACGCCCGCGACGATGGCGAGGAGGGGATCGATCACCGTCCGAGGCTATCCCTCGCGAGCGTCCGAGTCCCGGCCGGGAGCCGCGACAGCCCGATGCGGATCCCTCACCCCTCGCGGGCGACGGCGGCGGCGACCGCACGCATGCCGGCGAGGGTCTCGGCGAAGCTCGTCGACAGGGGCGAGAGTCCGATGCGCAGCCCGTGCGGGTCGCGGTAGTCGGGGATGACGTCGTCGGCCCAGAGCCGTGCGGTCACGGCGCGCATCGACGGGTGCGAGAGCGTGAGGTGGCCGCCGCGCTCGGCGGGATCGCGGGGCGAGGCGAGCCGCACACCCAGCGGACTCAGGATGCCGTCGGCCACGCGCAGCGCGAATTCGGTGAGGGCGACGGACTTGGCGCGCACCGCCGCGATGCCGGCCTGCTCGAGAAGATCGAGGGTGTCCTGCAGGGCGATCATCGCCAGCACCGGAGGCGTCCCCGACAGGAATCGGCGCATGCCGTCGGCGGGGCGGTAGAGCGGCCCCATCGAGAAGACGTCGGCCGCTCCCATCCACCCCTGGACCGGCTGGGTGAGCGTCGACTGGTGCCGGGCGGCGACGTAGGCGAACGCCGGAGACCCCGGCCCGCCGTTCAGGTACTTGTACGTGCAGCCCACGGCGAGGTCCGCACCCCAGGCGTCGAGCTCCACCGGCACGGAACCCGCCGAGTGGCAGAGGTCCCACAGCACGAGGGCGCCGGCGTCGTGGGCGATCGCGGTGAGACCGGCACCGTCGGCGAGGAACCCGGAACGGTACGACACGTGGCTCAGCAGCACCACGGCCGTGCGCGGGCCCACGACGGCGCGGAGCAGGTCGGCATCCACTCCCCGGGCCGTGTCGACCTCGACCCACACCACCCGGGCACCCCGTTCGGCGGCGATCCCCTCGACGAGGTAGCGATCGGTGGGGAAGTCGTCGCGCCCCACGACGATCTCGACGCGGTTCGCGTCGGCGGTCATCTGCGCGTCGAGGGCGGCGCGCAGCAACTTGTAGAGCAGCACGGTGGTGGAATCGCCGATCACCGTCTGGCCGCCCGCCGAGCCCAGGGTCGACGCGCCGATCCGGTCGCCGATGACGAACGGCAGCTCCATCCACGCCTCGTCCCACCCGCGGATGAGGCGACCGCCCCACTCGTCGGTCACGAACCGCGCCAGTCGGTCGGCGGTGGCGCGGGGCGGTCGTCCGAGCGAGTTGCCGTCGAAGTACACCAGCGGGCTCTCGGCGCCGACGAAGGCGTCGCGATGCGCCGCGAGGGGGTCGGCGGTGTCGAGGGCGGCGGCTTCGGCGTCGAGGGCGGAATCAGTCGGCACGGGGGAGCTCCTCGGTGGGGACGACCGTTCCGCGGCTGAGCCAGGTCGGAACGTCGTCGGGGTCGGTGGGGGCGGGACCGGCGACGAACGTCGACACGGCCTCATCGGGGACGGTGGCGGGCCACGGGTCGGCGAGAGCGGCGATCAGCGCGTCACCGCGCACGCCGGCCTCGTGCAGGGCGAGGAGTTCGCGGCGATTGAGACCGACCGGCAACGCGCCGTTGCCGAGGTCGGTGCCGTACAGCACGCGTCCGCCACGGGCGGCGAAGGCACGGAGGTTGGCGACCGCGTGATCGCGTGCGGCGCCGCGATGGATGTCGAGGGTCGAGATCCACGCCTGTCCCGCCGTGACGGCGCGCGAGACCAGGCGGCGCGAGACGGGGGCGTCGAAGGGGGTGTGCGCCAGGGCCGACACGCCGGCCTCGACCGCACGGTCGACCTGCCCCGCACCCTGCGCGTGGGCGACGACGGCGAGACCGCGTTCGGCGGCCGCCACGATGACGGCGGCGAGCACGTCGTCGCTCACCACCGGTCCCGCGTCGGCGTGCAGGGCGATCTTGATCACCGATGCACCGGCGTCCGCCTGCTCGTCGACCGCCGTGCGTGCGCCCCCGACGACTCCCGGATGCAGAGAGGCGTCCCAGACGTCGCGCACGATGGCATCCGGAGCCCATCCCCGGCCACGCGGATACCCGCCGGGCGCTGTCAGGAAGGCTCCCGCGTAGGCGACGCGGGGCAGGCCCGTCGTGCGACGGGCGAGGGCCACCGGATCGCCGCCGAGGTCGACGACCCCGGCGATGCCGCGCGCCGCCAGACGCTCCGGGTCGATCAGGTGCAGATGCACGTGGTGATCGACGAAGGCGGGAAGCGCCGTGCCGGCGACGCCGGTGAGCGCGCGGCGGGTGGGACGCGCGGTGGCGAGGGTCATGCCGACCCCGGTCAGATCAGCGACAGCTCGCGGAGCTTGGCCTCGACGTCGGCGTTCGAGGGCTCGACGTGGTGGCTGGAGTCGGGGTACAGCACCACCGGGATGCTCGTACGCCCGGAGATCTCTTTCGCGACGTCGGCCGCGGCCGGGTCGGCCACGAGGTCGACGTACTCGTACGCGACGCCGAGCTCGTCGAGCTGCTTCTTGGTGCGGATGCAGTCGCGGCACCAGTCGGCGCCGAACATACGGATGGGAGCTTCGCTGGACATGCTTCCAGCGTACGCCGCCGCACGGCGACGAGCGCCGATCGGATCAGGCCGTCAGTTCGTCTTCGAGCGGCTCGACGGCCCGCACCGCCTTGCCCACGCGGCTCTTCTTGGGCGCGTAGACGACGAGGGCGTGGAAGACGAAGCGCACCACGAATGCCGCGACCAGCGTGAGGGCGGCGGCGATGACGCTGGGCATGTGCGCGCGCTCGACGAGGATCGCGATGACGGGGATGCGCACGATCGCCTCGACGCCGTTGAACGCGAACGACTTGACGAACCGGTGGCGCATGAGCCCCGACTCGGCCCGCATGTCGGCGAACACGAGGTACTCGAGCGCGAGGAAGTTGGCGACGATGGTGATGACGCTGGCGATGACCGCGGCGAGGATGTATTCGACGTGCACGGCCACCAGGGCCCACATGATCGCGAGGTTGGCCACCGCGCCGATGCCGCCGACCAGGGCGAACGCCGACATGCGGCCGAAGCGCAGCATGGTCAGCTGCGTGAGGAAGCGCATTCCCTGGCTGAACGAGGCCTTGGATTCACCGGCGAAGCGCGGCGCGAACGAGAACGGGACCTCGGCCACGCGCATCTGCTTGCGGGCGAGGATCTCGAGCAGGATCTTGAAGCCGCGCGGGTGCAGTTCTTCGAGGTCGAGCGAGCGACGGTCGATGAGGAAGAAGCCCGTCATGGGGTCGGAGCAGTTGTGCAGCTTCTTCGGGAACATCGACTTGGTCAGCAGGGTCGACGCACGCGAGACCGTGGTGCGCACCGCGTTGGCGAGCCCGTCGGAGGTGCCGCCCGCGATGTAGCGCGAGGCCACGACCACGTCGGCGTCGCCGACCTCGACCCGGTCGAGGAGTTCGGCGATGACCTCGGGCGGGTGCTGCAGGTCGCCGTCCATGACGACGCAGTAGTCCGCCGCAGCGGCCCGGATGCCGTCGACGACGGCGCCGCCGAGGCCTCCGACGGGGTCGTCGCGGTGGATGAGGCGCACCGGGACGTGCGCGGCGGCGGCGACGGCGCGGATGATGTCGGGGGTGTCGTCGGTCGAATCGTCGACGAAGATGATCTCGACGTCGCGACCGAGAAGCGCCTGCGTCGTACGACGGACGAGTTCGGCGACGTTCGGACCCTCATTGAAGGTCGGAACGATGACGGAAAGGTCCATAGGTGCTCGCGTTTTCTCGGTGAGACAGAAGTACACAGCGTAGACCGGCCGACGCGTGCTCAATTGGGCATTGTGGCCGAGTTACCTGGGAGACTGCGGATGCCCACCCCTGCGAAGCACGGGAATCCCCTCGGAAACGTCGGGAATCGGCATCCTGATCAGCCGATGTACCCCTTCAGGTCATCGACGGTCATTCCGTAGTTCATCCGGACGACCGGCAGGGCGAGCTTGTCGGTGCCGATGCGCACGTACCCCTGCTCGACGGTGCGCCCCATCTCGAAGCCGGCCTTTCGCACCGCCTCTTTCGTCGTGTCGTTGTAGTGACCGAACGGGTAGGCCACCACTTCTTTCGCGCCCAGGATCTCGGCGGACTTCTCGAGGTCTGCAGCGATCGTGTCGACGTCGTCGTTGACCATGCGGCCCTTGCCGTTGGCCCCGGCGCGGTGCAGGTCGTGGGTGTGCGAGCGCTGCAGCACGAACTGGTTCGGGGTGGGCTCGGTGCGCGAAGAGGTGATGACGAACGAGGTCGTGAGCAGGTTGCGCCCGTCGACGATCGGTGCGGCGAGCTCGAGCCAGGAGCTGTCGGCGTCGTCGTCGGTGATGATGACGGAGTGCTTCGGCAGGTACAGAGCGCCGTCGATGAACGCGCTCAGCTCGTCCCACGTGGGCAGGTAGAAGCCGGACTGCTGGATGTACGCCATCTGCGCGTCGAAGTCGCCGACGTAGGCGTAGTTCAGACGCAGCCAGGTGTCTTCGCCCTGCGGGTTCCGCGTGAACTGGTGGTACATCAGGATCGGGATGCCGGCGGCCTCGGCCGTGTTCGCCTCGGGGGAGGTCCACCCGGCGTGCAGCGTGCGCTCGCGATCGGTGCACGACACCAGGTCGGCGCCGTTCAGTCGCGCGGAGAGGTTCAGCGCGGCGGCGTCGGTGGCCGCGGCGTACCACCCGGCGAACACGCGACCGGCGGTCCGGGGGATCGGCAGGCCCTGGTACCGGTTGCCCTCGGTCTGCAGCACGGGGGCGATCTCGATGCCTTCTCCCTCGTACGACACCGCGCAGGCTCTCGCGTCGGTCGACGTGGCGAGCAGCTGCTGGGCGGCGCTCAGCGTCGGCGGGGTCGGCGTCGGGGTGCTCGTGGGGGTCTCGACCACGGCGGTCTCGTCGGCGACGGGTGGGGCGGCGGGCCCGCGGGTCAGAGCGAGAGCGGTGACGCCGGCTGCGATGACCGCGACCGCGACGGCGGCGACGAGCGTGCGGCGGGCACGGACGCGTCTCGAGGAGCGGCGACGGTGCTGGGCTCGGGTGGTGGTCATGGTGCCTCGGGCTCGGGTGGCGATTCGCGCCGATCCTATCGGGACGGTTCGCGGCGCCGATGAACGGTTTCGACGGGCGCGAGGACGGGGGTGAGGACGGGCGCGAGGACTCGCGCGACAATGGGGGCATGATCGGCATCGGCATCGGCATCGGCATCGTCGGCACCAGCACCATCTCCGAGCGTCTCGCCGAGGCGGTGGCGGAGGTCGAGGGCATCGAGGTCTCGCGCGTCGCCTCGCGCGACCCCCGACGCGCGCGGGAGTTCGCCGACGCGGTCGGCGCGCCCGGGACCGCCGTCGGCCTCGACGACCTGCTCGCGGCCGCCGACGTCGACGCCGTCTACCTCGCGAGCCCCAACGCGCTGCACGCGGAACAGGTGCGGACGGCCGTGGATGCCGGCATCCCGGTGCTCGTCGAGAAGCCGGCCGTGCTGACGGCAGCGGACTGGGATGCCGCGGTCGCGCACGCCCGTTCCCGCGGCGTCGTGCTGCTCGAGGCGATGCGCACGGCGTACGACCCGGGGCTGGCCGCCGTGCGCGACGCCCTGCCGCGGCTGGGGAACCTCCGCCGCGTCTCGCTGCGCTACGAGAAGCGCTCCGCGCGGTACGACCACGTGCTCGCCGGGGAGCAGACGAACATCTTCGATCCCGCGCTCGGGGGAAGCGCCCTGCGCGACCTCGGCGTGTACCCGCTGCACGCCCTCGTGCGGCTTCTCGGGGCGCCGCGGAGCATTCACGGCGTGCGCGTCGGCATCGCCTCGGGCACCGACGGGCTGGGCAGCGCGCTCGCCGCCTACGACGGGTTCGTCGCCGACGTCGCCTGGTCGAAGATCACCGACACGGCACTGCCCAGCGAGCTCCAGGGTGAGACGGCCTCGCTCTCGATCGATGCGATCGACGCCCCGAGGCGCCTGACGATCACTCCCCGCGACGCCGCTCCGCAGGTCATCGACGTCGCCGCTCCCGCCAACCCGATGGTGGCCGAGGTGGAGCGCTTCCGCGACGCGGTGCTCGGCGCCGACGTCTCCGCGGATCAGGACCTCACCGCCCTCACTCTGCGTCTGGTCGACGACCTGCTGCGGGTGCCGCTGACGTAACGGTTCACCCGGTGTTTCCCCCGGGGCGAGAGGATCCGGCCATGCAACGACCGGGACGCGTGGACGAGGTGTTCCTCGCCTTCCTGCGCCTGGGGCTGACGTCGTTCGGCGGCCCGGTCGCCCACCTCGGGTATTTCCGCGACGATCTCGTCGCGCGGCGGCGGTGGATGGACGACCGCGCCTACGCCGACCTGGTGGCGCTCTGCCAGTTCCTCCCGGGGCCGGCGTCGAGCCAGGTGGGCTTCGCGATGGGTCTGCAGCGCGCCGGGATGCTCGGCGCGCTCGCCGCGTTCGTGGCGTTCACGCTGCCCTCGGCCGTGATCCTCGTCGCCTTCGCCGCGGGTGCGTCGCTCGTGGGCGGTCCCGTCGACGACGGCGTGCTCTCGGGGCTGAAGATCATCGCGGTCGCCATCGTCGCCCACGCGGTGTGGGGCATGGCGCGCACCCTGACCCCCGACGCCCGCCGCGCGGGCATCGCCGTCATCGCTCTGGCGGTGGCTCTCATCGCGCCCGGCGCACTCGGGCAGATCGGCGCGCTGGTCATCGGGGTCGTCGCGGGCCTGTGGCTGCTGCGCGGTGTCGCCGAGCCGCCCGCGGCCGCTCTCGCGCCGTTCGGTGTGTCGCGCCGGATGGCGGTCGTCTGCCTCGTGCTCGCCGTCGCCGGCCTGGTCGGGCTTCCGGTACTGGTCGCGGTGACGGGCTCGGGCACCGCCGCGCTCGCCGACGCGTTCTTCCGCTCCGGGGCGCTCGTGTTCGGCGGCGGCCACGTCGTGCTGCCGCTTCTGCAGGCCGCGGTCGTCCAGACCGGCTGGGTGTCGCCCGAGGTCTTCCTCACCGGGTACGGCGCCGCGCAGGCCGTGCCCGGCCCGCTCTTCACCTTCGCCGCCTACCTCGGCGCCGTGTCGGACGTCGGACCGGGCGGCGTCGCCGGGGCGGCGATCGCGCTGCTCGCGATCTTCGTGCCCGGTTTCCTCGTGCTCGTGGGGGTACTGCCCTTCTGGGACGCCCTGCGGGGGAGACCCCGCGTCCGCGCGGCGATGCGCGGGGCGAACGCGGCGGTCGTCGGCATTCTGGCCGCGGCGCTCTACAGCCCCGTCTTCACCACCGCGGTGACCGGGCCCGGGCCGTTCGTCCTCGCGGCGCTCGGCTTCGTGCTGCTGACGGCGTTCCGGGCACCGGCCTGGGCCGTGGTGCTCGTCGGGGCCGCCGGGGGAGTGCTGCTCGGCCTCATCGGGTGACAGGGTCATCGTCCGCTGTCAGGATGAACGCACCGCACCGCACCTCGCCGTACCGTTTTCGAAGGAGAGAACCGTGTACCAGAGCCCCTTCCCGCGCATCGACGTCCCCGACCAGAGCATCTACGACTACCTGTTCGGCTCGCTCGCCGACGACGATCTCGATCGCGTCGCCCTGATCGACCCGGGCAGTGGCGCCGAGACGACCTACGGCGGACTCCGCGCCCAGGTCGACGGGTTCGCCGGGGCTCTCGCCGCACGCGGGGTCGACACCGACACCGTCGTCGCCGTGCTCTGCCCGAACGTTCCGGCCTTCGCGACGGTGTTCCACGGCATCCTGAGACTCGGCGCCGTCGTCACCACGATCAACTCCCTCTACACCGCGCGCGAGATCGAGACGCAGCTGCGCGACGCGGCGGCGACCTGGCTCGTGACGGTGTCGCCGCTGCTGCCGCAGGCGCTCGCCGCCGCGCGGGCCGCGGGACTCGATGACGACCGCGTGATCGTGCTCGACGGCGCCGAGGGACACCTCGACCTGCGCTCCCTGCTGGGCGAGGGGCGCACGCCGCCCGAGGTGCGTTTCAACCCGTCGACGCACGTGGCCGTGCTGCCGTACTCGTCAGGGACGACCGGGGTGCCGAAGGGCGTGATGCTCTCGCATCGCAACCTCGTGGCCAACGTGCACCAGTGCCGGCCCGTGATCGAGATCTCGAGCGCCGACCGGGTGCTGGCGGTGCTGCCGTTCTTCCACATCTACGGCATGACGGTGCTGCTGAACCTCGCCCTCAAGCAGCGGGCGAGCCTGGTCACCATGCCGCGGTTCGACCTGACGGAGTTCCTGCGGTCGGTGCAGGATCAGCGGTGCACCTTCCTCTTCATCGCGCCGCCCATCGCCGTCGCGCTGGCCAAGCACCCCCTGGTCGACGAGTTCGACCTCTCGAGCGTGCACAGCGTGTTCTCGGGGGCGGCGCCCCTCGACGGCGAGACCGCCGAGACCGCCGGGCGCCGCATCGGCGCGCGCTTCTTCCAGGGCTACGGCATGAGCGAGCTCAGCCCGGTGTCGCACGCGATCCCCGCCGGCGGCGAGATGCCCGTGAGCTCGGTGGGCGTGCTGCTGCCGAACGTCGAGGCGAAGCTCGTCGACCCCGAGACGGGCGACGAACTCGAGATCCACGGCGACGACGGCCTGACGGCGCCGGGTGAGATCTGGGTGCGCGGACCGAACGTCATGCTCGGCTACCTGAATCGACCGGATGCCACGGCCGAGACCCTCGACGACGACGGGTTCCTGCACACCGGCGACATCGGCGTGCACCACGTCGACGGATACTTCACGATCGTCGACCGCCTCAAGGAGCTGATCAAGTACCACGGGTACCAGATCGCCCCCGCCGAGCTCGAGGCCCTGCTGCTCTCGCATCCGCAGATCCAGGATGCCGCGGTCATCGGCGTGCTCGACGACGACGAGCAGGAGATCCCCAAGGCGTTCGTGGTGGTCGGCCCCGGCAGTGAGCTGACCGAGGACGACGTGAAGGCCTTCGTGGCCGCGGAGGTCGCCCCGCACAAGAAGGTGCGACGCGTGGAGTTCATCGACGTCATCCCGAAGTCGACGTCGGGCAAGATCCTGCGCAAAGACCTGCGGGCGCGCGAGCGGGCCTGACGACGACGAAGGGGGCGGGGAGTCCGCGTGACTCCCCGCCCCCTTCGTCGTCTCACGCGTCAGGGCGCGATCAGCGCACCCGTCTGCGCGGCGGCCTCTTCGGCGCGCTTGTCTTCGTCGTCCTTGCCGCGGCGCTCGTCGGCGGCTTCCTGCAGCGCCGACTTGGCACGCAGCGGCGGCGTGCGGAAGAACAGCGACAGCACGAACGCGAGCAGCACGACCGACATCGCGACCCAGTAGACCGTCGTCGACGACGAGTTGAACCCGACGAGGAACGGCTTGGTCAGTCGCGCATCGGCGCCCACCAGGAACGACGTGTCGTCGAGGGCGGCACCCCCGAGCGCGGAGGTGTCGCCGCCCGCCGCGAACTGGTCTTCCAGCGTGCTCGCCACCGTGTCGACGAACGCCGCGCGCTCGCCGGCATTCGAGAAGTCCAGGCTCACCGTTCCGTCGGTGCCGATCCGCGCGACCGGCACCTGCTGCTGGATCTGCGCCGACGCGGCCGAGAGGGCTTGCGAGACGGCGGTCTGCGTCGCCGCGGCCTGCGCCGAGGCGGGGATCTGCCCGGCGGCGACCTGAGCGGCGACCGCCTGGGTCGCGGCATCCGTCGCCTGTTGCACGCCCGCCTGCACCTGGGCGGTCGTGCCCGCGGTGACCTGCGAGAGGATCGGGCCGTAGATCGTCGACATGATCTTCTCGTTCGCCGGCGCCGACGACACCGTGGGGTCGAGGGCGGCGTCGAGCGCGTCGGTGAGGGTCGCGCGGTCCGAGAACGAGCCGATCACGTTCGTGGGCATGAGCGTGAACAGCAGCGACAGCAGCACGGCCGTACCCAGCGTTCCACCGATCTGGCGGAAGAACGTCGACCCGCTCGTGGCCACGCCCATGTCGCGCACCCCGACCGAGTTCTGGCTCGCGATGGTGAGCGTCTGCATCAGCTGACCGAGGCCCAGGCCGATGACGAGCATGGCGATGGCCACGTGCCAATACGGGCTGTCGTACTTGAGGAACGTCAGCAGGAAGAAGCCGACCGACATGAGCAGCGTGCCGAGGATCGGGAACATGCGGTAGCGGCCGGTGCGGGCGATGAGCTGTCCGCTGGCGATCGAGGCGACCATCAGGCCGAGGATCATCGGCAGCATCTCGAGGCCGCTCTGCGTGGGAGAGGAGCCCAGCACGAGCTGCAGGTACAGCGGCAGGGTCAGCATCGCGCCGAACATGCCGAAGCCGACGAGCACGCCGATGACCGTCGCCATCGAGAAGGTCGGGGAGCGGAAGAGCTTCAGCGGAATGAGTGCGTCATCCTTCATCTTCGTCTCGGCGATGACGAAGGCCAGGATGCCGAGTGCTCCGATCACGTAGCAGGCGAGGGCGATGGGCGAGCCCCAGCCCCACTCGCGGCCCTGCTCGGCGACGAGCAGCAGGGGCACGAGGGCGACGATCACCGTGGTGGCGCCCCACCAGTCGATGCGCACCGACCCGCGCGGCTGCTTGGGGATGTGCAGGAACCGCCAGACGATGGCCAGCGCCATGATGCCGATCGGCACGTTGATGAGGAACACCCAGCGCCATCCGGTGATGAACAGGATCTCGCTGGCACCGGCGAACAGGCCGCCGACGAGCGGACCGATGACGCTCGAGATGCCGAACACGGCGAGGAAGTAGCCCTGGTACTTCGCGCGCTCGCGCGGGGCGAGGATGTCGCCCATGATCGCCAGGGGCATCGACATCAGGCCGCCGGCGCCCAGGCCCTGGATCGCGCGGAAGGCCGCCAGCTCGACCATCGAGGTCGAGAAGCTTGCGAGCACCGAGCCGATGATGAAGATCAGGATGGCGATCAGGAACAACGGACGGCGTCCGAAGATGTCGGAGAGCTTGCCGTAGATGGGCGTCGAGATCGTCGAGACGATCAGGTAGGCGGTGGTGACCCACGCCTGCAGGCTCAAGCCCTGCAGGTCGTCGCCGATCGTGCGGATCGAGGTGCCGACGACCGTCTGGTCGAGGGCGGAGAGGAACATTCCGGCCATGAGGCCGAAGATGACGAACATGATCATGCGGTGGGTCATGACCGTGTCGGTGCCGGCGGTGTGCGCGCGGCGATTGCGAGTGATGTCTGACATCGGGGCCTCATCGGGAAGGGCCGGCGGGCGACTCGATCGAGCGGAGTCGGGCGCCAGGTGTTTGCTAAAAGTCAACAAATAGTAGCGCTGTCTGGCGACGTGCGCTGCACCCTGGGGAATCTCGCTCGGTGGGGAGCGGTTCGCGGTGGGGCGGGGCCGAGGTGGCTTGCGTCGAGAAGAGGGGATGCCGCGAGAGCAGGCCGATCGGGCGCTGTGCGGCCTGGTGTCGGTTACCGGACTGGTTCTGAGCGCGGGGGAGGCCGGGGCGCTCAGTGCGGAGCGGCTGAGGAACGGCGTTCGGCCACGTGGAACGGGCTGGGGCCGGCGTACGGCGGAACCGTGGCAACCTCGACCTCGGGGGCGACGAGCCTCGAGGAGGCGGAATCCGGGCAAGGCAAAACCCCCGCGGATAGAAGCTCCGCGAGGGTTTCTGGGATGACGTAATGATCATCCGTGTGGCTCCGACGGGCGTCGATCCCGTGACCTCACGATTTTCAGTCGTGCGCTCTACCAACTGAGCTACAGAGCCGAGCGGCATGTCTGCCGCTTCCGAGACGAAAGGCCTTCTCGAAAGAAGGCCCGTCGCTGTGGAGCGACCCTGACGGGACTTGAACCCGCGACCTCCGCCGTGACAGGGCGGCACGCTAACCAACTGCGCTACAGGGCCATGCGTATTAAGTTATTCCACCGGAAAGTGACCCCAACGGGATTCGAACCCGTGCTGCCGCCGTGAAAGGGCGGTGTCCTAGGCCGCTAAACGATGGGGCCGGATGAGCCTGAAACCTTGCGATTTCATCCTCGCTTGCCGACGACCGAGCCTACTTCACAATCTCGGAGATTGCCAATCGAGGGCGTGGCGTCCGCGCCGACGGCGTGTCGTGGGCCCAGGATGGGGCGCGACAGCGGGAACTCGCCCTGTTGTACGTGTGACTCGTGTTGCTACTGTTGGCCGAGTTGCGAACCGGTGAGATGAGGTATTCCCGTGACGCTCGAGCGCCCCGACGAATCAGATGACTGCGGCTGCGCGCCCACTGCGAAGGAGCAGCGGCGCCTCTGGCCGTCGTTCGACCGACGCAGCGCGCTGAAGCTCGGAGCTTTCGGGGCTGTCGCCGTCGGCGCCTTCGGGGCTGCGGCGTCGAGCTTCGGTTCCCCCGCCTTCGCCGCCGACTACCCCTCGTGGGCCGATGTCGAGGCTGCCCGCGCGAACGAGTCGGCCAAGGCGGGTGAGATCTCGCGTATTCAGGGCCTCATCCAGGGTCTGCAGTCCGAGGTGGCGCGCACGCAGGCCGAGGTCATCGCGCGTTCCGACGAGTACTACGCGGCGCAGCAGGCGTACCTCGACGCCGACTACCGCGCTCAGCAGATCCAGTCGCAGGCCGACGCGAAGGCCGCCGAGGCCGTCGACGCCGCGAACAAGGCCGGCAAGGTCGCCGCGCAGCTGTACCGCTCGGGCGGTGACGACACCTCGCTCGACCTGTTCTTCTCGGGCTCGGCCGCGACGGCCGACGATCTGCTGGCCAAGCTCGGCACGATGGACAAGCTCCTCGACCGCAACCGTTCGGTGTACGCCGCGGCCATCACGGCGCGCGACTCCGCGCAGCAGCTGAGCAACCAGGCCGGCGACGCCCGCACCGAGCGCGACCGTCTGCAGAAGATCGCCGAAGAGAAGATGGTCGCCGCTCAGCAGGCCGCCGAAGCGGCTCAGGCCGCCCTCGCCGAGCAGCAGTCGAACCAGGTCGTGCTCGAAGCCCAGCTCGCCGCCCTGCAGGACACCACGGCCAAGACCGTCGCCGACTACCAGGCCGGTGTCGAGGCCGAGCGCAAGGCGCGCGAAGAGCGCGAGCGCCGTGCCCGCGAAGAGGCCGAGGCGCGCGACCGCGCCGAGCGCGAGCGTCGCGAGCAAGAAGAGCGCGACCGCCAGAACAACAACAACAACAACAGCGGCGGTGGCGGCGGTAGTAGCGGCGGCGGCGGCGGTGGCGGCGGCGGCGGCGGAGGCGGCGATGTCGGAGGCTCCGGGTGGGCGCGTCCCTCGTCGGCGGGCACCACATCGGGCTACGGCCCCCGCTCCAGCCAATGCAACGGCAGCTACTGCGCCAGCTCGTGGCACCTAGGCCTCGACTTCGGCGCAGGATGCTACTCGCCGATCTACGCGGCTGCCGACGGGCGCGTCACGTACGCGGGCTACAACGGCGGCTACGGCAACTACATCCGCATCCAGCACGGCGACGGGTCGTCGACCGGCTACGCCCACATCGTCGACGGCGGCATCTACGTCTCGTATGGCCAGAGCGTGGGCGCGGGTCAGCAGATCGCCGCCACCGGTCAGACGGGCAACTCGTTCGGCTGCCACCTGCACTTCGAGGTCTACCCGCCGTGGGGCGGAACGACCGACCCGGCAGGCTGGCTGCGCGATCGCGGCATCTACACCTGATCCGGTCCACCTCATCGGGTGAACGAGAAAACCCCCGGTCGATGACCGGGGGTTTTCTGCGTCAGACCGAGGTCAGAGGGTGTTGGGCGCTTCGCCCGAGCCCTGCGTCTTGGTCTGGGCGTCGTGCTCCTCGAAGCGCGTGAACGCCTCGCCCACCAGGCGCTCGGCCTCGGCGGCATCCGCCCAGTCGTCGACCTTGACCCACTTGTTGGGCTCGAGGTCCTTGTAGTGCTCGAAGAAGTGCGTGATCTCTTTCTTGGTCCAGTCGTCGATGTCGCCGACGTCCTGGATGTGGTCCCAACGCGGGTCCTTCGCGAGCACGGCCACGACCTTGTCGTCGCCACCGGCTTCGTCGCTCATCTTGAGCACGCCCACCGGGCGGACCTTGGCGAGGATGCCGGGGTGCAGGTCGCGGTCGAGCAGCAGCAGCACGTCGAGCGGGTCGCCGTCTTCGCCGAGGGTGTTCTCGAAGAAGCCGTAGTTGGCCGGGTAGCCGAACACCGTGTAGAGGATGCGGTCGAGGTACACACGGCCGGTGCCGTGGTCGACCTCGTACTTCACGCGGCTGCCGCGGGGGATCTCGATGACGGCGTCGTACGCGCCCATACTCGTGCTCCTTAGATCTGTGGATTTCCGCGCCCAGCCTATCCGGCACGCACCTCACCGCACGGGCGTGCACGACTCCGGCGTGACGCGCGCTATCGCGACCGGTGACGCCGCCGCGCGCACGGGCCCGCTGGAGCGCGCGACACCGCTCAACCGCCGAGCCCGCCGCTACCGTGGAGGCATGGACCACCGCCCCGGGCTCGACCCGTCCGTCGCCGAGGTGCGCCGCGCCGTGCGTGCGGTGCTCGACACGACCGACGGCGCCGTCGTCGTCGCCCTCTCGGGTGGCGCGGACTCGCTGGCTCTCGCGGCGGCGACCGCGTTCGAGGCCGGGCGTCGTGGCATCCGGGTCGAGGCGGTCGTCATCGACCACGCCCTGCAAGCGGGATCGGATGCCGTGGCGGCTCGCGCCGCCGAGGTCGCGCGCGGGCTGGGCATCGGCGCGCGCGTCGTCGCCGTCGAGGTCGCGACGGAGGGCGAGGGGCCCGAGGCCGCGGCCCGCGCGGCACGCTACGCGGCCCTCGCCCGCGCGGCGGAGCAGATCGGCGCCGACACCGTCCTGCTCGGTCACACGCTCGACGACCAGGCCGAGACGGTGTTGCTGGGGCTCGCGCGGGGCTCGGGGAGCCTGAGCCTCGCCGGCATGTCGGCGGAGCGACGCGACTCCACGGGCCCGCTGTGGGTGCGGCCTCTGCTGGGCGTGCGGCGTGCCACGACCGTCGCCGCGTGCGCCGCCGAGGGTCTCGAGCCGTGGGCGGATCCACACAACGTCGACCCGACGTACGCCCGCGTGCGCGTGCGGGAGCGCGTGCTGCCCGTCCTCGAAGCGGAGCTCGGCCCCGGGATCGCCGAGGCCCTGGCCCGCACCGCGGAGCAGCTGCGCGAAGACGCCGCGGCCTTCCAAGACATGATCGACGAGACGATCGAAGACATCGTCGAGCACGCCGAGGCCGGGATCTCGGTCTCGGTCGCCGCCCTCGCCGCGAACCCCGCGGCGCTGCGCAACCGCATCGTGCGCTACGTCGTCGAGAGCGAGTTCGGGGTGTCGCTGTCTCGGGCCCAGACGCTCGAGGTGGCCCGGCTGGCGACCGACTGGCGCGGGCAGGGGCCGATCGATCTGCCCGCGTGCCTCGCCCGACGCGTGGGTGCCCGCATCGAGATCGTCGCGCGGGCGGCATCCTGATTCCCCCGACGTAGACTTTCGGAATGCGCGCGGCCGACATCTCCGACGACATCAGCGAAGTCCTCCTCACCGAGGAGCAGATCCACGGCAAGCTCGCCGAGTTGGCGACGCAGGTCGCCCGCGACTACGAGGGCCGCGACGTGGTGCTGGTGGGAGTGCTCAAGGGTGCGGTCATGGTCATGGCCGACTTCGCCCGGCACCTGCCGATCCACGTCTCGATGGACTGGATGGCCGTGTCGTCGTACGGCGCGAGCACGCGCTCGAGCGGCGTCGTGCAGATCCGCAAAGACCTCGACACCGACATCACCGGCAAGCACGTGCTGATCGTCGAGGACATCATCGACTCCGGCCTCACCCTCAGCTGGCTGCTTGAGAACTTCGCGTCGCGCGGAGCCGAGTCGGTCGAGGTGCTGGCGCTGCTGCGCAAGCCCGACGCCATGAAGGTGCAGGTCGACTGCCGGTACGTGGGCTTCGACATCCCCAACGACTTCGTCATCGGGTACGGCCTCGACTACGCCGAGCGCTACCGCAACCTGCGCGACGTCGCGGTGCTCGCGCCCCACGTCTACTCCTGACCGCGTCGAGAGCGGGCGTGTACGCCCATGACGAACGCACAGGCCCGGCATAGTTCGCGGGCGTTAGCCTAATTCGACCGCATTCTGCGGAGGATCACGAAAGGGCTGGGCTCGCCCACCATGAATTTCAAGAAGATCACGCGTAATCCGATCATCTACGTTCTGCTGGTCGGTCTGCTTCTGGTCATCGGCTTCTCGCTCATCTCCAACCTCAGCGGTGCGCGGCAGGTCTCCACCCAGGAGGGTCTGCAGCTGCTCAAAGGCGGGACGGTCACCCAGGTGGTGACGAACGACCCCGATCAGCGCGTCGATCTCACGCTGTCGCAGCCCTTCGAGGGCGCCAATGACGTGCAGTTCTACTACGGGCAGGCCCGCGCGAGCGAGGTCGCCACCGCGATCGATTCCGCCGCCCCCTCCGACGGCTTCAACGACGTCGTGCCCAAGGCCAGCTGGTTCGACGGCCTGCTGGGCCTCATGCTCCCGCTCATCCTCCTCGGCCTGCTGTTCTGGTGGCTGCTCTCGAGCGCCCAGGGCGGGGGGAGCAAGGTCATGCAGTTCGGCAAGTCGCGCGCCAAGCTCGTGACCAAAGAGACGCCCACGGTCACGTTCCAAGACGTCGCCGGATCCGACGAGGCCATCGAAGAGCTCGAAGAGATCAAAGAGTTCCTGAAGGACCCGAAGAAGTTCGAAGAGGTCGGCGCCCGCATCCCGAAGGGCGTGCTGCTGTACGGCCCTCCCGGAACCGGCAAGACCCTGCTCGCCCGCGCCGTCGCCGGTGAAGCCGGTGTGCCGTTCTACGCGATCTCGGGCTCGGACTTCGTCGAGATGTTCGTCGGTGTCGGCGCGAGCCGCGTGCGCGACCTCTTCAACCAGGCGAAAGAGAGCTCGCCCGCCATCATCTTCATCGACGAGATCGACGCCGTCGGTCGCCACCGCGGCGCCGGCATGGGCGGCGGTCACGACGAGCGCGAGCAGACGCTGAACCAGATGCTCGTCGAGATGGACGGCTTCGACCCCAAGGTCAACGTCATCGTGATCGCGGCGACCAACCGCCCCGACATCCTCGACCCCGCTCTTCTGCGTCCGGGCCGTTTCGACCGCCAGATCGGCGTCGACGCCCCCGACCTCAAGGGTCGCCAGCGCATTCTCGAGGTGCACGGCCGCGGCAAGCCGCTGTCGGACTCGGTCGACCTCGAGGTCGTCGCCCGCAAGACGCCGGGCTTCACCGGCGCCGACCTGGCGAACGTGCTCAACGAGGCCGCGCTGCTCACCGCCCGCTCCAACGCGCAGCTCATCGACAACCGCGCGCTCGACGAGGCCATCGACCGCGTCATCGCCGGTCCCCAGCGCCGCACCCGCGTCATGCGGGACAAGGAACGGCTCATCACGGCGTACCACGAGGGCGGACACGCCCTCGCGGCGGCGGCGATGAACCACACCGACCCGGTCACGAAGGTGACGATCCTTCCCCGCGGCAAGGCGCTCGGTTACACGATGGTGCTGCCCCTCGACGACAAGTACTCCATCACCCGTAACGAGCTGCAGGACCAGCTGACGTACGCCATGGGCGGCCGCGTCGCCGAAGAGATCGTCTTCCACGACCCCACCACCGGCGCCTCGAACGACATCGAGAAGGCGACGAGCATCGCCCGCAAGATGGTCACCGAGTACGGCATGACGAACGAGGTGGGCCCGGTCAAGCTCGGCTCGTCGTCGGGCGAGGTGTTCATGGGCCGCGACATGGGTCACGGCCGCGACTTCTCGGAGCGCATCGCCGAACGCATCGACGCCCAGGTGCGGGCCCTCATCGAGCAGGCGCACAACGAGGCCTACCAGGTGATCAACGACAACCGTGCCGTGCTCGACCGCCTCGCCCTCGCTCTGCTCGAGAAAGAGACGCTCGACCACATCGAGCTCGCCGAGATCTTCACCGACGTCAAGCGACTGACGCCGCGCCCGCAGTGGCTGTCGTCGGGCGATCGTCCGGTCTCGACCCAGCCGCCGGTCGACGTGCCGCGTCGCGCGCAGCCCGCCGGTATCGCGGCCTCCACCGAGGCGCAGTCCCAGACGCAGGCTGCGACGCAGCCCCGTCCGAGCGGGCAGACGCGACCGGCCACCGCCTGAGGCGCCGTGGCCGTCGATCGGGAGCGCGTCGCCGCATTAGTACGCGAGTTGCTGGGGGCGATCGGGGAAGACCCCGATCGCCCCGGTCTGCGTCAGACGCCCGCGCGGGTCGCGGAGTCGTGGGCGGAGTTCTTCGCGGGCGTGGATCAGGATGCCGGCGTCCCCCTGCAGCACACCATCTCGGTGTCGCGCGGACCGGCGCCCGACACCCTCCCCTCGGGCGCCGTCATGCTGCGCGACATCTCGTTCCGCTCGATGTGCGAACACCACCTGCTGCCCTTCCGCGGGCGCGCGCACGTCGCCTACCTGCCCGGTGAAGAGGTCGTGGGCCTGGGCGCGCTGCCGCGGGTCATCGACATCCTCGCGGCGCGACCGCAGGTGCAGGAGCGCCTGGGCGAGCAGGTCGCCGACGCGATCGCCCACGCACTAGACGCGCGCGGAGTGCTCGTCGTGCTCGACGCGACGCACGAGTGCGTGACCATGCGCGGGGGACGCCAGACCGAGGCCTCGACGGTGACCATCGCCGCCCGCGGCGCCTACACCGAGCCGACGGCCCGCGCGGAGCTGGTCGCGCTCATCGGAGCGCGAGCGTGACGCTCATCATGGGCATCGTCAACGTGACGCCCGACTCCTTCAGCGACGGCGGCCGCTACCTCGACCCCGATGCGGCCATCGCGCACGCGCGGTTCCTGCGCGACCAGGGCGCCGACCTGCTCGACGTGGGCGGGGAGTCCACGCGCCCCGGTGCCCAGCGGGTCGCGCCGCGCGTCGAGCAGCAGCGGGTGCTGCCGGTGGTGGAGGCCCTGGCATCCGAGGGCGCGTTCGTGAGCATCGACACGATGAACGCCGTCACGGCGGTCGCCGCCGTGCGCGCGGGCGCTCGGCTCGTCAACGACGTGTCGGGGGACTCGCCGACCCCGACATGCTGGCCGCGATCGCGGAGACCGACGCCGAGGTGGCGCTGGGTCACTGGCGCGGCCCGTCGACCGAGATGTACGCCCGTGCCGACTACGCCGACGTCGGACGCGAGGTGGCCGCCGAGCTGGCCGCGCGCGTCGAGGCGGCCCTGGCTGCGGGCATCGCGCCGACGCGCATCGTGGTCGATCCGGGGATCGGCTTCGGCAAGCGCGGGGCGCAGAACTGGCAGACGCTGCGGGCTCTGCCCGAGATCGCCGGGCTCGGACACCGCGTGCTCATCGGGACCAGCCGCAAACGATTCCTCGCCGAGGTGCTCGGCGACGACGCCGACCTCGGCCGCCGCGACCTCGCTACGGCCGTCACCAGCGCGCTCGCGGCCCGCGACGGCGCCTGGGCCGTGCGCGTGCACGATGTGCCGACCACTCGCGACGCGCTCGCCGTCGCGCGCGCGTTCACCGATGCAGGGGAGTCCTGATGGATGCCGCCGACGAGATCACACTGACGGGGGTACGCGCCTTCGGGTACCACGGCGTCTACGCCGACGAGAAGCGCGACGGTCAGGAGTTCGTCGTCGATGCGGCGCTGGCCCTGTCGCTGCGGCGGGCGGCCGAGACCGATGACGTCGCCGACACGGTGCACTACGGCGAACTCGCCGAGCGCATCGTCGCCCTCGTCGAGGGCGAGCCGGTCGACCTGCTCGAGACCCTCGCCCAGCGCATCGCCGACGACGTGCTCACCGACGAGCGGGTGGCATCCGTGCGCATCACGGTGCACAAGCCGCGGGCGCCGATCCCCGTGCCGTTCGGCGACGTCGCCGTGACCGTGCGGCGGAGCCGCGCGTGAACGTCCGACTCGCCCACGGCCTCGACGCCGCCCCGCGCGCGACCCCGGTCACCGCCGTCGTCGCCCTCGGCGCGAACCTGGGCGCGCGCGCCGACACGCTCGCCGCCGCCGTCGACGAGCTGCGCACCCTTGCGTTGACGGGTGAGGTGCGCGTCTCGGCGCCGCTCGAGACGGTGGCGGTCACGCTCACCGGAGAAGACGCCGACGCCCCCCGGTACCTGAACGCCGTCGCCCTCGTGCAGACGCGTCTCGCCCCGACCGAGCTGCTGGCCGCGCTACACCGCATCGAGGCGCGGCACGGACGGGTGCGCCGCGAGCGGTGGGGCGATCGCACGCTCGATCTCGACCTCATCGCGTACGGCGACGAGACGATCGACCGCGACGACCTCACCGTGCCGCACCCCCGCGCCCACGAGCGCGAGTTCGTGCTGGCGCCCTGGCTGGAGGTGGATCCGGATGCCGAGATCCCCGGCCGCGGCCGGATCGACGCTCTGCTGTCGGGGCTGCGGGGTAGCGCGTGAAGCGCACGGGGGCGGGCATCCTCGTCATCGCCGCGGTCATCGGGGCCGTCGTCGGGTTCGTGACCGACACGCTGCTCACCGCGACGGGGCGTGCCACGTTCTCGCCCGCGGCGAGCCTGCCCACCATCCTGGCCCTGCTCGGCGTCGTCATCGTCGTCCTGGCCGTGCCGGTGTATCGGGCGACGCGCCGACGCGGCGCCCGCCGGATCGACCCGTTCCGCGCGCTGCGCATCGCCATGCTGGCCAAGGCGTCGTCGCTCGTGGGGGCGGCGGCCACCGGGTTCGGCATCGGACTTCTGGCGTTCCTGCTGAGCCGTCCGGTGACGCCGTCGATAGGCTCGATGGGATCGATCATCGCGACGATCGTGTGCGGAGTCGTCCTCGTCGTGGCGGGGCTCGTGGCCGAGCAGCTCTGCACCATCCGGAAGGACGACGATGACGATACCCCCGGAGACACCCCCGCCGGTCCCGTCGGAGCCTGAGCACCCGCTCGCGGCGCCGGCCCCCGCGGAGCCGCATGAGGCGCCGGTCACCGCGACCGAAGCCGAGGCCGACGTGCTCGACGAGCGCACGTATCCGCGCATCCTCGAGCCGCGCGCGGCGGGCCGACTCCCGCTCGGCGACGGCACGTGGCACCAACTGGCGCGGGCGTACGTGCGCGTGCAACTCATCTCGCAAGCGGCGGTGATCGTCGTCGTCGCGGCCGTCGCCATCGGCATCCAGGTGTTCACGCAGGTGCCGTGGCAGTGGATCCCCGCGGGGGTGATCCTGATCGTGACGACGATCGGCCTGATCATCACGCCGCGACAAGCGCGTTCGGTCGGCTACCAGCTGCGCCGCGACGACCTGGTCTTCCGCCGCGGCATCCTGTGGCAGCGGGTGGTGGCCGTGCCCTACGGGCGCATGCAGCTCGTCGACATCACCCACGGGCCGCTCGACCGCGGCTTCGGCATCGCGCAGCTCAAACTCGTGACCGCCGCGGCCTCGACCGGTGTGACCATCCCCGGACTCACGCAGGAGGCGGCCGAGCAGTTGCGCGACACCCTCATCGCCGTCGCCGAGACCCGCCGGACGGGACTGTGAGCGACGACCGTTCCGCGAGTTCCGCGGAGTCCCCGGGCGAGCCGGGGCCCGCCGATGACGCGACGGGACCGGATGCCGAGGGTTCCGCCGCCGCGACTCCCGCCGCCGCATCGGGCGTCCCGGAGGGGACCGCCGGGCCGGAGGCTGCCGAGGCCCCGGCCGGGCCGCCGCGGCGACCGGTCGTGCGCTCGCCGTACAGCGACGGCGAATGGCATCGACTTCACCCGCTGACGCCCGTGCTGCGCGGTGGACTGTCGCTGGTCGTGATCATCGGTCTGCTCGTGGCCAACCTGCGGGAGCGACTGATCGAGTGGTTCTTCCCCGCCTTCACCGACCTGCCCCCGGGGGCGCTGCCGCCCGACCCGGTCGACTTCCTGTTCGCGAACAACCTCCTGCTGATCGCCGGCGGAATCGCCCTCGTGGTGGTGCTGGTCCTGCTGGGGATCTTCCGCCTGTCGTGGCGGTTCCACACCCTGCGCATCGGCGACGACGACGTCGAGGTGCGCTCGGGCGTGCTGTTCCGCACGCACCGACGGGCGCCCCTCGACCGGGTGCAGGGCGTCAACCTCACCCGGCCGATGGTCGCGCGTCTGCTCGGCCTCGCGAAGCTCGAGGTCGTGGGAGCGGGCCTCGACGCCAACGTGAAGCTCGAGTACCTCTCGGGCAAAGACGCCGAGGCGATCCGCGGTGACATCCTGCGTCTCGCTTCCGGTCGACGCCTCGCCGAGGCGGGGGCGCGCACCGCCGGGCGGTCGTCGGTGGCCCGCCAGGCCGCCGAGGCCGTGGGAGCGGGCCTGCAGGGACTCGTCGACGGGGAAGACCTCTCGGATGCCGAGCCCGAGAGCATCGTGCGGATCCCGATCGGGCGGCTCGTGGCATCCCGCGTGCTGAGCGGGTCCACGCTGGTGCTCATCGCCCTCGTCGTGGGCATCGTGGTGGCGGCCTCGGTGTCGACGCTCTGGGTGCTGTTCACCGTCGTGCCCATGTTCCTCGCCTTCGGCGCGTACTACGTGCGCTCGATCGCACGGGGGCTGCGGTACTCGATCGCCCCCACGTCCGACGGCGTGCGCGTCACCTTCGGCCTGTTCACCACGGTGTCCGAGATCGTTCCGCCGGGACGCGTGCACGCGATCGAGGTGCGTCAGCCCCTGCTGTGGCGCCCGTTCGGCTGGTGGAGCGTGTCGCTGAACCGGTTGTCGGGGCGCGCGTCGAGCGACACCAGCAGCGACCAATTCGCCGCAGTACTGCCGATCGGCACCCGCGCCGACGTGGAGCGTGTGCTGCGCATCCTCGCCCCGAGCCTGTCGAGCGCCGAATGGACACTCGTGTTCCGCGACGGCATCCTGGGTCCGGTGGACGACGACCCCTACGTGACGACCCCCGCTCGCGCGCGGCTGCTGCGGCCCCTGTCGTGGCGCCGCAACGGCGTGCGGCTGACCGACGACGCGCTGCTGCTCCGCCGCGGCTTCGTGTGGCGCTCCCTGACCGTGATCCCGTTGGCGCGACTGCAGTCGATCGGTCTGCACCAGGGTCCGCTCGCCCGAGCGCTTCGGACGGCCACCGTGACGGGACACGTCATCGCCGGGACCGCGCAGACCGCGATCGGAGCGATCGACCGCGACGACGCCGTGCGCCTGTTCGAGCAGACCGCCCTGACGACCGTGGCGGCGGCGGCGGGCGACCGCAGTCACCGGTGGGCCGGATGAGCGCCGGGCGCGCCGGTCGTCTCGGCGTCGGCATCATCGGGGCGGGCCGGGTCGGCCCCGTCATCGGCGCGGCGCTCGCCGGTGCCGGTCACGCGCTGACGGCGATCACCTCGGGGTCCGACGACGACCGCGTCGAGGCCATCCTGCCGGGACTGCCCGTGGTGAGCGCCGACGAAGTGGTGCGCCGCAGCGAGCTGGTCGTCATCGCGGTTCCGCACGAGCAGTTGCCGGGCCTGGTCGCGGGCCTCGCCGACGTCGGCGCGTGGCAACCGGGCCAGCTCGTGCTGCACACCGACCCGGCGTACGGCGCCCGGGTGCTCGACCCCGCGGCCCAGCGCGGAGCGATCCCGCTCGCGATCCATCCGGCGATCGTCTTCACCGGGGCCTCGTCGATCGATCTGCGCCAGCTCGCCCAGGCCTACGCGGCGGTCACGGCGCCCGGCCCCGTTCTGCCGATCGCCCAGGCGCTGGCCGTCGAGCTCGGGTGCGAGCCGGTGGTCGTGGCCGAGGAGGACCGGACGGTCTACGCCGAGGCCATCGCGACGGCGACCGAGTTCTCGCGTTCGATCGTGCGTCAGTCGTCGGACCTGCTGACGCGCGTGGGCGTGGACAACCCCGGGGGGTACCTCTCGGCGCTCGTGCGCTCCAGCGTCGATCAGGCTCTGATCGAGGGCGCCGGACTTCGAGGGCTCGACGGCGACGATACGATCGACGGATGATCCGCACCCTTCAGGATCTGCGCACCCGACTCGGAGAAATCCGAGGCGCAGATCGACCGGCGGGCGGCCCGCGCGTCGCCCTCGTCTCGACCCTCGGCGCTCTGCACGACGGTCACGTCGATCTGATCCACGAGGCCCGCTCGAACGCCGATGTCGTCGTCGTGTCGACATTCGTGAACCCCCTGCGCTTCCGCACCGCGGAAGAGACGGCGAGCTACCCGCGTTCTCCGGACGCCGACGCGCGCGTCCTGGCCGAGCTCGGGGTCGACGTCGTGTTCGCCCCGACCGCCGAGGAGTTCCTGCCGCGGGGCACGGCCACCACCCGCGTCTCGGCGGGCGATGTCGGCCTGCGGTACGAGGGGCGCGTGCGTCCGTTCTACTTCGACGGCGTCCTGACCGTCGAGGCGAAGCTCTTCCACCTGGTCGCCCCCGACGTGGCCGTCTACGGCGAGCGCGACGCGCAGCGGGTGTTCCTGGTGCGTCGCATGATCCGCGATCTGGACTTCGCGATCGACGTGGCCACCGTGCCGACGGTGCGGACCCCCGACGGGCTGCCCGTGTCGAGCCGCGTCGCGCTGCTCGACGATGCCGAGCGCCGCGCGGCCTCTCTTCTGCCGCGCGCCCTCGAAGCGGCCGCCTCGAACGCCGATCTGGGCGTGGACTCCTGCATCGCCGCGGCCCAGTCGTCGCTGATGGGTGAGCAGCGCATCACCCTGGAGTACCTCAACGTGGTCGACCCGGCCACGTTCCTGCCCGTCGACGAAGGCCACACGGGGCGCGCCCTCGCCCTCATCGCGGCGACGGTCGCGGGACACCGCTTCATCGACAACACCGAGATCTCGCTGCGCTGACGCGGAGGCGGTGGCCGCGCGGGGTCGGTTGCGCTGTCGCCGCTGGGCGACGTCTGGGCCGCGCCGCCGCGCATCGGTGCGGGGCGCCGGGCGCTCGCCGAGGTGTCTGTCGCACGACACCGGGCGCGGGGCGCCGTGCGCTGCGCACCGGTCGCGGGGCGCCGGTCGCTGCGCGCCGCGCACCGACCGACCGCCACGGCGCCGGTGATCCCGGCGAATAGACTGGAAGCGACCCCGAGGAGCATCCCTGATGACCGACGCGCCCGCGAACGACACCGCCGAACCGACCGAAGACGAGGTCTTCGAGCAGAAGGCGGTCCGCCTCGCCAAGCGCGAGCGCCTGCTCGCCGAGCGCGCCGACGCGGCCGGTGGGCCGTACCCCGTCGCGGTACCCGTCACCACCACGATCTCGGCGTTGCGTGCACGGTTCGGCGATCTCGAGGCGGGTGCCGAGACCGGCGAGGTCGCGGGCGTCGCCGGACGTGTGGTGTTCAGCCGCAACACCGGCAAGCTCTGCTTCGCCTCGCTGCAGGCCGGAGACGGCAGCCGGATCCAGGCGATGGTCTCGCTCGCGAACGTCGGCGAGGAGTCCCTGCAGGCGTGGAAGGAGCTCATCGACCTGGGCGACCACGTGTTCGTCTCGGGTGAGGTCATCTCGAGCCGACGCGGTGAGCTGTCGATCATGGTGTCGGAGTGGACGATCGCGGCGAAAGCCGTGCTGCCGCTGCCCAACCTGCACTCCGAGCTGAACGAAGAGAGCCGCGTGCGCAGCCGGTTCCTCGATCTGATCGTCCGCGATCGGGCACGCGAGACCGTGCTCGCCCGGGCGAAGGTGAATGCGAGCCTGCGCCGCACGTTCACCGACCGCGATTTCGTCGAGGTCGAGACGCCCATGCTGCAGGTGCAGCACGGCGGCGCGAGCGCGCGTCCGTTCATCACGTCCTCCAACGCCTTCGACACAGAGCTCTACCTGCGCATCGCGCCGGAGCTGTTCCTCAAGCGCGCCGTCGTGGGCGGCATCGACCGCGTGTACGAGATCAACCGCAACTTCCGCAACGAGGGCGCCGATTCCACGCACAGCCCGGAGTTCGCGATGCTCGAGGCCTACCAGGCCTACACCGACTACAACGGCATCGCCGATCTGACGCAGACCCTCATTCAGGATGCCGCCGTCGCGGTGGCCGGTTCGACCACGGTGACGTGGGCCGACGGCACCGAGTACGACCTGGGCGGAGAGTGGGACCGCATCTCGATGTACGACTCGCTGTCGCAGGCCGCCGGTCGGACCATCACCCCCCAGGCGTCGCTCGACGAACTTCGCGCCCTCGGAGCCGAGGCCGGCGTCGACGCCCCGCCGCACGAGACCCACGGCAAGTGGGTCGAGGAACTGTGGGAGCACTTCGTCAAGGGCGGGCTCACGCGCCCGACCTTCGTCATGGACTTCCCCGTCGACACGAGCCCCCTGGTGCGCGAGCACCGCTCGATCGCGGGCGTCGTGGAGAAGTGGGACCTGTACGTTCGCGGCTTCGAGCTGGCGACCGGGTACTCCGAGCTCGTCGACCCCGTGATCCAGCGGCAGCGTTTCGTCGAGCAGGCGAAGCTCGCCGCGCGCGGTGACGACGAGGCCATGCCGATCGACGAGGAGTTCCTGCGCGCGCTCGAGCACGGGATGCCCCCCACCGGCGGCATGGGCATGGGCATCGACCGCCTGCTCATGGCCATCACCGGACTCGGGATCCGCGAGACGATTCTTTTCCCGCTGGTGAAGTAGGTCGCTCGAAGATCCACTCCGGCAGGCGTCCGGCGTCGAGCATGGTCAGCACGATCGCGCTGAGGCCGTGCGCACTGTCGATCTCGACGGCGGCCTGAGCGTAGGTGCCCGCGTGCGACGAACGACCGGTGGCCCAGGCCAGCCAGGCGCAGGCCGATAACGCACCGGGACGCCGCTCGCGCGGAACCACCGACGCCACCCGTCGGCAGAGCTCCAGCGCGTGGCGGAGTCTGTCGGCGTCGGGAGCGGGACCTTCGCCCCACATCGGCCGCGCCAGGTCGACCGGGAAGGGTTCGCCGTCGCCGAAGGTCGTCTGCGCGTCGAACACGGCGTCGCCGACCGTGATGTCGCCCGCCCACTGCATGAGGGCGACGTCGCGCAGTGCGGGGCGCTCGAGGCAGAATGCGAGCGCGGCCAGCCGCGCGGGGGTGACCTCGTCGGGGCGGGTTCGGGCGGCGTCCTCGAGCAGCGCGGGAGGGTCGGCCAGGGTGGTGACGATGTCGTCGGCCGCCCCCTGGCGTGCGGCGCTGAGTCGCGCTCGGTCGCGGGGCCGGGCGAGCACCCGGTCGACGTCGTCGAGAAGGCGCGCGACCGCGCGGGCCAGTGCGGGGTCGGGGTCGGGGAGTTCCGCCGCGGAGAACTGGTCGGACGCGACCAGCGTGTCGGGGGCGTCGATGAGGGCGGATCCGATCTCGGCGAGTGGGCGGCCGGCCGGCATCGACGGGTCGAGGTAGCTGTTCCAGGCGTTCGCGCCCACGACGAGCGCGTCGACGACCCTGAGCCCGCAGATGTCGGCGCGGGCGAGGACGGCGTCGACGAAGGCGCGGTGGGGGAGAGGGGCACCCCCGTTCAGCGTCTCGTCGGCGTAGACGGCGAGGGCGATGGCGTCGGTGCGGGCGACCTTGCAGGCGGTGCCGATGACGGTGGAGGCGATGCTGTCGAGCTCTGCCTGCCCGCGCCCGTGGGGCAGGTCGACGCGCAGAGCGCCGAGCGACCGGCCGTGGGCGAAGGGCACCAGCACGAGACTGCGGTGGGGCGTGCACTCCAGCAGGCGGGGGACGAGCGCGAGGAAGGACGACGAGGACGAGGCTCGGACGACGGTGGTGGTCATGGGTCGAGAGTGCCGCGGAGGGAGAGGTCCGCGCGGGCCGAAATGGCTCGACGGTGGACAGTTCCGCAGGGTGCAGGGGTGGGGAGGACGGGTGCGGCGACCGTTGATCCCGGCTGCCCGGGTATTCTGGGGGCATGGATGCCACCTGGGTCGCGATGCTGTGGGCGATCCTGCCGACCCTGGTCGTGTCGGTGGTGTTCTTCTTCATCCTCCGCAACGTCATCCGCATGGATCGCACGGAGCGCAAGGTGTACGCCCGCATCGAGGCGCAGGAGCGCGCGAAGCGCGGACTCCCGCCGGTCGCCGCGAGCAGCGAGGGTTCCGCGAACTGACGGACGCGCGGTCGATGTCGGACGCCGTCGCTACGCTGGGTCCACGACCCGTCCAGGAGGACCCGTGATCAACGCCGCGTTCGAAACGAGCTGGCTCGTCATCACGCTCTTCGTCGTCGACCTGGTGGTGCGCATCGCCGCGATCATCATCGTGCCGCGCAATCGGCGCCCCACGGCCGCCATGGCCTGGCTGCTCGCGATCTACTTCATCCCTTTCGTCGGCGTCTTCCTCTTCCTGCTGATCGGCAATCCGCGGTTGCCGCGCAAGCGCCGGCGCAAACAGGCCGCGATCAACGAGTACATCCACGACACCAGCGCCTCGCTCGAGTTCGGCACGCTGCAGCCGAACGCCCCCGACTGGTTCCGCGCGCTGGTGGGCCTGAACCGCAATCTGGGTGCCATGCCCCTCGCCGGCGACAACGCCGCGACGCTCATCGCCGACTACCAGAGCAGCCTCGACGCCATGGCCGACGCCATCCGCCAGGCCCGGCGCTACGTGCACGTCGAGTTCTACATCCTGCAGTCCGACGACTCGACCGACAATTTCTTCCGCGCCCTCGAAGAGGCCGCTGCGCGCGGCGTGGTCGTGCGCGTGCTGCTCGACCACTGGGCGAACCGGGGCAAGCCGTTCTACAAGCAGACTCTGCGACGGCTCGACGCGATGGGGGCGCACTGGCACCTCATGCTGCCGGTCCAGCCGCTGCGGGGCCGCTACCAGCGCCCCGATCTGCGCAACCACCGCAAGCTGCTCGTGATCGACGGCGACGTGGCGTACATGGGGTCGCAGAACGTCACCGACTCCTCGTACAACCTGCGCAAGAACATCCGCCGCGGCCTGCACTGGGTCGACCTCATGGTGCGCGTCGAGGGTCCGGTCGTGGCGAGCATCAACGCGGTGTTCCTGTCGGACTGGTACAGCGAGACCGACGAGACCCTGAGCGACGAGATCGACCTGTTCAGCGTCACCTCGGGTCCGGGCGAACTCGACTGCCAGATCGTGCCCTCGGGCCCGGGCTTCGACTTCCAGAACAACCTCAAGCTGTTCCTGGGGCTCCTCTTCGCCGCCCGCGAACGCATAATCATCGTGAGTCCCTACTTCGTGCCCGACGAGGCCCTGCTGCTCGCCATCACCACGGCCTGCCAGCGCGGGGTGCACGTCGAGCTCTTCGTCTCCGAAGAAGGCGACCAGGCGATGGTCTATCACGCGCAACGCAGCTACTACGAGGCGCTGCTGCGCGCCGGCGTCACGATCTGGATGTACCGCAAGCCGTACATCCTGCACAGCAAGAGCGTGACCATCGACGACGAGGTGGCCGTCATCGGCTCCAGCAACATGGACATGCGCTCGTTCGGTTTGAACCTCGAGGTGTCGCTCCTGGTGCGCGGCGAGGGTTTCGTGCACGACATGCGCGAGGTCGAGGGGCGGTACCGCGAACTGAGCCGTCAACTGACGATCGAGGAGTGGCGCACCCAGCCCCTGCGCTCCACGATTCTCGACAACCTCGCCCGCCTCACCTCCGCTCTGCAGTGACGCGATCGCGGCATTCGCCGCTGGCATCCAGGATCTTCGGCCATCATGAGCCGGAACGTCCCCCCGTTGGAGGTTCCATGTCTCGTCGCTCGCTGTCCCTCGCCGGAGTCATCGGTGCCGCTCTTCTCGCCGCGGGAGCGCTCACCGGCTGCGCGACCGGTGCCGCATCGTCGGCCGCGTCGGCCGATCCCTCGGTCTCGACCCCGGATGCCACGGCCACGGCGCCCGTCGGCGAGATCGGTGCCGCGTGGCTCGAGGGAGGCCGCTCGATCGCGCTGGTCACCCAGGGGAGCTCGTCGTGCCCGCCCGTGGTGAGCGGTGAACCGTCGGTGGCGGACGGCACGGTGTCCGTGACGCTCGAGGAGTCGGGCCGCGACTCCTGCACGCGCGACATGGCGCCGCGCGCGACGCTGGTGGGACTGCCCGAGGGGACCGACGTCACCCGCGCGTGGACCGTCTCGGTCGACGGTGTCGCGCAGGGCGAGGTGTCGCTCAATGGGCTGCCGTCGGCGGCCCCCGCGGGACTGACCGACTTCGCCCCCAGCGCCGGGTGGGTCGACGACTCGCTCGTCGCGATCCTCACCTACGGCAGCTCGGGGTGCCCGCCCACGGTCGAGTCGGTCACCACGTCGGCGAGTGACATCGCCGTGCAGTTCGCCACGCCCCCGAGCGATCAGATCTGCACGATGGACATCGCTCCCCGCGTCACGCTCGCCGATGTGGGCGGCAACGTCCCCTCGGGCGATGCGTCCGTCGTGCTGTCGGGGGGAAACGTCGAGACGACGGGCGCGATCGCGGTCATCGGCACCCGCTGACGGCGGGGGTCACCGCTCCACCACCAGCAGGTCGCCGACCTCGCACTCGAGCACCCGGCAGATGGCCGAGAGCGTCGAATAGCGAATGGCGCGAGCGCGGTCGTTCTTCAGGACCGAGAGATTCACGACCGAGACCCCGACGAGTTCG
The DNA here is from genome assembly GCF_001792815.1 of Microbacterium sp. BH-3-3-3. Taxonomy (NCBI): domain Bacteria; kingdom Bacillati; phylum Actinomycetota; class Actinomycetes; order Micrococcales; family Microbacteriaceae; genus Microbacterium; species Microbacterium sp. BH-3-3-3. The sequence goes on along the minus strand of NZ_CP017674.1, from coordinate 1,517,093 downwards.
CTCAGACGGGTGAGCGTCATGCCGCGTGCCTCCAGGAGCTCGTCGAGGCGGCAGTGGATGCCGGTGGGGCCCTCGTCGCTCGCCGCGGGACTCATACCAGCCCCTCCGTGTCGCGCTGGAGGCGGATGCCGCGCGAGAAGACGAGCGACAGCGCCAGCACGCCGAGCCCCACGAGAGCCCACACCAGGTCGAAAGACGTGCCGACCACGAAGACTTCCCCCGCCGCCGGGTTGAGTTCATCCGCGGCCATCATGCGCCCGAGTCCGGACAGGCCCGCCGAGAGGATCCCACCCACCAGCAGAGCGCAGCCGGCGACCTGCGTGGCCAGGACGAGCGCGCGGTGGAACGGCCGCCGCCACAGCAGCAGCAGGAAGAAGAGCACGACGGCGCCCACCGTGATCAGCACCGTGAGGGCGCCGAACGAGGCGCCCAGCACCAACAGGGTGCGCGCACCCGTGCTGAGCCCCGTGGCCACGACCCAGGCGGACTCGTACCGCGCGGACGCGATGCCCGCACCGCCCGCGGCGGCGGAGTGCTCGACCTCGGCATCGGTGAGAAGACTGAACCCGCCGTCGCCCGTCGCGATGCCGATCGCCGCACGAACGCCCGGAAGCGCCAGGGTGAGGCCCATCACGGCGCCCGCCGCGACGAAGAGCCAGACGATGCCGCGCTCCATGCGCGGGGAGACCCAGGAGGGATTCGACATCAGACCAGCCCCTCGGTGTCGCGCTGTAGGCGGTCGCCCACGGCGAAGACCGTGCCGACGAGGGCCACGACGAAAGCGACCCCGATGAAGCTCGGCAGATCGATCTGCGACACGGTGCCGCGGTCGTAGGTGCGCTCCGAGAGCCAGGCGACGGCTCCGTTGGCGACCATGTTGTGGAAGAACGGCACACCGGCCACGCCGGCGAGGGCGACGATGCCCGCGGTCGACACGAGGACCGTCTGCCGTCGGCTGAAGATCCTCCCGCGCAGCACCGAGGTGGTGACGAGCAGCAGCAGCGTCACCACCGTGACCACCACCACGGCGAACAGGCCCTCGGCGAGGAAGAGCGCCCACAGGGAGGGGGCGGGGAGGGACGGGGCGGTGACCACGCCGCCGGTCAGTTCGATCGGCACGGGGGCACCGGCGGGGCCGATGGGTGCCTGGGCGGCGGTGTCCACGAAGGGCATCGGCACGCGGACGTTGCGGTTGGGGATGGCCGCGACGATGTTCGCGACGCTGCGGACGACGGCCCACACGGCGATCGCGACGCCCACGACGATGAAGAAGACGTAGCCGGCGGTGTCGCTGGGGGAGAGGACACGGGAGGTCGGACGGGGGGAGGTCATGACAACTCCTTATCGATGATCGTTGTTATCGGTTGTCGATAAAGTAACGACTATCGATGTGTTGCGCAAGACCGGCCGTCGTCTCGGTATGCCCACGGCGAACATGGGTCCCCGGCATCCGGCCGCTGGTTACTCTCGATGTACGGCGCGCGGAGGCGTGCCTGTCAGCCCATTTTTGGAGGGACTGAGGATGTTCGAACGATTCACCGATCGTGCTCGTCGTGTAGTGGTGCTCGCCCAAGAAGAGGCGAAGATGCTGAACCACAACTACATCGGCACCGAGCACATCCTTCTGGGCCTCATCCACGAGGGTGAGGGCGTGGCTGCCAAGGCGCTGGAGTCGCTGGGCATTTCGCTCGACGCCGTCCGTGAGCAGGTGCAGGACATCATCGGCCAGGGGCAGCAGCAGCCGACCGGCCACATCCCCTTCACGCCGCGTGCGAAGAAGGTCCTCGAGCTGTCTCTGCGCGAAGCGCTGCAGCTCGGCCACAACTACATCGGGACCGAGCACATCCTGCTCGGTCTCATCCGCGAGGGCGAGGGTGTCGCAGCCCAGGTGCTCGTCAAGCTCGGCGCCGACCTGAACAAGGTGCGCCAGCAGGTCATCCAGCTGCTCTCGGGCTATCAGGGCAAGGAGCCCGCGGGCGTCGCCTCGGGTGCCGGCGAGCAGACCTCGACCGGCACGCAGGGCGGCTCGGCCGTGCTCGATCAGTTCGGTCGCAACCTCACGCAGGCCGCGCGCGACAACAAGCTCGACCCCGTGATTGGGCGCGAGAAAGAGATCGAGCGCGTGATGCAGATCCTGTCGCGTCGCTCGAAGAACAACCCCGTCCTCATCGGTGAGCCCGGTGTGGGTAAGACGGCGGTCGTCGAGGGCCTCGCGCAGGCCATCGTCAAGGGCGACGTGCCCGAGACGCTCAAGGACAAGCAGGTCTACTCGCTCGACCTCGGTTCGCTCATCGCCGGGTCCCGCTACCGCGGTGACTTCGAAGAGCGCCTGAAGAAGGTCACGAAAGAGATCCGCACGCGCGGCGACATCATCGTCTTCATCGACGAGATCCACACCCTCGTGGGTGCGGGTGCCGCCGAGGGCGCGATCGACGCCGCGTCGATCCTCAAGCCCCTCCTCGCCCGCGGTGAGCTCCAGACCATCGGTGCCACCACGCTCGACGAGTACCGCAAGCACTTCGAGAAGGACGCCGCTCTCGAGCGCCGCTTCCAGCCGATCCAGGTGGCCGAGCCGAGCCTGCCCCACTCGATCAACATCCTGAAGGGGCTGCGCGACCGGTACGAGGCGCACCACAAGGTGCAGATCACCGACGGCGCGATCGTCGCGGCGGCCAACCTCGCCGACCGCTACATCAGCGACCGCTTCCTGCCCGACAAGGCCATCGACCTGATCGACGAGGCCGGCGCCCGCCTGCGTCTGTCGATCCTGTCGTCGCCGCCCGAGCTGCGCGAGTTCGACGAGAAGATCGCCAAGGTCCGCGAGCAGAAGGAGCTGGCCTCCGAGGAGCAGGACTTCGAGAAGGCCGCGTCGCTGCGCGACGAGGAGAAGTCTCTCCTCGCCGAGCGCCTGCGCCTCGAGAAGCAGTGGCGCTCCGGCGATGTCGCCTCGCACGCGGTGGTCGACGAGGGTCTGATCGCCGAGGTGCTCGCCCAGGCGACCGGCATCCCGGTGTTCAAGCTCACCGAAGAAGAGTCCAGCCGCCTCATGTTCATGGAGAAGGCGCTGCACCAGCGCGTCGTCGGCCAGGAAGAGGCGATCGCGGCCCTGTCGCGTACGATCCGTCGTCAGCGTGCGGGCCTCAAGGACCCCAAGCGTCCCTCGGGCTCGTTCATCTTCGCCGGCCCCACGGGTGTCGGAAAGACCGAGCTCGCCAAGGCGCTCGCCGAGTTCCTCTTCGACGACGAGGGCGCGTTGATCTCGCTCGACATGTCGGAGTTCGGTGAGAAGCACACCGTCTCGCGTCTGTTCGGTGCCCCTCCCGGGTTCGTCGGATTCGAAGAGGGCGGCCAGCTCACCGAGAAGGTGCGCCGCAAGCCGTTCTCGGTCGTGCTCTTCGACGAGATCGAGAAGGCCCACCCCGACATCTTCAACTCGCTGCTGCAGATCCTCGAAGAGGGTCGCCTGACCGATGGTCAGGGTCGCGTCATCGACTTCAAGAACACGGTGATCATCATGACGACGAACCTCGGTTCGTCGGCGATCGCCGGAGGCCCGGTCGGCTTCCAGGTCGAGGGCAACGCCCAGACGTCGTACGAACGGATGAAGGGCAAGGTCGACGAAGAGCTCAAGCGCCACTTCAAGCCCGAGTTCCTCAACCGTGTCGACGACGTCATCGTCTTCCCGCAGCTGAGCAAGCCCGAGCTTCGCCAGATCGTCGGCCTGTTCGTCAAGCGCCTGGCCGACCGTCTGCTCGACCGCGACATGACGGTGGAGCTGTCGGACGACGCGAAGGACAAGCTCATCGAGATCGGCTTCGACCCGACCCTCGGTGCGCGACCGCTCCGTCGCGCCATGCAGCGCGAGGTCGAGGACCGCCTCAGCGAGAAGATCCTGCACGGCGAGCTCGAGGCGGGAGACCACGTCAAGGTCACCGTCGAGAACGGTCAGTTCGCGTTCGAGACCGCCCCCCGCGGCGAGAAGGTCGCGATCGGGGTCGGAACCGCTGGCGAGATCGCCGCGACGCCTGACACCCTGGCGGGCAGCTGATCGCATAACAGACGAGGGCCCGGATGCCATGGCATCCGGGCCCTTCGTCGTCGCGGCGTACGCTGGGTCGATGACCTCTTCCGCGCCGTTCGTCGTCCGCCCCGCCGGTACCGCCGACGTGCGACGCATCCACGAACTGCTCGAGCCGTTCGTGCAGAAGCGCATCCTGCTCGGCAAAGACCTCGTGGTGCTCTACGGGTCGGTGCAGCAGTTCGTCGTGGCCGAGGCCGATGGCGTCGTCATCGGCTGCGGCGCCCTGCACGTCATGTGGGAAGACCTGGGTGAGGTGCGCACCCTCATCGTTCACGACGAGTGGCTGCATCACGGCGTGGGGCGGGCCATCGTCGAGATGCTCGAGGAGCGGGCGCGCGAGCTGGGCGTCAGCCGCCTGTTCTGCCTGACCTTCGAGGTCGACTTCTTCACGCGTCGGGGGTTCGCCGAGATCGGCGAGCAGGTGGTCGACCCCGACGTGTACTCGCAGCTCGTGCGCAGTCCCGACGAGGGCGTCGCGGAGTTCCTCGACCTCGCGCACGTCAAGCCCAACACCCTGGGCAACACGCGCATGCTCAAGCAGCTCTGAGCGCGCCGTGGGCGGGGACTCAGCCGTGACGCCTACCCTGGAACCATGACCGATGCCCCCCGAAGGCGGAGGCAGTCCCCGGCGGTCTATCGTCGACGTCGTCTCGCGGCAGGGCTCTTCGCCCTGATCGTGATCGGCCTCGTCGTGTGGCTCGTCGCGGCTCCGCCCTGGCGCGCCGTCCCGACGGCCGAAGAGACGCCTGCCACCGCCGAGAGTGCCCCCGACCCCGCCGTCTCGTCGGCTGCTCCGCCGGCCGCGGCGACTCCGAGTTCCACCCCGACGCAGAGCGTGTCGTCGGGGCCCGTCGAGTGCACCGCCGCCGACATCTCGGTCGAAGCACTGTCGGACAAGGCCGAGTACGCGCAGGGCGAGAACCCGCAGCTCTCGATCCGCCTCACCAACTCGTCCGCGAACGCCTGCACCATGAACGTCGGAACGAGCGCGCAGTCGTTCACCGTGACGAGCGGCTCCGACGTGTGGTGGCGCTCCACCGACTGCCAGTCCGAGCCGAGCGATCTCGAGGTCACCCTCGCCGCCGGCCAGACCGTCACGAGCTCGGCGCCCCTCACCTGGGACCGCACGCGTTCCTCGGTCAGCTCGTGCGAGAGCGAGCGGCCGTACGCGCCGGGCAGCGGAGCGACGTACCACCTGAGCGTGTCGATCGGCGGCATCCCGTCGGCCGGGACGGCGTCGTTCGTCCTGCAGTGACGCGCACAGCGACGAACGGAGGGGTGGATGCCATGGCATCCACCCCTCCGTCATCACCGGGTCAGCTGCGCGGGGAATCCTTGCCGAACACCTCGCCCTGCAGGGCGTCGTAGCCCTCCTTCTGCGGGTCGCCGTGCAGACCGCCGGAGAGGGCGTACTCCTCCTCGGGCGAGAGCACGAGGCGGTGACGGCCGTAGACGGCGAAGGCGACGAAGATCACCGCGTAGACCACGATGATCGCCACGATCGCCAGCAGGTAGGCCGAGTTCAGCAGTAGGCCGAAGAACACGACGGCGGCGATGATCGCCGCGGAGTAGGCCCCGAACAGGCCCCACGGGCTCTTGTACGGACGCACCGCGTTCGGGAACTTCTTGCGGAGCACGATGAACGAGACCATCTGCAGGAAGTACGCGAGCACCGCGCCCCAGACGGCGATGTTCAGCACGATCGCGCCGGCGGGGCTCGCGTCTCCTCCCGCCGCTTGCACGATCACCAGGGCGAAGAAGCCCAGCACCGCGCCGAACACGAGGGCCACCCACGGGGTCTTGCGAGCACCGGTGAGAGAGAGCCAGCGCGGGTAGTAACCGGCGCGCGAGAGCGAGTACATGTTGCGGCCGTAGGCGAACATGATGCCCATCAGCGACGCGAGGAGCCCGACCAGGGCGAGCAGCGACAGGAGTGCCGCGGCCTGGTCGCCGACCATCGCGCGGAAGCCGTCGAGCAGGGGTTCGACGGAGGTCCCGGTCTCTTCGGCTCCGAGCACCCCGGTGTTGAGGAACAGCACGATGAGACCCGTGACGATGAGCGTCCCTCGGGCCCAGAGGCCGGCCCGCGGAATGTCGCGAGCGGGGTCGTGCGACTCTTCGGCGGCCAGCGGCAGCTCCTCGATGCCGAGGAAGAACCACATGGCGAAGGGGAGGGCCAGCAGGATCGCCCCGACGCCGTGGGGGAGGAACTCGGTCTGCCCCGCATCGGGGACGATGTTCCACAGCGAGGCCCAGTCGAACGCCCCCGTGACCAGGGACATCACGCCGAAGACCACGATGATGCCGATCGAGATGATCGACACGACGATCGCGAAGCCGAACGAGATGTTCGCGCCGGCGGCGTTGAGGGCGATGAAGAGCGCGTAGAGGATGATCCACCACACGAACGCGGGCAGGCTCACGCCGGTGAGCAGCTCCAGCGCCGAGTCGGCGTATTGGCCGGAGAAGTAGACGACGACCGCCGTCGTGGCGACGTACTCGATGGTCTCGGCGAGGCCCGTGGCCAGGCCGCCCCAGGGACCCATCGCGGATCGTGCGAACGAGTAGGCGCCGCCGGTGTGGGGCATGGCGGCGGCCATCTCGCCGATCGAGAACGTCAGCCCGTAGTACATGACCACGAGCACCACGAAGGCGATGAGCATACCGCCGAAGCCGGCGTTGGCGACGCCGAAGTTCCACCCCGAGAAATCGCCCGAGATGACGGCGGCGACCGCGAGGCCCCACAGCCCCCAGACGCCGGCCGAACGTTTCAGGGTGCGTTTCTCGAAGTACGTGGAGTCGGTCGCCGTATAGGTGGCGCCGGCGACCTTTCTGCGGGAACTGCTCGAGGTGGACATAGGGCCTCCAGACGGTAACGGGCAGGCTTCAGGAGCGCCTGCGCAGAATCATGGCCCTCTATTGGTCGACCTGTCTACCTTTGGCGTGTAAGTTCCTCGTTACGACCTCCGCACGCGAGGTCGCGACGAGCAGGCGAGAGGGACACCATGGCGGGCAATCTCACCACCGCAGAACTGGATGCCGCGATCGAGACCGGCGAGATCGACACGGTCGTCGTGGCCTTCCCCGACGCGCAGGGCCGCCTCGTCGGCAAGCGCGTCGCGGCGCGTTTCTGGCGCGACGAGGTGCTGCCCCACGGGGCCGAGGCCTGCAACTACCTGCTGTCGGTCGACGTCGACCTGAACACCGTCGACGGCTACGCCATGTCGAGCTGGGAGACGGGCTACGGCGACATGCTGCTGGTGCCCGACCTCGACACGCTCCGCCGCCTCCCCTGGCAGCCGGGCACGGCGCTGGTGATGGCGGATCTCGCGTGGGGGGACCGTCAGCACGTCGGGCAGTCGCCCCGCGGCATCCTGAACGCCCAACGCGCGCGTCTGGCGGAGCGGGGACTCACCGCCTACGCGGGCACGGAGCTGGAGTTCATCGTCTTCGACGACTCCTTCCGCGAAGCCTGGGCCAAGGGATACACGGGCCTGCGCGCCTCGACCGACTACAACGTCGACTACAACCTGCTCGCCACCACGCGGCTCGAGCCGCTGCTGCGCGACATCCGCCTCGGCATGGACGGCGCGGGCATGTACTGCGAGGGCGTGAAGGGCGAGTGCAACCTCGGCCAGCAGGAGATCGCCTTCCGCTACGCCGAAGCGCTCGAGACCGCCGACAACCACACGATCTACAAGAACGGCGCGAAAGAGATCGCCGACCGCCACGGCAAGTCGCTGACGTTCATGGCCAAGTTCAACGAGCGCGAGGGCAACAGCTGCCACATCCACCTGTCGGTCCGCGGCGACGGCGGCGACGCCGTGATGGCGGGCGACGGCGCGCACGGCTTCAGCCCCCTCATGGAGCACTGGATCGCCGGCATTTTGGCGACCCTGCGCGAGTTCACGTTGCTGTACGCGCCGACGATCAACTCGTACAAGCGTTTCGCGCTGGGCTCGTTCGCGCCCACCGGAGTGGCCTGGGGCGTCGACAACCGCACGTGCGCGCTGCGCGTCGTCGGCCACGGCTCGTCGCTGCGGGTCGAGAACCGCGTGCCCGGCGGAGACGTGAACCCCTACCTCGCCATCTCGGCGATCATCGCCGGCGGCCTGTACGGCATCGAGAACGAGCTGCCGCTTCCCGAGCCCCTCTCGGGCAACGCCTACACCTCGGGCGTCGACACGCTGCCGACGACCCTGCGGGAAGCGGCGGAGCTGTTCCGCGCGTCGACGATTGCCCGCGCCGCCTTCGGCGACGACGTCGTCGAGCACTACCTCAACCAGGCGCGCATCGAGGTCGAGGCCTTCGACGCCGCCGTGACCGATTGGGAGCGGGTGCGTGGTTTCGAGCGCCTCTGATTCGACCCGGACACCCGTCGTCGGGCTCACGACCTATCTGGAGCGAGCGAAGCAGGGCGTGTGGGACGTGCGGGCATCGTTCCTGCCGCAGCAGTACTTCGACTCCGTCACCGCCTCGGGGGCCAGCGCCGTGCTGCTGCCGCCGCAGCCGCGCCCCGAGCGGGCGGCCGCCGCCGTGCTCGACGGGCTCGACGGCCTCATCCTCACCGGGGGCCTCGACGTGCAGCCCGAGCTCTACGGCGCCGAACGTCACCCGCTCACCGACCCGGCGCGCGCAGACCGCGACGCCTGGGAACTCGCACTCCTCGCGGGGGCGCGGGAGCGCGGCATCCCCATCTTCGGCATCTGCCGGGGGCTGCAACTTCTCAACGTCGCCCTCGGCGGCACGCTCCACCAGCACCTCCCCGAGGCCCTCGGCACCGAGCGGTACCGCGTGGGCGGAGGCGTCTTCGCCGAGAACGTCGTCGAGGTGGATGCCTCGACCCGACTCGCCGGTCTCGTCGGCGCCGGAGCGCTCACCGTCCACAGCTACCACCACCAGGGCGTCGACCGGCTGGGCGCGGGCCTGCGGGTGACGGCGCGCACCGACGACGGACTCGTGCAGGCCGTCGAGGCCGAGGGCGACGACTACCTCGTCGCCGTCCAGTGGCATCCCGAGGAGAACGCCGAAGACCGGCGGCTGTTCCTGGGACTCGTCGCCGCGGCGGCGGCGTATCGCGCCGCGCGTTCCGGCACCGACATCTCCAACTCCGAGCACCAGGGAGCTCTCGCATGAGCACGTTCACCGTCACCGACCCCTCGAACGGGTCGCCGATCACCACGCTCGAGCGCGCCGATCTCGCCCAGGTGGATGCCGCCGTCGCCGACGCCGTGCGCGCTCAGCGCGCGTGGTCATCCCTCGCCCCCGTCGCCCGCGCCGACGCGCTGCGGTCGTTCGCCCGGGTCGTCGAGGCGCACGTCGACGAGCTCGCCGCGCTCGAGGTGAAGAACTCGGGCCACCCGATCGGCTCGGCCCGCTGGGAGGCGCAGCACGTCGCGCAGGTGCTCAACTACTACGCCGGGGCGCCGGAACGCCTGATCGGGTCGCAGATCCCGGTCGCCGGAGGGCTCGACGTGACCTACCACGAGCCCTACGGCGTGGTCGGGATCATCGTGCCGTGGAACTTCCCCATGACCATCGCCGCCTGGGGTTTCGCGCCGGCGCTCGCCGCGGGCAACGCCGTCGTGCTCAAGCCGGCCGAGCTCACCCCGCTGACGGCGATCCGGCTCGGCGAGCTGGCGCTCGAGGCCGGGCTGCCCGAGGGTCTCTTCCGCGTCGTGGTCGGCTCGGGCTCGGTCGTGGGCCAGCGCTTCGTCTCGCACCCCGACGTGCATAAGGTCGTCTTCACCGGCTCGACCGAGGTCGGCACCGAGGTTGCCGCCGGGTGCGCGCGAATGCTCAAACCGGTGACCCTCGAGCTCGGCGGCAAGAGCGCGAACCTCGTCTTCGCCGACGCCGACCTCGAGAAGGCGGCGGCCGGCGTCCCGGGCTCCGTGTTCGACAACGCGGGGCAGGACTGCTGCGCCCGCAGCCGCCTGCTCGTGCAGCGGAGCGTCTTCGACCGGTTCCTCGAGTTGCTCGAACCGGCCGTGTCGGCCTGGAAGGTCGGCGACCCGACGCGGGAGGACACCCAGATGGGGCCGCTCATCTCGGCCTCGCACCGCTCCAGCGTGCAGGGCTTCCTCGACGGGGCCGACGTGGCGTTCCGGGGATCCGCGCCCGAGGGCGACGGCTTCTGGTTCGCTCCGGCCGTGGTGCTGGCGCAGCCCGGCGACCGCGTCGCCCGCGAGGAGGTGTTCGGCCCCGTCCTGGCCGTGATGCCCTTCGACGACGAGGCGGATGCCATCCGACTCGCCAACGACAGCGCGTACGGCCTCGCGGGCTCGATCTGGACCGAGAGCCTGGGCCGTGGCATCCGGGTGTCCCGCGCCGTCCGCAGCGGCGTGCTGTCGGTGAACTCGCACTCCTCGGTGCGGTACTCGACGCCCTTCGGCGGCATGAAGGCGTCGGGCCTCGGTCGCGAGCTGGGTCCCGATGCCGCCGAGCACTTCACCGAGGTGAAGAACGTGTTCTACGCCACCGAGTGAACCCGTCGTCCTGACCCCCATTCCCCACTTGCCCCCGAACAGACAGGGGGACGCGGTACCGCTCGAAAGGAACCACCCGCAATGACCATCGACCTCACCCAGCGTCTCGGCGGCCGCGTCGCCATCGTCACGGGCGGCGCGAGCGGCATCGGCCTCGCCACCGCGCGCCGCTTCGCCGCGGAAGGCGCGCGCGTCGTGATCGCCGACCTCGACGAGACCACCGGCACCGCGGCCGCCGCCGAGGTCGGCGGCGTCTTCCGTCAGGTCAACGTGGCCGACGAGGTATCGGTCGACGCCCTCTTCGACGGCGTGGCCGCCGACCTCGGCAGCGTCGACATCGCGTTCAACAACGCCGGCATCTCGCCCGCCGACGACGACTCGATCGAGACGACCGAGCTGCCCGCGTGGGACCGCGTGCAAGACGTCAACCTGAAGAGCGTCTACCTCTGCTCGCGCGCCGCCCTGCGGCACATGGTGCCCGCCGGTCGGGGATCGATCATCAACACGGCGTCGTTCGTGGCGCTGCTCGGCTCGGCGACCTCGCAGATCTCGTACACGGCGTCGAAGGGCGGCGTGCTCGCCATGACCCGCGAGCTCGGCGTGCAGTTCGCCCGCCAGGGCATCCGCGTGAACGCCCTGTGCCCCGGACCCGTCAACACCCCGCTGCTGCAGGAGCTGTTCGCCAAAGACCCCGAGCGGGCGCAGCGTCGGCTCGTGCACGTGCCGATGGGGAGGTTCGCGGAGCCCGACGAGATGGCCGCGGCGGTGGCCTTCCTGGCATCCGACGACGCGTCGTTCATCACCGCGACGGCGTTCGTCGTCGACGGGGGAATCACCAACGCCTACGTCACGCCCCTGTGAACCGGTGACATGACAGGCTGAGACGGTGACAGACGCGCCGCTCGACGACCTGCGCCGAGCCGTGTACCGGCCGGTGCGCAGCGGCAACGCGCTCGAAGACACCACGGCGCGCATCGTGCAGACCGTTCGTCTCGGCCTGGTCGCTCCCGGGGAGTCCCTCCCGGCGGAGCGCGAGCTCGCCGCGCTGTACGGCGTGAGTCGCGACACCGTGCGCGAGGCGATCCGCGAGCTGGCCGACGCCGGGTGGCTCGAGACGCGGCGCGGACGCTACGGCGGCACGTTCGTGATCGACCCCGTGCCGCGTCCGTCGGAGCCCGCGGTGGTGGCGCCGACCGAGCTCGCCGACGTGATCTCGCTGCGCGGCGTGCTCGAGACCGGGGCGGCGTGGGCCGCCGCGGGCCGCGCGCTGTCGGCCGACGAGCGCGATGTGCTCTGGGCTCGGCACGAGGCGGCGGCCACGGCCTCCGGCGCGGACTACCGGCGCCTGGACACGCTGCTGCACCTGACGATCGCGGAGTTCGCCGGCATCCCCTCACTCGTGCCCCTCGTCGCCGACAACCGGGCGCGCGTGAACGCCTGGCTCGACACGTTCCCCCTGCTGCCGCGCAACATCGATCACTCGACCTCGCAGCACGCGGCGATCGTGTCGGCGATCCTGGCCGGGAGACCGGATGCCGCCCACGCGGCGATGCGGGATCACCTGGCCGGGTCGGAGGCCTTGCTGCGCGGGTTCCTGGCGTAGCGAGCGGGGCTTCGGCCTCGAGTCGCCCGGCCGCGCGGTGCGGTTCTGCGACGCGTCGCCGCGGAGCCGCGGTTAGGCTCGGAGGATGGCCGGAGGCAAGAAGCGCAAGGGGAAGAAGGTCGCCGTGGACTTCAAGAACACCGCGCTGACCGATGCGTTGCAGACCCAGGACATGGCGGCGATCGCCTTCGCCCTGCGGCACGGCCCGACGGTGGTTCCGCTGATGAGCGCGGGAGACCCCGACAACCCGCTCGACGTCGGCGAGGTGTGGACGTACCGCGACCCCGACTCCGGCGAGATCGCGCTGCTGCTGTTCAGCGACGCCGCCCACAAGCCCGAGACGCTGCCGCCGCACGTGGCGCTGCAGTCGCCGCAGTGGCTGCGCGCGTTCCTCGGAGCGCACCAGGATGCCATCACCTCGGTGTTCCTCGACATCGCGGGGCCGCACCCGATCCAGGCGTCGCCCGCCGATCTGATCGCCGCGCTCGACGCCTGAGGCCCGACCGCGGACCAGCCCGCGCTCGAGGGTGAAGTATCGAACTCGCGCGGGTGAAGGACGCGTGCAAGACTCGGGGGCATGGAGTTCCTGATCGCCGGTGCCGTGTGCGCCGCCGGACTTGTCATCCCCGCGGTTCTGGGCATGACGTCGCCGCACCGCCGCCGGCGGGCCGCTCCTCCGGGTCGCTGATCGACGACGCGGGATTGTCGTTCCGGGGGATCTTTCACGCCCTCACCCGGCCCGGTTCGGGCCGTCCGCTGCTCAGCGCAGCGTGACCCTGCCGTCGCGGGACCTCGACCGCGGCGCCTGAGCGCGGCGTCGAGATCGCGTCGCCTCGACCGCGGCGTCGCGGCGTCGGTCCGTGTGGCTCAGAACCCCGGTTCGCTGTCGTCGCGCGGCATGCCGCGCACCTGCAGTTCGTTGAGCGCCTGCGCGAGCTTGCGCGACGAGGCGTCGAGCACCGTGTGATAGCCCAGGCGCTTGGCTTCGGACGCCCGTTGCGCGGCCTGCGTGACGTTGCGGATCTCGCCGGTGAGAGTCAACTCGCCGATCGCGGCGAGGCGCTTCGACACCTTGCGGTTCTTCACGGCGTTGGCCACCGCGATGGCGATGGCGAGGTCGGCCGCGGGCTCGACCAGGCGCACCCCGCCGACGGTCGAGACATACACGTCGCGGTCGGACAGGGTGAGGCCCATGCGGCTCTCGAGCACGGCGAGCACCATCGCCACGCGTGACGAGTCGACGCCGTTCACGATGCGCCGCGGGTTGGGTGCCGTCTGGCGCACGGCGAGTGCCTGGATCTCGACGGGCAGGGCGCGGCGGCCCTCCATCGCGATGGTGACGCACGTGCCCGGCTCGGGTTCGCCGTGCCCGAGGAACAGGGCGCTCGGGTCGGACACCTCGGAGATGCCGGTGCCGGTCATGTCGAAGCAGCCGACCTCGTCGGTGGGGCCGAAGCGGTTCTTGAGCGCGCGCACGAAGCGCAGCGACGTCTGTCGGTCGCCCTCGAAGTGACAGACCACGTCGACGAGGTGCTCGAGGATGCGGGGTCCGGCGATCGAGCCGTCTTTGGTGACGTGGCCGACGAGGATGATGGGCAGCCCGCGTTCTTTCGCGACACGGATGAGCGCCGACGCGACCTCGCGCACCTGCGCCGGCTGACCCGCGGCGCCGTCGCTGTGTGAGGAGGACACCGTCTGAACCGAGTCGACGATGAGCAGGCCGGGCTCGACTTGGTCGATGTGCCCGAGGATCGTGGCCAGGTCGGTCTCGGCGGCGAGGAACAGCTCTTCGTGGAGCGCGCCGGTGCGCTCGGCGCGCAGGCGCACCTGGGCGGCGGATTCTTCACCGCTGGCGTAGAGCACGCGGCGCCCCGCGCGGGCGCTTTGCGCGGCGACCTCGAGCAGCAGCGTCGACTTACCGACGCCGGGTTCTCCGCTGAGCAGGATCGCCGCACCCGGAACGATGCCGCCGCCCAGAACGCGGTCGAACTCGCCGACGCCGCTGGTGCGCCGGGGGGCGTCTTGCGTGTCGATCTCGGTGATGCGCCGCGCCATCCGGGCCGCGCCCGGAGCGACCGGAGCGATCGATCGGACGATGCCCGTCTGCTCGGCGGCCTCGACCACGGTGCCCCACGACTGGCACTCCCCGCACCGGCCGACCCACTTGACCGTCGTCCACCCGCACTCGGTGCAGCGGTATGGAGCGGGGGCTGCAGCGGGACGTCGGGATGCCATGGCATCAGGCTACGCGGGGCCTCCGACATCGCCGGCGCCGGGCCGCGGCATCCGGGATCTGCTGTCGGGCGGCCGCTCGCGCATAAACGCCCTTCCTGCGGATAAACGCGGTGAGAGAGCGTTTACGCGCAGGATCGGCGTTTATGGGTGAGTCACCGTGCCGCGCCGGGCTTGAGGTGTAGCGCGGCCGGGTGCGACCGGGCGGAGGTGCGACCGGGAGGGGCGTGGGCTCGGCTGGGCGACGGTGTGGCCGGGGCGGGTGTGGCCCGACCGGGCGCGGCGGCGGGCTGGGTCAGGGCGGCATCCGTACCCCGCTGCCGGCGGCCCCCACGCACAAACGCCATTCCCGCGCGTAAACGCGGTGAGAGAGCGTTTATGCGCAGGGATAGCGTTTATGCGCGAACCGCCGCGCCGCGCCGGACCCGGCGCCCCGCGCCCGGCCCCGCCCCGCAGAGCCCCGCGTCAGTCGCGCAGCGACTCCGCCACCGTCGTCAACGCGTCGGCCGAGCGGCGCAGAAGCCCGAGCTCGGCGTCGGAGAACGGCGTGCCGGCGAGGGGCACCGCGCCGCGGGCCGAGACGATCGACGGCACCGACAGGGCCATGCCGTCGATGCCGTGGAAGTCCTGCAGCACGGTGCTCACGGGGAGGATGGCGTGCTCGTCGCGCAGGATCGCCTCGACGATGCGCGCGCTCGACAAGCCGATCGCGTAGTTCGTCGCCCCCTTGCCCTTGATGACCTTGTACGCGGCATCGCGGACGTCGACGGCGATGGCATCCAACTCTTCCGTGGTGAAGCGGCCCCCTCCGGGCAGCTCGAACTCGGTGATGGGGACGGATCCGATCGTGGCGGTCGACCACAACGGGAACTCGGTGTCGCCGTGCTCGCCGACGATCCACGCGTGCACGCTCGCGGTGCTGACCCCCGCCCGCTGGGCGAGCTGCCACCGCAGACGCGAGGTGTCGAGCACCGTGCCCGAGGCGAAGATGCGTCGCGTCGGCAGGCCGGTCGCCTGCTGCGCGAGCACCGTGAGCACGTCGCAGGGGTTCGTGACGATGACGTAGACGGCGTTCGGTGCGACCTCGAGCAGCTTCGGCATCATCTCGCGGATGATCCCGGCGTTCGTGGCGGCGAGCTCGGTGCGGGTCTGACCCGGATTCTGCTTCGCGCCGGCCGTGATGACGACGACGTGCGACCCCTCGGCCACCGACACGTCGCTGCCGCCGGTGATGTCGCTGGTGCCGGTGAACTGCGTGCCGTGGGCGAGGTCGAGCACCTCGGCCTCGACCTTCTCGGTGGCGATGTCGTAGAGCGCGACGTGCCGCGCCGATCCGCGGATGAGGGCCGCGTACGCCACGCTCGCCCCCACACTTCCCGCGCCCACGACCGTCAGCTTGGAGTTCTCGATCACGCTCATGCTCCGATCCTGGCAGCGGTCGCGAACCGGTTCCAGGGGGGTGCTTCGACGGTGGACGAACGGATGCCGGGGGCTCGGCGGTGCGGGCGGTGGCGGCGCGGGCCGGGCCGAAGTCCTGAGATGCGGTGCGCGGTGGGCACCGCATCGCCGTAGCGGGCGTCGGCGGCCTGGTTTCTCATGAGTTCGGCCCGCGGCCGACGCCGAGGGCCCGTCGACCCGCTCGGATTCGCGGCATCCCGTCGAGTGTCGTAAGCTGTTCGGCGGTGACGTGTCCGAGCGGCCGAAGGTGCAACACTCGAAATGTTGTGTAGGTTCACCCCTACCGTGGGTTCAAATCCCACCGTCACCGCCACCACGAAGGCCCCGAATCCTCACGGATCCGGGGCCTTCGTCATCTTGTGCGACGTCGCGGTGACCCCGGCGACGTGTCGAGCTCGCCGCGGAACCGGCGCCCCACCCCCCCGGGGGGTCAGCCCACCCGCGGCTGCTGCTGGGTGATGCAGTGGATGCCGCCGCCGCGGGCGAAGATCGCACGCGCGTCGACCGTGACCACCCGCCGTCCCGGGTACGCGTCGGCCATGATCTCGCTGGCACGTGCGTCGGCCGCCTCGTCGCCGAAGCCGCACAGCACGACGCCGTCGTTGGTGACGAGGTGGTTGATGTAGCTCCAGTCGACCCACCCGTGGTCGTCGCGCAGCGTCGTCGGCGCGGGCACTCCGGTGATCGCGACCGTGCGCCCGAGTCGCGCGAAGGCGGTCTCGAGCTCGGCGCGGATGAGGCGTGAGACCTCGAAGTCGGGGTGCGCGGCATCGGTCTGCTCGTGCAGCAGCACGTGCTCGGGCGAGGCGAACGTGGCGACGATGTCGACGTGGCCGTTGGTGCCCAGGTCGTCGTAGTCGCGGGTGAGGCCGCGCGAGAGCCAGATGGCCTCGGTCGCTCCGAGGGTGCGGGCCATCTCGGCCTCGACGCGGGCGCGGTCGGCGTGGGGGTTGCGGCGGGGGTCGAGCTGCACGGTCTCGGTGAGCAGCACGGTGCCGGTGCCGTCGACGTGCAGTCCGCCGCCCTCGGCCACGAGCAGCGAGTCGATCCGTTCGGCGTTCAGATGCTCGGCGACGACGCGGGCGATGCCGGCCGAGGTCTGCCACTCGGCCCAGTCGGGGGCGCCCCACCCGTTGAAGATCCAGTCGACGGCGCCGAGGACCCCCGGGCGGTCGGGGTCGACGACGAACGTCGGTCCGATGTCGCGCATCCAGAATTCGTCGAGCGGGGCCTCGACGATCTCGATCGACGAGTCGAGCATGCGGCGGGCGCGGGCCATCTCGGTGGGGTCGACGACCATGCTCACCGGTTCGAACTCGGCGACGGCGTGGGCGACGTCGGTCCAGGCGCGGTAGCCCTCTTCGCGCGTCTCGGCGCCCTCGCCGAGCGTGATGCCCTCGCGGGGGAACGCCATCCACGTGCGCTCGTGCGGGGCGGATTCTGCGGGCATGCGCCACATGTCGTGCTCCTTGGTCGGTCGGTCGTGTCGGACGAGTCGCGCGGACGGATCGGTCAGAAACCGGTGGTCAGCACGCGATCCAGGGCGTCGACGAAGACGTCGACCGAGGCGCGCGTGATGACCAGCGGCGGCTTGATCTTGAGGACGTTCTGGAAGTCGCCGGTGGGCTGCATGATGACGCCGAGCTCGAGCAGGCGATCGCAGATGGCGGCGGTTTCGGCCGAGGCGGGCTCGAGGGTCTCGCGGTCCCGCACGAACTCCACGCCCAGGTACAGCCCCGAGCCGTGCACGGTGCCGATGATCGGGTGCGTCTGCGCGAGTTCTTCGAGACGGCCCTTGAGGTGTGCGCCGACGACGCGCGCGTTCTCTTGCAGGCCTTCCCGCTCGATGACGTCGAGCACGGCCAGGCCGATCGCCGACGAGACGGGGGAGCCGCCGGTGGACGAGAAGAAGTACCCCTGCGTGCGGTAGCGGTCGGCGATCTCGCGGCGCGTGATGACCGCCCCGAGCGGGTGCCCGCCGCCGATCGACTTCGCCACCGCGATGATGTCGGGCACGGCGCCCTGCTGCTGGAAGCCCCAGAACCACTCGCCCAGGCGGCCGAAGCCCACCTGCACCTCGTCGGCGATCGCGAGGCCGCCGTGGCGACGGATCGCGGTGTAGACGTCGGTGAGGTACCCCTCGGGCAGGGCCACTCCGCCGGCGTTGCCGAAGTACGTCTCGGCGATGAATCCCGCGGGCGCGCGACCGGATGCCGCGAGCTCGTCGATGACGGCGACGGCCTCGGGGGCGTAGTTCTCGGCATCCGTCCCCCGGTGGCGGCCGCGGTACGAGTTGGCCGCGTCGACGGTGTGCACCCACGCGGGGCGCGTGTCGAGGGCGAAGGGGTTGTCGGCGACCGAGGTCGACACGGCATCGCTGGCGTAGGTCCAGCCGTGGTACGCCTCGCGCATCGCGACGATGTCGGGGCGGCCGGTCGCCGCCATCGCGAGGCGGAGGGCGAGGTCGGTGGCCTCGGAGCCGGAGTTGACGAGGAACACCGTGTCGAAGCCGTCGGGCAGCGTCGCCGCCAGGCGGTCGGCGTAGTCGGTGATCGCGCGGTAGTGGAAGCGCGAGTTGGTGTTGAGCAGGCGCATCTGCCGCGAGCCCGCTTCGACGACGTGCGGGTGGGCGTGGCCCACCGACGCGACGTTGTTCACCATGTCGAGGTACACGCGTCCGTCGACGTCGATGAGGTGTTCGCGCCAGCCGCGCTCGATGCGCGGGGGAGCGGAGTAGTAGTGCTCCTGCACCTCGGCGAGCACTTCGTGCCGTCGAACGAGCACGTCGTCGTCGGCCGGGATCGCGGTGGGGATGCCGAGGGCCTCGCCGGGGTCGCCGGCGACGTTCCGCCATGCCGCGGCGAGGGCGGGCGAGACGCGCGCGGGCGGCACGGCGCCGTCGGCTGCACGCCGGACGACGAGGCGGGTGCGCGCGGGCAGGATCCCGGATGCCGAGCCCTCGGGCATGCCGCTGACGATCACCGTCTCGTCGCCCGAGGTCCAGGTGAGGGTGTCGCCGTCGACGGTGATCTCACCGGGGGCGAGCGGGGTCGGCTCGGCGAGCCAGAGCGTGACGCCCGTCGGGATGGTCGCCGTCGTCGACGGCAGGGGGGCGACGGTGCCGGTGAGCTGAGCGCGCCCGGCGGGCACGGTGACCATCGCGGCACCGGCGTCGAGGGCGTCGAGGGCCGCGGCATCCAGCGCCGACGGATCGAGCCAGGCTCCCGCGTCGTTCAGGGGCGATTCGGTCGTGGCGTCGAGTTCCCCCCGCGGCGAGGCGAAGGGCAGCAGGGTCCGCCCCGTCCAGCCGCGCGCGTCGAGCGCGGGGCGCCCTAGGCCGGCGCGCGTCGCGGCGGTGATCACCGGGAGGGGGACCGATGCCGCCTGCACGAGGATGCGGAACTCGCGGTCGAGTCCGTCGGTGGCGTAGGCGTTCTCGTCGTCGAGGCGCACCTGGGCGCGGCCGCTGAGCACGAGCACGGCGCCGCGCAGGATGACGAGCGGCCAGAGCGCGGTGATCTCGTCGTCGGTGAGATCGCGCAGCGCGTCGAACGCGCGGACGGCGGGGAGCGCCGACTCGGGGGAGGCGCCGTCGTGGTGCAGCACCGACGACACGGTCGTCGCGATCTCGCCCACGCGCCACGACGTGCACACGTCGCCGAAGTCGATGACCGCGTCGGGCACGGCCGCGCCGTCGGCGCGCAGCACGTTGTCGTCGGTGACGTCGAAGTGCCCGGCCTGCACCGGCAGGGCGTCGGCCACCGGGGCCAGCGCCGCACGGGCGGCGTCGGCGGCCCGCTGCACGACGCCCCGCACCTCGGTGTCGGGTTCGAGGGGGAGCAGCGTGTCGATGACGCGACCGGCGTGCCGCAGGTCCCACTGCAGCACCCGGCCGCTGGCGGGGTGGGTGAAGTCGGCGAGCGAGAGGCTCACGGCGCCCGAGAGCGCGCCCAGCGCCGCGACGACGGTGGGGGAGAGGTACCCGGAGCCGTTCAGGGTACGGCCCGAGATGTTCTCGATCACGCGGGCGTGGATGCGGCCCTGCGACGACTCCCACCAGGCGGACATGACGCCGCGCGGACCCTCGACGATGCGGGGGATGCGCACGTGCGGGCTGCGCTCGGCTACGAGGGCGGCCGCGGCGTCCTGCATGTCGATCTCGGCCGCGCTGAAGACGGGGTTGCTGAGCTTCAGCACGCCCAGCGGATCGCTCTCGCCCCGTGGGAACACGCGGAAGTTCTGATCCTGCTGGCTGCCGAGGGCGTGCACGTCGATCTCGACGCCGAAGACGTCGGCGAACAGACGGCACACCTCGTCGTCGGACAGCGTGGGCGTGGGCAGATCGACCTGCGAGAAGTAGTCGAAGACGGCGGTCGTGTCGGTGGTCATGTCGATTCCTCGAGACTCGGGGATGTCAGAGAGAGGCGTGCGGGGTGGTCGCGACGGCGCCGGCCACGGTGCCCGCCGCGTCGCGGGCGACGACGACGACGAGCGGACCGGATGGGGCGACCCATTCGCTCACGGCCTCACCGTAGGCGCCGGGAGCCACCTCGGTCGAGCCGCTCACGCGGTCGCCCTCGCGGCTCGTCTCGACGCGGATGCCGTCGACGTAGGCGACCACGTCGGCGGCGGGGCCACCGCTCACGATCGCGGTGAAGCGCACGCGCGTACCGTCGAGCGAGACCTCGTCGACGCGCAGCGAGAGCGCGCCCTGCGCGGCCGGCTTCGGGTCGGCGAACACGGTCTCGTCGGGCAGGGCGGGCGTGCGCGGCGGTGCGGTGCGCCGCTCGCCGAGGTCGGCGATCGCCGAGCCCAGCTGCACGAGCCGGGTGTCGCTGTACGCGGGCCCGGCGATCGTCAGGCCGACCGGCATCCCCGTGTCGGCCATGGTGCCCATCGGCACGGTGACGGTCGGGATGCCGAGGTGGCGGGGCACGAGGTTGCCGTTCGAGACCCAGACGCCGTTGCGCCACGCGATGTCGGCCGAGGCGGGGTTCACGTCGGCGTCGGCGGGACCGACGTCGGACTGCGTGGGGAAGATCACGGCGTCGAAGCCCTCGGTCTCGAGCCAGTCTTCGAAGTCGACGCGGCGGGTGTGCTCGAGGCCCCGGAGGCCCTGCTCGAGGCTCGCGACGTCGTGCCAGTCGGGCTCCCACTCGCCGGCGCGCTGCACGTAGTCGGCGATGTCGTACGAGATGTCGAAGTGCCAGACGCCGTAGCGGTCGTGCAGGGCGCCGGGCGGCGGGGGGAAGATGAGCGCGGCGTCGGCGTCGGCGAGGCGGTGCAGCTCGGGGTCGCCGTTCTGACGCAGGAACGTGTCCATCGCCCAGACCGCCAGGTCGCCGACCTCGTCGTCGAGGAACTCGCGGGTGACGAACCCGCGGTCGAGGAAGTCCTCGTCTCGGTCGTGCAGCTTTTCGTAACGGTCGACGACGGGGAAGTCGGTCTCGACGACCTCGGCGCCGGCGGCTTCGAGCTCGGCGCGCAGGGACTCCCACAGCCGAATGACGCTCGCGCGCGTGGCGATGGGGATCGCGTTGTCGGGGTCGCCGTTGATGTAGATGCGGGGCACGGCGAAGCGCAGACCCGCGAGCGGCGGGGTCTTGAGCTCGGCGAACGAGGCGGGGCGCACCTCGGAGGGACGCGGGAGTGCGATCCAGGGCTGCGTGCGCCACAGGTCGCCCTCGGTCACGGCGTCGTCGGCGATCACGGCATCCAGGACGTGACGCAGGTCGGCCATCGAGCGGGTGTGCGGCACGACGACGTCCATGGTGGGCACGAGCGGCCAGTTGCCGCGCACCGAGATGACGCCGCGCGAGGGGGTGTAGGCGACGAGGGCGTTGTGCGAGGCCGGCGCGCGCCCCGACGACCACGTCTCCTCGCCCAGGCCGAAGGCGGCGAAACTGGCCGCGGTGGCCGTGCCCGAGCCGTTCGACGAGCCGGAGCCGAACGCCGAGGTGAGGTACTCGCTGTTGTAGGGCGACTCCGCGCGGCCGTAGACGCCGCGCTGCATGCCCCCGGCAGCCATCGGCGGCATGGTGGTCAGGCCGAGGAACACCGCGCCCGCGGCCCGGAGTCGTTCGATCGCGAAGGCGTCGTCTTGGGCCATGAGGTTTCGGAAGGCGGGGGATCCGGATGCCACGGGCAGGCCTTCGACCCGGTAGCTGTCCTTCGCGGTGAAGGGGATGCCGTCGAGGCGGCCGCGCTGCTCGCCACGGGCACGACGGGCGTCTGCGGCGCGCGCCTCGTCGAAGACGCGCGGGTTGAGCACGGGGACGGAGTTGAGGCGGATGCCCGAGCGGTCGTAGGCGCCGATGCGGTTGAGGTAGCGGGCGACGAGCTCGACACTCGTGACTACGCCGGCGTCGAGGGCGGCGCCCAGTCGGTCGATGTCCGCCTCGACGACGGTGAAGGCCTCGGTGGTCATGGCGGTAAACATACACCGTTTGTTTTACGGGAACCAGGCTTTTCCGACACCCCGATGCGTAGGCTCGGAACGAACCCCGGAGGCCACCATCGCTCGACCCACGACCCCGCTGCTGAACCGCGATCTCATCGCGCGCACGGCGCTCGCGCTCGTCGACCGTCACGGCCCCGACGGGGCGAGCGTGCGCCGGGTCGCCGCCCGTCTCGGGGTGAACCCCGCCTCGCTGTACAACCACGTGCCCAACCGCGCGGCCATGGTCGAAGACGTGCGGGCGCTGGTGTCGGAGCACATCGACTTCGCGCCGCTGCGCGACCTGCCCTGGGAAGAGGGCCTGCGCGCCTGGGCGCGGTCGTACCGCCGCGCGTTCGCCCGTCACGCCCGGGCGATCCCCCTGCTCATGACCGAGCGCGCGTCGGCGCCGGTGCTGCTGGCCGGGTACGAGCACTTCGCCGTCGCCGCCGAGGCGGTCGGGTGGCCGCAGCGCGACCTGCTCCCCCTGCTCACGGTCTTCGAGTCGTTCATCCTCGGGAGCGTGCTCGACATGTCGGGCCCGAGCGTGGTGTTCGATCCCACCGGGCAGGAAGGGACGGTGCCGCGCTTCGCGGCCGCGTTCGCCGCGCTCGCCGACGAAGATCCCGACGACCCGGTCGCCACCCGAGCGTTCGAGCTGGGGCTCGACATGCTCATCGCCTCGGCGCGTCCGCGCTGAGGAGTGGTTCGACGCCGCGGAGCAAGACCTCGCCGTCACGGCATCGGACCTGCGACGATTCCGGGATGGATGCCACCACCGACGCCGCCCTGCTGCCCGACCGGCCGCGGGTCGATCACCGCCGTCCGATCGCCCTCGTGGTGGGTGTCGTCGCCGCGGTGCTCTTCGTCGGACTGCGCTTCGCTGTCGAGCTGAGCGGATCGGCGCCGCTGCCGATCGACCAGTGGTGGGACGACGCGATGGCCGACCTGGCGAACCCCGTCGCGGTCATCGTCGCCTGGATCCCCGCGATCGTCGGCGGCACGATCGGCATGATCGTCATCGGGGTCGCGACCACGCTCGTCTTCTTGCTGCGGCGGCGCCCCTGGGACGCGCTCGCCGTCGCGTCCTCCATCGCCCTGGTCGTGCTGATCGGGGCGCCGCTGGCCGCGGTGATCGCCCGCGCCCGGCCCGCGGATTCGCTGGCCGAGACCGTGGCCACCTCGTTCCCCTCGGGGCACACCGCCGTGGCGACCACCATCGCCGTGGTCCTCGGCCTGATCCTGCGCCGAGGCTGGGTGTGGGCGGCGGGGGTGGTGTGGGTCGTGGCGATGATGTGGAGCCGCACGTACCTGCACGCGCACTGGTTGTCCGACGTGACGGCCGGCCTGCTCGAGGGGATCGCGGTCTCGACCCTGGTGTGGGCGCTGGTCGAGGTGTGGCGCGTGCGTCGAGCGCAACGCCTGGTCGCGACGGGCGAGTGAGCGTTATCGTTCGCGGATGACCTCCGCATCCGCCGCTGCCGGCAAGGCCCAGGATTCCCGCGCTTTCGAGGCCGCCGCACGCGTCGGCTACGTCGTGCTCGGACTGCTCCACCTGCTCATCGGCGTGATCGCCGTCGGCATCGCCACCGGTGGGGGAGGTGACAGCGCCGACCAGAGCGGCGCCCTGCAGCAGGTGCGCGATGCTCCCGCCGGTCTCGCCCTGCTCTGGGTGATCGCTGTCGGTCTCGCCGCCCTGGCCGTCTGGCAGATCGCGGAGGCCTTCGTCGAGCGTGACTCGGATGCCAAGAAGCGCTGGGCGCATCGCGCGAAGTTCGTCGGCACCGCGATCGCGTACGTGGCCATCGCGGTGACCGCGGTGACGCTGGCGATGGGCGGCAGCTCCGACTCGTCGGAGTCGTCGCAGACTCTGAGCGTGCGCGTCCTCGCGATGCCGGGCGGCGTCGCCCTGCTGGTCGTCGTCGGCGTGGCGGTCGCGGCCGTCGGCGTCGCGTTCGTCGTGCGCGGGTGCACGCGCGCCTTCACGAAGAACCTGTCGATCCCCGCGGGGACCGCGGGTCGCGGCATCCGGGTCTTCGGCACGGTCGGATACATCGCCAAGGGCGTCGCCGTGGGGGTCGCGGGCGTGCTGTTCGTGGTGGCCGCCGTCACGCACGACCCGAACGCCGCGGGCGGGATCGACGCCGCCCTGCGCTCGCTCGCCGCTCTGCCGTTCGGTCAGGTCGTGCTGTGGCTCGTGGGTGCGGGGCTGATCGTGTACGGCCTGTTCTGCTTCGCCCGCGCGCGCTACGCGCGGATGTGACCGTCAGCTCCGCCGGCGCCTCACCCCCGTGAGGGGGGTCGGGCACCGGCGATGAGCAGCGCGAGACCGCGCTCGAAGGCGCGGGTCGCCACAGGGTCGGACGGGTCGTGGTCGGCCAGCGTCGCGTAGGCGGCGGCGAAGCGTGGCACCGTGTTTTCTTGACCCGTCGGGTCGAACATGACCGATGGCCCCGACATGTCGAGCACGCTGCCCAGGATGAAGGACTCGAAGGCCGTCAGCAGGGGCAGGATGTCGTCGCTCGTCCAGCCCACGCGTTCGGCCGCGACCGCGAAGTCCTCGTACTGCGACATGAGCAACGGCGTCGACGACCGGTGCGACATGAGCAGCGGAATGGTGCGCGGGTGCCGCCGGAAAGCGTCGCGGTAGGAGCGCGCCCAGAGCGCGAGGCCCTCTTCCCATTCGCCCTCCCGCAGGAACGACGAGTCGATGCGCGACGACACGAGGGCGCGCACGTCTTCGATGAGGGCGGCCAGGTTCGGCACGTGGTTGTAGAGCGAGGTCGGGTGCACCTTGAGGCGGTCGGCGACCCTGCGGATGCTCGCCCCGTCGGCTCCGTCGCGGTCGACGAGCGCGAGTGCGGCGCGCGCGATGGCCTCGCGCGAGAGCTTGGGATGCGACGGCCGGGGCATGTCGACGCCTTCCGATGGGGGTCTGTCCACGCTACGCGACCCGTCGTGTTTCGGCCATGTAAGGCGTGAGTGACGAGTCTGCGAAACCGCCGTCGACGCGGCTCCGGACGCCGTAGATTTCGTAAAACCTACGCTGTATGTTTCATTCAGCTCAGGTCACGAGGAGGTTTCCATGGCAGTCGTCGTCTTCCGCGGCGGAACCGTGCGCATCGACGGGCACCAGCCCGACGTCGACCGGCTCGTCGTCGTCGACGGCACGATCGCCGAGTCCTGGCATCCGGTGCCCGACGATGCCGAGCAAGTCGACCTCGAGGGAGGGCTCCTGCTCCCGGCGTTCGGCGACGGTCACGCCCACCCGCTGCTCGCGGGACGCGAGCGCCGCGGCCCGGAGCTCCGCGATGCGGCGAGCGTCGCCGAGATCGTCGCGCGGGTCGGAGCATGGGCCGCGCGGTCCGAGGCGCCGTGGCTCGTGGGCGGGAGCTACGACGCCACCATCGTGCCCGGGGGCATGTTCGACGCCCGCTGGCTCGACGAGGCGGTGCCGGATCGCCCCGTGGTGCTGCACGCCTGGGACTACCACACGGCGTGGGTCAACACGGCGGCGCTTCGCGAAGCCGGAGTGGATGCCGACACCCCCGACCCGCCGCTCGGACGCATCGTGCGGCGCGACGACGGTTCGCCTCTCGGCACGCTCGTCGAGCGACCGGCGATCGACCTCGTGCTCGATCGCGCGCCCCACGCCGTCGTCGCCGCCGACGTCGAGGCGCTGGTCTGGGCGGGGGAGCAGCTGGCCGCCCGCGGGATCTCGTGGGTGCAGGAGGCGTGGACCGAAGCGCACGACGTGCCCGCGTGGGTCACCGCCGCGCGGAGCGGCCGGCTCCGCGTCGACGCCGACCTCGCCCTGCGTGCCGACCCCACGCGGTGGCCGGCGCAGCTCGCGGAGCTGCGACGCACCGCCGATGCCGTCGCCGGCGAACCCGGACTCACCTGCCGCACGGTGAAGTTCTTCGTCGACGGCATCCTCGAGAACCACACCGCCCACCTGCTGGAGTGCTACCACGACGCCGAGACGCGCGGCCTGCCGAACTGGCAGCCCGAGCACCTGCGCGACGCGGTCGCCGCGTGCGATGCGGCCGGCTTCGACGTGCACCTGCACGCCATCGGCGATGCCGCCGTGCGCGCGGCGATCGACGCGGCCGAGGGGATCGCCGACAGCCTCCGCCGCGGCCGCCGACTGACCATCGCCCACGCCCAGGTCGTCGACCCCGCCGACCTTCCCCGGCTGGCCGACCTCGAGGTCACCTTCTGCTTCCAACCGCAGTGGGCGATGGCCGACGCGGTCATGACCGACCTGACCCTGCCGCGCCTCGGGCCCGGTCGCGAGCGGCAGTACCGCATGCGCGCGGCGCAGGCCGCGGGCGCGCGACTGAGCTTCGGCAGCGACTGGCCCGTCACCTCTCCCGACGTGCTCGCCGGGATCCGCACCGCCGTCACCCGCCAGGACGCCGACGGGGCGCCCACCGGCGGGTGGCAACCCGACGAACGTCTCACCGTGGACGACGCCCTCGATGCCGCCACGAGCGGCGTCGCCTTCCAGGCCGGCGATCAGGACCACCGGGGGCTCTGCGCCCCGGAATGACCGCCGACCTCGTCTGGCTCGACCGCGACATCCGTCGCGGGCCCGCCGACCGCATCGCCGATGCCCGTATCCGGGGCACCTGGCGCCGTGGCGTCCGCACCTTCTGAATCGCTCTTTCCGACTCGAACAGGAAATCGCATGTCCTCATCCGACACCTCGCTGCGGCGAGTCATGGGGGTCCCCTCCCTCGTCATCTTCGGTCTGGCGTACATGGTGCCCCTCACCGTGTTCACGACCTACGGCCTCGTCGCCGTCACCACCGGCGGTCACGTGCCGACCGCCTACCTGGTGACCCTCATCGCCATGCTCTTCACCGCCTTCAGCTACGCCGCCCTCGTGAAGGCCTTCCCCCGCGCGGGCAGCGCGTACACGTACGCCCGCCGAGCCTTCGGCGGCCACGTCGGGTTCCTCACCGGCTGGTCGTTGATGATCGACTACCTGCTGCTGCCGCTCATCAACTACGTGCTCATGGGCATCTACCTCAACGCGCAGCTCCCCGGCATCCCGCCGTGGGTGTTCGCCCTCGCCGGTGTCGTGCTGATCACGGGGCTGAACGTCGTCGGCATCACCGTGGTGCGCAACGCCAACCTGGTCCTGGTGGGTCTGCAGCTGGTGTTCGCCGCGGTCTTCGTCGTCTGCGCGGTGCTGCACGTCGCCCAGAACCCCGGCGTCTCGCTGCTGCAGCCCCTGTACGACGCCGGCCTCACCTTCCCCGGCCTGCTCGCCGGAGCCGCGATGCTCGCGCTGTCGTTCCTCGGGTTCGATGCCATCTCGACGCTGTCGGAAGAGGCCCGCGACCCCGAGCGCACCGTTCCCCGCGCGATCATCCTCACCACGATCATCGGCGGGCTCATCTTCACGGTCATCGCGTACGTGTCGACGCTCGTCATCCCCCGCGTCGCCGACCTCGAGAACCCGGATGCCGCCGCCAACCAGATCATGGAGGTCGCCGCCGGCCGCTGGCTCGAGGTCTTCTTCCTCATCGCCTACATCGCCGGCTGCATCGCCGCCGCCCTCGCCTCGCAGGCGAGCGTCGCGCGCATCCTGTTCGCGATGGGCCGCGACGGAGTGCTGCCCGCGTTCTTCGCCCGTCTGAGTCCGCGGTACCAGACCCCCGTCGGCGCTGCGCTCTTCGTCGGCGTGGTCTCGCTGGCGGCGCTGGTGGCCGACCTCAACACGGTGGCCTCGCTCATCAGCTTCGGTGCCCTCGCGGCGTTCTCGCTCGTGAACCTGTCGGTCATCAAGCACTTCCTCATCGACGAGCGTCGCCGCGGAGGTGCCGCGATCCTCCGCTTCGGCGTTCTGCCGGCGCTCGGCTTCGCGCTGACCGCCTGGCTGTGGTTCAGCCTGTCGGCTCTGGCGTTGACGGTGGGCCTGGTCTGGATCGGCGTGGGAATCGTGTGGCTCGCGGTGCTGACCCGCGGCTTCCGCCGCCGCCCGCCCGAGGTCGAATTCGACGACGAGGCACCGGCGCCCGAGCGCATCGTCGCCTGACGCCCTCGACGAAGCGCCCGCCCCTCCCCGGGGGCGGGCGCTTCGCCGTGTGGGCGCAACCCCCGGGCCGTTTCCAGGTGCGGCGGGTATTCCGGAAGTCGAACCTTCCGATCGAGAGGAACCGCCATGCGGGGAGTCATCATGCACGCCGCCGGAGATGTGCGCGTCGAGGACCGCGCCGACCCGGTCATCGAAGAACCGACGGACGCCGTCATCCGCCTGGCCGCCTCCTGCATCTGCGGCTCCGACCTCTGGCCGTACCGCGGATCCGACGACGTGGATGCCACGCCCATGGGCCACGAGTACGTCGGCGTCGTCACCGAGATCGGCTCCGAGGTGAAGAACGTCGCGGTCGGCGACTTCGTCGTCGGGTCGTTCATGGCCTCCGACAACACGTGCGAGATCTGCCAGGCGGGCTACCAGTCGCGCTGCGTGCACGTCGTGCCGATGGGGCGCGTGGGCACCCAGGCCGAGTTCGCGCGCATCCCGCACGCCGACGGCACGCTCGTCGCCACCCCCGGTCAGCCCGACGACGACCTCATCCCGTCGCTCCTGGCCGCGAGCGACGTGCTGGGCACCGGCTGGTTCGCCGCGGTGGCGGCCGAGGTCGGCCCCGGTAAGACCGTCGCCGTCGTCGGCGATGGAGCGGTGGGACTGCTCGGCATCCTGGCCGCGAAGCAGCTCGGCGCCGAGCGCATCATCGCGATGTCGCGGCACGCCGATCGGCAGGAGCTCGCCCGGCGGTTCGGTGCGACCGACATCGTCGAGGAGCGCGGAGACGAGGGCATCGCCCGGGTGAAGGAGCTCACCGGCGGCCTCGGCGCGCACTCGGTGATCGAGGCCGTGGGCACGCAGCAGTCGATGGAACAGGCCGTCCGCTCCACGCGCGCGGGTGGCCACGTCGGCTTCGTCGGCGTCTCGCACGACGTCACCCTCGAGGGCCAGGAGCTGTTCCGTTCGGCCGTGCACCTGCACGGCGGTCCCGCTCCCGTGCGGCGGTTCCTCCCCGAGCTCATCCAGCTGATCTGGGACCGCGAGATCGATCCCGGCGCCGTCTTCGACCTGACCCTTCCGCTCGAGGAAGCAGCCGAGGGGTACAAGGCCATGGACGAGCGTCGCGCCACCAAAGTGCTGCTGACGATCCCATGACCACCGCGACGCGGGAACGTCGCGCGGGGGCGGCGGCGGGCCTCGCTCTCGCGCTGATCGCGCTCGCCGGCTGCACGGGGGAGAGGACCGCGTCCCCCGCCGCATCGCCCGCATCGACCCCGACGGCCGGAACCCCCGGGTTCGTCGTCCCCGACGGGGGGCCCGAGGTCGTGGCATCCGGGTTCACCACCCCCTGGTCGGTGGCCTTCGTCGGGGACACCGCCCTCGTCAGCCAGCGCGACACCGGCGAGATCCTCGAGATCATGGGCGACGACACCCGCGTGGTGGGGGAGGTGCCCGACCTGGCGGCGCGCGGCGAGGGCGGGCTGCTCGGCATAGCCCACGCCGATGGCATGCTCTACGCCTACGTGACCACCCCCGACGGCAACCGCGTCTCACGCTTCGCGCTCGAGGGCTCGGCCGGATCCTTCGCCCTGGGGGCCGCTCAGACGGTGGTGGACGGCATCCCCTCCGCGAACACCCACAACGGAGGCCGCCTCGCCTTCGGTCCCGACGGCATGCTCTACGTCACCGCGGGCGATGCCGGCGATCCCGACGCGGCGCAAGACCCGGAGTCGCTCGGCGGCAAGATCCTGCGCGTGACCCCCGAGGGTGACGTGCCCGCCGACAACCCCCTCGCCGGCTCGCCGGTGTGGAGCATGGGGCACCGCAACCCGCAGGGCCTCGGATGGGATGCCGAGGGCACGCTGTTCTCGTCGGAGTTCGGCCAGAACACCTGGGACGAGCTCAACGTCATCGAGCCCGGCGCGAACTACGGCTGGCCCGAGGTGGAGGGCACCGGTGGCGACGACCGGTTCGTCGATCCCGTGCAGCAGTGGGCGCCGGTGGATGCCAGCCCCAGCGGTCTCGCGGTCGTCGACGGCTCGGTGCTCATCGCGAACCTGCGGGGCCAGCGCCTGCGGGTGGTCCCCACCGCCGACCCCACGAGCGCACGGGAGTTCTTCGTCGGGGAGTTCGGTCGCCTGCGCGACGCGGTGCTCGCTCCCGACGGATCGCTCTGGATCGTCACGAGCAACACCGACCGCGGCGGGGGCGGCGACGACGCCGTGCTGCGGGTGCCGCTGACGGCGGAGTGAGCGGCTCGTCCGGTCACCGGAGTCGGAGCGCGCCCTACGGCGTCAGTACCGTGACCCCCGCGTCGGCCAACGCCGCCGCGAGGTCGGGAGAGGGCGGCGCGTCGGTGATGAGGTAGTCGGCCTTCTCGAGCGGGGCGACCTGGGCGAACAGGCGCCGGTCGAGCTTGGAGGAGTCGGCGAGGATCGCCGTGCGATCAGCCCGCTGGATCATCTCGCTCATCATCGTGGCGTCGCCGAGGTTGCTGGTCGAGAAGCCCGAGGCGTCGACCGCGCCCACCGCGATGAGCGCGTAGTCGCAGCGGATCTCGACCTCGGGGGTGTGCGAATTCATCGCGAGGGTCACCGGCCCCGTCGTCGCCTGCGTGATGGTGCGCACCGCTCCGCCGAAGAGGAAGAGGTCGCGGAAGACGCTGGGGGAGATCTCGGCGGGGATGCGCAGGTTGTTCGTCGCGATGGTCAGGTTGCGGTGGTTGCGCAGGGCGCGGGCGACGGCGAGCGTGGTGGTGCCGGCGTTCAGCACCAGCACCGAGCCGTCCTCGATGAGGTCGGCGGCCAGCGTGGCGATGCGTTCCTTCTCGGAGATCTGCATCTGCAGTCGCACGTCGAGGCCCCGGTCGCGGCCGGGAACCGACATCGCGCTGACGGCACCGCCGTGCGTGCGGACGACGATGCCTTCGCGGTCGAGCTGATCGAGGTCGCGGCGCACCGTGTCGATCGAGACGCCGAAATGCGAGGCGAGATCGACGACCGTGACCTGACCCGACTCGGCGACGTAGGCGGCCAGCTCGGCCTTGCGTCCCGCGGGCAGTCGCCTCTTCGTCGTGGCTGTGGCTGCGTCCATGCCGTCATCTCTAGCACAGAGCAGCAACCGAATCGGCACTCGTTGTGTGAAAACGGCATGGAAACGCAGTAAAGCCGCGTTTTTTGCTGCTTGTCGCGCAGTTCGATGCGGCAATTGTCACGAATCTGCATCGAACGCTTGACCGACCCCGCAGGTGAGCGCATACTCGTGCTGAAAGCAGCAATAACGCGCACAACAGCGCTAAATACAGCAAATCTCAATGAGGAGAAACGATGGACAACAGCGGGCGCCGGCGTCGGAACGCCATCAAGCTCGTCGGTGTCGCAGCAGCGGCCTCGACCCTCCTGGCCATGGCGGGGTGCTCGTCGAACGGCGCCGCCACCTCGGCAGACGGAGACGTCACGATCGAATTCGCCCAGTGGTGGGAGCCCGAGCTGGGAGACGGCCAGTTCCGTGGCCTCATGGACCAGTTCGAGCAGGAGAACCCGGGCATCAAGGTCGACCTGGTCAGCGGACCGTACGCGTCGACCAAGGAGCAGCTCTTCGCCGGAGCCGCCTCCGGCACCATGCCCGACGTCGTCGGTCTCGACGGCGCGTGGGTGAGCGACTTCGCCAAGCAGGGCGTCATCGCCGACCTGACGAAGCTCATGGGCGACTCGGGCTACGACGACAGCCAGCTGGCCAGCCAGATCCAGGTCGACGGCAGCACGTACATGATCCCCGTCGTGAACTTCGTGTACCCGATGTTCACGAACGACGGCATCCTCGCGGAGGCAGGTGTCAGCGCACCGCCGTCGACGCGCTCCGAGTTCGCCGACGCGGCCAAGAAGATCTCGGCGCTCGGCGGCGACGTCTCGGGGTGGGTGCTCCCGCTCTCGCTCGAAGCCCCCAACGGCGTGCAGAACGACGTCATGTCGTGGGCCTGGGCCTCGGGCGGCTCGATGCTGAAGGACGGGCAGCCCGACCTCACCAACGCCGACGTCACCTCGGCCACCGACTACATCCAGCAGCTGTGGAAGGACGGGGTCATCGCCCCCGGCTCGTTCACGATGAAGGAGCAGGACAAGGTCGAGGAGTTCACCAACGGACGCGTCGGCATGATGATCGACTCGCTCGCGCACATCAACCTCATCCGCGAGTCCAACCCCGACCTGACCTTCTCGATCTCGGCGATCCCCGCCGAAGACGGCTTCACCGGTGAGCGGGGCATCCCCTACGCCTCGTGGGGGATCGGCGTCGCCGAGAACTCCGAGCACAAGGACGCCGCGTTCAAGCTCGTGCAGTTCCTGATGGGCACCGACGTCAACAGCGAGCTGTCGACGATGGCCAAGGCCTTCCCCGGCAACACCGAGAGCGTGCCGACCTTCGTCGAAGACGACGCGCTGTTCAAGACGGCCTTCGACATCTACAAGGCCGGCTACCCCGCCAACGAGTTCACGGGCCTCCCCGTCGCCGAGGAACTCATGCGCCAGTTCGGCACCCAGTTCCAGTCGGCTCTGGACGGTCAGCAGTCGATGAGCGACGCGCTGAAGAAGACGCAGGACGAATGGACGTCGGAGTTCTGATCCGACCCCGAACCGGGATGCCGCACCGCCCCCACGCACGGTGCGGCATCCCGCTCAGCGAAAGCCGCACATCATGACCATGCGCACCCTCACACCCCCCGACACCGAGGTGATCGTCACCGGACGACCGCTCTCGCGCCGCACCCGCCAACTCCGCAAGGCCGGCGAGGCCTACGCGTTCCTGTCGCCGACCCTGATCCTGCTGTTCGTCCTGATGATCGTCCCGATCGTCATGGTGATCGGCTACTCGTTCCAAGACAACGTCATCCTGAACAAGAGTCCCGAGGTCGTGGGCGTCGACAACTACGTCGCGATCCTCACCGACCCGGGCTTCTGGAAGGCGACCGGCAACACCCTCTTCTTCACCCTCACCAGCGTCGCCGCACACCTCGTGCTCGGACTCTCGTTCGCGATGCTGCTGAACAGCCGGCTCATCGGCGCGATCCCCCGGGCGATCTTCCGCGGCCTGTACGTGCTGCCGTGGCTGTTCACCGTCGCCGTCATCGCCGTGCTCTGGCGCATGCTGCTCTCGCCGAACGGCATCGTGAACTTCCTGCTGAACACCGACATCGAGTGGCTCGCCTCGCCGTCGCTCGCGCTCGGCACGGTGACCTTCATCAACATCTGGGCCGGCTACCCCTTCTTCATGGTGAGCCTGCTCGCGGGTCTCCAGGGGATTCCGAGCGACCTGTACGAGGCGGCGACCGTCGACGGTGCCAGCCCCGCGCAGCGGTTCTGGAACGTCACCATCCCGCAGCTGCGCCCCATCATCGTCAGCCTCGTGCTGCTCGACCTGATCTGGACGTCGCAGCAGTTCGCCCTCATCTGGCTGACCACGGGCGGCGGTCCGATCGACGTCACCGAGATGCTCAGCACCTACACCTACAAGCTCGCATTCGCGAAGTACGACTTCTCGATGGCCTCCACCTCGGCGGTGCTGGTCCTGGCGATGTCGATGATCATCGCGGTGCTCTACGTCCGCCAGCAGAAGGCGAGGGACTGACATGGCCCTGACCACCCCCGCGCGCCCGCGCGCCATGAGCACCGTCGCACGCCGCCGGTTCGCCCAGACCGGCGTGTTCATCGGCCTTCTCCTCGGTGCGGTCTTCGCCGCGGGACCGGTGCTGTGGATGCTGTCGAGCTCGTTCAAGTCGAACACGCAGATCTTCGAGCTCCCGCCGCGCCTGATCACCGAGACGTTCTCGTTCGACGCGTACATCTCGATCTTCACCAACCCCGAGACGGTGCGCTTCTTCATCAACAGCTACGTCGTCGCGGGAGCCGTGACGATCCTCACGCTCCTGGTGGCGATCCAGGCCGCGTACGCCTTCAGCCGGTTCGAGTTCCGCGGCAAGCGCATCGTCAACGTCATCATCGTCAGCGTCCAGGCCGTGCCGCCCATCACCCTGCTCATCCCGTACTTCGGGCTCATGGTGGGACTCGGGCTCTACAACACCTATCCGGGCCTCATCTTCACCTACATGGTGTTCACGCTGCCCTACGCGATCATCATGATGACCGGGTACTTCAACACCCTGCCGAAGGAGCTCGACGAGGCCGTCCGCGTCGACGGGGCCGGATCCTTCACCGCCCTCTGGCGCGTGCTCGTACCCATCTCGATCCCCGGGATCGTCTCGGTGGGCATCTACACGTTCATGATCGCGTGGAACGAGTTCCTCTTCGCGCTGACCCTCACGCGCACCATCGACATGCGCACGGTGCCGATCGGCATCCAGTTGCTCATGGGACAGCACTCGTACGAGTGGAACCAGATCATGGCGATGAGCATCCTCGGCTCGATCCCCGTGCTGCTGCTCTTCCTGTTCTTCCAGCGTTTCTTCATCAGCGGCCTGACGGCCGGCTCGGTGAAGAGCTAAGCCACCCGACCCCACCCAACAAGGAGAATCTCCGTGCTCTACACCGGCAAGTCCATCCTCGACGTGGCGAACGCCCACAGCTTCGCCATCCCGGCCTTCAACATCAGCGACTGGTCGATGTTCACCGGGATCATGGACATCAGCGAAGAGAAGTCCGCTCCGGTCATCATCGCCATCCACCCCGACGAGGTGTCGCACATCACGACCGACCTGATCGCCGCGATGCGCTCCCGCGCGCACCGCTCGAGCGTGCCCGTCGCCATCCACTGGGACCACGGCGGAACCTACGAGCAGATGATCGTCGCGATCCAGTCGGGCTTCACCTCGGTGATGATCGACGCCTCGCTCGAGCCCTTCGAGCAGAACGTCGCCCTCACCCGCAAGGTCGTCGAGGCCGCGCACGCCGTGGGCGTGCAGGTCGAGGGCGAGCTCGGCACCATCGGCGCGAACGACAGCTACGGAGAATCCGGCGCCGCCGAGATCATCTACACCAACGTCGACGACGCGGTGCGCTTCGTCGAGCAGACCGGTGTCGACAGCCTCGCGATCGCGATCGGCACCTCTCACGGGCTGTACCCGGCCGAGAAGAGCCCTGAACTGCGTCACGACCTGCTCGAGCAGATCAAGGCCGCGGTCGGCATTCCCCTCGTGCTGCACGGCGGCTCGAGCAACCCGGATGCCGAGCTGCGCCGTGCGGTCGAGCTGGGCGTGAACAAGATCAACATCTCCAGCGACATCAAGGTGGCCTACCACGACCGCATGCGCGAGATCCTCGGCACCGACCGGCGCCTGCGCGAGCCCAACGCGATCCAGCCCGAGCCCATCGCCGCGATGAAGATCACCGCGGCGGAGAAGATCGACCTGTTCGGCGCCGCCGGCAAGGCCGACCTGTACTGATCGGACGGTGACCGACGTCATGGCAGAAGACCTCGTCCTCGGACTCGGCGGCACCGTCGACTACGAGATCCGATGGGATGCCGCGGTGCTCTCCGCGCTCGCGCAGGAGCACGGCATCCGTCGAGACGAGCTGACCACCACGACGCCGATCATCGACGAGCGCTCGCTCGTGATCACGGTGCTCGCCTTCCTCGCCACCGGCGGGGGAGGCGAGCGCTTCGTCCTGTCGTCGCGGATCGTCGAGCAGTTCGCGGCCCACTTCGACAAGGAGATCACGCTCGGCGGCACGGGCGTGCGCGCGGGCATCGCCCTCGATCGCATCGGCGTCCCCACCGTGCAGCACCTCGTGAGCATCGACGACAACGTGCGGCGCCTGCTGCCGGCCTCGATGCGGGTGGTGTCGTCGGCGACGCGCGACACCCTCGACCCGCACCTGATCGTCCAGTACCCCGAGGGGACGACCGTGCACCTCGCGGACGCGGCGGTGACCGCTCCAGCATCCAATCGCCTGATCTTCGCCAACGACGCCCCCAACCGCGAGATGGCGATCGCCGAGGGACTTGGTGAGGTGCTCGAGGGAGCCGCGGCGTTCCTGATCTCGGGCTTCAACACCATGCAGGATGCCGACCTGCTCGCGCGTCGGCTCGACGACCTCGATGCGGCGATGGGCCACCTGCCCGCCGACGCCCTCGTGTACTACGAGGACGCGGGCTTCTACCAGCGGGAACTGTCTGCCCTCGTGCGCGCCCGCCTGCTCGATCGCATCGACGTGTACGGCATGAACGAGGACGAGCTGCAGGAGTACCTCGCCCGCCCCGTCGACCTGCTCTCACCCGACGACGTGGCTGCCGCGCTCGCCGAGGTCCACGGCCTCATTCCCGCGCGCACTCTGGTGGTGCACACGAAGTACTGGGCGATCGCCGTCGGTCCCGCGGCCGCCGCGCACCTCGCGGGTCTCGACAGTGCGGTGCGCACCGCCGCGACCCGGTACCGGCTCGGCGATGCCTGCACGGCCGCCGACCTCGACGAGACCGCCCGTCTTCCCCGCCACGCGGGTGGGGCGGCTGTGCTGGCAGCGCTCCGCGAGCGACTGGGGGCCATCGGCGTGCCCGCGTTCGTCGTCGACACCGCCCACCCCACCACGATCGGCCTGGGCGACACGTTCGTCGGCGGATTCCTGGCCGCCGTGCCGGCCGCGGCGCGCACGGCGACGGGGGCTGCCCTGGAGCGTGCGCTCGACGCGGCGGCGACCGCGTCCTGACCGGGGCGGACGAGCGCGCACTGCCTTGGGCGCTGCGCGCTCCGCGCGTGGCGAGCGACGCCCCGTCAGCGCGTCGCGGTGTCGGCGTCGGGGTCGGAGAAGGGCCCGCACGCGGCGATCACGCGGCGCAGGCTCACCGCCGCCTCCCACGCGTCGAGGGGTTCCTCGTCGGCCGCGAGCTCACGCAGGCGGTCGGTGTACCGCGTGAGCGCCGTCTCGGCCTCGTGCAGCTGCGGGCTCGTGCTCTGCGGGTCGGGCGGAGTGACGGCCAGGTGCGACACGCTCTCGATGGCCTGGGCGAGCGCGCGCCGGGCGTCCGGGGGCAGGCGCGTGTCGACGTCGGGTCCGGCGGTCAGGCGGCCGAGGGCCGCCGCCAACTCGCGGGTGGCGTCGGCGATGCCGGTGAGGGCATCGAGGCGACGGCGGTTCAGGTCACGCGGAGCCTGCAGGCGCCGGCCGCGGGGGTTGTACCGGCGACTCTCGTCGGCGAGCTCGACCTCTTCTTTCACGTCGGCGAGGGTGCCGGTGAGACCCTCCGAGGCCGCGTCGGCGGCCGCGGGGTCGAAGGCGTGACCGGCGAGCGAATCGGCGATCGCGCGCAGGGCGTCGCCGAGAGCATCGCGCAGGTGGCCCAGCCGGTCGTCGGCCCGCTGCACCCGCAGCGGGGGCACCACCACGAGGTTCACCACCACGCCGACCACGACGCCGAAGGCCATCGTGATCAGGTACGACGACGAGTAGCCGTCGGGGTCGGCGCCGCCCAGCAGCAGCACGAAGAGTCCCGCGATGGCCACCCAGTCGCGGCCGACGCCGAGCGCGCGCACGCCGGCCAGCAGCACGCCGATCAGGATGACGACCGCGACCGCCACGATGCGCGGCAGGCCCGTTCCCACCACGGCGAGGCTCGCGAGGCCCAGCCCGATGCCCAGCGCGAGACCGACGACCGCCTGCACCCCGCTCGAGGCGGAGCGGGCGACGGTGGGGTACATGCTGACGAGCACGCCCAGCGGGGCGTAGTACGAGTACTCGCTCTGCGCGAAGGGCACGAGGGGCGCGAGATACCAGGCGAGGGCGGCCGCCGCAGCGGTCTTGGCGGCCAGCAGAAGGCGGTCAGGGGTGACCGCGTCGGACCACCACCGTCGCGGATCGAGGGACGGGGACAATCTCATGAGCGATGAGGGCGCGGGCGAGTCGACACCGAACCCATCCTGCGGGCGTCGCGACGCGCGGTCGCGGGGGTTGCCGTGGCGCGGCGGGCGAGGTACCCCTCAGCTGCGTGGGCGGTAGGCCTCCCACAGCACCCGGGTGTGGCGCGCCTTGGCCTTCTCCACGCCCGTCTCGTCTTTGCGTGCCGCGCTGACCCACTCGGCGGCGCGGCTGGCCATGGCGCCGAGCACCATGCGCACGTCGGCGTGCGAGGCCGGGGGAACCACGGCGTCGGCCGCCGGCATCCGGCCCTTCGCCGCCAGCTCGTCGCGCACGTGCCGCACGACCAGGTCGGCCACGCCGACGGCGTGACTGTTCACGACGCAGTGCGCGGCCCCCTCGATCTCCCACCGGCGCGCGGAGCGGGAGCGGGCGACCAGGCGCGAATGCAGCCGGCGCGGCGAGGGGCGGTCGAACTCGCCGCGCACGAGCAGCAGGGTCGCGTGCGCTGCACCGATGCGGTCCGAGATGCGGTAGCGCAGCATGTGCGGCAACGTCTCGAAGAAGTAGAGGAACCCGCACAACAGGTAGGCCGACACCGCCAGCAACGCGATGTGCACGGACTCGCGCAGCGTCGACTGCACGAAACGCACCGCTTGGGTGAGGGCGTGGGCCTCGCTCTCGTCGACGACGGGACTCACGAGCACCGCGTGCGAGAGATCAGGCCGCCGCGCGAGCACCTCGGTGACCACCTGCGTGCCCATCGAGTGACCGATGAGCACGGGGTCGTCGAGGTCGTAGTGGTCGAGCACCCCCTCGACCTGGTCGGCGAAGAAGGAGGCGGTGGGCTGCTCCCCCGACGCGGGGACCCCGCCGAAGCCCGGCAGGTCGAGGGCGAAGACGTCGCCCTCGTTCGCGAGCAGCGGTGCGAGGAACTCGAAGTACGTCGACGCCACCCCGATGCCGGCCACGAGCACGAACGAGCGCCCCGTCGTGGCCCCGCTGGATACGCGGGTGACCCTGGTTCGCGCGTCGCCGCGCCGATAGGTCTCGACCTGGACGTCGGCGGGTCTCGGGTCGCGGGGCATCGATCCAGGATGCCGTACTCGCCTGGGCGCTCTGTCAATCCCGGGGGCCGTGTCGACCGCGTCGGCCTAGCCTCGACCCATGAGCGATTCCTCCCGAGAAGAAGAGACCCTGGGTGCCGTCCGCGACAGCGACAACCCCGCCGAGAAGGACCCCTCGGACTGGGTCACCGGCGACGAGCCGATGACCGCCCCGCAGCGCAGCTACCTCGACACGCTGGCACGCGAAGCCGGCGAGGAGATCCCCGCCGACCTGAACAAGGCCGAGGCGTCGGAGCAGATCGAGCGTCTGCAGGCCGAGACCGGCCGCTCCACCAACTGACGGTCGCCTCGCGCCCCGGGCGTCCCGTCCGACCTGCTGGTCAGGTCGTGCGGGACGCTCTGTCGTGGAGCCGCAGCTCGTCGATGTCGTGGGTCTCACCGCGGGCGATGTCGTCGAGGAAGTCGGCCACGATGCGCCGCTCGGCGGCACCCAGACGCCCGGCGGCCGCGGAAGCCGAGGAGTGGCGCACCGCCAGCACGCGGCGGGCGGGGGAGTCGGCGTCGATGGTCTCGCGCACGACGATCGAACGGCGGTCGCCCGGGTACGGTCCGCGCTCCACCCAACCGGCCTCGGCCAGTCGATCGATGAGGGCGGTGGTCGCCGCCGACGAGATGCCCAGCATCTCGGCCAGCAGGCGCGGGGTGACAGGGGCGTCGTCGGTGTCGCGCTGCAGCAGGAACCGCAGCACCTTGGCGTCGTTGGGGCCGATGCCGAGCGACTGGAGTGCGGCCCGCTCGGAGGCGACCCCGGACTCGGTGAGGTCGGTGAGGGCCTTGACGACGTCGTCTGCCGACGTGGTGTCTTCCATCTCGCCTCCCGCGATCTCTCGGCGGCCTAGTGTCTCCGAGGCCGATCAAGTAGACAGCCTCGCTACTAACCATGGTAGCTGTCCGCCTCGCGCAGGGGCAGGGGGCTGGGCGTTTCCCTGTCATAGGATGCCCAGGTGGAGAACGACTCGGGCGAAACGCGCTATTGGTACGGCGCCGCGGACGAGGATCGTCGCCGACGCGCCATCGAGGTGCTGCAGGCGTTCCGCGTGTACCGCGCCGCCGAGGTGGCGATGCGCCGACGCACCCGCGAGTCGATGTCGATGGGCGAGAACGAGCTCCTCGTGCTGCGCTACCTGCTGCGGGCCGCCGGACAGCAGCGTCAGGTCTCACCGAGTGAGCTGACGCGGTACCTCGGTGTCTCGACGGCGTCGACGACCGCCATCGTCGACCGTCTCGAGAAGTCCGGCCACGTCACCCGCACGCCCCACCCCACCGACCGGCGCAGCATCTTCATCGTCGCCACCGCGGCCAGCGACGACGAGGTGCGCGCGACGCTCGGGACGATGCACTCCCGCATGATGGGCGCCGTCGTCGACATGACGCCGGAAGAGAGCGCCGCGGTCATCGCGTGCCTCGGCCGTCTGCAGGATGCCGTCGACCAGGTCGATCCGCACCCGGAACCGGTCGACTCCGAGCGGTGAGTCGCCGATCGACGTCAGCGGGGTGACGCTCAGGGCATCCGGGCGGCAGTCCGCCGGTCCGGGTCAGGACCCAGGGTGCTCCGGCTCGGGCACCAGCAGGAGGCCGCCCGAGGAGTTCGCGGAGTTCGCCAGGTCTTCGACCCAGGCGCGGCTCAGCAACGCCGGCTCCGGCTCGTCGAAGACGAAGCGCAGGGGGATCGACGGGTGCAGCCACACCGTGCTGCGACCCACGTCCTGCCCCGGACCGTGCGTCCACGACAGCGTGAAGCTCTCGCCACGGCGGAGCTTGGTGGCGATGACCACCTTGAGGTGCGCGAGCGCGCGATCCTCGATGTCGATCGGTGTCGCGGCGTCTCCGTAGTAAAGCGTTCCCACACGCTCACGCTAGTCGTGCGGAGCGTGGAGCCCGTCGGGGTTGCCTCACCGCCCCGCGCCGTGGCACCGGATGGCGGATGCCGCTCTGCGTTCCTCGGCTAGGCTCGGACGCATGGGCAGATTCATCTACGACACCGTCGCGAACGCCGTCGACATCGATGACCGCACGCTCGCACACCTGCGCATCGTCGTGATGAACAAGCTGCGCCGCTCGGAATCGTTCATGTTCGACGTCGAGGTCGGTGACGGCAGTGGCCGCCGCAGCTTCTGGATGCACCCGTCGGTGCCCATCCAGTTCCACTTCTACGGGAGCCGTCAGCCCCGCATCAACCGCGTGTGGGTCGAGGACCTCATGCTCGCGGCATCCGGACCCAACGGCCTGGCCATCACGCCCGAGCCCAGCGAAGACGCGGGCGTCGAAGAGGGCTGATCGTCGGCGCGGCGCCGAGAGTGCCGCGGGTCGGGCGCGTTCAGTGCGCCGATGACGAGGCGTCGGCCTCGGCGGACGGCGCGATGTCTTCGGCGACGAGCATGATGCCGCCCGAGGAGTTCGCCGATTCGGCCAGCCGCTCGATCCACTCGCGACTCAGCATCGTGGGTTCCGACTCGTCGAAGACGAAGCGCAAGGGAATGGCCGGGTGCAGCCACAGCGTGCTGCGGCCGCGCTCC
The DNA here is from genome assembly GCF_001792815.1 of Microbacterium sp. BH-3-3-3. NCBI lineage: Bacteria > Bacillati > Actinomycetota > Actinomycetes > Micrococcales > Microbacteriaceae > Microbacterium > Microbacterium sp. BH-3-3-3. Next base: position 1,475,312 of record NZ_CP017674.1, on the reverse strand, counting down.
TCGTCGTCGCGGTGACGCCACGAGAGCGTGAAGCTCTCGCCACGACGGAGCTTCGTCGAGATCACGACCTTGAGATGCGCGAGCGCGCGATCCTCGATGTGGACGATCGTGCCGCTTCCGCCGTAATGAATGGTCCCCATGCGGCCCACGATACGCGAGGGTCTCGCCGGATACGCCGAGGATTGCCCGGTGTCAAGACCGCCGGACGGGACGGGGTGCCCCTGAGATCGTGGGACCTTCACGGAAGGAGGGCGCCATGACTCATCCCCCCACGCCTTGGCACCCGGAACCCGGCGACGAATCCGACGATCTCCCCCACGTCTTCGACGGACTCATCGGCATCGACGTCATCGACGGCGAGCTCGTCCCCCGCGCCTCGGAGCCGCCACGCCGCTGATGCTCCCAGGGCCCTCGTAGGCGCGCTGGATAACGTCGAGGTCATGACGGACTCGCTGGACGAACAGCAGATCACCGTCTCGGGTGCGGCGTTGCGAGCCCTGAGGGACGATTTCCAACGGTTCCTCATGGAGTACCGCTTCGGGCTGGCCGAGGTCGAGACAAAGATCTCGATCCTGCGCGAAGAGTTCCAGGAGATGCACGCCTACAACCCGATCGAGCACGTGTCGAGCCGGGTGAAGTCACCCGACAGCCTGGTCGACAAGGTGCGGCGCAAGGGCGTCGAGACCGACTTCGACTCGATCCGCGCAGCGATCACCGACATCGCCGGCATCCGCATCACCTGCAGCTTCGTCGATGACGCCTACCGCTTGTCCGACCTGCTCACCCGGCAGGACGACATCACCGTGCGCGAGGTGAAGGACTACATCGCCGAGCCCAAGGCCAACGGCTACAAGAGTCTGCACGTGATCGTCGAGGTGCCCGTGTACCTCTCGACCGGCCGGGTCGACGTTCCCGTCGAGGTGCAGTTCCGCACCATCGCGATGGACTTCTGGGCCAGCCTCGAGCACAAGATCTACTACAAGTACGACCGACTCGTGCCCGACGATCTGCTCGCCGAGCTGAAGAACGCCGCCGACACCGCGGCTGAGCTCGACGCGCGCATGGAACGGCTGCACCGCGAGATCCGCGGAGCGCAGCCGGGGGTGGTCTCGCTCTGACGAGCCCGTCAGAATGGAACGATGAGCGACGACGCCGGCCTCCTCGACGAGGTCGCAGCCGAACTGCTCGTCCTGCCGCCCGCGCGATTCACCGCGGCCCGTAATGCGCGAGCCGACGACGTGGCGGGACCGGTCGGTCGCCGCATCGCGCGACTGCGCAAACCCACGGTCGCCGCGTGGGCGGTCAACCTGCTCGTGCGCGACGGGCAGCTGGGCGAGGCCGTGGAGCTCTCCCGCGCTCTGCACGAGGCGCAGGACGACCTGGATGCCGCGGAGCTCGCCCGCCTCGGACGTCAGCGGCGTCAGCTCGTCACCGCCCTCGCCCGGCGCGCGGGAGAGCTCGCCGCCGCGGAGGGCACGCCGCTGAGCGGCGCGATGATCGACGCGGTGCAGAAGACCATCAACGCCGCCGTCGTCGATTCCACGGTCGCGGCGGCCGTACTGACGGGACGGCTCGTGGCGCCCGTCGACCTGGCCGATCTCGAGTCCGATGCCCTGGGGGCCGCGGTCGCCGGGTCGGTCCCCGGCGTGGTGCCCGCCGCCGGTCCGCGCGACGATCTCGCGGCCCGACGCGCGCGCAAAGCCGCCGAGCGGGCCGTGCGCGAAGCCGAGCGTGCGCGCGCCGAGGCCGATCGCGACCTGGCCGGTGCTGACAAGCGGCTGGACTCGGCGCGAGAGAAGGCCGATCGGGCGAACGAGCGGGTCGACGCGCTGCGCGCCGACCTCGAGCGGGCGGAGGCCGACGCCGCGGCCGCGGCCGCCGCGGTCGATGCGCGTGAGGGCGAGCGCGCCTCGGTCGTCGAGACCGCTCGGTCGGCGGCCCGGGCGCTCGAACGGGCGGAAGCTGCGAGCGATGACGGAGAGGGCGCATGACCGAGTCCACGGTGACGGCGATCCTCGACGCCGCGCGTCGGCGCCTGACCGACGCCCCGCGCGAGCGCATCGGCGAACTGCAGGAGGGGCGGCGGTTGCTCGGCATCCCGCGTGCGGCGCGCATCGCGCAGCGCGGGACGGCGTGGCACCTCGGGGTGCTGCTCGTGATCGACGACGGCGTGCTCGCCACGGGCGACATCGTGCGCTCGCACGAAGAGGTGCGCCGCGGTTTCGCCGCCGAATCGCAACGCCGCCGCGCCGAGCTGTCGGCGGCGGCGGCGCGCGGCGGAGTACCCGAGGGTGAGACGGTGCACATCGGGTGGCACCCCATCGACCTCGCCGCCCTCGACGCGGCATCGAGCCCCCTCGCCGTCCGCGGGGGAGAGGCGCTCGTGCGCTGGAGCGCGGCCGGGGGATACCAGCCGCTCGCCCGATACCTCGAGGAGCGCATCGAGCTGCTGCGTCATCCACCTGAGCGCGCGTGACGCCCCGCGCATAGTCGGGGGTTCGCCGGGTGTCAACTCTCGCGTCCCCGGTCTGTTCCGCGAGCGACGCTGGTCTATCGTGAGCGACGTGCAGCAGGTATGGCCAGGATCCAGTTATCCCCTCGGGGCCACTTACGACGGTAACGGGACGAACTTCGCCCTGTTCAGTGAAGGAGCGGAGCGCGTCGAGCTCTGCTTCTTCGAAGAAGACGGAACGGAGACGCGCTTCGAGCTCGTGGACGTCGACGCGTTCGTGTGGCACGGCTACCTCCCCAACATCCAGCCCGGACAGCGGTACGGCTACCGCGTGCACGGGGAGTACGACCCGGCCAGCGGCAAGCGCTACAACGCGAGCAAGCTCCTGCTCGACCCGTACGCCAAAGCCGTCGAGGGGCAGATCGACTGGGGCCAGCCGGTCTTCAGCTACGAGTTCGGCGACCCCGACTCGTTCAACGACGAGGACTCCGCCCCGCACATGATGAAGGGCGTGGTCGTCAACCCGTTCTTCGACTGGTCGGGCGATCGCCAGCCCAAGATCCCGTACGCCGAGAGCTTCATCTACGAGGCCCACGTGCGCGGTCTCACCCAGCTGCACCCCGACGTGCCCGAGGAACTGCGCGGCACCTACGCCGGCATCGCCCACCCGGCCGTCATCGACCACCTGAAGAAGCTCGGCATCACCGCCATCGAGCTCATGCCGGTGCACCAGTTCGTCAACGACTCCACTCTGGAAGAGAAGGGTCTGTCGAACTACTGGGGCTACAACACCATCGCGTTCCTCGCTCCGCAGAACACCTACTCCTCGACCGGTGACCACGGTCAGCAGGTGCAGGAGTTCAAGGCCATGGTCAAGGCACTGCACGCGACGGGCATCGAGGTCATCCTCGACGTGGTCTACAACCACACCGCCGAGGGCAACCACATGGGCCCCACCCTCTCGATGCGCGGCATCGACAACGAGGCCTACTACCGCCTCGAAGACGACGACAAGCGCTACTACACCGACTACACCGGCACCGGCAACAGCATGAACGTGGGCAACCCCCACACGCTGCAGCTGATCATGGACTCGCTGCGCTACTGGGTACTCGAGATGCACGTCGACGGCTTCCGCTTCGACCTCGCCTCGACCCTCGCTCGCGAGTTCTACGAGGTCGACAAGCTCGCCACCTTCTTCGAGCTCGTGCAGCAGGATCCGGTGGTCTCGCAGGTCAAGCTGATCGCCGAGCCGTGGGACGTGGGCCCCGGCGGGTACCAGGTCGGGAACTTCCCGCCCCAGTGGACCGAGTGGAACGGCAAGTACCGCGACACCGTCCGCGACTTCTGGCGCGGCGAGCCGCAGGCCCTCGCGGAGTTCGCCTCGCGCCTCACCGGTTCGGCCGACCTGTACGAGCACTCCGGTCGGTTCCCGGTGGCGTCCATCAACTTCGTCACCGCGCACGACGGCTTCACGCTCCGCGACCTCGTGTCGTACAACGAGAAGCACAACGACGCCAACGGCGAAGACAACAACGACGGCGAATCGCACAACCGCTCGAGCAACATGGGTGTCGAGGGGTCGACCGACGACCCCGATGTGTTGAAGCGTCGCGCGCAGCAGCAGCGCAACTTCATCGCGACGCTTCTGCTGAGCCAGGGTGTGCCCATGCTGCTGCACGGCGACGAGCTCGGTCGCACGCAGGGCGGCAACAACAACGGGTACGCCCAGGACAACGAGATCACGTGGGTGGACTGGTCGAACATCGACACCCCGCTCATCGAGTTCACCGCCGCCCTCGCGCGTCTGCGTAAGCAGCACCCCACCTTCCGACGCAGCCGGTTCTTCGACGGCCGCCCCGTGAAGATGGAGGAAGGCGCTCCCATCCCCGACGTGGTGTGGCTGCGTCCTGACGGCTCACTCATGCAGCCCGAGGACTGGGACAACGGCTTCGGGCTCGCGGTCGGCGTGTTCCTCAACGGCCAGGGGATCCGCGAGCGCGACCGTCGCGGCGAGTCGATCAGCGACGACCACTTCCTCGTGCTCTTCAACGCGGGTGACGACAAAGTCGACTTCCGGCTTCCCGACTTCGAGTACGCCCCCAAGTGGGACGCCTACGTCGACACGGCGGGCGAGCGGGCCAACACCGAGCCGCTGAGCCCCGGCGAGACGCTGCCGCTGGAGCCCAAGTCGCTCATGGTGCTGCGCGAGCACCACCTTCCCGAGCCCGAGATCGACCACTCGGTCGCGGCCTCGCTCACGGCGCAGATCCAGGTCATCGGCAACGACGACCTGCCAGGTCAAGCACCCAAGCCGGAGCTGTGAGCGACATGCGGCATCCGCTTTCGACCTACCGCCTGCAGATCCGCGAATCGTTCACCCTCGACGACGCCGCCGAGGTCACGGGATATCTCCGTGACCTCGGGGTCTCGTGGGCGTACCTCTCGCCGATCCTCGAGGCCACCCCCGGCTCCGACCACGGCTACGACGTCGTCGACGTCACGCGCGTCGATCCCGCCCGCGGAGGCGCGGAGGGTCTCGACCGCTTCGCCGCCGCGGCGCGCGCCGAAGGGCTCGGCATCCTGATCGACATCGTCCCCAACCACATGGGCGTCTCGGAGCCGCGCTCGAACGCCTGGTGGTGGGACGTGCTGCGTCAGGGGCGCGCCTCGGCGCACGCGACCGCCTTCGACATCGACTGGGAGTTCGGTGGCGGCAAGGTGCGGGTGCCGGTGCTCGGCGACCACCTCGACGCCGTCATCGATGAGATCTCGTACGACCCCACGCCGGCCGACGACGCACCCGACGGGCTCATCCGGTACTACGACCACGCCTTCCCGGTCGCACCGGGAACGGGGACGGATGCCGCGGCCTCGGGCTCGCGCGATGCCATCGAGGCGCTGCTCGACGCGCAGAACTTCGAGCTGCGGTTCTGGCAGGACGAGGCGGCCGAACTCAACTACCGCCGTTTCTTCGCCGTCACGACCCTCGCGGGCGTGCGCGTCGAACGGCCCGAGGTGTTCCAGGCGACCCACGCCGAGATCCTCCGCTGGGTGCGCGAGGGCCTCGCCGACGGCCTGCGCGTGGACCACCCCGACGGTCTCGTCGACCCGGGCGGTTACCTCGACCAGCTCGCGACCGCTCTCACCGAGGCCGGCGGCCCGGATGCCGGGTACGTGCTCGTGGAGAAGATCCTCGAGCACGGCGAAGCCCTGCCCTCGTGGTGGAAGACGGCCGGGACCACCGGATACGACGCCCTCGCCGAGATCGACCGCGTGCTCACCGACCCCGCCGGAGAGGCGGCGCTCGACGCGCTCGACGCGCGACTGCGCGCCGCCAGCGATCTCGCACCGCTGACCGGCTGGCACGACCTCATCCACGACACCAAGCGCAAGATCGCCGACTCCATCCAGGTGTCGGAGATCCGCCGGATCGTGCGCGGCCTTCCCGCGTCGCTCCGCGAGGAGTTCGAGGTCGAGGTGCTGCAGGACGCCCTGGCCGAGATCCTCGCGTGCTTCCCGACCTACCGCTCGTACCTCCCCGCCGGTCGCGCGCACCTCGACGCCGCCGCGGGCGAGGCCGAGGTGCGTCGCCCCGAGCTGGGGGACGTGATCGAGAAGCTCGTGCCCGCGCTCGCCGACACCGCGCTCGAGATCGCCTGGCGTTTCCAGCAGACCACCGGGCCCGTGATGGCGAAGGGCGTCGAAGACACGGCGTTCTACCGCTTCACGCGTCTCGGCTCGCTCACCGAGGTGGGCGGCGACCCCGGGCAGTTCTCGCTCGACGTCGACGGCTTCCACGCGGCGCAGGCCGCGCGGCACGCCTCGTGGCCGACCGCGATGACGACGCTCTCGACCCACGACACCAAGCGCGGCGAGGACACGCGTGCCCGCATCGCGGTGCTCGCCGAGATCCCCGAGCGCTGGGCCGAGGTGCTCGAGGAGTTCCGCGGCATCGCCTCGACCGGGCACGGGCCCTTCGATGCCCTGCTGTGGCAGGCCATCGTCGGAGCGTGGCCCGCCACGGCGTCCACGCGTCACGGGCTGTCGGAGTACCGCGAGCGTTTGCACGCGTACGCCGAGAAGGCCGCGCGCGAGGCGTCGGAGGTCACCGGCTGGTGGGAGCAGGACGAGGCCTTCGAGGAGCGCATGCACGCCGTGGTCGACGCGGCCACCGGTCGCGCTGCCGACCGCGTGCGCGCGTTCGTCGACGAGATCTCGGCCGCGGGCTGGTCGAACGGCCTCTCGGCCAAGCTGGTGCAGCTCCTCGGCGCGGGTGTGCCCGACGTGTACCAGGGCTCGGAGTTGTGGGAGCAGTCGCTCGTCGACCCCGACAACCGCCGCGCGGTGGACTTCGCCGAGCGTCGCCGACTGCTCGCCTCGATCGACGCCGAGGGTGCCGCAAGCCCCGCGGTCGATGAGACGGGCGCGGCCAAGCTGCTCGTGACCTCGCGCGCCCTGCGCGTGCGGCGCGAGAAGCCCCTCGACGTGTACCGGGCGCTCGAGGCTGCGGGAGTGGCATCCGATCACGTCGTCGCCCTGGACCGCGGCGGAGTGTTCGCCGTGGCGACCCGTCTGCCGTGGGGCCTGGCCGAGCGCGGAGGCTGGGGCGACACCGTGTTGCTGCTGCCCGAGACGCCGGTCACCGACGTGCTGACCGGCCGCGAGTTCCCCGGCGGCCCCACCCCTCTGTCGGCCCTGCTCGCGACGTACCCCGTCGCCCTCCTGGTCTGCTGACCTTGCGCGTGAGGCGCCGAGAATCGTCGCCTTACGCGCCCCCGAAGCGACACTTCTTGGCACCTCACGCGTAAGGAACGACCTCATGAGCATTGCCGTCTGGGCACCGAAGAGCACGCGGGTGCGGCTGCGCCGGCTCGACGACAGCGGCGACACCGTCGTCGAAGACATCGAGATGGCGGCCGGTGACGGCGGCTGGTGGACGGCTTCGACGCGCCTCGCCGACGGCGAACGCTACGGGTTCGTGCTGGGCGACGGCGACGACCTGCGTCCCGACCCGCGCTCGCGCCGCCAGCCCGGCGGCGTGCACGAGGCCTCGGCATGGTTCGACCCGTCGGTCTACACGTGGAACGACACCGCCTGGACGGGCAAGCAGCTCGCGGGCGGTCTGATCTACGAGCTGCACCTGGGAACCTTCACCCCCGAGGGGACCCTGGATGCCGCGATCGGCCGCCTCGAGCACCTCGTCGACCTGGGGGTGACCCACGTCGAGCTGCTGCCGGTCAACGGCTTCAACGGCACCTGGAACTGGGGATACGACGGGGTGCTCTGGTACACCGTGCACGAGGCCTACGGCGGACCCGAGGCGTACCAGCGCTTCGTCGACGCGGCCCACGCGGCGGGGCTCGCCGTCATCCAGGACGTCGTCTACAACCACCTCGGCCCCTCGGGCAACTACCTGCCCGAGTTCGGCGAGTACCTGCGCGAGGGCAGCCGCAACACGTGGGGAGACTCGGTCAACCTCGACGAAGACGCGGTCCGCTCCTACATCGTCGAGAACGCCCTGATGTGGATGAGCGACTACCACGTCGACGGCCTGCGCCTGGATGCCGTGCACGCGCTGCTCGATCACCGCCCGGTGCACGTGCTGCAGGAGATCGCCGAGCGCACCGACGCCCTGTCGGCGCACCGCGGCCTGCCGCTCACGACCATCGCCGAGAGCGACATGAACGACCCGAAGCTGATCCTGCCGCGCGAGGCCGGGGGCTACGGCCTCACCGCGCAGTGGTCGGACGACTGGCACCACACCGCGCACGTCGCGCTGACCGGCGAGACCATCGGGTACTACGAGGACTTCGCGGCGCTCGACGCGTTCGAGAAGGTCTCGGAGGGCGGCTTCTTCCACGACGGCAGCTACTCCACCTTCCGCGAGGAGAAGCACGGACACCCCATTCCGGATGCCGTGCCCAACTGGCGCCTGGTCACCTTCGCCCAGGACCACGACCAGATCGGCAACCGGGCCGCCGGTGACCGGCTGTCGCAGTCGCTGCCCTACGACCGCCTCGCCGCGGCCGCCGTGCTGACGCTGACGGCGCCCGGCACGCCGATGCTGTTCATGGGCGAGGAGTGGGGCGCGACCACGCCGTGGCAGTTCTTCACCTCGCACCCCGAGCCCGAGCTCGGCAAGGCCACCGCCGAGGGGCGCATCGCCGAGTTCGAGAAGATGGGCTGGGACGAATCCACCGTTCCCGACCCGCAGGACCCGTCGACCTTCGAGAACTCGAAGCTCGACTGGGACGAGGTCGGCGAGGGCGACCACGCGCAGCTGCTCGGGCTGTACCGCGAGCTGGCGAAACTGCGCCGCGAGCGTCCCGAGCTCACCGAGCCCTCCCGCGAGGGACTGTCGGCGTCGACCCGCGAGGCGTCGGGCGGTCGCGTCTACGAGCTGCGGCGCCACGACCTCTCGGTGATCGTGAACCTGTCCGAGGTCGAGATCACGGCATCCGTGGCCCGCGAGGCCCGCGTGCTGCTCGCGACGACCGAGGGCGTGGTGCTCGACCGCGACACGCTGACGGTGCCCGCGGGAGCCAGCGCGATCGTCGCCCCCGCGCGGTAAGACACGGCGACGGCCCCATCCCCGCGCGGGATGGGGCCGTCGCCGTGCGCGGCTCAGACCTCGAGCGAGCTGCGTCCCGTGTGCCCGGGCGGGAGGCCGGAGCGGTCCACGCGGAGGCGCACCGCCGGCGCCGCGGCCGCGGTGTCAGTCGATGCTCGGACGCAGCAGTCGCATGCCGCTCACGGCCACCGGCACCAGCAGCACGACGACGGCCACGATGATCGCGGTGATGCCGATCGGCGTGCTCTGCGGGGAGCCCGAGAAGCGCTCGACCGCGAGCCAGCCGAGACCCCAGGCCAGGGCCAGGGCCGGGGCCACGCGCCAGGAGCTGCGCCACGCGATGGCGAGCCCGATGAGGGCCACCACGATCAGAACGGTGATGCCGATGGCATCCGCCCCCTGCTCCCAGCTCGGCGGGACCACGGTGGTGAGCCAAGCGGCCGTGTTCGCGACGGTGGCGAGGGTGACCCAGCCCAGGTGAAGGCCCGTGACGCCGTCGATCAGCACGGAATCGACCACTCCGCCGCGGGGCTCGCGCGTGGCGACGGCCACGCGGAAGGTCCACCCGAGGGCGGCGAGCAGCAGCACGATCACGACGACCGTGAGGAACAGCGTGCCGAAGCGCGCGGTGACCAGCCACAGCCCGTTCAGCGTCATGGTGAGGGCGATGAGCCAGCCGAGCGCCCGCTGGCGCGGATTCGCGCGCTGGCGGGGGAGGGCCTGCCAGATCGCGTAGACGATCAGTCCGAGGTAGATGAGCGACCAGATCGAGAAGGCGGGGCCGGCGGGGGCGAGATACGAACCGTCGGTGTCGAGTGCGCCGCCCTGCTGGTCCTCGACGGCGGAGTTGCCGAAGGCCCCGGCTCCGATGACCGCCGCGATGAGCATGAACGACAGCGCGGAGAGGACGACGATCTGGCGTGCGAGGTCGACCCCGCGTGTTGGTGTGGAGGCGTTCATGTCTAGAAGACTAGATAAGCTAGCGAGTTTTACGCATCGGGCTTGACATCACGGCATCCGGTATCGACGCGGGGCGGCACGGCTCGACCACGCGGAACGGGATGCCGAGGGGCTCGGGTGCGGCCGGGTCAGGCCGAGACGACGCGGGCGGCGAAAGAACGCAGCAGCCGGGTGGGCTGCTCGACCGAGGCGGTGCGCACGTGCGCCGACACCTCGTCGAAGGCGTCGGCGTCGAAATAGCCCGCATCGCGGTACACGACCATGCGCGCCACGAAAGCGTCGGCCGTGGGCTCGGGGTGGAACTGCGTCGCCCACAGCCCCGCGCCCGCGCGGTAGGCCTGCACGGGGCAGGCGTCGTTCTCGGCGAGCAGAGTGGCGGTGGGCGGCACGCTCGCGGTGCCCTCTTTGTGGGCGGTCAAGGCCTCGAACCGCGGACTCAGGATGCCGAAGAGTTCGTCGTCGCGACCGGCCGCGGTCAGGGTGATGTCGGTCGGTCCGGTGCCCTCGGGGTGCATCAGCGTGACCTCCCCGCCGAGCAGGCGCGTGACCACTCCGATGCCGAAGCAGGTGAACAGCGCGTTCGTACGCCCCTCGATCGCCGTCGCGGCCAGACGCTCGAGGTCGCGTTCGAGCCGGCGCTGCGCGTCGGTCTTGTCGGGGTCGGTGACGTTGAAGGGGCTGCCGCCCACGACCACGGCAGCGAAGCGGTCGAGGTCGTCGGGCAGGGGATGACGCACCAGGTCGTGGTGGATGAGGTCGTCGTCGCCGACGCCCAGGCCGTCGCGGAACGACGCCCACTCGGCCACAGCCGCCGTGCGCTGCGGCCGGGCGCAGACGTAGAGCAGGCGTGCGGTCATCCCGAAATTGTATGCGGGTGAGTGCGCGTCGGGCAGGCCCTGGACATACGGCGACACGCGGTGGCGGTGCCCTCGCGCGTCAGCCGCCGGCCGGCGACGTGACGGGTCGGGTCAGTGCGGGCACCGCGTCGACCCGGATCCGCACGCGGTCGCCGGGCGTGAGACGCACCTCGGCGGGGTGCTGCACGTGCACGCCCGTCCCGTCGTCCACGCGCAGCATCGAGCGCCGCATGCTCCCGAGGAACGTGCTGGATTCCACGACCGCGTCGACGCCGGAGTCGCCGGGCGACACCACGCGCACGTTCTCGGGGCGCACGAACACCTCGCACGGGCCGTCGGGGGCGGGGGCGAGCAGCGGCAGCCGCTGACCCCAGACCGACACCGTCCCCGCGGAGACGATCCCGGGCACCACGCTCGACGCTCCCACGAACGCCGCGACCTCGGCGCCGGCGGGCCGCGAGTAGAGGTCTTCGGGGCTCCCCACCTGCAGGATGCGACCGGCGCCCATCACGGCGACCCGGTCCGACACCGCCAGGGCCTCCTCCTGGTCGTGCGTGACGAAGACGGTCGTGGTGCCCAGCCGCAGCTGGATGCGCCGGATCTCGTCGCGCAGCTGCACCCGCACCTTGGCGTCGAGGGCCGAGAGGGGCTCGTCGAGCAGCAGCACGCGCGGCTCGGTCACCAGAGCGCGGGCGAGGGCCACGCGCTGCTGCTGACCGCCCGAGAGCTGGTGGGCGTATCGATCGCCGAGGTGGCCGAGCCCGACGAGGTCGAGGGCATCGCCCGCGCGCCGGCGGGCCTCGGTCGCGCCGACCCCGCGGCGGCGCAGTCCGAACGCTGTGTTGTCGAGCACCCGCAGGTGCGGGAACAGGGAGTACGACTGGAACACCATGCCGATGTCGCGCTTGTTCGTGGGCACGCGCGACACGTCGCGCCCGCCGATGCGCACCTCGCCGCCGTCGGCGTGCTCGAGTCCCGCGAGCACGCGCAACGCCGTGGTCTTGCCGCAGCCCGAGGGCCCGAGCAGCGAGACGAACTCCCCGGGGGCGACGTCGAGGTCGACGCCGTGCAGCACGCGGGTGGATCCGTACTCCTTGAGGACGCCGCGCAGCTCGACCCCCGCGCGGGTGCCGGTGGCGAGGCTGCTCGCGGCGGCGTCGGGGAGCGCGCGGATGGGGGTGTCGGCGGCGGTCATGGGGTCTTCCTTCCGGCGCCGATGCGTCCGACGCGGCCGATGACGAGGAGCAGCACGAACGCGAACGCCAGTGCGAGCAGGGTGAAGATGGCGGCGACCCAGCCGTCTTGCTTGTTGACGACCACGAGGGCCGTCTGCAGGGTCTGACGGTTCAGCAGCGAGGCGATCGTGAACTCGCCCAGCACCACCGCCACCGAGATGAGCGCGGCGGCGAGCAGGCCCTGCCGCAGATTCGGCACGATCACGCGCAGCAGCACGGAACCCCAGCCGGCGCCGAGGGTGCGCGCGGCCTCGGCGAGGGTCGTGACGTCGATGGCGTCGATCGAGGCCTGGATCGAGCGGTAGGCGAAGGGGAGCACGAGGATGCCGTACGCGAAAGCGAGCGTCCAGGCCCCGGTCCCGAGCGTGCGACCGATCTGCAGATAGATGGGGGTCAGCCCCACCACGAGCACGATCGCGGGCAGCGAGATCGGCAGCAGGGCGACGAACTCGAAGACGCGTCGCAGGCGGGGGAACGCGATCGCCACCAGCACCATGGTCGGGGTGAACAGCCCCACCACCAGCAGCACGGTCACCCCCGCGAGGAGCAGGGAGTTGCCGAGGCCCGTCCAGACGGGGCGGTACTTGGCGGCGTTGGCGGGGTCGAACAGGCCGGCCCACCGGTCGAGAGAGAGGCCCGAGCCGCCCGGCAGCGGGGTCAGGGTGAAGAGCACCGTGGCCACGAAGGGGACGGCGAACACCACGCCGACGACGAGGCCGATGATCACGCGCACCGCGCGCGGGGGAGCGAGGGGGTTCACGACTGCCACCTCGCCGCACGACGCTGGACGAGCGAGTACAGCGCCATCGCGATGGCCACGACCACGATCATGCCGAGCGCGAGGGCGCCCGCGAGGTTCTCGCGCCCGAGGACCGTCTCGCTGGTCAACGCGGTGCGGATCTGCAGCGGGACGATCTGCGACCCCTGGCTGGCGAGGGCGGCAGCGGTCGCGTACGACGAGAAGGCGTTGGCGAACAGCAGCAGCAGGCTCGCCAGGAACGAGGGGGCGAGCACCGGCATCCCCACGTGTCGCCAGAAGCCGGCGCGGGTTCCGCCGAGGGTCAGGTGCGCCTCCACCCACTGCGGCTTCAGCGCGGCGAGGGCGGGCATGAACGTGATGATCATGAGCGGCACCTGGAAGATGAGGTAGGCCAGCGCGACGCCCGGCAGGTCGTACAACCACACGCCGTTCTCGTAGAACGCGATGCCGGTCAGCTGCCGCACGAACACCGTCACCACTCCCTGCGCCCCGATCGCGGCGATGAGCACGAAGGCGAGCATGACGCCGCCGAACTGGGCGAGGACTCCGGATGCCGCGTCGACGGCCGTGCGGATCGCCCCCGTCTCGGGAAGCCCCAGCAGGGCCAGGCACACCAGCGCTCCCACGATCGCCCCCACGATCGCGGTGACGAGCGACAGCGCCGTGGAGTTGACGAAGGTCGTCACCACCAGCGGGTCGCCCAGAGCGGCGAGGTTGGCGAGGGTGAACGCCCCGTCGCCGTCGACGAACCCCGACGCCACGGCGAGCACCGTGGGCAGGGCCAGGAACAGCGCGACATAGGCGACGAAGGGGAGCAGCCCCAGCCAGGCCCAGCTGCGGCGCGCCGCACCCCGCGGCGCCGGAGCGGAGGGCTCCGGCGCCGCGGGGGCGACGACCTGGTGAAGGACCGTCACTGCAGCGCCGTCGCCCACTTCTGCCCGAGCGTCTCACCGGCGGCCGTGGACTGCGCCTCGGTGGGCACGACGGTGTCGTCGGGGGCGGCGGGCAGGGCTGCGGCGAGCGTCGCGTCGATCGTGCCGGCCGAGGTCATGGCCTCCATGCGGGCCGGACGCGCGCCGCCCTTGAGCCACAGGTTCTGCACGTCGTCGCTGTACAGGAACTCCTGCCACAGACGCGCTGCGGCCGGGTTCGGCGCATCTTTGTTGATGGCCTGGTTGTAGTAGCCGGCGTAACCGGTGCCGGGGAGCACGACGGTCTTCCAGGTGGGAACGGCCGAGGCCTGGGCGGCGTTGAGGTAGTCCCAGTCGAAGACGACCGGGGTCTCGCCGCTGGCGATGGTGGCGTCGGTCGGGTCGACCTTGAGGAAGTTCCCGGCGGCGTTGAGCTGGCCGAAGAAGTCGATGCCGGGCGTGAAGTCGTCGAGCGTTCCCTTCTGCTGAACCGTCGCCAGGCCCACGGCCGCGAAGGCCGAGCCCGCCTGCGTCGGGTCGCCGTTGATGGCCACGGCGCCCTTGTAGGCCGGTTTGAGCAGGTCGCTCAGCTGGCTGGGCGCGGGGAAGCGGGCGGAGTCGTAGCCGACCGACATGTACCCGCCGTAGTCGCCGACGAACAGGCCCGAGCTCTCTTTCAGCGCGTCGGGGATCTCATCGAAGGTCGCGACCTTGTAGGCGGCGAAGGAGTCGGTGTTCTGCAGGGCGACGGCGAGACCGAGGTCGAAGACGTCGGGGGCGGTGTCGAGGCCCTGGTTGGCCGTTGCCGCCTGGATCTCCTCGGCGCTGGACACGTCGGGCGACTGCTCGTTGATCGTGATCTCGGGGTACCGCTCGGCGAACAGGTCGAGGATCTCGCCGTAGTTGGCCCACGTGCGCGGCAGCGCGATGACGTTGAGCTGGCCCTCGGCCTTCGCGGCCGCCTCGAGGTCGGTGAGGGTTCCGAAATCGGCGAGGCTCGTGGCCGTGGCGGCGTCGACGCCACCCTCGGACGAGGAGGCGGAGCTGCCGCCGGCGCACCCGGCGAGCGACAGAGCCGCGACCGTGACGAGGGCGATACCGGCGATGGACCGGCCGGGGGAAAGGCGCGGGAATGACATGGATTTCCTCTCGTGTCTCTCGGGGGATCGACGGGGACGCCGATACGAGACGGAGGAAAGCTATGGGCGCCCCGTGACCATTCGGAGCGGGACGGGTGAACTCGGCTCATCCGCCGTCGAAACGGATGGGGGACGAGGTGAGGGCGTGGGGCGGTGCTCAGCGGGAGGAACGCGTCGCGCGACGGCGCACCAGCGCGGCGCCCAGTGCGAGGGCGGCGATCGCCCCGAGCGCGGCCGCCGACGAGAGCTCCCCACCGGAGCGGGCGAGTTCCCCGCCCGTGGCCGCCGTGGGGGAGGGGACAGGGTCCGCCAGCGAGAAGCTCGGTGCGACCGCGCCGATCGCCACCGGCCACCGGGCGTCCGCGAGGTAGGCGTCGAGGAAGGGCGCCCGTTCCCCGGCGGTCGGCACATCGGCCGACGTGCCCTGCGCGTGCAGGGTCAGGGTGCCGCCGTCGATCGTGACGGTGCTGTCGCGCGGGGAGGGCCGCCAGAGGAGGGAGTCCGTCGTCCCCACCGTCAGCAGCGCGGCGTGCCCCGGGGACAGCGTCCAGTCGATGGCGCGAAGGGTCACGAATGTCGTGCCGCCGGCATCCACCGGGGTGAGGCTCTCATCGATGAGGGTCGGGATGCCGTCGGCGCCGACGTCCCACAGCCGCACGTGCGCCGCGCCCTCGCCGCGGGTGTGGAGCACCACCGCGGCGCTGCCGGTCAGGCGCGTCTCCTCGGCGACGGGGACCGACAGCGTCTGCGAGGCGCCGAGGGTCTCGGCGGTTCGCGGCGCCGTTCCGAAGAACGACCCGTCGCCGTCGTCGCCGTCGGGCAGGGCGCCGGCGCCCTCGCCCGTGTCGACGTACTGCGCGGGGGCGAGGGCGGACGTGACCTCGCGCGTCGCCCCCGGCCACTCCGCCTGGGTCCGCCAGCGTCCGAGGTTGTCCTGCAGGGCGAACGACGGCGCGGCGCCCTGCTGGTCGCGGAGGTGGGCGTCGAAGAACGCGCGCACCTCGCCGAACCAGTCGGCGCGCCCCATCTGCAGGCGACCGGCGGAGTCGACGTCGTTTCCGGCGACGTGGTCCCACGGCCCCGCCCAGGCCGACACCGGCCCTTCCAGGCCGTCGATGAGGTCGACCAGTCCGTCGGCGCGGGTGTTGCGCTCGGTCCAACCCTGGGTGAACAGCAGCGGCACCGTCGACCCCTCCGCCCGGCTCGCGAGATCGCGCGCGACCCATTCGGGTGACGTGCGCTCGGCGACGAGGGTGTCGGAGAGCAGTGACGTCGCGCACTCGGGGTGACGCTTCTCGTACGCGGCGTTGTCGCGGTAGCGGTCGGTGTCGGGCGGGATCACGAGGCCGTCGACGTGTCCCGGGGTCGCGATGCCGGGAAGGGCGGCCATCTGCAGGTACGCCTCGGGCGTGGCCCGGTTGTTCTCGGTCGGGATGCCGTTCTCCCACAGGTACGAGTACGGATCCCACACCGGTTCCTGACTGACGACGGCGGCGAGGCCGGCGGGACGCGCGGCCACACCCATCAGGCCCGTCATCGCGTCATAGGACTTCCCGTACATCCCGACCCTGCCCGTCGACCAGGCGGCGCTCGCCGCCCACTCGACGGCCGCCGTCACGTCGGCCTGCTCACCCGGACCGGCGAAGTCGAGGCACCCGGTGCTGCCGCCGAAGCCGCGCAGGTCGACGAAGACCACCGTGTACCCGGCGGCCAAGAGGTCGCCCTGATCGATGAGCGCTCGATGGCGCTGCGTCGGACCGGTGAAGGGCCGGTGCTCGTCGCTGGCGGCGCCGCTGTGCGAGAAGTAGGGACCGATCGAGAGGATGACGGGGGTGCGCGCATCCGGAGGCAGGTGCGCCGGCCGCAGCACGTCGGCGTGCAGCTCGACGGGGTCGCCATCGGTGGAGGCGGCGGGCGAGGGCAGGTACTGCTCGGTCCACACGGCCCCCTCGGGGACGGAGGGGTTCTGCGCGTGCGTGACGCCGGAGGCCACGTCCGAGGCGGAGGTCGTCGTCGTCGGCGCCGCCGGGGCGATGGATGCCGCGGGTGTCGGCGCGATGTCGAGGTCGGGGGTCGCCGCGGACGCACCGCCCGCCCAGAGCAGCGCCATCACGACGCTCGAGGTGACGATGAGTCCGGCCGTTCGACCCCGCATTTCCCACTCCCTTTTTCCCCCGCAGGTTACCGCGCGGCGGACGCGGGACGATCACGGGAGATGTCGGGCGCGAGGGCTCGATGCGTCTCGAGCGGATGCGAGACCGCGAGCGGCCTCGGCTCAGCGGGAGGAACGCGCCGTGCGGCCCCGCACGACGCCCACGAACGCCTCGACATCGGGCGTCGTGTTCTCCCGCAGCCAGGCCAGCGCGACCGTGGACACGGGTCCGTCCTGCAGGACCCGGTACTCCACGTCGCGACGACGGTGCGCGCGAGCGAGGGACATCGGCACGATCACCACACCCACGCCGGTGGCGACGGTGGCGATCGCCTGGGCGGTGTCGCCCGGGGGCGCGAACGCGGGGGGCACGGCATCCGGGACGATGACGTGCAAGACGTCATCGGCCGCGGCGATCACCACCTGCCCCGCGAGGTCGGCCAGTGCGAGCTCGTCGGCGGCGGTGAGCTCGGAATCCGTGGACATCACCACGACCGGCTGCTCCTCGTAGAGCTCGATCACGTGCAGGTCCTCGGATGCCGCCAGAGGCAGGCGCACCAGGGCGGCATCGAGGTCGTCGATGGCCGCGCGCTGGTGCTCGACCGTGATCTCTCGAAGCTCCAGCGAGACGTGGGGCATGCGTTCACGCCACAGATCGATCCACTTGCCGGGCGTCGCGCCGGGGACGGCGCCCAGGACGAAGGTGCGCGGCTCCTCCCGAGGGGGCGGGGTCGGGCGGGCGACGCTCTTCTTCGCGGGTCGTGCGCGGCCCGCGGCGACGGGACGGGCGGGTCCGCCGCGCCGGGGCGCGCCGCCGCGTCCCCGAGAGCCCTTGCCGTTCACCATGACTCCAGGCTAGCCGCGGGAGTAACGTGAGAGCATGATCGGCATCCTGGCGCTCGTCGTCGCGGGACTCGCGGCCCTGCTGCACGTGTACATCTTCGTGCTCGAGAGCGTGCGCTGGACGAACCCCCGTACGCGGAAGGTCTTCGGCATTCCCGACCAGCAGACCGCCGAGATCACGAAGTCGATGGCCTACAACCAGGGCTTCTACAACCTGTTCCTGGCGATCGGCGCGATCATCGGGATCATCGTCTGGGTCGTCAGCGGAATCGGCGACCCGGTCGGACGCACCCTGCTGGCCTTCTCGCTCGGCTCGATGCTGGCCGCGGCCCTGGTGCTCGTGAGCACGGGCCGCAAGAACCTGCGCCCCGCGGTGATGCAGGGCACCCTGCCTCTCATCGGGCTCGTGCTGACGTTCCTCGCCTGAGCTCTCGCCCGCACGGAGCCGACGGCGGCCGCGCCCGTCGGGCACACGAAAACCCGCACGCTCCGAAGAGTCGTGCGGGTCGTGGATGCCGATGAAACGGCGGAGTCAGGCGGCCAGGCGCAGCCCCCGACG
The DNA here is from genome assembly GCF_001792815.1 of Microbacterium sp. BH-3-3-3. Classification (NCBI taxonomy): domain Bacteria; kingdom Bacillati; phylum Actinomycetota; class Actinomycetes; order Micrococcales; family Microbacteriaceae; genus Microbacterium; species Microbacterium sp. BH-3-3-3. Next base: position 1,456,870 of record NZ_CP017674.1, on the reverse strand, counting down.
GTCGGTGGCGACGGCTTCGCCGTCGTTGATGATCTCGTCGTCGCCGATCAGCGAGCCGGTGGCGATGCGGGCGTTGTGGCCCACCTGCGTTCGCACGCCGATGTGAGCACCCGCGCCGATCACCGCGCCCGCGCAGATGTGCGCGTGCGGCTCGATGTGCGCCTCGGGTCCGATGACGGCGTCGGACTCGATCCAGACCCCGCGACCGACGCGAACGCCCGCGGCGATCTGCACGCCGGGTTCGACGTAGGCACCGTTCTCGACAAGCGCCGACGGGTGGACCTTCGCGCCGTGCGCGACGAGTCCGCGACCGTTGACGTGCTTGCGGTAACGCAGCGTCTCGCCATGGTCGTTTTCGATGTCGATGTAGTTCTTACCCACGATCCCCTCCGGACGGCTATCGGGTCAGCCGACATGTATGACAACGGGTGCAGAATCGGCTTCATTCCCTCGAATGCTTCTTCGTCGCCCGTGCCATGATCGGTTTGCTCGACGTCGAGAGAAAGTGCGGCACGGTTCCCGGCGTCGGTGTCTTCCCCCGTTCTCCCACGGGGAAGCGAAAGGCGAGGGCGGGTTGACACGCGGGGCGTGCGGGTGGGGTGACGTGGCGTCGGCGTGCGCGGGTCGGTCCGCTCCGCTGCGTCACGCGGCGGGACACCTCACCCGGGCTGGCAGGTGGGGCACCAGTACACGTTTCGCTCGCTGGTGGACGAGGCGCCGAGGCTCGTGGCGCGGATGGGCGTGCCGCAGCGCCGGCACGGGGCTCCGTCGCGGCCATAGACCCAGAACCGTCGCCCGGGGCGACTGTCTCCGGTGAAGGTGCGTTCGGGGCGGGGGAGGTTGGCGCGGATCATGCGCTCGCCGAGGGCGATGGTGGCCTGCACGTCGATCTCGTTCGCCGGGGTGGTCGGCGCGATTCCGCGTACGAAGAGCAACTCGTTCGCGTAGACGTTGCCGAACCCCGCGACGTTGCGCTGGTCGAGGAGTGCGACGTGCGCGGCGCGATCGTCGGCCGCGACGCGGCGGACGGCCTCTGCCTCGTCCCAGTCATCGGCCAGCAGGTCGGGTCCGAGATGCCCGATCACGGTGTGCTCGTCGACCGTGCGGAGGACCTCGACCATCGCAAGGTCGAAGCCCACGGCATCCGCCCCACTCACCCCGACGATCGCGCGTGCCTTGAAGGCTTGACGTCGCCACCGTTCGCCGGGGCGGTAGACGTCCCACCGGCCCTCCATCTTGAGGTGGGAGTGCAGCGTGTAGCCGCCGATGCGGTGCAGCAGGTGCTTGCCGCGCGCGGCGACCTCGTGCACGGTCTCACCGCGCAGATCGGCGGTCGCGCTGCCGGGCACGCGGATGTCGAACCGCGTGACGACCTTGCCGGTCAGGGCCGCCGACAGCTTGGCGGCGGCGCGGTAGACGGTGTCGCCCTCAGGCACGGTGCGCTCCCGGGTCGTGGGGCGTGGAGGGGTTCGCCCGGGTCTGGGTCTGGGCCGAGGACGCCGCGTCGTCGGTCGCGCCGGATCCGCGTTCGGGCCGGCGCGGCCGGACGAACGGCGCGGGCGACGTCGGTGTGGGGGCGGTGCGGGTCACCGGCCCGCCGCGCTCACGCACGAGCGGCCTCGCGAATGGCGTCGCCGGCGGTCAGTTTGCGCAGGGTCAGCCCCTTCGGGGACTCGACGAACCCCGCTTCGCGGAGAGCGCGTCCGACCGCGGTGCCGTACACGAACTCGCCGTTGACCTGCTCGACCGTGAGGGTCTCGAGGCGCCGTCTCTTCGCCGTCTCGGCGAGGTCACGTGTCGCGGCCTGCAGCTGCGCCTCGTCGTCGGTGAAAGCCAGCGCGCTACGGCCGCCACGCTCGAGGTACAGCGTCAGGTCGCCGTCGACGAGCACGACGAGTCCGCCGGCTTTGCGTCCGGGGCGGTGCGTGACGCCCTCGATCGACGGCCACCCGAGGGCCGCGCCGTACGGATTGGCCGGGTCGGTGGCGGCGAGGGTGATCGTGCGTCGCGGTGGGGGGTCGGCGACCGCCGCGAACTCGCGCAGACGGTCGACGGTGGCGGAGGCGGCGAACTGCGCCGCCCCGAGCTTCTCGATGACGTACCCGCGGCGGCAGTGGCCCGCCTCTTCGAAGCCCGCCAGGATGCGGTACACCTGCGCGAAACCGCCGGGGACGCCCTCGGACTGCACCGCTCCTCGCGTGACGACGCCGTACCGATCGAGCAGCAGGCTCGCGGTGGCGGTGGCCCGGGCGGCGGGGTCCGGCTCGCGTTCGGGGAGCAGCGACCATCGGCCGCCCAGCGACGGCGGGCGAGGAGCCGAGGTTGCGCGCGGCATCGTCGCGCCCCGGTACATGCGTGCGCGCGGAGCCCGACGGGCGACGCGGTGGGACTGCCCGCCGCCGCTCAACAGGGTGCGCACCGGCGCGAAGGTGTCGTTCGTGACGCGTCCCGCCCAGGTGAGGGCCCACAGGGCGTCGTTCACCGACTGCTCGTTCTCGGCGCCGGCCAGCTGCCTGAGCTGACCGGCGAAGTATGCGCCCCCGCCGTCGAGGGCACCGAGGATCCGCGCCTCCAACGAATCGGGGGCCGGATCGTCGGCGTCATCCGGGTCTTGACGCGTGAAGGGGGCGGCCTCCGCCGGGTGCAGGGCGATCCAGCCGTCGCGGCCGGGCAGGGTGCCGTGTCCCGACCAGACGACCTCGCCCGTCGCGGTCAGCTCGTCGAGCAGGGCGGGGGAGTAGTCGGCGACGCGTGACGGCAGCACCAAGGATTCCCACGCGCTCGCGGGGAGGGGAACACCCGCGAGTTGCTCGATCACCGCGAGCACGCCGTCGATGCCCTCGAGCGGGCGGCCGAGGTGCTGCCAGACCGGCAGGAACCGCGCGTAGGCGGCGGGGGGAACGGGTTCCACGCTGCCGCGGATCGCCGCCAGCGAGCGCATGCGCAACCGGCGCAGCACTTCGACGTCGCACCACTCGGTGGCGTCGCCGCGGTTCCCACCCGACGCCTCGGGAAGGAAGAAGCCGCTCGCGAGGCGCCCCTGCGACTCGAGGCGCTGCAGCGTCAGTCGCGCGACCGCGATCCCCACGCCCAGGCGAGCGGCCACCGCGTCGGTGGTGAACGGCGCGTGCGTGCGCGCGTATCGGGCGACCAGGTCGCCGAGCGGGTCGGCCAGGGGCTCGAGGAAGGCGTTCGGGATGCCGACGGGAAGTGCGGCGCCCAGCGCGTCGCGCAGACGCCCGGCGTCTTCGATACCGGCGACCCGAGCGACGCCCGCGATCGTCAGGCGGATCGCGCGGCGGTCGTCGACGAGGGTCGCGAGGTGGCGTTCCGCCTCGGCCAGGGCGTCGGTCTCGGCGTCCAGTCGTGCGGCCACCTCGCTCGCGTCGAGCGGGCCGAGGATGCGCAGCAGGTCGGCGACGCCCTCGACGCCTTTCGCGCGACGGTCGGGGTCGAGCCGCTGGGCCTCGCGCTCGAACTGGGCGATGACGTCGGGGTCGAGGAGCTCGCGCATCTCGACCTTGCCGAGCAACTCGCTCAGCAGAGCAGGGTCGACCGACAGCGCGGCGGCGCGGCGCTCGGCGAGGGGCGAATCGCCCTCGTACATGAACGCCCCGACGTACCCGAAGAGCAGATCGCGGGCGTACGGCGAGGGCTGCGAGGTCGTGATCTCGACGAGGCGGATGCGCCGTTCGCCGATCTGCCGGGTCAGGCGCAGCAGCGCGGGAAGGTCGTAGACGTCTTGCAGCACCTCGCGGAGCGTCTCGAGGATGATCGGGAAAGCCGGGTGGCGCTTCGCGACCTCGAGCAGCTGAGCCGAGCGTTGGCGCTGCTGCCACAGGGGGGAGCGACGGTTCGGATTCAGTCGGGGCAGGAGCAGGGCGCGTGCCGCGCACTCGCGGAAGCGCGAGGCGAACAGCGACGAGCCGCCCACTTCGTCGGTGACGATCTGCTCGAGCTCGTCGGGCTCGAAGACGAAGAGGTCGGCCCCGGGCGGTTCGGCGGCGGCATCCGGAACCCTCGCGATGATGCCGTCATCGCTCGCGACGGCGGCCCCCTCGACGCCCAGGCGCTCGCGGATGCGGGCGTTCACCGCGAGGGCCCACGGGGAGTGCACCTGCATGCCGTACGGGGAATGCAGGATGATGCGCCAGTCGCCGACCTCGTCGCGGCTGCGCTCGACGGTGAGCGTGCGGTCGGTGGGCAGGCTGCCGGTGGCTTCGCGCTGTTCGGCCAGGTAGGCGAGCAGGTTGGAGATGGCGTTGTCGTCGAGACCGGATTCGCGCAGGCGCTTCTCGGCCTTGGACCGGTCGCCCCCCGCCAGCTCTCTCGAGAAGGCGCCGAGTGCCTCACCCAGCTCGGCGGGGCGGCCGATGCCGTCGCCGTGCCAGAAGGGCAGCTTGCCCGGTTGGCCGAAGGCGGGTACGACGTTCACCCGGTCGTGCGTGATCTCGACGATGCGCCAGCTGGTCGTGCCCAGGGTGAAGACGTCGTTGACGCGCGACTCGTAGACCATCTCTTCGTCGAGCTCGCCCACGCGGGCGTTCTGCGACTCGCCCGCGACGAAGACTCCGAAGAGGCCGCGGTCGGGGATCGTGCCGCCGCTGGTGACCGCCACCCGCTGCGCGCCCGGCCGACCGGTCAGCGTGCCCGCGTCGCGGTCCCACACCAGGCGTGGGCGCAGCTCGGCGAACTCGTCGGACGGATACCGCCCGGCCAGCAGGTCGAGGGTGGCCTCGTACGCCGAGCGGGGGAGGGATCGGAACGGCGCGCTGCGCTTGACGGTCTCGAACCACTCCTCGACGTCGATCGAGCCGAGGGCTGAGGCGGCGACCGTCTGCTGCGCGAGGATGTCGAGCGGGTTCTGCGGCACCGAGATGGCCTCGATGCGCCCCGCCAGCATGCGCTCGGTCACGACGGCCGTGTGCAGCACGTCGCTGCGGTGCTTGGGGAACAGTGCCGCGCGGCTCACCTCGCCCACCTGGTGGCCCGCGCGTCCGACGCGCTGCAGCCCGGAGGCCGCGCTCGGGGGCGACTCCACCTGGATGACGAGGTCGACCGCGCCCATGTCGATGCCGAGCTCGAGGCTGCTGGTCGCGACGACGCAGCGCAGGACGCCCGACTTCAGTTCGTCTTCGACCTGGGCGCGCTGCTCCTTCGAGACCGAGCCGTGGTGGGCCTTCGCGAGGATCGCGGCGACGCCCGCCGACGAGCCGGCCTGCGCCATTTGCGCCGCCGGCACGGTCGGATCGGGTACCTCGATGCCGACCCGCTCGGCGTAGATCTCGTTCAAGCGCCCGGTGAGCCGCTCGGCCAGGCGGCGGGAGTTCGAGAAGACGATGGTCGACCGCCGCTCGAGGATGCGGTCGACGATGGCCTCTTCGACGTGCGGCCAGACCGACCCGGCCATCTCGGTACTCTCGGGGCGATCCGAGAACCATTCGCCGTCTGCGGCCTCGTCGGGGGCGGGGCTGCCCGGCGGCGGAGGCGGGTTGAGCATGTCTTCGATGGGCACGACGACCGACAGATCGAACGCCTTGGTGGCTTTGGGGGCCACGATGTCGACCGGTTGCGCACCGCCGAGGAACCGCGCGACCTCGTCGATGGGTCGAACGGTCGCCGACAGGCCGATCCGCTGCGCGGGCTTGTCGAGCAGCGCGTCGAGGCGCTCGAGACTCACGGCCAGGTGGGCGCCGCGCTTGGTCGCGGCGACCGCGTGCACCTCGTCGATGATGACCGTGCGCACGCCGCGCAGGGTCTCTGCCGCCTGGCTGGTCAGCATCAGATACAACGACTCGGGGGTCGTGATGAGGATGTCGGGCGGGGCGGTGACGAGCTTGCGGCGGTCGCTGGAGCTCGTGTCTCCGGAGCGCACGCCCACGGTGACGGACGGCACCTCGATGCCCAGCCGGCGAGCGGACTGACCGATGCCGACGAGCGGCGAGCGGAGGTTGCGCTCGACGTCGACGCCGAGCGCCTTCAGCGGCGAGATGTAGAGGACGCGGGTGGTGGTCGGTGGGGTCTTCGCGAGGGTGGTCTTCGCGGCGCCGCGCGGACGACGCGGCGGGGGAGCGGCCTCGGGCCCGTCGGGAGCCTTTTCGCGGAAGATGCGGTCGATCGCGAAGAGGAACGCCGAGAGCGTCTTGCCCGAGCCGGTGGGGGCGACCACGAGCGCGTTGCGCCCCGACGACACGGACTCCCACGCGCCCTTCTGCGCGTTGGTCGGAGCGGGGAACGCACCGCGGAACCAGTCCCGCGTGGCGGGCCCGAATCTGTCGAGTACGTCAGCCATGCCGCCATCCTCTCTCGGACCTCCGACATCGGGTCGGGGTTGACGTTCGCCCGTCGCGGAACGGCCGCTGCCCTCGGGTGTCCGTCCCGTGCTTCGCGGCCTCTCGACCGAACGATCGACCCCTGTCGTCACCCCTCGGTCGGGGTGCCCCCCTCGGCCAGACGCGCCTCGAGGAACGCGCGCACGTCGTCGAGTTCGTCCTGCGAGACCGAGTGGGTCAGCCCGGGGTAGACGCGACCGCTCAGCTCGCTGTGGGCCGGCAACCACTGGGCCGTCATGTCGACGAGGTGCGCGGGGATGACGTCGTCGCGCGAACCGCGTCCCCAGAACACGGGCGGTCGCCGCTCGGCCAGCACGGCGTCGCCCGGCAGCTCGCCGGCGGCGGCGTACCCGGCCAGCACGACGGTGAAGGCCACCGCGTCGGGGTCGACGCGCAGGGTCTGCACCGCGACGGCGCCGCCCTGCGAGAACCCCAGCAAACCGACCGGCCACGGCCCGACCTCTTTGCGGATCCAGGACAGCAGCCCCTCGGCGGCGCGCGTGATCGCGACGGGGTCGCGGCCGTCGAGACCCTCGATCGGGTACCACGACGCCCCGGGGGTGGGCCACGGCGGGGTGAGCGGCGCGCGCACGCTGGCCATCACGAAGTCGGCGGGCAGTTGCGGCACGAGCCCGAAGAGGTCGTGCTCGTCGGACGCGTAGCCGTGCAGCAGTAGGAGCACCGGCCGATCCCCGCGTTCCTCCGGCGGCGCGGACCAGCGCACGAGGGTGGAGTCGAGGGGAGGATGGGTGCTCATGCGGCCCATTGTCGCAAAGGCCTCCGACATCCGCTGTGGGCGAAGACACGCGGCATCCGGGGCGGACGGTTGATATACAAGGATCATGCCCGTACGCACCCCCGACCCCGATTCCGGCGACAACGGCGACGAGAACGAATCGTTGTCGGCGTCCTTCTCGGGCGCCCCGGGGGGCCCGAACCCCAACCCGGGGTGGTTGAGCGAGGTGGAGCTGGCCGAGGCCCGCCGCCGCCTGCCGATGCTGTACGTCGAGGCGCTCCCCGTGCGCACCGACGGCATGGGGGCCGTCACCCAGGTCGGCATCCTGCTGCGGGCGACGCCTCTCGGCGAGATGACCCGCACGCTCGTGTCGGGGCGCGTGCGCTACGGCGAGACCGTGCGCGACGCACTGTTCCGCCACCTCGAGAACGACCTCGGCCCCATGGCCTTTCCCTCCCTGCCCCCGTCGCCGACGCCGTTCACCGTCGCCGAGTACTTCCCGATCCCAGGCGTCAGCGCGTTCCACGACGATCGCCAGCACGCCGTCGCGCTCGCCTTCGTGGTCCCCGTCACGGGAACATGCGAACCGCGTCAGGACGCCCTCGAAGTGACGTGGCTGTCGCCGCAGGAAGCGGCATCCGAGGCCCTCTCCGACGAGATGGAGGGCGGGCGGGGCACGCTCATCCGCCTGGCGCTCGCCTCGGTCGGCGCGCTGCGCTGATCCCCTCGCGGATGCCGTTCCGCGGCCTGGCGGCGGTGGCGTCGGTCCTCGACGTTGCCGGTGTCGGAGGTCGTCCCTAGGGTCGGAGGATGCCGCATCCTCCCCTCGAACCCCTGTCCCTTCCGCTCGACCGCGCCGGCTGGTTGAGCTTCGCCGGGGAGCGCCCGGCCGAGCGTCTCGCCCGCGTGGCCGAGATCGACCGCCGTCTCGTCGCCGAGACGGCGCTGACCACGAGCGAGCGCCTCGACCTCTGGAACGACGCCGACATCGCGCTCGCCGAGGCCGCCGCGCCGTCGCACCTGCTCAGCGAGTGCCACCCCGACTCCGACGTGCGCGCCGCCGCCGAGGCGCAGGCCCAGGCGATCGACGCGGCGCAGGCGCGCCGGCTGCTCGATCGCGACCTGTGGCACGTGTTCTCCGACGCCGACGCCGCGGGCCTCGACCCCGCGCAGCAGCGCCTGCTCGACCACCTCCGGCGCGATTTCCGCCGCGGTGGTGTCGACCTCGACGACGCGGGCCGCGCGCGCGTGCAGGAGCTCGCCGACCGCGACACCGCTCTGTCGCAGACGTTCTCGCGCCACATCCGCGAAGGACGCCGCGAGATCCGCGTCCCGGCCGCCTCGCTCGACGGACTCCCGGCCGATTTCCTGGCCGAGCACCCCGCCGACGACGAGGCCATGGTGACGCTGACCACCGAGTACACCGACCTCATGCCGGTGCGCGAGTACGCCCGCGACATCTCTGTGCGTCACGCCCTCGTCGGGGCCTACAACGATCTGGCGTGGCCCGAGAACGAGGCCGTGCTCGCCGATCTGCTCGCCGTCCGTGCCGAGCGGGCCGCCCTCCTCGGCTACGGCGACTGGGCCGATTACGAGACCGAGACGCGCATGATCGGGTCGAGCGCCGAGGTGCGCGCGTTCCTCGATCGGGTGGCCGAGGCCGTCGCCCCCGCTGCCGCGTCCGAGTACGCCCGCGTGCTCGAGCGCCTCCGCCGCGACGAGCCCGACGCCACCGAGGTCACGATCGCCGACTTCTGGTATCTGCTCAGCGCGCTCAAGCGCGAGGAGTACGACGTCGATGCACAGCTCGTCCGTTCGTACTTCCGCTTCGATCGCGTGCTCGACGGCGTCCTCGCCACGACGGCGCGACTTCTCGACGTCGAGTACGTCCCCGTCGACGCGCCTTCGTGGCACGACGACGTGCGCACCTACGACGTCGTCCGCGCGGGCGAGCGGCTCGGCCGCATCCACCTCGACCTGCATCCTCGCGACGGCAAGTACAACCACGCCGCGTGCTTCGGGCTCGTGCCCGGCATCACGGGGCACGCGCTGCCCGAGGGGGCGCTGCTGTGCAACTTCTCGCGCGGTCTGCTCGAGCACGACGAGGTCGTCACCTTCTTCCACGAGTTCGGTCACCTCGTGCACGACATCCTCGGCGGTCATCACCGCTGGGCGTCGTTCACGGGGATCGCGACCGAGTGGGACTTCGTCGAGGCACCGAGTCAGCTGCTCGAGGAATGGGCGTGGGATGCCGAGGTCCTGGCATCGTTCGCGGTGAACGACGAGGGCCGGGCCATTCCCGCCGACCTCGTCGCGCGCATGCGCACCGCCGACGCGTTCGGCCGCGCCCTCGAGGTGACCCGGCAGCTCGGACACGCCACGACGTCGTACCGCCTGCACGTCGAGCGTCCGACCGACCTTCAGGCTGCGGTCGACGGCTACTACCGGTCGGCGAGCCCGGTCACGCCCCTCGCCGGGTCGCACTCGTACGCCGGCTTCGGCCATCTCACGGGCTACGGCGCCTGCTACTACACCTACCAGTGGAGCCTCGTTATCGCGCGCGACCTGCTGTCGGCCTTCGCCGGCGACCTGTTCGACGTCGAGACGGCGCTCCGCTACCGGCGCGAGATCCTGGAGCCCGGCGGAACCCGCGACGCGCGCGACCTGGTCGAGGCCTTCCTGGGCCGCGAGAGCACGTTCGACGCCTACCGCGACTGGCTGGCGGGGGCGTGATGCGGTGAGGGCCACGGCATCCTGGATCGGATGCCGCGGCCCTCACTGCAGTCGGGGTCAGGCCGTCGTCTCGCGGGCGATCGCGGCGACGAACGCGTCGATGTCCTCGGCGGTGGTGTCGAACGAGCACATCCAGCGCACCTCGCGGCGCAGCTCGTCCCAATCGTAGAAGCGGAAGCTCTGGCGGAGGCGGTCGGCGACACCGGCCGGCAGTGTCGCGAAGACACCGTTCGCCTGCGTCGGCTGGGTGAACTGCACGCCCTGGATCGAACCGTCGGCGAGCCCCGCTTCGACGCCGGCGCGCAGGCGCTGCGCCATCGCGTTGGAGTGGCGGGCGTTGCGCAGCCACAGGTCGTCCTCGAGCAGAGCCACCAGCTGTGCCGAGACGAAGCGCATCTTGCTCGACAGCTGCATGTCGAGCTTTCGCAGGTAGGTCAGGCCGGTCGAGGCCGCCGGATCGAGAACGACGATGGCTTCGCCGATCATCGCTCCGTTCTTGGTCCCGCCGAAGCTCAGCACGTCGACGCCGGCATCGCGGGTGAACGCCCGCAGCGGCACGTCGAGGGCCGCGGCGGCGTTGGAGATCCGCGCGCCGTCCATGTGCAGGCGCATGCCGTGCCCGTGTGCGTGAGCGGCCAGCGCGCTGATCTCGTCGACGGTGTACAGGGTGCCGAGCTCGGTCGACTGGGTGATCGAGACCACGAGCGGCTGGGCGCGGTGCTCGTCGCCCCAGCCCCAGGCTTCGCGGTCGACCAGTTCGGGGGTGAGCTTGCCGTCGTCGGTGGGGACGGTCAGCAGCTTGATCCCGCCGACGCGCTCGGGGGCGCCGCCCTCGTCGACGTTGATGTGCGCGGTGGATGCCGTGATCACGGCGCCCCAGCGGGGGAGCATCGACTGCAGCCCGACGACGTTGGCGCCCGTGCCGTTGAAGACCGGGTAGGCCTCGACGCCGTCGCCGAGCAGGCCGATGAACAGCTCCTGCAGGCGGGCGGTGTAGACGTCTTCGCCATAGGCCACCTGGTGGCCCTCGTTGGCCGCGGTGATCGCGGTGAGGACGTCGGGGTGGATGCCGGAGTAGTTGTCGGAGGCGAAGCCGCGCACCGATGCGTCGTGGAGGGGAGTCACCGCTCCAGCGTAACGACCAGGGGGCCAACCCCTCCTCCCCAGGGCGCGAAGTCGGACTCTGCTCCCCATTCGGCCCGGCGCGCCGACCGGAGGTCGTCGGACCCGACGAGAATGAAGGGATGCACATGGACCCCGAGGCGCTCAGCATCGCCGGCGAGTTGTTCTCGCCGTCGGCGATGGCACGTGCCGACCGGCTCCTCGTGTACGGCTCCGTCGAGGTCGGCGAGGTCAGGACGCTCGACGGTGTCCTCGTGGTGACGGCGCAGTCGTTCGGAGCCGCGGGCTACGAGCACCTCGAGCTGCGGGTGCCCACCGACCTCTCGCGCCTCGCCGGGTGGTGCTCGTGCGGGCGCGGACCCGAATGCGAGCACGGGTGCGCGGCCGCGCTCGTGCTGTTCGACCGCGTGCTGTCGGCGGGGCGCCCGACGCGCCCGGAATGGCAGCGATCGCTCGACGAGCTCTTCGCGGTCGCGCCCGCGGCGGCCACCGACGAAGACCCCGTCGAGCTCTGCCTGTTCCTCGCCGTCCGTCGCGGGGGTGGGCATGGCCGCAGCACAGCCCTCACCCTCACGGCACGTCCCGGCATGCGCGGAACGCGCGGAACCTGGATCAAGGGGCGGGCCGGCTGGGCGGCGCTGTCGTCGCTCCCCGCCGATCCGCGGGCGCGCGCCGCCCTCGACAGTCTGGGCCGAGTCGGTCGATCCGGCCCCGGCGCCTTCCTGTCCGACGAGTGGATACCGTTGTCCGCCGTTCCCCCGCACTCGCTGTGGCTGCACCTCGAGAACGTGCTCGCGGCCGGGGTGCCGATCGTGTCGAGCGCGGGCGCCCACCACCCGGTTCACCTCCCCGACGACCCGGCAGTGCCCGCGATGGCCGTCGATCGCCGTGGCTCCGCGGTGCTCCTGCGGGGGATCATCGAGGGGATGGCCGACGAGGTCGCGGCGCGGCCGTCGTGGGTCGTGGGAGACCCCGCCGTGGCGGTGGCCTTCGTCGCGGATCGCGACGGAGACGACGAGCGGATCACCCTCGCTCGCCTGTCGACGCCGGTGACCGACCCGCTGCGTGGTCTGCTCGCGCGCACGGGAGCCCTCACCATCGACGATGGCGGGTCCGAGACCTTCTTGCGCGAGTATCTGCCCCGCCTCCAGCTCGAGGCGCCCGTGGTGTCGCCGCGCGGCACCGTCGAGCTCCCCCCGGCGCCGCGGCCGGTCCTCGAGGTGCTCGTGGCGCACGGCTCGGGCTCGGCGACGCTCGCCACCCGGTGGGACCGTTCGGCGACGCGCGGACGCCGCGACGACGAGCACGAGCGCGGGGTGATCGCCGCCGTCGACGCCATCGGCGCCGACCTGCGCATCTCCCTTCCCCGTCCCCCGGCGACGGGTACGACTCCCGCCCGGGCGCTGACGGCGGCCGATGCCGCGATCCTCGCCGTCGAGGCCGCACCGCGCCTCGAGGAGCTCGACCACGTGCGGGTGCTCGTCTCCGGCGACGCGCTGACCTATCGGATCGCGTCGGAGGCCCCGTCCGTGCAGCTGAGCACGGGAGCCGACGACGGGAGCGACTGGTTCGACCTCCACGCCCGCGTGACCGTGGGCGACGCCGAGGTCGACTTCACCGATCTCTACAGGGCCCTCGCTCTCGGCGATCGGGCGCTCTTCCTCGGCGACGGAACGTACGTGCGGCTCGACACCCCCGAGTTCGACCGACTGCGCGCGGTCATCGACGAAGCGCGCACCCTCGCCGATCGCCCCGAGGCGGGGATGAAGCTCAACCGCTACAACGTGGGACTGTGGGACGACCTGGCCGAGTTGGGCATGATCGCCGCGCACGAGGCCGAGTGGTGGCTGCGCGTCCGGGGCCTCACCGACGAGGCCGCCCTCGCCTCGATCGACCCGCCGGCCGGACTCCGCGCCACGCTGCGCGACTACCAGCGCGCGGGCCTCGACTGGCTGCACTTCCTGCGCGCGCAGGGGCTGGGCGGGATCCTGGCCGACGACATGGGCCTCGGCAAGACGGTGCAGACGATCGCGATGATGCAGGCGGCGCTCGAAGCCGATCCGCTCATGCCCCCCTTCCTCATCGTGGCTCCCACCAGCGTGGTGGGCAACTGGGCGCGGGAGTGCGCCACGTTCGCCCCCGGGCTGCAGACGGTCACGGTCACGGCCACGCGGGCGCGACGGAAGACGAGCATCGCCGAGGCCGCCGCCGGGGCGCACGTCGTGGTGACCAGCTACGCGCTGTTCCGTCTCGAGCAGGAGCAGTACGCCGAGGGGGAGTGGTCGGGCCTGGTGCTCGACGAGGCGCAGCAGATCAAGAACCCCGCCTCGCGCGGGTACCGTGCGGCACGGGCCCTGTCGGTGCCCTTCACGCTCGTGGTCACGGGCACGCCGATGGAGAACAACCTCCTCGAGCTCTGGGCCCTGGTGTCGCTCGTCGCTCCCGGTCTGCTGGGCACCCGCGAGTCGTTCACGACGCTGTACCGCACGCCGATCGAGAAGCACTCCGATGGCGCACGGCTCGACCTGCTGCGCCGGCGCATCCGCCCCTTCCTGCTCCGACGCACCAAAGAGCTGGTCGCCGCCGAACTCCCGCCGAAGCAGGAGACGATCCTCGAGGTCACCCTGCACCCCGCGCATCGCAAGCTCTACGACCGTCGCTTCCACCGGGAGCGTCAGCGGCTGCTGGGGCTGCTCGACGACGCCGACGGCAACCGCTTCGCGATCTTCCGCTCCCTGACGATGCTGCGCCAGCTCGCCCTCGACCCGGCCCTCGTCGACGAAGGAGAAGCGCCGTCGGCGAAGCTCGACGCGCTCGAAGAGCTCCTCGTCGAGGCCGCCGCCGAGGGGCACCGCGTCCTGGTCCTCAGCCAGTTCACGCGGTTCCTGCGCGCGGCGCGGCAGCGGTGCACCGACGCCGGGCTCGCGTCGGGCTACCTCGACGGCACGACGACCCACCGCCAGGCCGAGATCGACCGCTTCCGCGACGGCACCGATCCCGCGTTCTTCGTCTCGCTCAAGGCGGGAGGCGTGGGGCTCAACCTCGTCGAAGCCGACTACGTCGTGCTGCTCGACCCGTGGTGGAACCCCGCGGTCGAGGATCAGGCCATCGACCGCGCCCACCGCATCGGGCAGACGCGCCCGGTGATCGTGTACCGGCTCGTCTCGTCCGACACCGTCGAAGAGAAGGTGGTGGCGCTGCGCGAGGCCAAAGCCGACCTGTTCTCGCGCGTGCTCGACGGGGGCTCCGACGAGGGCGACGGCGTCTTCGCGGGTGGCCCGCGCCTCACCGCCGACGACATCCGCAGCCTGCTCGACTGACCGTCCCGCCGGCGGCGCCGAGCGCCGGGGTCTGGCCGATGTCGGAGGTCGGGTCTACCGTGTGGCTATGTCCGCATCGCCGCCCTCCGCCGCCGCCCCGGCCGGCGCTCCGACGACCGGGAACCGCACCTTCCTCGCGGTGCTCGTCAACACCGCCGCGGCGAACGTCACGACCAGCTTCCTGTGGTTCGCGCTCACGTTCTGGGTCTATCTCGAGACCCGCTCGGTGCTGGCCACCGGAATCGTCGGCGGGGCGTACATGCTGCTGCTCGCCGTCTTCGCGATGTTCTTCGGGTCGCTCGTCGACCGCCACCGCAAGCATCGGGTCATGGTGTTCTCCGGGCTCGTCACCCTGACGGCGTTCCTCGTCGCGGGCGCCCTGTGGCTGGCCTTCCCCGAGGCGGCGCTGCTCGATCTGGGCGGTCCCTGGTTCTGGCTCTTCGCCGGCGTCATCCTGGCCGGAGCGGTCGTCGAGAACATGCGCAACATCGCGCTGTCCACCACGGTCACGCTCCTCGTCCCCGTCGAGCGCCACGCGAACGCGAACGGTCTGGTCGGCACGGTGCAGGGTCTGGCCTTCGTGGTCACCAGTGTCTTCAGCGGCTTGTCGGTGGGCTTCCTCGGCATGGGCGGCACCCTGGCCATCGCCATCGCGCTGACACTCGTCGCGCTGGTGCACCTGTTGACCATCCGCATCCCCGAAGAGCGCCCGGCCGCGGGCGCCGAGCCCGGCCCCCTGGTCGACGTGCGCGGGGCCATCCGCGCGGTGCGGGCGGCTCCGGGACTCTTCGCGCTGCTCATCTTCTCCACCTTCAACAACCTCATCGGCGGCGTCTACATGGCCCTGATGGACCCCTACGGTCTCGAGCTGTTCGACGTGCAGGTCTGGGGCGTGGTGCTCGGCGTCACCGCGACGGGGTTCATCATCGGCGGCGGGCTCGTGGCGCGGTTCGGACTCGGCCGAAACCCCATCCGCACGATGCTGTGGCTCGTCATCGCGATGGGGGCGCTCGGTGCGATCTTCACCCTGCGCGACTGGTGGTGGCTCTACGTCGCCGGCATCTGGGTGTACATGGCGCTCATCCCCCCGGTCGAGGCCGCCGAGCAGACGATCATCCAGAAAGTCGTGCCGTTCGAGACGCAGGGGCGGGTGTTCGGTTTCGCCGCCGCCTTCGAGTCGGCGGCCGCGCCCGTCACCTCGTTCCTCATCGCCCCGATCGCCGAGTTCGCGATCATCCCCTACATGCGGGGCGGTGAGGGTCGAGCGACGTGGGGCTGGCTGGTCGGCGACGGAGCCTCGCGCGGCATTGCGCTCGTGTTCGTCTTCGCCGGACTGTTCATGGTGGTGGCCGCGTCGCTCGCGTTCCTCACGCGCTCGTACCGCACCCTCTCGCGGCAGTACCGCACGGCCGAGGTCAACGCCGACGTGGCGGACGGGCCCTCTCCCGTCGATGACCGCGAGGTGTCGGTGCACAACGCCGCCGCCCCGCCGATCGCAGACGCCGCAGCGACGACCGCGGCGTCTCCCGCGTGGACCGCCGACGCCGCAACGTCGACCGCGCACGCGACGCCGACCGCGCCTGCGACGCCGGACGACCCGCGCGGCTGACGCTGTCCGCGACGCCGGGAGACGCGCGCGGCTGACCCTGTCCGCGACGCCGGGAGACGCGCGCGGCTGACGCTGTCCGCGACGCCGCGGAACCCGCACCGCCGACGAGGTCAGGCGGGAGCGTCGATACCGATCGTCACGTCGTTCCAGGCGGTCGCGTCGTCATCCCACAGGGCGATGAACGACGCGGCGAGGGCGTCCTCGAGCCCCGACAGGCTGGTGACGCGGAAGATGACCGCCGCGGCCGTCGGCTCCCGCCCGGCGTCGCGGGCGGCCTTCGCGTAGCCCTGCGCGACCGCGCGCACCCAGGTCTCCGATGCCGCCTTGGCCGTCGCGTAGTTCGCCCCACCCGCGAGCGGACGTTCCACCGCGTTCGACGACACGATCGCCAAGCGCCCCGCGGGGGAGGCGCGCAGGTCGTCGTCGAACGCGCGGCTCACGTGTCGGAGCGCTATCACCGACTGCAGGAGGAAGGCGAAGTCGTCGTCGCTCTGCCCGGCCAGGCCCCCGCCGCCCCGCCAGCCACCGACCAGGTGCAGCAGGCCGTCGATGGGACCGTGCCCGGCGCGCACGCGATCGCGCAGCTCACCGACGGCGCGCTCGTCGGTCAGATCGCAGCGTTCGACGGCGATGCCGGGCAGGTCCGCCGCCATCGCCGCCAGACGTTCGTCGGAGCTTCCCACCACGACGACGCGCGCCCCGGTGTCGAGCAGTGCGCGCGCGCAGGCGTGTCCGGCGGCGCTCGTTCCGCCCGCGAGCAGCACCGTGCGCCCCCGCACTCCCTCGTCGTCGTTCCGTGCGTCGGTCATCGTCATCCCCTCGCCCCCGGCCGGCCCCGTCGCCCGCGTCGTCGTTCCCGCGAGAGCCAGGGTACGGCCGTACCCCGCTCCCGCGTCAGTCCGTCCCGCGGATCCCCTCGGTCGATGCGATCACGGGCCGCATCTTCTTCTCGAGCGCTTCGAAGAACATCGACAGCGGGAACTCGTCATCGAGGACGGCGTCGGTGTACCCCTTCGGGAGCCCGGCGAGTACGTCGTCCGAGAGTCCCCGCGCCCACACCGAGGCGGGGTGCGGGGTGACGACCGCGCGCACGAGGTCGTACGCGGCGAGCCAGTGCGCGACCTTGGGACGGTCGATCGAGCGCCAGTACAGTTCGTCGATCGCGTCGGCCAGCGCGATGACCGCGGCGGGCACCTCGTCCCAGTCGAACGCGAGCGAGGTGTCGGTCCAGTGCAGCACGCGGTGCTGGTGCAGCCAGGCGAAGAGCAGCTGTCCACCGAGGCCGTCGTAGTTGCGCACGCGCGAGCCGGTGATGGCGAAGCGGAAGATGCGGTCGAAGATCACGGCGTACTGCACGAGGCCGGCGTGCTCGCGCATGGCGATCTCGGCGGCATCCAGGTCGTCGCGGGCCGACAGTCGGGCCTGAAGCGACACGCACTCGCGGAACGCCGTGAG
The DNA here is from genome assembly GCF_001792815.1 of Microbacterium sp. BH-3-3-3. NCBI lineage: Bacteria > Bacillati > Actinomycetota > Actinomycetes > Micrococcales > Microbacteriaceae > Microbacterium > Microbacterium sp. BH-3-3-3. Next base: position 1,439,563 of record NZ_CP017674.1, on the reverse strand, counting down.
GTCGCAGCGCAGCTCTTCGAGCGAGTAGAGGAAGAACGGCATCCGCTGCTTGATCATGAACGGGTCGAACGGCAGGTCGCCGCGCATGTGCGTGCGGTCGTGGATGAGGTCCCACATGACGAACGTCTGCTCGGCGAGGTCCTGGTCATCGAGCAGACGCGCGGCCTCGGCGGGCAGCTCGAGCTTGGTGATGTCGGCGGCGGCGCGGGTGACGCGACGGTAGCGTGCGGCCTCGCGGTCCTGGAAGATCGCCCCCCACGTGAAGGTGGGGACCTCGCGCATGGCGACGGTCTCGGGGAAGAGCACCGCGGAGTTCGTGTCGTACCCGGGTGTGAAGTCGATCAGCCGCAGCGAGACGAACAGGCGGTTGGTGTACTCGGTCTCGAGACGCGCGATGAACTCGGGCCAGATGGCCTCGACGAGCACGGCTTCGACGTGGCGGTTGCTCGAGCCGTTCTGGGTGTACATCGGGAAGACGACGAGATGACGGATGCCGTCGACCCGGTGCTCCTGCGGCTGGAAGGCGACGAGCGAGTCGAGGAAGTCGGGTGTGCCGAGGCCCTCGTCCTGCCAGCGCCGGAAGTCGGCGACCGAGGCCGTGAGGTAGGCGTCGTCGTGGGGGAACAGCGGGGTGAGGGCGCCGATGGCGTCGACGATCTCGTCGACGAGGGGACCGGCGGCGGCGGTGTCGTCGATCGAGCCGTCCCTCGCCTGCAGCGTGTGCAGCGCGGTGGCGGCTCGTTTGAGCTGAGCCCACGCGGGGGTGTGTTCGACGTCGTCGACGGCTCGGCCGTCGAGCAGATCGTGCGCGGCACGGGAAGGCGTGGCGATGGTCATGGCATCCTCCGATCAGGCTGTAAATATTCCTGCTGAAGTGGCATACTAACGGAAAACTTACGGACACCGCCAGGGCGACCCTCGCACGCCCTGATACTGTCGAGCGCATGACCGAGGCCCCTGCCCGCGCCGCGCGCCTGGAGGACTCCGTCGACGCCGCGATCGTCCGCGAGATCTCGCTCGACGCGCGCGCCACGCTCTCGCACCTCTCGGAGCGCGTCGGGCTGTCGGTGTCGGCCGTGCAGTCCCGACTGCGCCGACTGGAGTCGCGCGGCATCGTGCGCGGATACCGCCCCGTGCTCGACGCCGAGGCGCTCGGCCGGCCCCTCGCCGCCTTCGTCGAGATCACGCCGCTCGATCCGGCCCAGCCCGACAACGCCCCCGAACTCCTGTCGCATCTGACCGCCATCGAGGCGTGCCATTCCATCGCGGGCGAGGCGGCGTACATGCTCTTCGTGCGCGTGCCCACGCCGCGCGATCTCGAGACGCTCATCCGCGACATCCGGGCGGCAGCCCAGGTCAACACCCGCACCACGGTGGTGCTGCAGACCTTCTTCGAGGCGCGCCCGATCGAGCCCGCCGCCTTCCCCGCGTGAGCGCGGCCGAGATACATCGCGAGACGGATGCCCAGCCCACCCGCGGGGCGTAGCGTGGCCGCGATGTTCACTCCGCGCCCGCTGCAGCGATACCAACTGGTCACCGACCTCGGCATCGCCCTCGTCTTCGGCCTGCTCGCCATCGCCACAGAACTCGCGGGCGGGTCGGGCGCCACCGCCGGCGTCGACCTGGCCCTCGAGACGCTCGGCGGGATGCTGGTGGCCGTGGCCCTGACCGTGGCCGTGGCGCTGCGCCGCCTGCAACCGGCCCTGGCGCTGATCTTCGCCTGGGCGGGGGCGCTGCTGCAGATGGGTTTCGGGCGGCAACCGTCGCCCAGCGACGTCGCCATCTTCGCGGTGCTCTACGCCACCGCGGCCTACGGGACGCGCCGCGTGTTCTGGGGCGGCTTCGCCTCGGCGATCGCCGGGGCGATCATCGTGCCGCTGTACCTCGTCGGTCGCGGGGTGACGGCGCCACTCACCGCGAACGAGTGGTTCGCGGTCGCCGCGTTGCTGCTGGCATCCGGGTTCGCGCTCATGCTGGCGTGGGTGTCGGGGGCGCTGGTGCGCACGGCCATGCGTGCGACCGCCAACAGCAGGGCGCAGCGGGCGGCCGAGGCCGAGACGATCGCCGAGCAGCAGCGGGTGCGCATCGCCCGCGACATGCACGACGTCGTCGCCCACTCGCTCGCCGTCGTCATCGCGCAGGCCGACGGTGCGCGCTACGCTGCCGCGACCGACCCGCAAGCCACGACGGCTGCGCTCTCGACGATCTCGTCGACAGCGCGCGCCGCCCTCGGAGACGTGCGCCTGCTGCTCACGCAGCTGCGCCACAGCCAGGCCGAGGGGCCGCAGCCCACCCTCGCCGACATCGAGACGCTGTACACCCGCATGCGCGCGGCGGGCCTCGTGGTCACCGCCGAGGTCGATCCCTCCCCGCCCGGCGAGCCGCCCGCCGCCATCCAGCTCGCGGTCTACCGCATCATGCAGGAAGCCCTCACGAACGCCCTGCGGCACGGCGTCGACCCACGTGTCCGCGTGCACCTGGCGTGGTGGCCCGACCGGGTGGAGCTGTCGATCCGCAATGCCCGTGCCACGGCATCCGTCGCCCCGGCCGCGCCCGGCGGTCACGGTCTCATCGGCATGCGCGAGCGCGCGCAGTTGGTCGGCGGCCGACTCACGGCCGAACCCGAGTACGGCGAGTTCGTCGTGCGGGCGATCCTGCCGATCGGGCGCCCGGTGTGAGCCCCGCCCCCGCCCCCGCCGGACTCGATCGGCGCAGGGGATGCCGCACCCTCGCTCGACCAGAAGAGGAACCGCCCGCATGACCGCTCCCATCCGCATCGTCCTCGTCGACGACCAGGTCCTGTTCCGCGCGGGCATCCGCATGGTGATCGACTCGCAGCCCGATCTCGAGGTGGTGGGCGAGGCCTCCGACGGGCGCGAGGGTATCGACGTGGTGCGGGCGACCCGGCCCGACCTCGTGCTCATGGACGTGCGCATGCCGGTCATGGACGGCCTGACCGCCACGGCGGAGATCCTGAGCGAACCCGCGCCCCCGCGCGTCGTCGTGCTGACCACCTTCGACCTCGACGAGGCCGCCGCGCGGGCCATCCAACGCGGAGCGAGCGGGTTCCTGCTGAAGGACTCGGAGCCCGAGGCCCTGCTCTCGGCGGTGCGCACCGTGCACGCCGGCTCCGCCGTGATCGCCGCCGAGGCGACGCGGACGCTGTTCGCGCACATCGCCGAAGGCGGCGCCGAGCCGGTGCCCGCGAGCTACGCGAGCCTCACCGACCGCGAGCGCGAGATCTTCGCGCTCGCCGCGGCGGGCCTGAGCAACGCCGAGATCGCAGAGCGCGAGTTCCTGTCGGAGGCGACGGTGAAGACGCACATCAGCCGCGTGCTCACCAAGCTCGCCCTGCGTGACCGCGTGCAGCTGGTGGTCTTCGCGTTCCGCCACGGCCTGGCCTGAACCGCGGCCCGCGTCTCCTCACCGCCTCCCGGCATCCCACATCGGCGCGAGCCGGTCAGGGCGTGGAGGGGGATTCCCCGGGGTCGTGGGCCCAGGTCGGGGCGAGCGCCCGGATGCGTGCCGCGCGCCACTGCCACGTCGCCCACAGTCCCGGCCAGAGCGCCGGGGCGGCGGCGCCGCCGATGGTCAGTCGCTCGCGCCAGAGGGTGCGGCCCGCCTCGCCCGGGGCCGCCGAGACCGCCATCTGGTGGTCCCAGACATCGAGGCTCGCCAGCGGGCCGGTCAACGGGACCCCCCAGTCCCGGAACACCCGCACGCGGCCGTTGCCGTCGTTGGTCTCACGATCGGCGACCGAGATCAGCTGCCGGCCGACGGGGAAGATGCCCGCGACGCTCATCTGCACCGGAACGTCGTCCCCCGACTCGAACGAGGTGGGCATCGTGCCGAGCGCGTCGACCTCGAGCAGGGGGCCGTACAGCTCCGCGACGGCGCGCGGGGAGTGCAGCGCCCGCCACGCGGCATCCGGGTCGCAGTCGATGACGAACTTCAGCAGAATGCGCATGTCACCGATCGTGCCCGACGTGGCCGTCTTCGCCGGTACCGCTTGACGAACACGCGGTGACGCTCCACCGTTCTAGGCTCGGAGGATGCCGAAACACCCCGCCCTCTCGCAGTCCGACTACCAGGTGCGGCTGGAGTGGGGTGGCGCGGGTCTCTCCCGCCTGGCCGACGCCCACGTCGTGGTCCTCGTGCAGACCCTCGGCCTGTCGGCGCGCGCCCTGGCGGCGGCCGAAGCCGGGGCGCCCCTCGACGCGGTCGACGATGCGGCCGCGGCTCTCGTCCGCGCCTCCGCTGCGACCGGGGCGCACGTCGTGGTGGGAGGCCTGCGCAACGCTGCCGCCGTCGCCGCGCACGTGCTCGAGGTGCAGCGCACGCGCGGCGAGCGCACGAGCATCTCGATCGTCGCGGCGGGGTACCCCGACGGCACGGATGCCGAGGGACTCCGCTTCGCCGTCGACGACCTGCTGGGCGCCGGGGCCGTCGTCGCCGCTCTGGGCGACCTCGGTATCGACCACGCCTCGCCCGACGCCGCCGTCGCCGGCGAGGGCTTCCGCGCTCTCGGCGGGGCCGTGCGCCACCTGCTCACGGCCAGCGGCACGGGGCGTCGGCTCGCCGCAGACGGGCGCCGCGATGAGGTGTTGGCCGCGGCCGCGCGCGACGCCGCATCGGTCGTGCCGGTGCTGCGCGACGGAGCGTTCGTCGCCCCCTGACGCGCGCTCAGCGCGGCGTGGAGGCGGCCAGGCGCACCGCGGGCGAGATCTCGCGCCGCACCCACGACAGGGCGAAGCGCGGGTCGAAAGTGGGCGCGCACTTCGCGCACGAGGTGGGACGCGTGGCCTTGCGGTGCCGGTAGGCGACGTGGCCGGCGGGACAGGTGCCGACCCACGGCGCGAGCTCGGTGGCCGTCTCTCCCGCGTGCGTCGTTCCGCCGACGTACCCCAGCTCGCGCGCGGTGCGTTTCCACGCCGCGCCGTGGCCGGCCCGGGCTCCGGCGAGCGCGTGCGCCACCTCGTGCAGCAGCGTCTGGTGGTTCGTGTCGTCGTCGTAACGCGCGGTGAGGTAGCGCGAGACGCTGATGCGCTTGCGGCCGTAGTCGCACAGACCCGCGCGGCGCTTGGCGTTGTCGAACGCGAACGTCCACGACGCGTCGAGGTGCAGGGCGATCAACGCCTCGGCCCAGACGCGTACGCGGTGCAGATCGGACATGACGGGAAGCCTAGGCGGGGCCTACGACACTCAGCTCGCGACGACCTCGCGCGTGCGTCGACGCTCGGCGGCGTCGATCGCCAGCAGGGTCGACTCGAGCTGCGCATCGGTGGCGCCGGCGTTCTGGCGCAGGAAGAGCGCCTGCTTGAAGTCGCGACGCGCGGCGTCGTAGTCGCCCTCGTCGTAGTGCACCTTGCCGCGGTGCTGCAGGGCGAAGGCGGCGATGCTGGCCCACCCCTGGCCCTCGGCCTCGTCGGCGCACATGGTGAGTTCCTGCTCGGCGGCGGCGAACGCCCCGCGGCACTGCAGGATCGTGGCGTGCAGGATGCGGGCGCGCAGCAGGTCGCGGCGGGTGCCGGCCATGCGGGCGACGCGCACCGACTGATCCGAGATGACGAGGGCCTCGTCGAAGCGGTCGAGCACCTTCAGCAGCCACACGCGTTCGAGGAGGGCATGGAGGCTGCGCTGCGAACCGATCTCCTCGAGTCGTTCCGCGCACTCGCGAGAGTCGGTGACCTCGCGCAACGTGTCGGGGTCGTACCCGTGGATGTAGCTCACCGTCGCTCCTCTCGGTCGGGCAGGAGTTCCAGTTTGCGTGGCAGGCGCGCTCAGAACGCCCGCGCCACGCGGTCGGGGCGCGAACACGCCGCCGTCACCGTTCGAAGATCGACGCCGAGGGCTTGGGCGACGGCGTCGCGTCGGCATCGGTCGACGCCCGCACCCCGCGCATGAACTCCTCGATCTCGGCCCCCTGGGCCACTTTCGCGGGGTGGGGACCGGCCGCCATGAGACGCGGGAGCCATTCGACGGGCAGGGGAGCGGCGGAGGCGGCGACGACGAGATTGCCGAAGCGGCGGCCCTTCAGCACCTGCACCTCGGCGAGCACGATCACCTCGGGCAGCACCGCGCGGATCGTGGCGACCTGTCGTCGGGCGAAGGCGAGGCCGGGGCCGTCCGACACGTTGACGAGCAGGACGCCGTCGGGGGCGAGCAGACGCGCGGCGTCGCGGTAGAACTCCACCGTGGTCAGGTGCGCCGGGGTCTGCGCGCCCGAGTACACGTCGCTCACGAGCAGATCGACGGCGCCGGTGAGGCCGGCGGGGAGCTTGGCGAGTCCGGCGCGCGCGTCGCCGATGCGTACGCGGATCGCGGCGCCGCGGGGAAGGGGGAGGTTCTCGCGCACGAGATCCCAGAGCGCCGGCTCCAGTTCGATCACCTGTTGGCGGGAGCCGGGGCGGGTGCTCTCGACGTAGCGGGGAAGGGTGAGGGCCCCCGCGCCCAGGTGCACCGCGGTCAGCGGCTGTCCCGGCATCCGCAGGCGGTCGATGACCGCTCCCATGCGCGCGACGTATTCGAAGTGCAGGTGGGTGGGATCGTCGAGGTCGACGTGCGACTGGGGGGTCGCGTCGACGACCAGCTCCCATCCCGAGACGAAGCCCGACGGCGACACCCGCGCGGTCGATCCGTCCGACAGTCGCGCCGTGGGGGCGTCGTCGGGTTCGATGCGCATGCGTGCCATCCCTCCACGCTAGCCGGGCCCGTCGCGTGAGATGCCGAACCCCGACGCGCGCATTGGCCGCGAAGCGACGACTCTCGGCTCCTCGCGCTGCCCGAGGCGGGCAGGGTGCGCACCGCGGCGGCGGGGGGATGGGCGGAATGCGCCATCGGTAGCCCGGGAGGGCATCAGGATGCCGGATTCTCGAAACACGATCGATACACGCGGGCAATGGGCACGACGCCGCCCGCCCTGTACGGTCGGGGGAACACAGCAAGCGGAGCGCGGCACGATGACGTGACAGCGCCGTCGTTCTCCTCCCTTTCCCCCCGGAAGGTGTACCGAAAATGCTCAGTTCTCTTCGACGACGTCTGCTCGTCGGCGGCGCCACCGTCGCCATCGGCGCGCTCGCCCTGTCGGGCTGCACGAGTCAGCGCGACGATGACGGCGGCGGCGACGCCGGCGGTGACGTCGACTCCACATTCGTGTTCGGCGCCTCGGGCGATCCGTCCAGCCTCGACCCCGCCTTCGCCAGTGACGGAGAGTCGTTCCGCATCTCGCGGCAGATCTTCGAGGGCCTCGTCGGCGTGGAGTCGGGCACCGCCGACCCCGCCCCCATGCTCGCCGAGAGCTGGGAGCAGTCGGACGACGGCCTGTCGTACACCTTCACGCTCAAAGAGGGCGTGACCTTCCACGACGGCACCGAGTTCAACGCCGACGCCGTCTGCTTCAACTTCGATCGCCAGAACAACTTCACCGGCATCGCGCAGTCCGAGAGCCTGTCCTACTACTGGGGCAAGATCATGCGCGGATACGCCGACACCGGCACCTCGATCTACGGCGGCTGCGAGGTGGGAAGCCCCACCGAGGTCACCATCGCGCTGACCGAACCGTTCGCCGGTTTCATCCCCGCGCTGTCGCTGCCCGCGTTCGCGATGCAGAGCCCCACCGCGCTGCAGGAGTACCAGGCCGACGAGGTGGGCGGAACCTCCGAGGCGCCGACCCTCAGCGAGTACGCCCAGGGCCACCCCACCGGCACGGGTCCGTTCCAGTTCGACTCGTGGGAGCCCGGCGCCGAGGCGACCGTCAACGCCTACGAGGGCTACTGGGGTGACCAGGGCCAGGTGCAGAAGGTCATCTTCCGCGTGATCGGCGACACCACGGCTCGTCGCCAGGCGCTCGAGTCCGGCTCGATCGACGGTTACGACCTCGTGGCCCCCGCCGACCTCGGCGCGCTCGAGTCCGCGGGCTACATGCTCACCAACCGCGACCCGTTCAACATCCTGTACCTCGGCATGAACCAGGCCGACCCGGCGCTCGGCGACATCCGCGTGCGCCAGGCGATCGCCCACGCCATCGACAAGCAGCAGCTGGTCACCCAGGTGCTGCCCGAGGGCACCACGGTGGCCTCGCAGTTCATGCCCGACAGTGTCATCGGCTTCAACTCCGGCGTGACCACGTACGACTTCGACCAGGCCGCCGCCAAGGCCCTGCTCGCCGAAGCCGGCTTCACCGACGCCAACCCGCTGACGCTGACGTTCAACTACCCGGTCAACATCTCGCGCCCGTACATGCCGAACCCCGAGCAGATCTTCACGAACCTCCAGTCGCAGCTGCAGGCCGTGGGCATCGTGCTCAACCCGGTGTCGAACGAGTGGGGCGAGTACCTCGACCTGATCCAGGGCGGCAGCGAGCACGGCATCCATCTGCTCGGCTGGACCGGCGACTACAACGACCCCGACAACTTCGTGGGCACGTTCTTCGGCGGCACGTCCAACGAGTGGGGCTTCGACAACGCGGAGCTGTTCTCGGCTCTCACCTCGGCCCGCGGCCTCGCGACCGAGGCCGAGCAGGACCCGGCCTACCAGGCCGTCAACGAGCAGATCGCGACGTTCCTCCCCGGTATCCCGCTGGCCAACCCCGTGCCGACGCTCGCGTTCGCACCCCGGGTGAAGTCGTACCCCGCCAGCCCCGTGCAGGACGAGGTCTACAACGAGATCGAACTCACCGAGTGATCCGGATGCCGCGGGCTCCGCGTCGTGACGACGCCGGGGCCCGCGGTTCCGCGTCCCCCCGTTCCCGACACCCTGTGAGAACCCGTGCTCCGCACCATCGGCAGGCGCCTGCTCCTGCTCATCCCCACTCTGTTCGGTCTGTCCGTCCTGCTCTTCGCCTGGGTGCGCGCGCTCCCGGGCGGCCCCGCCGTCGCCCTGTTGGGTGAGCGGGCCACCCCCGCCGCCGTCGCTCGCATCAACGAGCTCTACGGCTTCAACGAACCCCTCTACGTGCAGTACTTCACGTGGCTCGGGCGTCTGATGACCGGAGACTTCGGCTCCTCGATCCAGACGGGCCGGCCCGTGCTCGAGGAGTTCGTGCGTCGCTTCCCCGCCACCCTCGAGCTGTCGATCGGCGCGCTCATCGTGGCGGTGGGCATCGGCATCCCGCTCGGCTATTGGGCCGCGCGCCGTCACGGCAAGATCTGGGATCACACCGCCGTCGTGCTGAGCCTCATCGGGATCACCATCCCGGTGTTCTTCCTGGCGTTCATCCTCAAGTACGTCTTCGCCGTGCAGCTCGGCTGGCTGCCCTCCGACGGTCGCCAGAACCCGCGCATCGACGCGACGCACTACACGAACCTCTACGTCTTCGACGGGCTCATCACCGGGGAGTTCGACGCGTCGTGGGATGCCGTGCTGCACCTGATCCTGCCGGCGGTCGCGCTCGGCACGATCCCGCTCGCGATCATCGTGCGCATCACGCGCGCCTCGGTGCTCGAGGTGCAGAACGCCGACTACGTCCGCACCGGCCGCGCCAAGGGCATCGGCCGCTCGACGCTGCGCAACCGCTTCATCCTGCGCAACGCCATGCTTCCGGTCATCACCACGGTGGGCCTGCAGGCGGGCCTGCTCATCTCGGGGGCGGTGCTCACCGAGACGGTGTTCGCCTTCCCGGGCATCGGGCAGTTCCTCGCGCGGGCCATCTTCACGCGCGACTTCCCCGTGCTGCAGGGCTTCATCATCTTCATCGCGATCGCGTACGCGCTCATCAACCTGCTGGTCGACCTGTCGTACAGCGTCATCGACCCGAGAGTGAGAGTCCAGTGAGCTCCGGCATCCTCCCTCCCGCCCCCAGCGGCGGTCCCGTCGACGACAACGCGATCGTCGACGGCCAGCTCCTCGCCGCCCAGGCGCGCGGGGGCGGCTTCTGGCAGGACGTGTTCCAGCGACTCCGGCACAGTCCCGTCGCCTGGATCGGCGCGATCATCGTGCTGGCGTTCCTGCTCGTGGCGGCCCTCGCGCCGCTGCTCGCGCCGTACCCGGCCGAGTCCCTGCCCGGACAGCGTTTCATCACGCCGACCGACATCCCGGGGCCGGGCGAGATGGCCGAGTTCCCCCTCGGTCTCGACCGCTTCGGCGGCGACGTGCTGTCGAAGCTCATCTGGGGCGCCCAGGCGTCGCTGCAGATCGGTGTCATCTCGACGGCGATGGGCCTGATCGGCGGCATGGCGCTGGGGCTGCTGGCGGGCATGTTCGGCGGGTGGGTCGACGCGGTGGTCATGCGCTTCGTCGACATCCTGCTCTCGGTGCCGAACCTGCTCCTCGCCGTCTCGATCGCCGCCATCCTCGGCCAGAGCCAGCTCGCGATCATGATCGCGATCGGTGCGTCGCAGGTGCCGGTGTTCGCGCGGCTCCTGCGCGCCTCGATGCTGCAGCAGCGCGGCGCCGACTACGTGCTGTCGGCGCAGACCCTGGGCCTCAGTCGACGGACAATCACGATGACCCACGTGCTGCCCAACAGCGTCGGGCCGGTCATCGTGCAGGGCACGCTCACGCTCGCGACCGCCGTCATCGACGCGGCCGCACTGTCGTTCCTGGGCCTCGGTGGCGGGCTGCCGCAGACCGCCGAGTGGGGCCGCATGCTCACGTACGCGCAGGCCGAGCTGGCGATCGCCCCGTGGCTGGCGTTCCTGCCGGGCATCTGCATCGCCGTGACCGCGCTGGGCTTCACGCTGCTGGGCGAGTCGCTCCGCGAGGCGATGGACCCCCGCACCCGCGCGCGGTAGCGGGCGCCCGGCCCCGACTCGCTCGCGCGGGTCGGGGCCGCGGCGTCGTCGGCGCGGCATCCATGTCCCACTTCGTGCAGTCTCGCCGACCGTTTCTCGCACGAAGTGGGACATGCTTCGGCGCGCGAGCCGCTGCGCCGCCGGCGGTGGGTGCCATGTCCCACTTCGTGCAGGTCTGCCGACCGTTTCTCGCACCAAGTGGGACATGCCTCAGCGCACGTGCCGCGGGGCCGTGGGCCAGCGGGTGCCGGGGGACATCGCCCGCTGCACCGCGAGCTGTTTCAGCCCGCCAAGCCCAGCTCGTTGCCCGGGATCGACGCCAGCAAGCGGCGCGTGTACGGGTCGCGGGGGTTGGTGAAGACCTCTTCGCTGGATGCCGCCTCGACCAGGCGTCCGTCCTTCATCACGCAGACGTAATCGCTGATCAGGCGCACCACCGCGAGGTCGTGCGAGATGAAGAGGTAGCTCAGGCCGTACTCGCGCTGCAGGTCGCCCAGCAGGTCGAGGATCTGCGCCTGTACGAGCACGTCGAGCGCCGACACCGGCTCGTCGCACACGATCAGCTCGGGCGAGAGGGCGAGGGCCCGGGCGATCGCGACGCGCTGCCGTTGCCCGCCCGACAGTTCCGAGGGGTAGCGGCGCAGCATGGATGCCGGCAGGGCCACGTCGTCCATCAGCTGGCGCACCCGCTTCGCGCGTTCCGCCTTCGAGCCGCGCTTGTAGAACGACAGGGGCTCCTCGACGATGCGCTCGACGGTGAACATGGGGTTCAGGCTCGAGTACGGGTCCTGGAAGATCGGCTGCACCTTCTGGCGGAACTGCCGCAGGGCGTCGCCCTTCAGAGCCGCGACGTCCTGCCCGTCGAACGTGATCGATCCGCTCGTGGGCTCGACGACCTTCAGCAGCATGCGCGCGGTCGTCGTCTTGCCCGACCCCGACTCGCCCACGATGGCGACGGTCTGGCCGCGGGGGATCGCGAGCGACACGTCGTCGACGGCGCGGAAGTCGTCGCCCCGCCCCCTCGTCGGGTACACCTTGGTGAGGTTCGAGATCTCGACGATGTGGTCGCGTACCGGCTCGGCGGCGCGCGAGCCGCGGAAGTCCTCGGGGCGCAGTCGCACGGCCGCGACCGAGGGCGCCGCCGCCACCAGTGACTTCGTGTACTCGTGCTGGGGGTTCTCAAGGATCTGGCGTGCGGGCCCCTGCTCGACGACGCGCCCGCGGTGCATGACCACGACTCTCGATGCGCGTTCCGCGGCGAGACCCAGGTCGTGGGTGATGAGGAGCACGGCCGCGCCCAGCTCGTCGGTCTGCTTGTCGATCTGGTCGAGGATCGTCTGCTGCACGGTGACGTCGAGCGCGCTCGTCGGCTCGTCGGCGATCAGCAGGCGCGGCCGGCAGGCGAGGCCGATCGCGATGAGCGCGCGCTGGCGCATGCCGCCCGAGAACTCGTGCGGGTACTGCGTCGCCCGCTTCTCGGCATCCGGCAGTCCCGCGGCCTCGAGCGCCTCGACGACCTTGCCTTTGACGTTCGCGCGTTCGGCCAGGCCGTGGGCGAGCAGCGTCTCGGCGACCTGCGTGCCGATCTTCGCGACGGGGTTGAGGTTCGACATCGGATCCTGGGGCACCAGGCCGATCTGCCGGCCGCGTACCTGACGCATGCGGGCCTCGCCGAAGGTGGTGAGGTCCTCGCCGTCGAGCAGGATCTGGCCGCGGGCCACGCGGCCCCCGGAGGCGAGCAGACCGATGATCGCCATGGCGGTCGTCGACTTGCCGGAGCCGGATTCGCCGACGATGGCGATGGTCTCACCCGCGTGGATGTCGAGATCCACCCCATCGACGGCCCGCACGGGGCCGTCCATGGTGGCGAAGTCGACCGCGAGATCACGGACCGAGAGAAGGGGCAGGGGGGATGCCGGAGCGGGGGGACCGGCGACATCGGAGGTCATCCCACCATCCTCGCCCGCGCCGCCCGTTCTGCCCACCCCCTCCGCCCGATCGTCACACCCCCGTAACGCGCTCGGATCCGCACGACTCAGGCGGATGCGCCCGCTCACCGTCGGTGTGCGTCCGCCGCACGGACGGCGCAGGAGCTGTGCGCGCCGCGCGCCGGCAACGTCGGCGACGGGCCGCGCCGCCCCGCGCCGCCGACCCTCGCGCGCGCGCATCGCGGCGTTACGGTGGCTCCATGCGCGTGGACCTCAACGCCGACCTCGGCGAGACCGTCGACGGGATGCCGACCGCCGACGACGACGCCATGTTCGCCGTCGTCTCCAGCGCCAACGTCGCCTGCGGGGGGCACGCCGGAGACGCCGCCTCCATGCGCGCCTCGGTCGAACGGGCGGCACGGTTCGGTGTCGCGGTCGGCGCGCATCCCTCGTACGACGACCGCGCGAACTTCGGCCGTGTCCGGCGCGACCCCGCCCCGGACGACCTCCGGGCGAGCATCGCCGCCCAGCTCGACGCGCTCGCCGCGGCCGGTGCCGACCTGCGCTACGTCAAACCGCACGGGGCGCTGTACCACGCGGTGATCGACGACGCCTCGCAGGCCGGAGCCGTCGTCGCCGCGGTCGCCGACCTCTCTGCCCGGCTCGGCCGCGCCCTGCCGATGCTGGGTCTTGCGGGGGCGATCGCCGAGGCCGCGGCAGCGGCGGGACTGCCCTTCGTGCGCGAGGCGTTCCTCGACCGCGGGTACACCGCCCACGGGCAGCTCGTGCCCCGCGGGGAACCGGGGGCGCTCGTCGACGACCCCGCGCTCGTCGCCGAGCGGGCGTTGCGTCTGGTGCGCGAGGGCGAGGTCGTGGCCGTCGACGGCACGCGCATCGCGGTCGATGCGGCCTCGCTGTGCCTGCACGGCGACACCCCCTCGGCGGTCGCGATGGCCCAGGCGGTGCGCGGGACCCTCGACGCCGCGGGCATCGAGGTGCGCGCGCCGTGGTGACGCTCCGGCCGATGGGGGAGCGGGCCGTGCTCGCCGAGGTCGCCGACCTGGCCGCGGTCCTGGCGCTCCACGCCGCCCTCGCCGCCGACCCGCCCGCCGGCGTCGACGAGCTCGTCCCCGCCGCGCGGACCGTCCTCGTGGGCTTCGATCCCGCTCGCACGTCGGTCGACGCCGTCCGCTCCTGGATCCGCTCCGCCGCCGGCACGACCCCGGATGCCGTCGCACCCGGCCCCCTCGTCGAGGTGCCGGTGCGCTACGACGGCGACGACCTCGACGACACCGCCGCGCTCCTCGGCATCCCCGTCGCCGCTCTGGTGGCCCACCACACCGGGGTGGAGTGGACGGTGGCGTTCACGGGCTTCGCCCCCGGGTTCGCCTACCTCGTCAGCGCCGATTGGCCGTTCGACGTGCCGCGCCTGGCGCAGCCGCGCACCCGCGTGCCCGCGGGGGCGGTGGGTCTGGCCGCGGAGTTCAGCGGAGCGTATCCGCGCGAGACCCCCGGCGGGTGGCGCCTGATCGCCTCGACCGACGCCGTGCTGTTCGATCCGGATGCCGCCGACCCGGTGCTCCTCCCACCCCGGTCGCGCGTGCGATTCGTGGCGCAGCGCGCCCGCGTCGTCATCGCCGCACCCCCCGCGCCGGGATCGAGGTCGAGCGGAGGGCGAGGGACGAGCGGAGGAGGGGATGCCGACTCCGCGCCCTCCCCTCACCCCTCGCCCTCCCTTCGCCCCACGCCGGAGGCGGACTCCCCGCCCGCCCTCCGCGTGCTCGCCCCCGGCGGTTTCACCACCGTGCAGGACCTGGGTCGACCCGGCCGCGCCGCCCTCGGCGTCGCGCGTTCGGGTGCGTTGGATCGCGCCGCGCTCCGCATCGCCAACCGCCTCGTCGGCAACGACGAGGGTGCCGCGGGCCTCGAGATCGCTCTCGGCGGCTTCGGCGCCCGGGCCGAGAGCGACACGTGGGTATGCGTCACGGGCGCGTTCGCCGAGGTGCGCGTCGACGGGAGGACCGCGGATGCCTACGCGCCGGTGCTCGTGCCCGCCGGAGCCGAGCTGCACATCGGGGCCGTCCGCGCCGGGCTGCGCTGCTACCTCGCCGTGCGGGGCGGCATCGTTGCGCCGGTGGCGCTGGGCTCGCGCGCGACCGACGTGCTGGCCGGGCTCGGCCCCGCGCCTCTCCGCGCGGGTGAGGTCGTTCGCGCGGGGGACCCGGCATCCCCGATCCCGGTCGTCGACGCGTTCCCGTGGTCGGTGCCGCCGGCCGTGATCGACGTGCGCATCACCGCCGGTCCCCGCGCCGACTGGTTCGCTCCCTCGGCGTGGTCGACGCTGGCCGATGCGGAGTGGACCGTGTCGACCCACTCCGATCGCGTGGGCATGCGTCTCGACGGACCCCCGCTGGAGCGCACGCGTCACGACGAGCTGCCCAGTGAGGGGATGCGCCCCGGCGCGATCCAGGTGCCGCCGCACGGACGACCGGTGGTGCTGCTCGCCGACGGTCCGGTGACCGGGGGATACCCCGTGATCGCCGCGGTGACGGATGCCGCGCTCGACGCGCTGGCGCAGGCGCGGCCGGGTGATGCCGTGCGATTCCGGCGTGCCTGACCGCCGATCCGGCGGCCCCGCCGAACAGGCGTGCGCGTTTATACCGCAGGCGCGCGAGGTCGTCAAGAATCGGACTGGACACGGCGCGTCCTCCCGCGTATGCTTGGACTTTGCGCTCCTCGATTCCCCCTGCCCTCATATGGTGGTCGGCTGAGCCTGCCCGTCCCCGCTTCATCGCGGTGTGCGACGGTGGGTTTTCGGGGCAGGAACGCACTCCACCTGACGACAAGGAATCACGAGCCCCTCGCCCGGGCTTCTGGAGGTTATTCCCTTGGCTGCTGCGAACACCGCATCCACCACCACCACCCCCAAGAGCGGACGCGGCGCATCCCGCCTCTCGTTCGCCAAGATCTCCGACAAGCTGACCGTTCCCGATCTGCTCGCCCTGCAGACCGAGTCGTTCGACTGGCTCGTCGGTAACGAGGCCTGGAAGGCGCGCGTCGCCGAGGCTCAGGCCGTCGGCCGGACCGACGTCCCCGAGATCAGCGGTCTGGAAGAGATCTTCGAGGAGATCTCCCCGATCGAGGACCTGAGCGAGACCATGCAGCTCTCGTTCACGAACCCCTATCTCGAGCCCGAGAAGTACTCGATCGAAGAGTGCAAGGAGCGCGGCAAGACGTACGCCGCCCCGCTCTACGTCGAGGCCGAGTTCATGAACCACCAGACCGGTGAGATCAAGACCCAGACGGTCTTCATGGGCGATTTCCCGCTCCAGACCGACAAGGGCACGTTCATCATCAACGGCACCGAGCGTGTCGTGGTCTCGCAGCTCGTGCGTTCGCCCGGTGTCTACTTCGACAAGACCCCCGACAAGACGTCCGACAAGGACATCGTGTCGGCCCGCGTCATCCCCTCTCGAGGCGCCTGGCTCGAGTTCGAGATCGACAAGCGCGACCAGGTCGGCGTGCGCATCGACCGCAAGCGCAAGCAGTCGGTCACCGTCTTCCTCAAGGCCCTCGGCCTGACCAGCGAAGACATCCTCGCCGAGTTCGCCGGCTTCGACTCGATCGAAGAGACGCTCTCGAAGGACACCATCCTCACGAAGGAAGATGCCCTCCGCGACATCTACCGCAAGCTGCGTCCGGGCGAGCAGGTCGCCGCCGAGGCCGCCCGCGCGCTGCTCGACAACTTCTACTTCAACTCGAAGCGCTACGACCTCGCCAAGGTGGGTCGCTACAAGATCAACCAGAAGCTCGGTCTCGACAAGCCGCTGAGCGACTCGGTGCTGACCGTCGACGACATCGTCGCCACGATCAAGTACATGGTGCGTCTGCACCGCGGCGACGCGTCGTTCGACGGCGTGCGCGGTGGCCAGTCCGCCGACATCCGCCTCGACACCGACGACATCGACAACTTCGGCAACCGCCGCATCCGCGCTGTCGGCGAGCTCATCCAGAACCAGGTCCGCACCGGTCTGTCCCGCATGGAGCGCGTCGTCCGCGAGCGCATGACCACGCAGGACATCGAGGCGATCACGCCGCAGACGCTGATCAACGTGCGCCCCGTCGTCGCCGCGATCAAGGAGTTCTTCGGAACCTCGCAGCTGTCGCAGTTCATGGACCAGAACAACCCGCTCGCGGGTCTGACCCACAAGCGTCGCCTGTCGGCGCTGGGCCCGGGTGGTCTGTCGCGTGAGCGTGCCGGCGTCGAGGTCCGTGACGTCCACCCCTCGCACTACGGCCGTATGTGCCCCATCGAGACGCCTGAAGGCCCGAACATCGGTCTGATCGGCTCGCTCGCCTCGTTCGCGCGCATCAACGCGTTCGGCTTCATCGAGACCCCGTACCGTCGCGTCGTCGACGGTCGCGTGACCGACCAGATCGACTACCTGACCGCCAGCGAAGAGAGCGACCACATCGTCGCTCAGGCCGGTGTCGCGCTGCAGGCCGACGGTCACTTCGTGGAGGACCGCATCCTGGCCCGCCGCGGTCAGGGTGGCGAGGTCGACCTGTTCCCGAACGACGAGATCGGCTACATGGACGTCTCGCCGCGCCAGATGGTGTCGGTGGCGACCTCGCTCATCCCGTTCCTCGAGCACGACGATGCCAACCGCGCCCTCATGGGTGCGAACATGCAGCGTCAGGCCGTGCCGCTCGTGCGCAGTGAGTCGCCCATCGTCGGAACCGGTATGGAGGGCTTCGCCGCCATCGACGCCGGTGACGTCGTCACCGCCGACAAGGCCGGTGTGGTGCTCGAGGTCTCGGCCGACGTCGTGACCGTCCAGCTCGACGAGGGTGGCACGCAGGACTACTTCCTCCGCAAGTTCGACCGCTCCAACCAGGGCACGTCGTACAACCAGCGCGTGGTCGTCTCGGCCGGCGAGCGCATCGAGGCCGGCGAGGTCATCGCCGACGGTCCCGCGACCGAGAACGGCGAGCTCGCCCTCGGCAAGAACCTCCTCGTGGCGTTCATGACCTGGGAAGGCCACAACTTCGAGGACGCGATCATCCTCAGCCAGGACCTCGTGAAGGACGACACGCTGTCGTCGATCCACATCGAGGAGTACGAGGTCGACGCGCGCGACACCAAGCTGGGTAAAGAGGAGATCACCCGTGACCTCCCCAACGTCAGCCCCGACCTGCTGAAGGACCTCGACGACCGCGGCATCATCCGCATCGGTGCCGAGGTTCGCCCCGGCGACATCCTGGTCGGCAAGGTCACGCCCAAGGGCGAGACCGAGCTCTCGGCCGAAGAGCGTCTGCTCCGCGCGATCTTCAACGAGAAGAGCCGCGAAGTCCGTGACACCTCGCTGAAGGTGCCCCACGGCGAGCAGGGCACGATCATCGCCGTCAAGGAGTTCAACGCCGAAGACGGTGACGACGAGCTCGGCTCGGGCGTCAACCGCCGCGTCGTGGTCTACATCGCCCAGAAGCGCAAGATCACCGAGGGCGACAAGCTCGCCGGCCGCCACGGCAACAAGGGTGTCATCGCCAAGATCCTCCCGATCGAGGACATGCCCTTCCTGTCCGACGGCACGCCGGTCGACATCATCCTGAACCCGCTCGGTATCCCGGGCCGAATGAACTTCGGCCAGGTGCTCGAGCTGCACCTCGGATGGATCGCCCAGCAGGGCTGGAAGGTCGAGGGCACGCCCGAGTGGGCGACGAACCTGCCCGAGGCCGCTCGCGAAGCAGCCCCCGGCACGAAGGTCGCCACCCCGGTGTTCGACGGTGCGTTCGAGGCCGAGATCGCGGGTCTGCTCGACTCGACGATCACGAACCGCGACGGTGACCGTCTGGTCGACTCCACCGGAAAGACGCTGCTGTTCGACGGCCGCTCCGGAGAGCCGTTCCCGGCGCCCATCTCGGTCGGCTACATGTACATCCTGAAGCTGCACCACCTCGTCGACGACAAGATCCACGCACGTTCGACGGGCCCGTACTCGATGATCACCCAGCAGCCGCTCGGTGGTAAGGCGCAGTTCGGTGGTCAGCGCTTCGGTGAGATGGAAGTGTGGGCGCTCGAGGCCTACGGTGCCGCGTACGCGCTGCAGGAGCTCCTGACGATCAAGTCCGACGACATCCTCGGCCGCGTGAAGGTGTACGAGGCGATCGTCAAGGGCGAGAACATCCAGGAGCCCGGCATCCCCGAGTCGTTCAAGGTGCTCATGAAAGAGATGCAGTCGCTCTGCCTGAACGTCGAGGTCCTCTCGGCCGACGGCACGGTTGTGAACCTCCGTGACACCGACGACGACGCCTTCCGCGCTGCGGAAGAGCTCGGCATCAACATCTCCAGCCGCTTCGAGTCCTCGTCGATCGACGAGATCTGAGCTCCTAGCTCAGCGACCCAGCTCAGATTTCAGAGAATTCCGACACAGGAGAACCAGTGCTCGAATCAACCACTTTTGATCAGATCCGTATCGGTCTGGCCACCGCCGACGACATCCGTCGTTGGTCCTTCGGTGAGGTCAAGAAGCCCGAGACGATCAACTACCGCACGCTGAAGCCCGAGAAGGACGGCCTGTTCGGCGAGCAGATCTTCGGGCCCTCCCGCGACTGGGAGTGCGCCTGCGGCAAGTACAAGCGCGTGCGCTTCAAGGGCATCGTCTGCGAGCGCTGCGGCGTGGAGGTCACCAAGAGCTCCGTCCGTCGCGAGCGCATGGGCCACATCGAGCTCGCCGCGCCCGTCACGCACATCTGGTACTTCAAGGGCGTCCCCTCGCGCTTGGGCTACCTGCTCGACATGGCGCCGAAGGACCTCGAGAAGGTCATCTACTTCGCCGCCTACATGGTGATCTCGGTCGACGAAGATGCTCGTCACCGCGACCTCGCCATGCAGGAGAACAACATCCGCCTCGAGCTGAAGACGCTCGGCGACCGCCGCGATGCCCGCATCGCCGCCCGCCTGGCCAAGCTCGAAGAGGAACTCGCCGCCCTCGAGGCGGAAGGCGCCAAGGCCGACCAGAAGAAGAAGGTCAAGGACGCCGCCGAGAAAGAGATGACGGCCACCCGCAAGGGTGCCGACGAGCAGATCGCCAAGCTGGAGCGCGTGTGGGAAGACTTCCGCACGCTCGAGGTCGGTGCCCTGAAGCCCGAGGACGACGTCTTCCACGAGCTGCAGGACCGCTTCGGTCAGTACTTCGAGGCCCACATGGGCGCGGAGTCGATCAAGCGTCGCCTCGAGATCTTCGACCTGGCCGCCGAGAGCGAGAACCTGCACCTGCAGATCTCCGAGGGCAAGGGCCAGCGCAAGATCCGCGCGATCAAGCGACTCAAGGTCGTCAACTCGTTCCTGCAGACCGGCATGTCGCCGGCCTCCATGGTGCTCGACGTCGTTCCGGTGATCCCGCCGGAGCTGCGTCCCATGGTGCAGCTCGACGGTGGCCGCTTCGCGACCTCCGACCTCAACGACCTCTACCGTCGTGTGATCAACCGCAACAACCGCCTCCGTCGTCTGATCGATCTCGGTGCCCCCGAGATCATCGTCAACAACGAGAAGCGCATGCTGCAGGAGGCCGTCGACGCGCTGTTCGACAACGGCCGCCGTGGTCGCCCCGTCACCGGTACCGGCAACCGCGCCCTGAAGTCCCTGAGCGACATGCTCAAGGGAAAGCAGGGTCGCTTCCGCCAGAACCTGCTGGGCAAGCGCGTCGACTACTCGGGTCGTTCGGTCATCATCGTCGGACCCCAGCTCAAGCTCCACCAGTGCGGTCTGCCCAAGCAGATGGCTCTCGAGCTGTTCAAGCCCTTCGTGATCAAGCGCCTGATCGACCTGGGCCACTCCCAGAACATCAAGGCCGCCAAGCGTGCGGTCGAGCGCTTCCGTCCCGAGGTCTGGGACGTGCTCGAAGAGATCATCCGCGAGCGCCCCGTGCTGCTGAACCGTGCACCCACCCTGCACCGTCTCGGCATCCAGGCGTTCGAGCCCCAGCTCGTCGAGGGCAAGGCCATCCAGCTGCACCCGCTCGTGTGCGCGGCGTTCAACGCCGACTTCGACGGTGACCAGATGGCTGTCCACCTGCCCCTGTCGGTCGAGGCTCAGGCCGAGGCCCGCGTGCTGATGCTCGCGTCGAACAACATCCTGAAGCCGTCGGACGGCCGTCCGGTCACCCTGCCCTCGCAGGACATGATCATCGGTCTGCACCACCTCACCACCCTCAAGGAGGGTGCGTCGGGCGAAGGCCGTGCGTTCGGTTCGGTGGGCGAAGCGATCCTGGCCAAGGACGAGGGCACCCTCGACCTGCAGGCCAAGGCGCGCATCCGCATCCCGGGTCTGACGTTCCTCGAGGGCCAGGCGCCCGAGGGGTACGAGAAGCACGGTCTCGTCGACGCCTCGCTCGGTCAGGCGATCTTCAACGACACGCTCCCCAAGGGCTACCCGTTCGTTCGCGAGCAGGCCGACAAGGGCAAGCTGTCGCAGATCGTCAACAAGCTGGCCGAGGAGTACCCCAAGGTCGAGGTCGCGGCATCGCTCGACCGCATCAAGGACGCCGGCTTCTACTGGGCCACGCGCTCCGGTGTGACGGTGGCGCTGAGCGACATCCTCACGCCCCCCAACAAGGGCGAGATCGTCGCGGGCTACGAGAAGCAGGCCGCGAAGGTCCAGGCGCAGTACGAGAAGGGTCTCACCACCGACGCCGAGCGTCGTCAGGAGCTCATCAAGATCTGGACCGAGGCCACCGACGAGGTCCAGAAGGCGATGCGGGACAACTTCCCCGCCGACAACACCATCAACCGCATGGTCTCGTCGGGCGCCCGTGGTAACTGGCTGCAGATCCGCAACATCGCGGGTATGCGCGGCCTGGTGAACAACCCCAAGGGTGAGATCATCCCGCGTCCGATCATCTCGTCGTACCGTGAGGGTCTCTCGGTCGCCGAGTACTTCATCGCGACGCACGGTGCTCGTAAGGGCCTGGCCGACACCGCTCTGCGTACCGCCGACTCGGGTTACCTGACCCGTCGTCTGGTGGACGTCTCGCAGGACGTCATCATCCGCGAGGAAGACTGCGGCACGTCGAAGGGCCTCGAGCTCCCGATCGCCGCGGCCGACTCGAGCGGCGCGCTGGTCATGGATGCCAACGTCGAGAACTCCGTGTTCGCCCGCACGCTGGCGACCGAGGTCGTCGACGCGCAGGGCACGGTTCTGGCCGAGGCCGGCGACGACGTGGGCGACGTGCTCATCGACAAGCTGGTCGCCGGTGGCATCGAGTCCATCAAGGTCCGCTCGGTCCTGACGTGCGACTCCGCCGTCGGTGTGTGCGCGAAGTGCTACGGCCGTTCGCTCGCGACCGGCAAGATCGTCGACATCGGCGAGGCCGTCGGCATCATCGCGGCCCAGTCGATCGGTGAGCCCGGTACCCAGCTGACGATGCGTACCTTCCACACCGGTGGTTCCGCGTCGGCCGACGACATCACGCAGGGTCTGCCCCGCGTGCAGGAGCTCTTCGAGGCCCGCACCCCCAAGGGTGCGTCGCCGATCGCCGAGGCCGACGGCCGCATCACGATCGACGAGACCGACAAGGCCAAGAAGGTCATCCTCACGCCCGACAACGGAGACGAGCCGGTGGTCTACCCCGTCCTGAAGCGCGCGACGCTCCTGGTCGAAGACGGCCAGCACGTCTCGGTGGGTGAGCCCCTGCAGGTCGGAACGCTCGACCCCAAGGAGGTCATGCGCGTGCAGGGTGCCCGCGAGGTGCAGAAGTACCTCGTGAACGGCGTCCAGGGCGTGTACCGCTCGCAGGGTGTGCCGATCCACGACAAGCACATCGAGGTCATCGTCCGTCAGATGCTCCGCAAGGTCACCGTCGTCGACCACGCCGACACCGACCTGCTCCCGGGTGAGCTCGTCGACTTCAAGCGGTACCAGAACATCAACCGCGCGGCGGTCGGCGAGGGCAAGCGCCCCGCGTCGGGTCGTCCTGAGCTGATGGGTATCACGAAGGCGTCGCTCGCGACGGAGTCGTGGCTGTCGGCCGCGTCGTTCCAGGAGACCACCCGCGTCCTGACGCAGGCGGCCATGGAGGGCAAGAGCGACCCGCTCGTCGGTCTCAAGGAAAACGTCATCATCGGAAAGCTCATCCCCGCCGGAACCGGACTTGCGAAGTACCGCAACGTCACGGTCGAGGCGACGGAAGAGGCCAAGAGCGAGCGGTACCCCAACCGCATCTTCGCCTCGGACGGCGCGTACAGCGACGCCGACCTGAGCTACGTCGATTTCGACAGCTTCTCGTCGGACGACTTCACGCCCGGTACGTACAACTGAATCGACGGATGCCGCACCTCGGTGCGGCATCCTGATTCCCCCGAAGGCCCCCGGCGCACGCCGGGGGCCTTCGTCGTGTCGGCGAGGATGGCGTGCGCGACCGGATCATGTCCGCGCACGGCGGCCGTCGCGACCGCGCCCCGTTCCGTCGGTGTGAAAGCGCACGCGGGTCGGGCGCGCTCCCACGGCGTGTCGAGGACCGCTTCGGCGGGGGGAGTGCGCCTACCGTGGTCGAGGAGGAACGAATGGCTCGAATCGGGGGGCGGAGCCTCTGGCTCGCATGGCCGGCCGGACTGCTGTCGGCGGCCGCCGTCGCCGCGCTCTTCGTGCTCGCGGCCCCCGGGGTCCCCGCGCTCGTCACGTTCGTCGGCGACACCCTCCGCGCCGCCACTTCGTCCTCGCCCGCCGCCGCTCCCGAGCCGGTCGGGCCCGCGGAAGACTGTCGGCATCTGTACTCGCAGCCCCTCTGGTCGTCGCTGGTCTGGTCGCCCGAAGCCCTGCTGTCCCAGCGGCGCACGCCGGCGCTGTCGACGCCCGAGGCCGTGGCGGCGGCGTCTCCCACCGTCGTGGTGACGTGCCACTGGCGGGGCGAGAGCGGACGCTTCGTCGAGACGACCGTGTCGACCGTCACGCCCGAGGCGGCGACGGCCGTGCCCGCCGTCTTGACGGCACAGGGCTTCGACTGCGAGACCGTCGAGGCCGCGACGCACTGCGAGCGGCAGGTGGGGGATCTCGTCGAGGTGCACGACCTGCGCGCGGACCGCTGGGTCTCATCGACCCTCTCGGGGTGGATGCCGACCGACTACGCCGCGATCGTGGCATCCCACGCCTTCGGCGAGTAGTACTTCTCCGTGCGCGAAGGGGGCGCTCAGGCGGACGGTGAGGGGGATGCCGTGGGCGACGGGGTCGCCGCGGGGAAGATCGAGGCGATGACGCTCGCCGTGTAGCCCGTGGGGGCAAGGTTCGAGTACTGGGTGTCGATGAGCACGCCGTCGCGCCAGAAGAGGGTGCGGCCGTCGTTGACGGGGTAGGTGTCGTTGATCCAGGTCTTCTCGCAGCGCGTGCCGTCGTCGGGCGTGTAGCAACTGAAGCCCTGCGTGGCCACGAGGTCGTTCAACATGTCGAGGGCGGGTCCGCGGTCCATCGCCGAGATGCGGGTGACGAGTCCCGTGGTGTCGGCGGCGGGGTCGCGCCAGATGCACACGAGGGTGCCGTCGTCGAGCGTGCCCGAGGGGCCGGCCGCCGGATCGTTCAGCGGCGTGGATCCGAGCTGGGCCAGCACGTCGGCCGACAGCAGGGCGCGGCAGTCGGTGGGAAGGGTCACGGGTTTCGCCGACGGGGTGATCGTGGGGATCGGTGTCGGGCTCGCGCTCGTCGCCGCGGCGCTGGGGCTCGCGGGCGCGGCGTCGCCGCCGGTCTCGGGGGCGCACGCGCTGAGTGCCAGCGCGGCGATGCCGATCACCGCGACGGTGGCGACCTGGAGGAACGGGCGACGGGGCATGGGAACACCCTAAGCGCCGCCGCAGACACGGTCGAGACGCGGATCGCACGGCACGCCTGCGCGCTCGGGCGCGGTGCCCGGGATAGCCTTGCGCCGCAAGCACCGCGTGAGGAGACACCGATGAGCGACCACCAGTCGTACGGCAACCCCGTCGACGAGCCCAAGGATGAGCCGCGCGACGTCGTCGGGCAGGCCCACGAAGGCCTCGCCGATGCCGAAGCCGCCCGTCGTGACGCGGTCGACCCAGCGGTCGCCGAGGCCGCCTGGGACGAGCGCGAGGCGCACGAGCGCGACGCCACCTCCCTCAGCCAGCACGCCCCGGTCGAGCACCAGGACGCCGGCGACTCGTCGGCGCGGGGCGAACACCCCGCCCCGGTGGTGCATGACGCGTCTCCGGTCGAGCCGGTGACCGCGTCGGCATCCGCCGGTTCGTCCTCCAGCGACCTCGACGACGAAGACGCCCGCTGGGCCGCCTACGCCGCGTCGGCCGAGCCGGAGCCCACCCCGACCTCGCGCACGTCCGACACGACGCCCACCACCGAGGCGCCCCGGTACGACGATGACCGCACGACGGCGTATCCCGCCGCCGCGGGGGTCACCGCCGCCGGCGCCGCCACCGCGGCGACCACCCCCGTCGCGTCCTCCGTCGCCGACGAGCCCACCCGCGTCGTCGGGGGCCCTCAGCCCATCTTCGTGCAGGCACCTGAGGCGCCCCGCCCGCGCGGCAACCGCGGCGCGGCCGGCGCGATCGGCCTGCTCGCCGCCCTCGTCTTCGCCGTGCTGTACCTGGCGGCCACGCTCGGGCTGCGTCTGCTGACCGGTGACGTGCAGGTCGCCGACCTCGGCCAGGCCGCGCTGTCGACGCTGGCCACCTGGGGCCTGTGGGTGCCGACCGTCGCGTTCTACTTCGGTTTCTGGTTCCTCGGCGCGCTCATCAACCGCGGACGCTGGGGGCACTGGGTCGTCTGGGGCCTCGTCGTGGGCGTCATCGCCTGGCTCGGGCACCTGCTCGGCGTGCTGCTGGCCGCCCCGTTCTGGATGGTCACCGCGCGCGCGTCGGCCGAACTTCTCCGCGACAACGCGCTGGTGCCCCTGGCCATCGTCGCCTTCGTGCTCGGCCGTGAGCTGACGATCTGGTTCGGCGCGTGGGTCGCCGCGCGCGGTCGCCGCGTCACCGAGATCAACGCCGAGGCGCAGCGCGAGTACGAGCGCACGCTCGAAGCGGGTCCCCAGCTCGCGGGCTGACGGATGCCATGACGAACGAACCGCGACCGGCCGGGGTGACCCCGCCGGTCGCGGTCGTTTTCGCGTCGGTGACGTTCATCGCGTTGTCGATCGGCGGGCTCGGTGTCATGAGCCTCGTGCTCGACGCCGACGTCATCCCCGTGCGCGGGCTCGGCGCGATCCCCGGCGTGATCGGGCAGCTGCTGGCGCTGCTGGCGTTCGCCGGCGTGCTGTGGTGGGGCCTGCGCGCCGACCCGCCGGGGTACCTGACGGCGGTGCCCTGTGCGGTCGGTGCCTACGTCGGCGAGGTGCTCGGGATCGTCGTCGGCGCGATCGTCGGGGGTGCCGACCCCGCCCGCGGGCTCGCCGCCGCCGGCAGCGTCGCCCTCGGCTTCCCGGGTGCGGTCGTCGCGGGTGCGGGCCTGCTGGCGGGTCTGTTCGGGGTGCTGCTCGTCCGCTCGCGGTCGAACGGCCCGCGGTGGCGCTGGGAAGACGACGACGAGACGCCCTGACACGTCGACGACCGGGGCGGGCCTCTCGTGCCGCCCGGGGATGCCGACGCGCCCGGTCGCGGCATCCTGACTTCTCCGGGCGTGTCGCACTAGCGTAGGGGCCGTGGAGCGGTCGCTCGAAAGCCAGGTCGGTCAGGCGGTGGATGCCTGGCTGCGTTGGCTGCCCCGGTGGGAGCCCGCCCATCACCGCGGCCGGGTCGCCCCGTGCCGTCGCTGTTTCGGTTCGCCCGTGCTCTCGGCGGCCGGACTCGGGTCCGACGTGCCCCACGGGGTGCAGCACGGCCTGTCGACGCGGGTGAAGGCCATCGTCGATCACGCGGTCGCCGACTACACCGCCCGAAACCTCCCCATGCTGCAGAACGAGCTCGATCAGCAGGCCGATCGCAACCGGCGGCGGTCGTATCGGCCGGCCGAGGGGCTCGAGCCGGAGTTCGAGGGGATGCCGCTCGATCCCGACCCGGAGCCGGGTTCACCGTTCCTGTTCACGCTGACGGGCCTGGCCGCCGAAGAGGAGGCGTCGCTTCCGGTCCTGCCCCCGCTGTCGGATGCCGCGAAGGCGGCGCTGCGGCAAGAAGTGGGGCTCGCCGACGACTACGCCAACATGATCGGTCGCGAGGTGTGCACGGTGTTGCTGCACCATCGGCTGCGCATCCAGGCGGCGGTCGCCGAATACGTGGAACCGCAGATCGCCGCGATGCTCGACGACCTGACGCGTTCGCTCGACGCCCCGTTCGATCCGCGCGAACCGGGCCCCTCGGCATCCTGAATCTCGGGGCTCGGGAAACGATCCCCGAGCCGGTCGGAGCGCTCGCCTCCGCCCTGTGGGGGAGGGGTGGTGGGGACAAGCTGCGGGGCACACAAAGGCGCTTTTGTTAGCATGCTCCAGTTGTCCGCCCGCTGAGTCGCGGGCGCGTCGTCCGGGAGGGGGCTCGATGCCGCAGCGGCTTCCGTCGTCGCCGCCCATCCTGCCCGGGCTGGCCTACATCCGCCCGCTCGGCTCGGGCGGCTTCGCCGACGTCTTCCTCTACGGGCAGGACATGCCCCGCCGCGACGTCGCGGTCAAGGTCCTGCCCAGCGATGCGCGCGACGCCGACCTGCTGCGCATGTTCAACGCCGAAGCCGACGTGCTCGCGCACCTGTCGGCGCACCCGTCGATCGTGACCGTCTACCAGGCGGGCATCTCCGCCGACGGGCGGCCCTACATCGTCATGGAGTTCTGCCCGGGGTCGCTGGCGCAGCGCTACCGCGTCGAGCGCATGCCCGTGGCCGAGGTGCTCTCGATCGGGGTGCGCATGGCGGGAGCCCTCGAGTCGGCCCACCACGCCGGGCTCATCCACCGCGACGTCAAGCCCAGCAACATCCTCGTCACCACGTTCGGTGCCCCGGTGCTCGCCGACTTCGGCATCTCGTCGTCGCTCGCGCCGCACGGTGCCGACGAGATGCTGGCGATGTCGGTGCCATGGAGCGCTCCCGAGGTGGTCGCGGAGCAGACCGCCGGAACCGTCGCGAGCGAGGTGTGGAGCCTCGGGGCCACCGTGTACTCGCTGCTGGCGGGGCACAGCCCCTTCGAGCGCCGCGAGCGCGGGCAGAACTCGCGCGAGCAGCTGCGCCGCCGCATCGCCCGGGCGACGTACACCGACATCTCGCGCACCGACGTCCCGCCCTCGCTGCAGGCGGTGCTGGCGACGGCGATGTCGCGCAACCCCGGTGATCGCCAGCCCAGCGCCCGCGCGTTCGGCGAGGCCCTGCAGCGGGTGCAGTCCGAGCTCGGATCACCGGCGACCCCGCTCGAGGTGCCGGCGGCCGAGTGGACGTCCGGTGCGCGCACGGTCGACTTCGCCGACGCCACCCAGCGCGGGCCGGTGCGCTCCCGCCTCGAGCGCGAGGGATCCCGCAAGGTCCGCGGCGCGTCGGGCATGGCGGGCCTCGCGCGCGACGAGGACACCGACATCGCCTCTCCCTCCTCGCCGACGTACCGGGTGCTGCCCTGGGTGCTGGCCGGCGCCACGCTCGTGACCGCGGGCGCCGTCGCCGTGGCCGCGCTCTACGCCACGGGGGTGCTGTGATGAAGCGCCGGACCCTCATCGGTCTGGGCTCGAGCCTCGCGGCCGTCGCCCTCGTGGTGACCGCCAGCATCGTCTGGCCCGGTCTCGACGCCCAGCAGACGCCCGAGGTCGACACGTCGGTGTGGGCGCTGCAGACGGGCGAGGGGCAGCGGTACGCCCGCGTGAACACGACGGTGGGCGAGCTCGACACCGTCCGCACCGCGGGCAACCCCAGCCAGGTGGCCCAGAGCGGCGACGGGGCGTACCTCTTCACCGACAGCTTCAGCAAGCTCACCCGCATCGATGAGGCCCAGCCGATCGATCTTCAGCGGGAGCAGCTCGAGTCCGCGCCCGACACCCCGGCCGGCACGACGTCGGTGGTGACGGCGGGCGACTACGCCGTGTACCGCACCGACACCGGCACGCTGTTCGCGGGTCGGCTGAGTCGGGCCGGTCAGAGCACGACCGAACTCGATCCCTTCGGAACGGCCGGCGACGAGGGCGCCCAGTCCTACACCGCGGATGCCATCGCGCTCGACGCGAGGGGAATGCTCTTCGCGTACTCCTCGGCGGACGCCTCGGTCATCCGATACGACCTCGAGGCCGACGAGGTCCGAGCCCGCGATGCTCTCGACGTCGACGTGGCGGCCCCCGTGCTGTCGGCGGCGGGAGACGCCTGGGTGCTCGTCGACCCCGACGCCGGACGCGTCTGGGTCCGAGGGGCGGACCCCGTCGACATCGACACGGGCGAGCAGACGGTCGTCGGTGAGGCCGACGCCGATGCGCGGTCGGTGTACATCGCTGACGAACAGTCGCTGTGGAGCGTTCCCGCCGACGGATCGGAACCCCGTCGCGAGGTGGGCGGCGGGGGCGCCGTGCTCGGTCAGCCCGCGCGACCGCTCACCCACCAGGGCGTCGCGTACGCGGCATGGCTGCTGCCCGGAGACGCGCGCGGCACGCTGTGGCGCTCCGACCAGGGCGAGACCGACCTCGACTACGGCGGGGTGACCATGCCCGACCAACGGCGACCGGTCTTCGTCGCGACCGACCACGCCGTGATCCTCAACGAGACGCGATCGGGGTGGGTGTGGACGGTGCCCGACGGCGCCCTCGTGGCCTCCAGCCAGAACTGGTCGCTCGACGACCGCACCGAGCAGGCGGCCGTCCAGAGCGAGGAACAGCTCAGCGTCGTGCTCGACCCGAAGCCGCCCGTCGCCGAACCCGACTCCTTCGGCGTGCGCGCCGGGCGCCTCGTCACGCTTCCGGTGCTGCTGAACGACCACGACCCGAACGAAGACGTGCTGAGCATCGTGGCCGAGAGCGTCACCGGTCTCGACCCCGGCTTCGGCTCCCTCACCGTCACCGACGCCGGGCAGCGCCTGGCGGTGCGGGTGACGCCCGGGGCGACCGGGACGGCGACGTTCTCGTACGCCGTGACCGACGGCACCACGGCCGATGGGCTCACCTCGCCCTCCACCACCGTGACCCTCTCCGTCTCGCCCGCCGACACGAACTCCGCCCCCGTCTGGTGCGGCGTCGAGACGTGTCTGCAGCAGTGGCCGACCCCCGAGGTCGCGCGCGGAGGCACTATCACCGTCCCGGTGCTGCCCGGGTGGGTCGACCCCGACGGAGACCCGCTGCTGCTGCTGTCGGTCGACAACCCGGGCGGCGTCGGCACGGTCGCCGCGACCCCCGCCGGCGACGTCGTCTACCAGCACGCCGACGACGGCTCTGGCGGCGAGCAGAACGTCCAGCTCGACGTCACCGTGGCCGATACCGCGGGAGCGACCACGACGAAGCCGCTCGTCATCCGGGTGGCGCCCGACCCCACCCTGGCCGTGCAGTCGTTCACCCGGCTCGACACCGCCGGCTCGTCGCTGACCGTCGACGTCGGGCCCCACGTGACGGGAACGGCCGGTGACGTCACCCTGACCTCGGTGCGCGTGCTCGACGAGGCCACCGCCAACGCCACCGTCGTGGGCGGCAGCACCACGTTCGATTTCTCGGCGTCGCAGCCGGGGGTGTACCGCGTCGACTTCACCGTCAACGGCGGAGGACGCGACGCCAACGGCACCGCGCGCATCACGCTGCTCCCGGGCGACGCCCCCGCGCAGCTGTCGACCTCGCCGGTCGTGGCGTTCGTGCGACCGCAAGAAGACGCCACTCTCGACGTGTTCTCGGCCGTGTCCAACCCCACCGGCCGAGTCCTGCTGCTCAGCGACGTGCAGCCGGCCGCCGAAGACGGCGCGTCGTTGACGGTGGACACCGTCGGGCAGAACGATCTGCGCGTCTCGGGCAGCACGGCCGACGGCAGCGCGGGTCTGCTCGGAACGGTGGGGTACACCGTCAGCGACGGCACCGACGACGAGGGATCCCGGGTGACCGGTGAGGCCACCGTGTACCTCCTTCCGCCCGCCCCCGAGATCGCGCCCATCGCGGTCGACGACACCGTGACGGTGCGCGCGGGCGCGCAGATCGACATCCCCGTGCTCGACAACGACATCTCGCCCGCCGGGGGGCGACCCACCCTCGACCCGTCGAGCGTGCAGGCTCAGCCGGCCAGCGACGCGCTGGCCTTCGCGTCGGCAGGGGTGCTGCGCTACCTCGCTCCCACCGCGCCGGGGTCGTACGAGGTGACCTACCGCGTCTTCACGACCGGCACCCCGGCGCTCTGGGACGAGGCGACGGTGCGCATCACGGTGCTCGGCGGCGAGGCCAACCGCGCCCCGCTGCCCGACACGCTCGAGGGCCGCGTCCTCAGCGGCGGGACGACCACGGTGGAGTTCCACGGCTTCGGCGTCGACCCCGACGGCGACGCCGTCACCCTCGATCGCATCGTGAGCCAGCCCGACCGGGGTACGGCATCCGTGACGCCGGATGGTTCCTCGATCGTCTACTCGTCGGTGCCGGGCGACCGGGGGCAGATCACGTTCCGCTACCGGGTCTCCGACACCGCCGGCGCGACCGGTGAGGGCACGGTGCGCATCGGAGTCCTCGACGCCGAGGCCAACCCGAGTCCCATCACCTTCACCGACTACGTGCAGGTGCAGGCGGGGGCCGACAGCGAGATCCGCGTCAGTCCCCTGG
This sequence comes from Microbacterium sp. BH-3-3-3, assembly GCF_001792815.1. Lineage (NCBI taxonomy): Bacteria > Bacillati > Actinomycetota > Actinomycetes > Micrococcales > Microbacteriaceae > Microbacterium > Microbacterium sp. BH-3-3-3. The sequence goes on along the minus strand of NZ_CP017674.1, from coordinate 1,408,218 downwards.
CCAACGACATCGACCCCACGCAGGGCCGTCTCACGCTCACCGGGGTGCGCCCCGATCTGCCGCAGACTCTGGTCGATGGCAGCGACAACCCGGAGTACGCGCGCCTGAACGGTTTCGTGCGGACACTGACCGACACGGGCGTGGTCCTGCGCGCCGGTGAGTCGCCCGGCACGATGTCGTTCCTCTACGACGTCGAGTCGGACTCGGGCAACACCGGGCGCGGGCTCATCGTGGTGAAGGTCGTGCGCGAGAGCGTGCCCGATTACCCCGTCGTCGCCGACACCGTGCTGACCGTCGAGAACCGCGACGACTTCACCTCGGGCGTCGACGTGCTCGCGGGCAAGGCGACCTGGTCGGCGGGCGACGTCGGGTCGCTCGACGTGGCGCTGTGGGGACAGCCCGCCGACCTCCGCGTCGACGGGCGGCAGATCTCGGGTGAGCTGCCCACCACCCGCCGCGTCATCCCGTTCGCCGTCTCGGGCCGCTCGGGTGACACCGACGTCACCACGTACGCGTTCCTGCGCGTGCCGGGCGACGACGATCTGAGCCTGTCGCTGCGCCCGGGCACGGCCCAGCGCGTTGACGAGCTCGCCTCGGTCGAGTTCGACATGGCCTCGCTGGTGGCCCTCCCTCGACGCGCGACCCTCGAAGTCGGCCCCGACGTCACGACCACCGGCGTCCGCGCCGAGGGTCGCTGCAGCGTGACCGGATCCGTGGTGCGCTACGACGCGGGTACCGGTTCCCCCTGGACCGATGCGTGCCAGGTGCCCGTGCGGGTCGCCGGCACGCAGGACTGGACCGTGCTCTCGGTGCCGATCGGTGTGATCGCCCGCGATCCCCAGCCCGAGCTGCGGCCGGGCGCGCTCAGCGTCGGACCGGGCGAGACGGCGACTTTCGACCTGCGCAACATGACGTCGTGGCAGCTGGGACGTGAGGACTGGGGCGCGATCCGCTACGCGCTGGAGTACTCGGGCTCGGCCTTCCAGGTCGCGCTCGACGGGTCGACGGTCACCGTGACCGGCACCGACCGCGCCGTGCCGGGCACCGACAACGCCGCCATCATCTCGGTCACCAGCCACAACGCCGTCGCCCCGGCCCGACTCGTGCTGCGCGTGGGCGCGGCCCCCTCGACCCTGCCGCAGGGCGGCACGACGTCGTCGCAGTGCTCGCAGGCCTCGGGGTCGAGCTGCAGCATCGGCGTCATCGGCATCACGGGTGAGGTCAACCCGCTGCCGCGCACGCCGCTCGAGGTCGTGGGCGTGCGCCCGACGGCCTCGTGCACCGGGGTGAACTTCTCGGTGGCGTCGTCGTCCAGCATCGTCGCGTCGTGGTCGACCGATGCTCCCGGTGCGACCTGCAGCGCCAGCGTCACCCTGCGCGACGCCCAGGGGCGCACCACCGCCGCCACCCGCGACGCGCGGGTCGTGCTCGACCTGCTGGGCTATCCCCGTGGCCCCGCGAGCGTGCGGCAGACCGCGTACTCCGACGGCTCGGTGACCCTGCGCATCGACCCGGGCGAGGCCCGTCGCGCCTACCCGTCACTGGCCGGTTACACGGTGCGATGGCGCGGCGAGGTCGTCGCGCAGTGCGGCCCCGACGGCGCCTGCCCGACCATCGCCGCCCCCAACGGGGAGCAGCGCGAGTACGTTGTCAACGCCGTGAACAGCGTGGGGGAGTCCACTGCGTCGGTGCGCACGACCGCCTGGGCCTACGACACCCCCAACCGCCCGGCGGGGGCGAGCTTCGAGCCCGTGCAGACCGGGGGCGACGGCAAGGTCGCCGACCTGACCATCACCGGCATCGAATCGGCCGAGACCGGCACGCTCGAGGTCAAGAGCGCCTCGGGCGAGACGAAGAAGGTCGACGTCGGCCGCAATCAAGACAGCGTCACGCTGCGGGGCTTCACCGTCGGCAGCAACACCGGTACCGAGGTGTCGGTCACGCCCATCTCGCGCTTCACGGTGCCCCCCGGGCTCGGCGGATCGCAGACCGGGCAGGCGCTGGTGTTCACGGCCCACGGGGTGGGAAAGCCCACGCAGCTGGAGCTGAAACTCACGTCGACGCAGAACGGAGGCGGAAAGGTCACGATCAGCGCCGAGGGCTCCGCGTCGACCAACGGCGACGACTCGACCCTGCGCTACGGCTTCGCCCTCGACGGCGCCTGCCGGGTCGACGGCGAGAAGAAGCGCGCCGAGTTCCCCGGGAAGGACGACGGCCAGACGTACACGGTGCGGCTGTGCGTCGACTCGGTCTACGACGGGCGCGTGTACGGGTCGGAGACCATCGAGAAGTCGGTCGACGCCACGCAAGACCCCACCGCCCCGCGCGGGTACACCTTCCGGGTCGGAGCGAGCCCCGACGTGGAGGGCGACGAGGCGTACTGGCGGATCAGCGGCATCCAGGAGGGTGACGATCCCCCGCGCAACAACGAGACCGTCTACGAGAACTGGGGTCCCGGAACCAGCGTGTACGACCGCGACCCGAACATCGGCGTCTACTTCCAGCACAAGGTCTGGCCGACGCGGTCGAATCGCGGCTCGGTGGACGCGGCCTCCGGCAGCGCGCCCTACCAGGTGCAGGCCCGCGCCTCCATCGACTCCTGCGTCGCCGGGAGCCAGCTGAAAGCGGCGTGGGACACCAGCAACGACATCGGCAACGGAACCCCGTCGTACGCCGGGGCGACCTACCGCGACAAGAACGGCAACAAACTCGGCACCGGGGACGATCCCCGCACCGTCCCCCGCGGTGCCGTCAGCGTCACGGGCGTGACCGTCAAGATCGACTGGTCGTCGCGCGACTGGGGGCTCGAATCCGCCACTCTCAAGGTCGACGGCACGTGCGATCCCGGCAAGGCCGCCGAGCCCTCCCAGCCTCCCAAAGACACCCCGCCCGACTGACGCCCCGTCCGCCGACGTCCGGCACCCGACACCCCGCCCCCCCCGCCACAGGAAGACACCACCGACATGACGATCACCCAGGAGCAGGCCACCTGGTTCTCCCAGACCTTCTCGCAGATCGCCGACAACGTCGAGCGCGCCGTCCTCGGCAAGCGGCACGTGGTCGAACTGGTGCTCACCGCCATGCTGAGCGACGGACACGTGCTGCTCGAAGACGTCCCCGGCACGGGCAAGACCTCGCTCGCGCGCGCCGTCGCGCAGTCGGTGCAGGGCACGAACACCCGCATCCAGTTCACCCCCGACCTGCTCCCCGGCGACATCACCGGCATCACGGTCTACGACCAGAAGACGGGCTCGTTCGAGTTCCACACCGGCCCGATCTTCGCCAACATCGTCCTCGCCGACGAGATCAACCGCGCGAGCCCGAAGACGCAGTCGGCGCTGCTCGAGGTCATGGAAGAGGGCAGCGTCACCATCGACGGCGTCTCGCGCGAGGTCGGCGTGCCGTTCCTCGTGCTGGCGACGCAGAACCCCGTCGAGCAGGCCGGCACTTATCGCCTGCCCGAGGCGCAGCTCGACCGCTTCCTCCTGCGCACCTCGCTCGGCTACCCCGACCACGCCGCGACCATCCGCATCCTCGACGGCGGCGCCGTCGCCACGGCCGACCTCCGCCCGATCATCACGCCGCAGGCCCTCGTCGGCATGGCCGACCTCGCGGCATCCGTCTACGTCGACGCGCTCGTGCTCGACTACATCGTGCGACTCGTGGATGCCACCCGCACGGCCGACGAGGTGCGGCTCGGCGTCAGCATCCGCGGTGCGCTGGGTCTCACCCGCGCGACGCGCGCCCGTGCGGCGTCGCAGGGCCGCACGTACGCGACCCCCGACGACGTGAAGGCGCTCGCCGTGCCCGTGCTCTCGCACCGGCTGATCCTTCACCCCGAGGCGGAGTTCGACGGCGTGACGCAGGAGGCCGTCGTGGGTCAGGTGCTGCTCGACACCCTGCCGCCCACGCAGCGCGAAAGCGCGTGACGATGGCGGTGGCCGTGGCATCCTCACCTCCGGGGGTCGGGTCATGCCCGATGTGAACCTCAACGAGTCGAGTCTGACGCGCACGTCGGCCGGCACGGTGGCGACCGGCTCGCGCACGTCGATCACCTCGACGTCGACCCGCCGGCAGCGCCGGATCGTGCGCGCGGTCGTGCAGGTCGCCGAGGCCTGGCGCGTGGCGACCGAGGCGGTGGCCGCGGCTGCGCGGTGGGCGGGCAGAACTGTGCGCCCGGCCGGTGCCGTGGTCGTGGTGTCCGCTTCGCTCGGGCTGGTGTTCGGACTGATCTTCGGCTGGGTCGAGTGGATGGTCGCGGGCAGCGCCGCCCTGCTGCTGCTGGTGATGGCCGTGCCGTTCCTGTTCGGCGCGCGCGCGTACGCCGTCGACCTGGCCCTCACCCACGAACGCGTGGTCGCCGGCCACGGGGTGACCGGCGAGATCGTCGTGCGCAACGAGAGTGCGCGCCCCACGCTCCCCGGTCGTCTCGACATCCCGGTCGGCCGTGGGCTCGTCGAGTTCGGGGTTCCCCTGCTCCGCCCGGGTCAGGACACGACCGAGCCGCTCGAGATCCCACCGCTTCCGCGCGGGGTCGTGCGGGTCGGCCCCGTCACCACCGTGCGCAGCGACCCGATCGGTCTGCTCCGGCGCGAGCACGCCTTCGACGACGTGCACGAGGTGTTCGTGCACCCCCGCACGGTGGGGCTCCCCTCCACCAGCGCCGGCCTCATGCGCGACCTCGAGGGCAACGCCACCCGCCGCCTCGTCGACGCCGACATGTCGTTCCACGCGATCCGCGAATACGTTCCGGGGGACTCCCGGCGCCAGGTGCACTGGAAGTCGACGGCGAAGACGGGCCGGCTGATGGTGCGCCAATACG